>NZ_SADP02000001.1:0-562028 GCF_004010375.2 Mesorhizobium sp. M2E.F.Ca.ET.209.01.1.1 | reverse complement strand
CGACACCACGACCGACGCGACGGTCGACCTCAGCGCCTCGACGGTCGCCGAGGGGGCGGTTGCCGACTATGTGTTCACGGCGACGTTGAGCAATGCCTCGCAGGGCGTCACCACGGTCCACACCGACCAGGGCGACATCACCATTGCCGACGGCCAGACCACCGGCACGCTGACGATTGCGTCGGGCAACGGCGAGGACGTCTATGTCGACGCCTCCCATCTGACGGCCACCATCACCGGCACCTCGGGCGGCAACTTCGAGCACCTCGTGGTCGGCACCGGCACGGCGACGGCCAACGTCACCGACACCACGACCGACGCGACGGTCGACCTCAGCGCCTCGACGGTCGCCGAGGGGGCGGTTGCCGACTATGTGTTCACGGCGACGTTGAGCAATGCCTCGCAGGGCGTCACCACGGTCCACACCGACCAGGGCGACATCACCATTGCCGACGGCCAGACCACCGGCACGCTGACGATTGCGTCGGGCAACGGCGAGGACGTCTATGTCGACGCCTCCCATCTGACGGCCACCATCACCGGCACCTCGGGCGGCAACTTCGAGCACCTCGTGGTCGGCACCGGCACGGCGACGGCCAACGTCACCGACACCATCGACACCACGGCGATCACGCTGGACGACGTCAGCGTCAACGAAGGCGCCGGCACGGCGACGATCACCGCCCATGTCGCCAATGCCGTCACCGGCACGCCTCTGGTGATCAACCTCGACAATGGCGCCAGCGTCACCATCGCGGTCGGCGCCACCAGCGGCGTATCCAGCCCCTTCGCGGTCGCCGACAACAATGTCTATGGCGACAGCACCAACTATCAGGTCGGCATCACCGGCACGAGCGGCGGGAACTTCGAGGCGCTCAACACCAGCGACACCGCAAAGGTGACGGTCAACGACAATGACTCGCCGCCGAGCTTCTCCATCAACGATGTCACGGTCAGCGAATCGGCCGGAACTATCACCTTCACGGTCACCAAGACGGGCGCGACGGTGCTGCCGGCCACGGTGAACTACCAGGTGGCGCCTGGCACAGCTTCGGCCGGAAGCGACTACAGCGCCGGACCCGACCCGTTGAGCGGCATGCTCAGCTTCGCGGCCGGCGAAACAAGCAAGACCATCACCCTGACGATCGTCGACAACGCGGTGTTCGAGCCGACGGAGCAGTTCACTGTCAACCTCAGCAGCCCGACCAATGCGACGATCTCCGACACGCAAGGGGTGGGCACAATCACCGACAACGACCTCAGCGATCTCGGTGGCCCGACAGGCATTGATTTCGTGCCGACGCAGACCGGCAACAATGCGCTTCTGGGTCATTTCATCGAACTGGGCGATCCGGATGCCACGGACAGCTTCACGTTCAGCTACTCAGCGACTTCCAACAACGCTCTTTCTGCGACGAATGTTTCGGTCGACGCAACCGGCAATCTGACGGCATCTCAATCGAACACCAGCATCGGCGACTATACTTTGCATGTCACCGTGACCGATCAGGCGAACAACTCGACCAGCGCTGATTTCCATCTGCTCGTTGGGCAAAATGGAAGCAGCGCCGACACGTTGAACGGTGGAACAGGCAGCGACATTGCCGCCGGTTTCAACGGCGGAGACACGCTGAACGGCGGTATCGGGCGCGACTATCTGCTTGGAGGTCAACAGGACGACATCTTGAGCGGCGGCGGCGGCAACGACGTGCTGCTGGGCGGCGGCGGAAATGATCAATTCCGGATGACCGCTCCGAGCCTTAACGGCACCGACACCATACTGGACTTCGCTGTCACGGGCCACACGATTGGCCTGCAGCAGGGGGCGAGCAGCTGGAACGCGGCCAACACCACCGCGACTGCTGCGGGTGCCGGGCTCAGCGCCTCCGACTATCAGAACCGCAACGCCATCACCAACATTGCGGCTGGCGACACCAACAAGGTGGTGGAAATCCAGACGGCCCAGACCAACGCGCAGATCGTCAACGGTACCGCGGGCGCTGCCAATGCCTATGTCGCCGTCTTTAACAGCGACACCGGCAAGGGCGAACTCTGGTACGACAACAATTGGAGCGATACGACAGGCCGCGTCCACGTGGCCACGCTGGACGACGTGACGAGCCTGACGCAGCTGCTTGGGCTGGACAACAGCAAGTTTATCGAGTGGACCTGAGCGGAGACGCGCCGGAGCCAGCGATGAACAACGCCCTGCGTCTTGCCCTCCAACGCTGCCGCGGCGGCTTCGCCGCGGTCGCCGGGTTCAGCTTCGTCATCAACCTGCTCGTGCTGTCGACCTCGGTTTACATGCTGCAGGTCTATGACCGCGTGCTGCCCGGCCGTAGCGTCGAGACGCTCGTCTATCTGACGCTTATTGCCACGGCCGCCTTGGTGGCGATGGGGGCGCTCGAGTACTTCCGCTCGCGGCTCCTAGTGCAGCTTGGCACCTGGATCGACCGTGTGCTGTCGCCGCAGGTGCTGGCCCGTGGGCTCGAAAACACCTTGCGCGGCTCGTCCTACCGCACCGAGGCGCTGCGCGATCTCGCCACGCTGCGCGGCTATCTCGGCGGCGGAGGCATCATGGCGCTGTTCGATGCACCGTGGATGCCGATCTATCTCGCCTTCATCTTTCTCCTGCATCCGCTGCTCGGGCTCCTGGCGCTGGGCGGTGCCGTTGTCCTGTTCGGCCTCGCCCTTGCCAACAATGCGCTGACGGCGGGCACGCTCAAGCATGCCAACGCTGCTTCCGCGCGCGCTTATCAGGCAACCGATGCCGGCTTCCGCAATGCCGAGGTGATCGATGGCATGGGCATGGGCAGCGTACTCGCCAGGCGCTGGGATCAGGCCAACGCATCGGTGCTGGCGCTGCAGACGACTGCCAGCGACAGGGCCGGCCTGATCAACGCCTTTACCAAGCCTTTCCGCATGTTCCTGCAGGTCGCCGTGCTGGGGCTCGGCGCCTGGCTGTCGCTGCGCCATGAAGTCTCGCCCGGCGCCATGGTCGCCGCCTCGATCATCATGTCGCGCGCGCTCGCTCCGGTGGAGCAGGCCATCGCCACCTGGAAGCAGACCACCGGCGCCCGCGAGGCTTGGGCGCGGCTCAACCGACTGTTCGAAGCCCCGCGGCTGCGTCCGCCGGGTATGGAATTGCCGCGGCCGCAGGGACGGCTGTCGGTCGAGGCGCTCACCTTCACGCCGGCCAACGCCAAGGAACCGGTGTTGAGGAATCTTTCCTTCGCCGTGCCACCCGGTCAGGCGCTTGCGGTGATCGGGCCGTCGGCAGCCGGCAAGTCGACGCTTGCGCGCCTGATCGTCGGCATGGCTTCGCCGCAGCAGGGCCAGGTGCGGCTCGACGACGTCGATGTATTTGCCTGGAACCGGGACGATTTCGGCGCCCATGTGGGCTACCTGCCGCAGGACGTCGAACTCTTTCCTGGCACCGTGCGCGAGAACATCGCCCGCATGGAACAGGGCGACCCAGGGGAGGTCGTGGCCGCCGCCCGGATGGCCGGCGTGCACGAGATGATCCTGCGGCTGCCGAACGGCTACGACACCGAGATCGGCGAACAGGGTTCGGTGCTCTCTGGCGGGCAGCGCCAGCGCATCGGCCTTGCCAGGGCGCTCTATCGTCGTCCCGCGTTGGTGGTGCTGGACGAACCGAACTCTAACCTCGATGCCGTCGGCGAGGAAGCGCTGAACCAGGCGATCGCCGCGATGAAGACGGCAGGCTCGACCGTGGTGATCGTCGCCCACCGCCCATCCCTGATGGTCAATGTCGATTGTGTCCTGGTGCTCAACGAGGGCCAGGCGCAGAACTTCGGTCCGCGCGACGCCGTGCTCGCGCAACTGCGCCGTCCAGAGCCGTCTTCCTCCATGCCGCCGGTCCGAGTCGTGAGCACCGAAAGAGCCGCGTCATGATCGAAGCCGTGCTGCCGTTGCGAATCCCAGCGCCGCCACCCGCCTCGCCGCAGGTCGGAGGCCACGTCCTCGGCGGTCTGGTTGTCATCGGCCTGCTTTTCGGCTGCTTCGGCCTGTGGGCGGCGACCGCGCCTCTGACAAGCGCCGCGGTCGCGCCGGGCGTAGTCAAGGTCGACAGCAACCGCAAGACCGTACAGCACCTGGAAGGCGGCATCATCCGGGAAATCCTGGTCCGGGAAGGAGACCTGGTTAAGCAGGGTCAGGTACTGGTCCGCCTCGACGGGCTCGACGCTGAATCCGATCGCGATGCCGTACGCGGCGAACTCGATTCCGCGCTCGCCGGCGAAGCCCGCCTGATCGCTCAGCGCGACGGCCTGAAGACGATTCCTTTTCCGGCGAACCTGTCGGCCCGGCGAAGCGAACCGACCGTCGCCGAGGCCATGGCCGGGCAGGAGCGCATCTTCCAGGACCAGGCCAACGTTCAGGCGTCGGAAGTCGAGGTCTGGCAGCAGCGGATCGCCCAGTACCATGCCCAGATGTCGGCACTCGCTGCGAGAGTTGCGGCCTTCGAGATTCAGCTGCCGTCCCTGCGGGAAGAGCTGGCAGACGCCCGTACACTTCTTAAGAAAGGCTATGGGGTGAAGTCCCGCGTGCTCCAGCTCGAACGGCAGGTCATCGCCGCACAGGGCGAGGCTGACTCGAACCGTGGGAATATTGAAAGCCTGCGGCAGCAGATCGCCGAGGCGGAGGCGCAGATCGACAATGGCCGGCTCTCGTATGTCAAGAAGGCCGCCGAGGACCTTCGTGACGTTCAGACCAAACGCTCCGAGCTCGAAAAGGCGCTTCAGAAGACCGACGCGCGCGCGGCGCGCCGGGATGTCGTTGCGCCGGAAGACGGGGCGGTGATGAACCTTCGCTACTTCACGCCGGGCGGAGTTGTACCCCCGGGAGGCGTCATCCTCGATCTGGTTCCCGACCAGGACAAGATGGTGCTGGACGTCAAGATTCAGCCGCTGGATATCGATGTCGTTCGTCCCGGCCTGCCGGCGACGGTGCGCCTCGTCGCCTACAAGCAGAGAACCACGCCGACCGTGCGGGGCGCCCTTACCCGGGTCTCGGCCGACGCTGAGATCGACGAGCGCAGCGGCGCGACTTTTTTCAGGGGGACGGTCGAGGTGGGCGCCGATGAACTCAAGAAGCTCCCACAAGTGAAGCTGTATCCCGGAATGCCGGTGGACGTCTCCGTTGTCACTGGCAGGCGAACCATGCTCGAATATCTCTTCCAGCCGGTCGCCGACAGTTTTGCTCACGCCTTCAGAGAGGAATGAGAAGGCCGCCAGCCTCCGGTTGCCCCGGCATCACGGCTGCAGCTCGATCGTGCGGACATCGCGGAGCGGCGGCGCGCGATGGGTGGAAACGACGACGATCCTATCGCTGAAGCGGGCGAGCAGCCGCTCGAGGATACGCTCGCCCTGCGCCTCGTCGAGATGCTCGGTCGGCTCGTCGAGCAGCACAAGCGGCTGGGATGACAGCCAGGCGCGCGCGAGGTTGATGCGCTGCGCTTCGCCGAGCGAGAACATGTCCTGCCTGACCCAGCTGCCCAGCCCGCCCGCTTCGCGGATGCGGCCGTCCATCTCGACGGCTTCGAGCGCCCGCCAGAGCGCGGCATCCGGGACATCGCCGGCGAAGAGATTGGCCCGGACGGTGTCCTCGAGCACGACCGCGTCGTGCAGGACGAGGGACACGAGCGCCCGCCGCTCGCCTGCCGGCAGGATGCGATCGTCGGCGGCGAAGGCATCGTCGCCGATCCAGCCCGCGATCTGCTTGAGCAGGCTCGTCTTGCCCGAGCCGCTTGCGCCGACGAGCAGTGTCGGCTGGCCCCGCGCGAGGAGCAGAGAGATGGGCGTTCCGATCGACCGGCCGTCGGGCGCACGGCGTTGCAGGCCGCCATGAAGCAGCAGGCCGGGCTTGATGTCATCCAGGGCGAATTCGCGCCTGCCGGCGGCGGTGCCGCGTGTCCATTGGCCGATCTCGGCGCGAGCCGCGTTGCGGCGAAGCACGGCAACCAGCATGCGCGATGCGCCATTCATGGTTTCGCCCAGCGCCAGCCAGGAGAAGGCGAGCAGCATCGGCGCGAGAAGCTCCGAGCCTTGTCTGCCCGCATACCAGGCAGCCGCCATCACGCTGACGCCGGCAACCGGACCGAAGGCCGCGCCGATCATGTCCAGCATGGCCTGAAGCCGGCGAAGGGCAAGCTGCGCGCCATCGGCGCGAGAGAGCGGGGCAAGGGCCTCAGTGCATTCGCGGTTCCAGGCGCCCTCCGCTTTCAGGGGCACGGCTGACGCCATGGCCGCGCCAAGCCGGCTCGCGCCCCCGCGGCGCAGCGACCTGGTTTCACCCCACGCCATGGCGCCAGCTCTGGCCACCCGGTTCCCCGCGAATAGGGTGGCAAGCAGCAAGACTATGATGGGCAGGAGGGACAAAGGCGCCAGCACCGCCGAGCCGGCGACCAGAACCGCGAGGCCGCAGGCAAGCGTCAGAGCCGGCAGGCCGGCGCGCAGCCTAGCGAAGTCGAGGTCCTCGACGTCGTCCAGATAGTCGGCAAGGCGCGCATCGTCGCCGAGCTGCCATCCGGCCCGTCGCACCGCCGGCGCCGCCGCCATCGCGGCGAACAGCTCGACGCGACGCGATATCTGATCGGTGAGCGCGGCCTTGTGGCCGGTCAGCCGCTCGCCATAGCGGGCGGCGGTGCGGCCGACCGCGAACAGCCTGATGAAGGCTGCGGGAGTGTGAAAGTTGAAAGTGAAAGCGGCGGCGGAAAGGCCGGCGATCGCCACCGAGCCGAGCAGCCAGGCGGAAACGCCGCCCAGCAATATGGCGCAGGCCAGCGCGGTGAAGGCGAAGCCCGTCGCCAGCCGCCACGACTTCCGGCTCGATGACTGAAACGCCGTGCTCATGCAGCCACCTCGACGGTATTACCACGGGTGAGGTCCACAACCAGGTCGGCGGCGGCGGCAAGCTCCCGGTCATGCGTCGCCACGATGACCAGCCGCGCTCCTGAAATCCCGAGCAGCATGCGCCGGACGGCTTCGGCGGTCGCGCAGTCGAGCTTTGCCGTCGGCTCGTCGGCGAGCACGGTTCGTCCGGAAAGCTGTGCGCGGGCGACGGCGATGCGGAGCCGCTGGCCGCCCGAAAGATTGGTGCCGCCCTTGTCCAGCCTTGCATCGAGACCGCCCGGCAGCAGGGCGTCGTCGAGCAGCCCGATCGCGCGCGCGGCATTTTCCAGCCGGCTCCGGTCCGGCGCGCCGTCATTCCACGAAATGGCCTCAGCCAGCGTTCCTTCGGGCACGTAGGCATCCGTCGAGACCCAGGCGATCTCTTCATTGGCCAGCGAACGGGTTCCCGGCGTCGGCATGGCGCCCGGCTCGAGCCCGGCGAGACGGCGCAGAAGCGTCGATTTGCCCGATCCACTCGGGCCGACGATGGCGACGAGGCCATGCGCCGGCAATGTCAGGCGCAACCGGTCGAGCACCGGCAAGGTCGTCGACGCGATCGGTTCGGCGCCGAGCAGCCGGTCCAGCGCGGCGGCCGCCGCCAGCCCTTCCGCCTTGGCATGGTACTGCTCCGAAAAGCGACGGAACGGCGCGAAATATTCCGGCGCGATCATCAGGATGAACAGGCTCTGCCAGAGCTCGAGATTGGAGAAGCCCGGGATCGTCGCAAGCTTCAGGTGCCCCAGGCCGAGGAAGATGGCGAGGATCGCAATCGAGAGCGAGGCGAAGAAGTCGATGATCCCGGCATTGGCAAAGGCTATACGCAGCAGACCGATCGTCTCGCCCGCGTAGCCCTCCAGGCGCTGGCCGAGTTTTGCCTCCTCGCTTGCCGTCGCGTGGTTGGCAAGAATTGTGGGCAGGGTGCGGACGCGGTCGGCGAACTGGCCCGCCAGCCGGCCGAAGGCACGCTCCTGGGCGTCGGCGCGCCGGCGGATCGCATTGCCCACCAGCACGAAGAACAGGATCATCACCGGCGTCAGGCAGATGACCAGCAGCGCTGCCTGCCAGGAGGCGAAGCAAAGCGCGATGGCGGCGAGCAACGGTCCGGCCGCCATCATGGTCGTGGCGGCACGATGGCCCACCATCAGTGCGGCGATCGACTCGGGATGCCGCTGCATCGAGACGATCAAGGCGCCCGTCGAGAGCGACTGCAGCTGCCGCGCCGGCATCTTGCCCAATCGCTCGCCCGCGAGCGCCCGCAGTCGCGTCGACACGGCGTTTTCCGCGGTGGCCTGCACCCTTTCAGCGGCGAATCCGGCGAAGTATGCGGCCGCGAGCAGCGCGACCATCCCGGCGACGAGCCATGGATCGACCGTCTCGCCCATCACGAGCCGGCCAGCGGCCATCGCCGCCGTCGCGGCAAAGCCGAGCCTGAGCACGGCGCGGAGCGCCTGCAAGGCGAGGAGACCGCGCAATCCGGGTCCGGCCAATCGCTCGGCGGCGGAGAGCGACTGAAAGGTGCCGGGCGTCGCGGCGGCGGAATCAGGAACCGGTGCGGGAACGACCTGCGTTTTCATGGCCCGCTTCTCGCATAGGCGAGAAGGACATGAGTTGATTCAGGTCAAGTCTCCAGCATTCGTGCCGCGCTATGAGGCGATGTCCAGAAAGGATGCTCCATGTCCGACTTTCTTCGTTGGCGTCGCGACGATAATCGCCTCGGTGGGCTGGCGATGTTCCCGATCCTGTTGCCGTCGAGCAGCAACCCTCCTTGAGCCTGGGCGTGACAGAGGAGCTATCATGACGGGCGTAATGCCGGAGCCGCTGCACAGCCCGGCGGATATGCGGCGGGCGCATATGCAGAAGCTCGCGCTCTGCCACATGCTCGAAGGCATCGCCGACGACCTGCCGTCGCGGGTCGACCGGCTCCAGTGCCTCGCCGTGGCGGCCGACCTCTTGCCGTTGCTGCGCGAGTGCCACCGCTTCGAGGAAGAGATTGTCTTCCCAGCCTTTGCGCGGCAGACGGGCGAAGAAGACACCGTCGCGCGACTGAAGCTCGAGCACCTGGAGGATGAAAGCGCGGCAGCGGATCTCAGCGAGGCGCTGCTGGCCTACGGCCACGGGCGGCCGATCGAAAATCCCGAGGCGTTCGGCTATATGCTGCGCGCCTTCTTCGAATCGTTGCGCCGCCACATTGCCTTTGAGCGCGACCACGTGCTGCCAAAGGTTCTCGGCAATCAGTAAGGGAAGCGGGGGATCAGTCCCCGGCCCGCGCGGCCAGGCGCCCGATGTCATCGACGATGACGTGGCGGTTGTTTTCGACGCGGATGACGCTCTCGCCCCGCAGGCGGGTGATCTGCCGGCTCACCGTCTCGACGGTGAGACCCAGGAAATCCGCGATCTCCGCGCGCGACAGCGGCAGGTCGAAGGCCGCGCCGCGCCGTTCCGGCCCGGCGGCGGGATCGATGTTGCGCGCGATCATCAGAAGGAAGCTCGCGATCTTCTCGGAGGCCGTCTTGCGGCCGAGCGCCACCATCCAGTCGCGCGCCTGGTCGAGCTCGCGCAGCTTCTGTTCGAGCAGGCGATGCTCAAGGTCCGGCTGCTCCTTTATCATGCGCTCCAGCGCCTGGCGCGGGAACGAGCACAATTCGACGTCGGTCGCCGCCTCGGCGCTGAGCGTGCTCTCGCTCTGGAACGGCCTGCCGAGGAAATCGGGAGCGAATTGCAGGCCGACAATCTGCTGGCGGCCGTCGGAAAGCGTCTTGGTCAGCTTCACGACGCCTGAAAGCACGTTCGAGAAACGCTCGACGCTTCTGGAATCGCCCACCAGTTCCTTGCCGGCCTCGGCCTTGTGCCGTTTCGTCGATTTGGCAAGATCGACGAGCTGCCCGGCGTTGAGCGCGCCGCATATGCCACGATGCCGCGCCTCGCATGAAACGCAGAGTACCGGGACGCCTGCCGTGTGAATATCTTCGCGCACGATGGAACATCTATAGTGTTCCCGCCCCTCAGCGGCAACGCAGCGCGGGACGCGAAAGCGTCGCAGCCCATGCCGCGAGGGTCGGATGAATCATTCCCATCGACTGCCGCATTGCACATCTGCGGGCCGCCTGCACAATAGGCGCATGTCCACCGGTTCGTTGACCATCCTTGTTATCGACGAGAACCGCATCCGGGCCTCGATCATCGAGGCCGGATTGCGGGATGCCGGCCATCGGCAAGTCACGGTGATCCATGACGTGGCCGGCATTGCCCGGCGCATCGCCGAGATCGAGCCGGACGTCATCGTCATCGATCTGGAAAACCCCAACCGCGACATGCTGGAGAACATGTTCCAGCTGTCGCGCGCGGTGAAGCGGCCGATCGCCATGTTCGTCGACCGCTCCGACCAGGCTTCGATCGAGGCGGCGGTCGATGCCGGTGTGTCCGCCTATGTCGTCGACGGACTGAAGAAGGAACGCATCAAACCGATCCTCGACATGGCGATCAGCCGCTTCAACGCCTTCTCGCGCATGGCGCGCGAATTGGAGGAGGCGCGCAGCGAGCTGGAGAACCGCAAGGTCATCGACCGGGCCAAGGGCATCTTGATGAAGTCGCGGGGGTTGAGCGAGGAAGCTGCCTATACGCTTCTGCGCAAGACCGCCATGAACCAGAACCGCAAGATCGCCGACATCGCCCAGAGCCTGGTGACGGCGGCGGGATTGTTGGGGGAGGGCGAATGAGCATGGCGCACGAAATCACCGCCGGCTTCATGCCGCTCTTCGACAGCGCGGTCCTGGTCGTGGCAGGCGAGATGGGCTTTGCCGCCCGCGAGGGCATCGAGCTCAAGCTGCAGCGCGAGACCTCCTGGGCCAATATTCGCGACCGCATCGCCATCGGCCATTTCGACGTCGCGCACATGCTGGGACCGATGCCGCTCGCCTGCAGCCTCGGGCTGACGCCGCTTGCCTCCGACACCATCGTGCCATTCTCGCTCGGGCTCGGCGGCAATTGCGTCACCGTCTCAAACGCCGTTTGGGGCGGCATGACGGCCCGTGGCGCTGTGCCCGACCTCGATCCGGCGCGTGCCGGGGCCGCCCTCGGCGCGCTTGTGCGCGAGCGCTCGGCCGCCGGCCGCGAGCCGCTGCGTTTTGCGGTCGTGCATCCGCATTCCGGGCACAATTACGAACTGCGCTACTGGCTCGCCGCCTGTGGCATCGACCCCGATCGCGACATCGAGATCGTCATCGTGCCGCCGCCCTTCATGGCCGATGCGCTGGCCGCCGGACGCATCGACGGCTATTGCGTCGGCGAGCCCTGGAACAGCGCTGCCGTCGCCGCTGGCACCGGCCGCATCGTCACCGTCAAGGCACTGCTCTGGCGCAACAGTCCGGAAAAGGTGATCGGCGCACGCCGGGCCTGGGCTGAGGAGAACCCGGAGGCGATGGCAGCACTCTTGAGGGCGCTGCATCACTCTGCCCGCTGGTGCCAGGATCCGGCGAATCGCGGCGAGTTGGCCGCGCTGATGGCAAGGCCAGCTTTTCTCGGTCAGCCGGAGGCGATCCAGATGCCGGCGCTCACCGGACGGCTTCAACTGGGCGGCGGCGTCGAGCGGAGCGTCGAGGATTTCTTCCTGCCCTTCGACAAGGCGGCGAACTTCCCCTGGAAGAGCCATGCGCTGTGGTTCTACACGCAGATGGTGCGCTGGGGGCAGTTGCCGCATACACCGCAAAACCTGGCCATCGCCCGCGACTGCTACCGGCCCGACCTCTACCGCTCGGCCCTGAAGCCGCTCGGCGTGGCGCTGCCCGGCGCCAATGCCAAGGTCGAGGGCGCGCTGAAGGTTGCGACGCCGGTCGGCTCGGCGGGGGCGAGCCTCGTGCTTGGCCCTGACGGATTTTTCGACGGCCAGATCTTCGATCCGGACCGGATCGACGCCTACATCGCCGGCCAGAAACGCGCCTGATCATTTGCACGCCATTCTTGTGCATTGCACAAAATTTATGCGGCATATCTATGCCGCTGACCAATCTTTGACCGCGCCGCCGCACCGGTCGGCCCCAGGCCGATTCTGCTATCCAATTGATTTTAAGTGAAATTCTGATTTTTCGCAAAACTGGCACGCTTCGTGCTTTAAAGTAACCGAGCCCCTCGCAGGGCAACAGAACAGGCGTCCAATGGCGGGCGCCACAGGCAAAGCTGCCGCTCAGGTCACCACGCGATCCCGGATGTACGGACGCGAGGGGGCCTGGACGGCAGCTTTTTTCGTTTTGGCCGACACGCAATCGACGGCGCTGGCCCCAAGCGGCGCCCAACGGGAGACGACGATGACAACATGGATCGCAACGACATCCCTCAAGGATTTCGCCCGCCGCGATTTCCTGCTGAGCAGCGCGCTGACTGCGGTGCTGTTCACTGCCGCAATGCTGCTGTTTCCCGCCAATCACGAAACCGAGGCCAAGGTGCTGCAAATGAGCCCGCAAGTCTCGGCGCGCTGACGGATGCCACGCCGCTGATCAACACAACACACGGCGCGCCGCCCTGCGCCGCAAACCGGAGCCGACCATGACCGCAAACCTCCCAGCCGCGCCCAGCCAGGACAGTGCTCCCCGGCAGGCGCTCGTCATGTCCACCATCGCCTTCACCGTGTGCTTCGCGGTGTGGACGATCTTTTCCATCATCGGCGTGCGCATCAAGCAGGAGCTTGGGCTGAACGAGACCGAGTTCGGCCTGCTCGTCGGCACGCCGATCCTCACCGGTTCGTTCGTGCGCATGGTGCTCGGCGTCTGGACCGACCGTTATGGCGGACGCCTGGTCTACACTCTGACGATGCTTGCCGCCGCGGTCGCGACCTTCCTGCTCGCCTTCGCGCATACCTACGGGCAGATGCTGCTCGCCGCGCTCGGCGTCGGGCTCGCGGGCGGCTCCTTCGCCGTCGGCGTCGCCTATGTCTCGCGCTTCTTCCCCGCCGGCAGACAAGGCACGGCGCTCGGCATTTTCGGCGTCGGCAATGTCGGCGCGGCGGTCACCAAGTTCCTGGCGCCGCTCGTGCTGCTTGCCTGGGGTTGGCAGTCGGTGGCGCTGATCTGGGCCGCGGCGCTGGTCGTCATGGCGATCGTCTTCTGGTTCACCACCAACGACGATCCTGTCATCCGTGAACGCCGTGCCGGCAAGGCGGTGCCGGGGAGGAGCTTCTGGCAGGAGTTCGCGCCGCTGAAGAACCTGCAGGTCTGGCGCTTCGCCTTCTACTATTTCTTCGCCTTCGGCGCGTTCGTGGCGCTGTCGCTCTGGCTGCCGCGCTACCTGATCGGCGTCTATGGCTTCGGCATCGCCACCGCCGGCATGATCGGCGCAGCCTATTCGATCCCCGCCAGCATCTTCCGCGCCTATGGCGGCGTGCTGTCCGACCGCATCGGTGCCCGCACCGTGCTCTACTGGACCTTCAGCGTCTCCGCTGTCGCGACCCTCGTTCTGTCTCTCCCCTCGGCAGATTACGTGGTGCGCGGCATCAGCGGGCCGATCCCGTTCCACTTCGAGATCGGCCCGCTCGCCTTCATCGCCGTCGCCTCCGTGCTCGGCTTCTTCATGAGCCTCGGCAAGGCCGCCGTCTACAAGCACATCCCCGTCTACTACCCGCAGAGCGTCGGCGCGGTCGGCGGCGTGGTCGGCATGATCGGCGGCCTCGGCGGCTTCATCCTGCCGATCGCCTTCGGCGCGCTGAACGACGTCACCGGCGTCTGGTCGAGCTGCTTCATGCTGCTCTTCCTGATCGTCGTCTCCTGCCTGGTCTGGATGCACGTCAGCATCCGCCGGATGGAGCGCCAGGCCGCCGTCAAGACATCATCCCTCTCCTACGCCGCCGAATAGACCGGAGACCGACATGAGCGAAAAACTCGTCATCATCGGCAACGGCATGGCGCCGGGCAGGATGCTGGAGCACCTGCTGGAAGCGGCGCCCGACCGTTACAGCGTCACCATCTTCAACGCCGAGCCGCGCGTGAACTACGACCGCATCATGCTGTCGCCGGTCCTGTCGGGCGAGAAGGCGTTCGAGGAAATCGTCATCCATGGCGATGGCTGGTACATCAAGCACGGCATCACCCTCTACAAGGGCCACCGGATCGTCGCCATCGACAGGGACGCGAAGACCGTCACCTCGGACCATGGCGTGACCGAAAGCTATGACCGGCTGGTCATCGCCACCGGCTCGGTGCCTTTCATCATCCCGGTGCCGGGCAAGGACCTGCCTGGCGTGCTCACCTATCGCGACCTCGACGACGTCAACGCCATGCTGCTTGCCGCGCAATCGCGGGCCAAGGCGGTCGTCATCGGCGGCGGCCTGCTTGGGCTCGAAGCCGCGGCGGGTCTGAAAGAACAGGGCATGGACGTCACCGTGCTGCACGTGATGCCGACGCTGATGGAACGCCAGCTCGACCCGGCCGCCGGCTACCTGCTGCAGAAAGCCGTCGAGGCGCGCGGCATCAAGGTGATGACCAAGGCCAACACCAAGGCCATTGTCGGCGACGGCAAGGTCGAGGGTGTCGGACTGATGGACGGCACGATCATCCCGGCGACGCTGGTCGTGATGGCGGTCGGCATCCGCCCGAGCACCGCTTTGGCCAAGGATGCCGGGCTCGAGGTCAATCGCGGCATCGTCGTCGACGACCGCATGCGGACCTCCGATCCGGCTGTCATGGCGCTTGGCGAATGCGCCGAAGTCGGCGGCCATGTCTACGGGCTGGTCGCGCCTCTCTACGAGATGGCGCGCGTCGCGGCCGCCGGGCTGGCGGATGGCGAGGACAGGCGCTTCGTCCATTCCGACACGCCGACCAAGCTCAAGGTCACCGGTATCGACCTCTATTCGCTGGGCGATTTCGCCGATGGCGAGGACCGCGAGGAGATCATCCTGCGGGACGCATCCGCCGGCATCTACAAGCGCCTCGTGCTGCAGGACAACCGCATCATCGGCACGGTGCTGTTCGGCGAGACGGGTGACGGCGCCTGGTTCAACGACCTCAAGAAGAAGGCGACCGACATCTCCGAGATGCGCGACACGCTGATCTTCGGCCAGGCGTTCCAGGGAGGCGTTTCCTCGGACCCTTTGGCGGCCGTTGCGGCACTGGCGGATGATGCGGAAATCTGCGGCTGCAACGGCGTCTGCAAGGGCAAGATCACCGGCGCCATCTCGGCCAAGGGGCTGACCGGCCTCGACGATGTGCGCGCGCATACGAAAGCCTCGGCCTCCTGCGGCTCATGCACGGGTCTGGTCGAACAGCTGCTGAAGCTCACGCTGGGCGAAGCGTACAATCCTGCGGCGGTGCAGCCGATGTGCGGCTGCACCGGCCTCGGCCATGACGATGTGCGGCGCCTGATCAAAGCGAAGGGCCTGAAGACAATTCCGGCCGTCATGCAGGAGCTCGAATGGAAGACCTCCTGCGGCTGCGCCAAATGCCGGCCGGCGCTCAACTATTATCTGGTCTGCGACTGGCCCGACCAATATGCCGACGACTATCAATCGCGCTTCATCAACGAGCGCGTGCACGCCAACATCCAGAAGGACGGCACCTATTCGGTGGTGCCGCGCATGTGGGGCGGAGTGACCAGCGCAAACGAATTGCGCGCCATCGCCGATGTCGTCGACAAGTTCGAGATCCCGATGGTCAAGGTCACCGGCGGCCAGCGCATCGACATGCTGGGCATCCGCAAGGAGGACCTGCCGGCGGTATGGGCCGACCTCGGCAGGGCCGGTTTCGTCTCCGGCCATGCCTATGCCAAGGGTCTGCGCACGGTGAAGACCTGCGTCGGCACCGACTGGTGCCGTTTCGGCACGCAGGATTCGACCGGGCTCGGCATCCGCATCGAGAAATTCATGTGGGGGTCGTGGACGCCGGCCAAGGTGAAGATGGCGGTGTCGGGCTGCCCGCGCAACTGCGCGGAGGCGACCTGCAAAGATGTCGGGGTGGTGTGCGTCGACTCCGGCTACGAGATCCACTTCGCGGGTGCGGCCGGCCTCGACATCAAGGGCACGGAAGTGCTCGGCCTGGTGAAGACCGAGGACGAGGCGCTGGAGGTGATTGTGGCGCTCGTCCAGATGTATCGCGAGCAGGCGCGCTATCTCGAGCGCATCTACAAATGGGCCAAGCGGATCGGCACAGCGGAGATCAAAAAACAGATCCTGGATGATGGCGAGAAGCGCAAAGCCTATTACGAGCGCTTCGTCTTCAGCCAGAAATTCGCCCAAGTCGATCCGTGGTCGGAGCGCGTCTCCGGCAAGGACAAGCATGAGTTCCGGCCGATGGCGTCGGTCGGGTTCGCGGAGGCGGCGGAGTGAGTCGACAGGAAAGAGACGGCATGAACTGGATCGCCATCGGCTCCATCGCCGACATCCCTAGCCGCGGCGCGCGCTGCGTTGCAACCCCGCAAGGCAAGATCGCGGTGTTCCGCACGGCGGACGACCAGGTCTTTGCCATCGACGACCACTGCCCGCACAAGGGCGGGCCGCTGAGCCAAGGCATCGTCCATGGCGCCGCGGTGACCTGCCCGCTGCACAATTGGGTGATCTCGCTGGAGACGGGCAAGGCGCTCGGCGCCGACGAGGGCGCGGTGCGAACGATCCCGGTCAAGGTCGAGGGCGGACGGCTGTTCATCGCGCTCGAAGCGCTGGCCTCGAAAGCGGCCTGAGGCATGGAGGAAGCGCGCGAGGTGAGGACCACCTGCCCCTATTGCGGGGTAGGCTGCGGCGTGCTGGCCACGGTCGCCGCGGACGGCAAGACGACCGTCCGCGGCGATCCCGAGCACCCGGCCAATTTCGGCCGGCTCTGCTCGAAAGGCGCCGCGCTTGGCGAGACGCTCGGCCTGGAAGGCCGTCTGCTGCAGCCGGAGATCGGCGGCGGGCAAGCCGGTTGGGACGAAGCGCTCGATCTCGTCGCCGAGAAATTCTCGCGGGCGATTGCCGAGCACGGGCCGGACTCGGTCGCCTTCTACGTCTCCGGCCAGTTGCTCACCGAAGACTATTACGTCGCCAACAAGCTGATGAAAGGCTTCATCGGCTCGGGCAATATCGACACCAATTCGCGGCTCTGCATGGCCTCGTCCGTCGCCGGCCACCGCCGCGCATTCGGCGAGGACATCGTTCCGGGCGTCTATGAGGATTTCGAGCGCGCCGACCTCATCGTGCTCACCGGCTCCAACACGGCCTGGTGCCATCCGGTTCTCTACCAGCGCATGCTTGCGGCGCGCCGGGAGCGTGGCACGAAATTCGTCGTGATCGATCCGCGCCGCACCGCCACGGCTGACGAGTGCGACCTGCATCTGGCGCTGGACCCTGGAACCGACGTGCTGCTGTTCAACGGGCTGCTCGCGCATCTCGTCCAGACCGGAAAGATCGATCAGGATTTCATCCGTGAGCATACGTCCGGCTTCGATGCAGCGGCCGCGCTGGCCGGCGCCGATGCGCCGTCGATCGCGCGTGTCGCGAAAGGCTGCGGATTGGCGGCCCCCGACGTCCAGGCCTTCTATGATCTCTTCGCCGAGACCGACCGTACGGTCACCGTCTACAGCCAGGGCGTCAACCAGTCGGCGCATGGAACCGACAAGGTCAACGCCATCATCAATTGCCATCTCGCCACCGGCCGCATCGGCAAGCCCGGCACGGGGCCGTTCTCGGTCACTGGGCAGCCGAACGCCATGGGCGGCCGCGAGGTGGGTGGCCTGGCCAACCAGCTTGCCGCGCATATGGACTTCGCGGATGAAGCCAACGTCGACCGCATCTCGCGCTTCTGGAACGCGCCAAATGTCGCGCGACGCGCCGGCCTGAAGGCGGTGGACATGTTCCAGGCAGTTGCAGACGGGCGCATCAAGGCCCTGTGGGTCATGGGCACCAACCCCGCCGTCAGCATGCCGGACGCTTCGCGCGTGCGTGCCGCGCTCGCCAAATGCGATTTCGTCGTCGTCTCGGATGTCACCCGCACCGACACCACGCGCTATGCCGACGTGCTGCTGCCGGCCGCCGGCTGGGGCGAGAAGGACGGCACCGTCACCAATTCGGAACGGCGTATCTCGCGCCAGCGGCCGTTCCTGCCGCCGCCGGGCGAGGCGAAGGCCGACTGGCGTATCGTCTGCGATGTCGCCGCGCGCATGGGCTTTGGCGATGCCTTCGCCTACAAGACGCCGGCAGAGATATTCCGCGAGCACGCCGCGCTGTCTGCTTTCGAGAATAGCGGCGCGCGGCTGTTCGACCTTGGCGGGCTGACCGGCCTTAGCGACACGGATTACGATACCTTCGCGCCGCGCCATTGGCCTGCGCCGGAGCAGCGCAAGAAGCAGACAAGATTGTTCGCCGACGGCCGTTTTCCGACACCCGACGGCCGCGCGCGTTTCGTGCCGGTGCGGCAAGAGGCAACGGCCTTCACCGTCGACGCCGACTATCCGCTTGCCCTCAACACCGGCCGGCTGCGCGACCAGTGGCACACCATGACGCGCACCGGCAACGTGCCGCGTTTGACGGCGAACGCGCCGGAGCCGGCGGTCGACATCAACCCGGGGGATGCGGCCGCGCACCGTCTCAAGGATGGCGATCTCGCCCATCTCTCGACGCGCTTCGGCTTCGTCCGTGCGAGGGTGCGGGTGTCGGAAGCACAGCGGCGCGGCCAGGCCTTCCTGCCCATGCATTGGAGCGGGCAGTTCGCGGCCAAGGCCGCGGCTGGCCTCTTATCCTCACCGGTGACCGATCCGCATTCCGGCCAGCCGGAACTCAAGCATGTTCCGGTGAGGATCGTGCGCGAGAACACCGGCTGGGCCGGCTTGCTCATCACCCGCCGTGATCTCAGGCCAACGGGTTTCGTCCACTGGAGCCGGCATGCGGTCGAGGGCGGCTGGGTCTACGAGCTGACCGGAACCGAACCGCCGGACCAGGGCATTCTCCTGGCGCGCAAGCTGCTCGCTGTCCAGCGGCAGGATCAGCTTCTGGAATACACCGATCGCCGCGGGCTCTCCTATCGCGCTGCAGCCATCGACGATGGGGGCGCTATGGCCGAGGCTCTGCTGGTCGCCGCCCCGGGGCAGTTGCCGGCGCGCGACTGGCTGGTGTCGCTGCTCGCCACTCGCCAGCCGCTATCGCCCACCGATCGTCATGCGCTTTTGTCGGGACGGTCGCCTGTGCCGATGCCCGCCATCGGGCGGGTCGTGTGCGCCTGCTTCCATGTCGGCGCCAACCAGCTTGCGTCAGCGGTCGCGGCCGGATGCGGCAGCCTCGAAGCCATCGGCTCGACGCTGCGCGCCGGCACCAATTGCGGCTCGTGCCGCTCCGAGATCAGGGCGATCATCGATGCCCGTCATGTGCAGGCGGCGGAGTGAGCCGTCCGCCAGCCCTACCGATCCTCGACGATCCGCAGATAGGCCGCCGTCACGAACAGCACGATGAAACCGAACAGGATGCGGCGACCGCCTTCGGGCATCTGCAGGATGGTGAGCAGCGTCGTCAGCACGGTCAGGATCAGCGCACCGATAATGGTGCCCATGTAGCCGCCGCGGCCGCCGAAGATCGACGTGCCGCCGATGACGGCGGCTGCCACCGAAGGCAGCACCAGCGGTTCGGCGAGTGAGAGCGAGGGCGCCTTGATCAGGCCGATATAGAGCAGGCCGGTGATGCCGGCGAGCAGGCTGGAGAGGATGTAGAGCGCCGTGATCACCTGCCAGTAGCGGACGCCGGACAGGCGTGCGGCGCGCTCATTGTCGCCGACGGCGTAGAGCAGGCGGCCGAAGCCGGTGCGGTTCAGCATGAAGACGATCAGCACCGCCACCGGTACGAACAGCAGAAGCGCATTGGGAAAACCGTAGGTGACGCCGGTGCCCAGCCAGTTGAGGAAATCCGGGATCTTCGCGCCGGACGCGATCACGGTGCGCTGGTAGACCTGCAGGAAGCCGGTGCCGATCAGGCTGGTGCCGAGCGTCATGATCAGCGGATGCACCCGGAACACGCCGACGCCGATGCCGTTGACGAGGCCGATCAGCACGGCGGGCAGCATGGCCAGCAGGAATGCCACCGTCGGATCCTGATTGACGATCTGGGTCGCCATGATGAAGGCGCTCATCGTAGCCACTGTGCCGACGGAAAGGTCGATGCCGCCGGTCAGCATGGTCATGGTCTGGCAGCCGGCGAGGATCGCCAGCGGAATGGCGAATTTCGCCGTGTTGGCGAGCCAGCGCTCGTTGACGATGCCGGGGCGCAGGATCTGCAGGATCACCACGAGGATGATCAAAAGGATGATCAGAGGAATCAGCGGCCGGTCCGCCATGAAGCGCTTCAGGCGGCGGCCGAACGAAACGGGCCGGGGCATGGTCGCGATGTCGGTCATGGCGTTGCTCCTGCCGGGCGGCTCCGCATGGTGATGAAGGCGCCGAACATCACGACCGCGACCATGATTGCGCCTTCGATGATCGCGGTGACATTCGGATCGATGGCCAGAAGCGTCAGGTCCGTGCGCACCAGCCTCAGCACGAAGACGGCGATGATCGGCCCGAGCAGGCCGCCCTTGCCGCCCCCGAGCGCGACGCCGCCCAACACCACCGCGGCGACGCTGGCGAGCAGGTAAGGCCCGGGTATCGGCGCGCCGATGCCGGTGCTGATGGTGAGCGACAGGCCGCCGAGCGCGGCGAACAGGCCGGAGAGCGCATAGGCGATGATCCTGGTGCGGGCCACCGGCACGCCGCTGCGGAAGGCGGCGAGCTCGTTGCTGCCAATGGCGTAGATGGAAAGCCCAAGGCGTGAGCGCCTGAGCGGAATCCACACGATGCAGAGGCAAACGACGAGCAGCACCAGCGCCTTCGGTACCCAGACATCGGCCCAGTCCGGCAGGCCGGGGATCGGCACGGTGCCGATGACGCTTGCCTTCAGCCATTCGGCGGCGGCGCCGCCCGGAGCGCCGAGCACGAGCAGCGCCGCGCCCTGCAGCACGAACAGCATGGCGAGGGTGACAACGATGTCGGGCACCCGGGTGACGACGATAAGGACACCGTTCAGCGCGCCGAGCACCAGCCCCATGGCCAGCACGAAGGGCACGACGAAGAACGCATATTCCTCGCTGGCGCCGTTCATCATCGAGGCGGCGGTCACGCTGGTCAGCGCCATCATGGCGGCGACCGACAGGTCGATGCCGCCGGCAATGACGACGACCGTCTGCGCCGCGACGGCGAAGGCATAGGGTAAGACTGCCCGCGCGAGCGAACCGAAGTCGCCGCTGCCATAGCCGGGCTGGATCAGCTTGGTGATGACGAAGAGGAAGATCAGCAGGGCGAACAGGCCGGCGACCCAGCCCTGGTTGCGGAAGAAGCGGCTCATGACGCGGCCTCCGCATCGGAAGCGGGTTTGACCTCGGCAAGGATGCCGACATCCGCCTTGGCGCCGCGCGGCAGGCCGTAGGCGGCCCGCATCAGCGCCGGCTCGTCGGCCTCCTCGACCGAAAAAGTGTCGACGACGCGGCCGCCGAAGATGACGATGACGCGGTCGCAGACGCGCTGCACCTCTTCCATTTCGGAGGTGTAGAACAGCACAGACTTGCCCTGGCCGGCGAGCTCGCGCAGCAGCTTGTAGATTTCCTGCTTGGTGCCGACATCGATGCCGCGCGTCGGGTCGAAGCAAAGGATGGTGCGGGCGTTGGCCGCGATCCAGCGGGCGATGGTCACCTTCTGCTGGTTGCCGCCGGAAAGCCGCTGCACCTCGCCCTGGGCGCGGGTGTCGATCTGCAATCTGCCGATCACGCCGGAAACCACCACCTGCTCGCGGCGCATGCGGATCGGCCCCCATTTGCGCAGCCCGGCGCTGAAGGGCAGCGCGATGTTCTCGCGCACCGAGCGCTGCATGGCCAAAGCATCGGTGCGGTCGCCCGGCACATAGGCGATGCCGGCCTGGATGGCGTCGCTCGGATGCGAGAACTTCACCGGCGCACCGTCGACGTCGATCGTGCCGCCGGTCGGACGGATCGAGCCGGCAAGTGCTGCGAAGAGCTCGTCCTGCCCCTGGCCCTCGAGCGCGAAGACGCCGACGACCTCGCCATTGGCGAGATCGAAGGAGACGTCGTTGAGCTTGGTGCCGAGCTGCAGGTTGCGGACCGACAGGCGCGGACGGCCGCCGGCCGCAACCGCCACCTCATTCGCCGCGCGCGCGGCGACGCGCGTTTTCTCGATGCGGGTGCCGAGCATCATCTCGACTATTCTTTCCTCGACGCCCGGCTCGATGTCGACGACACCGACCGTGGAGCCGTCACGCAAAACGGTGGCGCGGTCGCAGAGCGCGGAGATCTCGACGAAACGGTGCGAGATGAAGATGACGGAGCGGCCGGCGTCGCCCTGGCGGCGCACGACTTCCAGCACTTTCTCGGCGAGGTTGGCCGGCAGTGCCGCGGTCATCTCGTCGAGCAGAAGCACGTCGGGCTCAACGGCCAGAGCGCGGGCCAGGTCGAGCACGCGCAGGATGGCCAGGGGGATATGGCGCGCGGTGTCGCGGATGTCGAGGTTCGGAATGCCGAGCTCGCGCACCCAGGCGCGGAAGGGCTCAACCGGCGTGCCGGTCAACCGCAAATTGGACAGGACATCGAGGTCGGGGATGAGCGACGGTTCCTGATAGACCGGCAGCAGGCCGGCGCGGCGGGCGGCGGCGGGCGAACGGACATCGAGCTGCTTCCCGCGGATCAGGATGCGGCCGGCATCCGCCTTGATCGCGCCGGTCAGGATCTTCACCAGCGTTGACTTGCCGGCGCCGTTGGCGCCCATCAGCGCATGCACTTCGCCCGGCAGCACGGACAGCGAGGCGTTGCGAAGTGCTGCAACCGCACCGTAGTTTTTCGCGACACCGGTGGCGTCGAGGAGGGGGTTGGTGGTCAAAGCGTTCTCGGGTCTGGAGCGTTTCACCGTTTCATGGAAACGGCGAACCGCTCTATCTTTTGTTTTTACGCAATTCCGGACGGAACACCGCTCGCACTTTTCCTGGAATTGCTCGAAGGCTCAAACTATGCGTGACAAATCAAATGGCAAGGACGCCGGACCTTGGTCGGGCGTCCTCGCGCTTCAGTTCAGATCAGGTGCTTACTCGCCCGGACCCTTGCAGGCGACGATCTGGTCCTTGGTGTAGGTCGTCCAGTCCGGGATCGAGATCGAGACCGGCCATTCGGGGCTGAGCGACGGATCGGCGGCGGACTTCAGCTTGGCTTTGCCTTCGTCGGTGGCGTTTTCCCACAGCTGCGGCTCGACCAGCACGGTCTGCTGCGCCGGCTTCTTGCCGTCGAGGATCTGCAGCGCCAGCGTCACGCCGGCGCCGCCGATCGAGCCGGGGTTGGTGACGGCAGCGCCGACCAGGCCCTTGACCGTGTTCAACTGGCCGACGAAACCGGCATTGTCGGCGCCGACGACCGGCACCATGGGCGCCTGCTGCTCGACCAGCGCGTCGACGATGACGTTGTCGATGCCGGAGGTCCAGATGCCGTTGATCGGTGTGCCGGTGGCGAGGAAGGAGAGGATCTGCTGCTTGGCCTGGTCCTGCTGCCAGCCGGTGAAGACTTCCTGCGCGACTTTCACATCGGGGAATTCGGCCAGCGCCTTCTTGAAGCCTTTGTCGCGGTCGCTGTCAGCCGAGGCGCCGGCGGCGCCGCGCATATAGAACACCTCGCCCTTGCCGCCCATCTGCTGGAACAGCCACTTGGCGCCCAGATAGGCATATTGTTCCTGGTTGTTGGAGATGATGTAGGCGGATGGCTCGGTCACCGCCTGATCGACGGCGACGACGACGATGCCGGCCTTGGTGGCTTCTTCCAGACCTGCCTTGATGCCGGCCGGATCGGCCGGGTTGACGACGATGGCGTCGACCTTGGCGCTGATCAGGTTGCGGATGTCCTCGAGCTGGCCTGCGGCGTCGGTGTTGCGGTGGGCGATGTTGAGCTTCGCCACTTCGCCGGAAGCGAGCGCCTGTGCCTTCATCGCGCAGATCATTTCCTCGCGCCAGCCATTGCCCTGCACGGTGTTGGAAATGCCGATCGTGTACTTGCCGGCGGCGGCCGAGACGCCCACCGAGGCAAGCAAGGCGGCGCCGGCAAGTAGCGAGGCCACGGTCAGATGTTTCTTCATGTCAGTACTCCTCCACATTGATCTTTCAGTTCAGTTCGATTTTTCAGTTCGCGGGCGCCGACGCGACCGGCGTCAAGCTTTTCGTCATTTGACGAAGGGGCGCAGCACGTCGCGGGCAAGCAGGAAGCCGCGCTTGACCTTTTCATCCGTCCCCTCGAAGCGCCGGTCCTCATGCTCGATGATGACCGGCCCGTCATAACCGGCCCGGTAGAGGCCCGAAAAAATCCTGCTCCAATCGATGTCCCCAAGCCCCGGCATGCGCGGCACCTGCCAGCCTATGCCAGCCGAAAGGATTCCGCGCTCGTACAAACCATCATGATCAATCATCAGGTCCTTGGCATGCACATGCAGCATGCTTGCGCCGAACTCGCGGATGAAGCGCTCCTTGTCGATCATCTGCCAGACCAGATGCGAGGGGTCGAAATTCATGCCGACATCGCCGCCCCAGGCTTCGAGGATGCGGCGCCAGACGTAAGGCGAGTAGGCGATGTTGTGCCCGCCCGGCCATTCGTCATAGCTGAAGATCATCGGGCAATTCTCGAAGGCGAGTTTTACACCGTGTTCGCGGGCGTGGGCGATGATCGCCGGCCAGACCTTTTGCGCGTCCTCCCAATTGGCGTCGACAGTCTTCGAGGCGTCGCCGCCGCAGAAGGTGTTGACCAGCGAGACCCCCATGCGGCTCGCCAGCACGATCACCTTCTTCAGATGATCGATCACCGCCTCGCGATGCGCCCGGTCGGGATGGAGCGGGTTGGGATAGAAGCCGAGGCCGGAGATGGACAAGCCCTTGCCGGCAAGCCCGGCGGTAATATCCTTGGCTTCAGCGGCCGGGATGTCCACATCGATGTGGCTGGTGCCGGCATAGCGGCGGCTGGCCCCGGAAGTCTTCGGCCAGCAGGCGATTTCCAGCGCCTCGAAACCGGCCGAACGCGCCCAGTCGGCGACCTCGCCGAGAGCAGTATCCGGAAATGGTGCCGTGAGCAGTCCAAGTTTCATGATGCCTCCCAATACCAAACTATGCAGATCGAGCCGGCTGCTTCAACCGCGCATCCGTTGGCCCAGAGCAGACTTGTTTGACGAAGCCCATCGGATCATTCGAGAGCAGGCCGTCGAGGCTGGCGACGACATGCGCTCGGAACGTCGCGTTGGCGGCCAAGGACGGGTCGAAGACAGCGTCGATGGCGAGGATCGCGTCGGCGAGCAGTTTGCTGTCGGAACCAACGCGGTCGGCGATTGTCGCAATTCTCTCGGCGAAGGGGTCGGACACCTGCCAGGCGCGGCCGAAGCGCGCCGATGCCTTGATCAGATAGGCCATCCAGCCTGCCACTGGAACCGAAAGAAGCTCGACACTTAAGCCCTTCACCAGGCGGTCGCGGATCGGGTTGAGCAGGCGCTGCACGATCTTCTGCGAGCCGTCTGTAGCAATCTGGTGGTTGCGATGGCGGATCGCGGTGTTGGTGAGCCGCGACAGGCTCTGCTCGACATAAGCCGCGGGCGCAATGCCGGGGACCGGCATCAGCGTCGGCAGTGTTTCCTCGGTCAGCATGCGGCGGACGAAGCCTGCCAGAAGCGGGTCGGCTATCGCCTCGAAAGTGTGCTCGAAACCGCCCAAAACCCCGAGATAGCTGAGCGTCGTCTGGGCGCCGTTCAGCACCCGCATCTTGAGATGCTCGAACGGCGTGACATCGTCGACGAAGGCCGCGCCGACAAGGTCCCAGCGCGGCACGCGTCCGGCGAAGCGGTTCTCGATCACCCATTGGCGGAAACGCTCGCCGACCACCAAGGCGCTGTCATGGTAGCCATAGCGCTGCTCGACCGTATCGATATCGGCCGCGGTCGTCGCCGGCGCGATGCGGTCGACCATGGCCGAAGGGAAGGCGACATTGGCTTCGATCCAGTCCGCCAGCTTCCCGCCGCGCCGCTCTGCGAATGCACGCACGACATTGCCCAGGATGGTGCCGTTGGTCGGGATGTTGTCGCAGGAGAGCAGCGTCACCGGCCTGCCATGCGAGGCCATGCGCAGTTCCAGCGCCCGTGCCAGGATGCCGGGCACGCTGCGCGGCGTTTCCGGATTGGCGAGATCGTGGACGATATCGGGATGCTCAAGGTCGAGCGCGCCGCTCGACGGGATGTGGCAATAGCCTTTCTCGGTCACCGTCATGGTGACCATCTCGATCTCGGGCGAGGCGAGCACGTCCAGCGCCGGCGCGGCATTGTCCTGGCTGTCGACGACGCGCATGATGCTGCCGATGACGCGCGCCTCGACTTCGTCGTTCTGGCGGATCAGCCGCGTGTAGAGACCGTCCTGCTGCCCCAGCGTGTCGGAAAGAAGAGGCGGGCGGATGTTGATGCCGACCAGTCCCCAGCGATCGAAATCCTTCGCCAGGAGGTCGTCGGTGTATTCGGCCTGGTGGCAGCGGTGGAAGGCGCCGACGCCGATATGGGCGATGCCTGGCTTGAGTGCTGCGCGATTGTAAGCCGGCTTGCGGACTTCGGATGGCAAACGGCCGAGCAGGGCAGGGCTGAGGCTTTCGGGCGATGACGCGCTCACCGGTTGGCTCCGATCACCCATTGCTCCTGGTCGACCAGCGTGCCGGTCATCGGGCCGGCCGCGTCGGAGAGCAGGAAGACGGCAAGATTGGCTATGTCGGTCACGGAGAACAGCCGGCCGAAGGGCTGCGTTGCGTTGGCGGCGTCGAGCCAGCCTGGACCCTGGCCGAGCGTCTCGCCTTGCATGACCCGTTCGGCCGGGGTGTCGGTCCAGCCGACATTGATGCCGTTGACTCGGATGCGATCGAAGCGGTGGGCGTTGGCGGCGTTCTTGGTCAGCGTCGCCAGCGCGCCCTTGGTGGCGGAATAGACGGCAAGCTCCGGCGATCCGCAATGCGCGTTGATCGACAGGATGTTGACGATGGCGCCGCCTTGGCCGCGTTTCTTCATGTCCGCGATCGCCGCCTGCATCAGGAAGAAGGGCGCGCGGGCGTTGACGGCAAACAGCGACGCCCAATCGTCGAGCGTGGCGTCGATGAAGGACGCGCGGTCGGTGAGGCCGGCGGCGTTGACCAGACCGTCGATGCGGCCGAAGCGTTCAATGCAGGCATCAGCCAACCGCGCCGGGGCTTCGGGATCGCCGAGGTCGGCCGCAGCGAAGACGGTGGCGGCGCCTGTGGCCGTGAGTTCGGCGGCAACAGCGTCGCCGCGCTTTTGGTCCCGGCCGGTGATCAGCAGGCCGGCGGCGCCGGAGCGCGCAAGCGTCTCGGCGATCGCCCGGCCGATGCCTTGCGTCGCGCCGGTGACCAGCACCACCTTGCCGTCGAGACGAACCTCCATTCCTCCTCCCGGAACAAAGTTTCCATTTTTTCAAATATGGAACGATAATTCCTTTTAGTCAACTGCGCTAGAGCGGTTCACCGTTTTCTTGGAACCGGTGAACCGCTCTATCTCCTTGTCTTGCGCAATTCCGGACGGAAAACCGCTCCACACTTTTCCTGGAATTGCTCTTGTCAGCCTGTCCGGCGCGCGACGACGCCGTGGACCAAGGCCATGCCTACTGCGAGCGAGGCGGCGAGCGAACGGAAGCCGCCAAAATCCTGCTCGACCACTTCCAGCCAGGTTTCGGAGAGTTTTGCCAGCGGCGAAAATGTGCTGTCGGTGATGGCGAGGATGCGGGCCTTGCGCTCATGCGCGACGGCGACGAGGTCGGGCGTGATAGAATTGTAGGGACTGAAGGAGACGGCGAGCACCGCATCGCGCGGCGTGATGCAGCCGACCTGGTCCAGCGCGGTCGAGCCGACATTGTCGACCAGCACATTGCGCACGCCCTGCTGCGACAGCGTCAGCGACAGATACGCGGTGACGGGAAAGGCGCGTTTGCTGCCGATGACGTAGATCAGATCGGCCGCCGCCAAATGATCGATCATCGTCTCGAAAGCGGCGATATCGAAATCAGCGCCGATGCGGCCGAGCGAGGCCTGGCAGGCGCCGACCATGCCGCTGAGGAAATGCAGGTCGGCATTCGGCTCCTCGGCCCTGTCCGGGCTGCCTTGTGTCTCCGGCCAGGAGCCCTTCATGCGGTCCTTGAACAGGAGCTGGAAATCGGAAAAACCGGAATAGCCGAAGATCTGCGCGAAGCGCACCAGGGTCGAGGGCTGCACGCCGGCCTGATCCGCCACCTGCGCGATCGTGCCCAGCGCAACTTCGCTCGGATGTTGCCAGAGGAAGATCGCTACCTGGCGAAGCCGTTTCGGGAAATGCACGGTGCCTGACGAAAGCACTGCACGCAGCTCTTCATAGGTTTGCGGCTTGGTGTAGCCAAGTGCTGCCAGTGATCGGCTCCTCTTCCTCGCTGCCGTCTCCAGGCTATGCGAGGACGGCTCGTCGGCCGCCTTGCCGCGGCCGCTCATAGGATACGCCTCATCGTGACCCCAACCATCGGATGCATTATCCGATCCCTGCCCACCGGATGCGGTCCGTCATCTGGACCGAGGGTAAAAAGCTAACGCGGCACAATCGTTTTACAAAACAAAAAATAGAAATATCATTCGAAAACAGTCGTCGCCGGTCACAACATCCGCACCGACCGGCATATCGAAACTTGGGGAGGATAATCGCAATCATGGTCTACGCAACCGCCGATGGTACGTCGCGTCAACGCCTGCGGGTCGGCATGGTCGGAGGCGGCCGCAACGCCTTCATCGGCGCCGTGCATCGCCTGGCCATGCGGCTGGACGACCAGATCGCGCTGGTCGCCGGCGCATTGTCCTCGGATCCGGAGAATGCCGCGGCGTCCGCCGCCGAGATCGGCATTGCGCCCGAGCGCAGCTATGCCGACTACCATGCCATGGCCAAGGCCGAAGCGGCACGGCCGGACGGTATCGAGGCGGTGGTCATCGTCACGCCCAACCATCTGCATGCGCCGATCGCAACGGCCTTCCTCGAGGCCGGCATCGACGTCATCTGCGACAAGCCGCTGTCGACGACGCTTGGCGAGGCCGAGGCGCTGGTTGCGTTGACCAAAGCGCGGAAGCGCCGCTTTGTCGTCACGCTCAACAACACCGGCTATGCCATGGTGCGCCAGGCGCGCGAGATGGTGGCGGCGGGCGAGCTCGGCCGCATCGTGTCGGTGCATGGCGCCTATATCCAGGACTGGCTGACGAAGCCGATCGACGCCGAGGGTCAGAAGCAGGCCGAATGGCGCACCGATCCGGCGCGCGCCGGCCAGTCGGCCGTGCTTGCCGATATCGGCGTGCATGCCTTCAACCTGGCAAGCTTCGTCTCCGGCTTCGAGGCCGAGGCGGTTTCGGCCGACCTGTTCACCGCCGTGCCCGGACGGCGGCTCGACGACAATGCCCATGTGCTCATGCGCTGGTCGGGCGGAGCGCGCGGCACCATCCTCGCCAGCCAGACCTCGCCCGGTCACTACAACGACCTCTCGGTGCGCATCTATGGCGAGAAGGCCGGTCTCGAATGGTTTGGATCACGGCCGGAGGAACTGCGCTTCTCGCCCTATGGCGAGGAGACGCGCACGCTGGTGCGCGGCGGGCATGGCTCGACGGCGGAAGCTCGGCGCGTCTCGCGCATGCCAGCAGCGCACCCCGAAGGCTATATCGAGGCCTTCGCTAATTTCTACCGCGACGCCGCCGACATCATCCGCGCGCATCGATCGGGCGGTGCGGTCGATGCCGCGCGGGCAGCACAGGTACCCGATGTGGTCGACGGTGCGCGCGGCGTGAAGTTCGTCGCAGCGGCGGTGGAGTCGAATGCGGCGGGCGGGGCTTGGACGGCGGCGAGGTTTGAGTGAGGCACGCGAAGCCTTCTGCGATAAGACGCAAGCCAGGATCTCGATCAATGGCTAGCTTGCGACGCGCAACCGACGAGCTCGAACGAAGCTTCTCAGCGCGCCGGAATCCATCGCATGCCCGAATGCGTAGCCTTGGAGAATGTCGCAGCCAAGGCCTTTGAGCAGACGTGCGTGCTTCATCGTCTCGACGCCTTCGGCAATGATTTCGATGCCCAGGGATTTGCCGATTTCGATGATTGATGAGACGACCTGCCGTTGCGCGGGTGAGTTTACGATAGGATCCACCAACTGGCGATCTATCTTGAGGCGGCGAGGTTGCAATTTGAGCAAGCTGACGATGGATGCATAACCGGTGCCGAAATCGTCGATTTCGATGTCGATGCCTAGTTGCTTGATTTGCTCGACGTTCCACGTGACCAGATCGTCGTTGTTGTCGAGGAAGATCGACTCGACGAGTTCAAAGGAGACAGTCCCCTTCCTGATGTTGAGGTCCCGCAGACTCTTCAGCAGTTCCTCATCCTGAAGTCGCCGCGCCGAAACGTTGACCGAAACGCGCGGAATGCCAATTTTCTCCGCTGACCAAACGTCGAAGTCCAAAAGCGATTGCTGGAGGACTTTCCGATCTATCACCGAGACGACGTTCAGTTCTTCGGCGGTCTTCAGGAACACGTCGGGTGCCAGAATGCCCTTCTCTGGATGCCTCCACCGCGCCAGCGCCTCAACGCCCACAATCTCCAGCGTCTTGGCGTCAAATTGAGGCTGGTAGAACACGATGAATTCGTTGCGCTCGAGACCAGCTAGAATCTCGTCGGCAATCCGCTTTGTGTTGACGATTTCGCTTTGCAGCTCTCCGCTGAAGAATTCATGCCGGTTGCGGCCCCGCCTCTTTGCCCGGTAGAGGGCAATATCGGCGTTGACCAGCAACTGCTTGGCATCGGCAACCCGGCCATTGTCGATGGCAATTCCGACGCTGACGCCAAAGCGGCATTGATGACCGTGGTAGTAAACCGGTCTGCGCATCTGTTCGATAATGCGGTTCGCGAGCACGGCCGCTTGGTCGACATCCTCATGCACCGTGCAGAGCACGATGAATTCGTCGCCGCCGACCCGGGCGACGAAACCGCGGTCGCCGACGTTGGACTGGAGAACGGAGGATGCATGCACAAGCATTGCATCGCCCGCCGCGTGGCCGAGCGTATCGTTGATGTGCTTGAAGCGGTCCAGGTCAACGTGAAGCAGCGCTGCGTAGCCTCCGCTCAGCCTGGCTTTTGCCGCATAATCCTCCAGCACCTGGTCCAGGTAACGGCGATTCGGCAAATCCGTCAGCGAATCGTGCAGTGCGATGTGTTCTATGCGCGCCTTGGCGGACTCAAGTTCCGTATTTTTCGACTCGGTCAGCTGCTTCGCGCGAACCAGATCGGTGTTCAGCAGAACGTCCGCAGTCACGTCCCATTCGGCACCGACCATTCGAGGGGAATTGTTTGCGGTCTGGTAGAAGATCGCCCTGGAGCGGACGTGGCGAATTTCGCCGTCCGGGCGAATGATCCGGTATTGCGACGAATAGGTGCTGCGACCGGCCGCTGCATTGTCGAAGTCTGCAAGCGCGCCAGGCAGATCGGCGGGATGAATAGCTCCGGCCCAATCCGAATATCCGGGCGGTCCGCCATCGGGGTCTCTGCCGTATATTTCGTTGACGCGGTCATCCCAGGTCAGATCGTTGGTTTCGAGGTCGTGCTCCCACACTCCGATGGTCGACGCCTCCAGAGCGAGTTCCAGTCGCCGCGACAGCCGATGCAGTTCCCAGTAATTGCGCTGCCTTTCACCAATCAGGCGGCCCGCCGTCAGGAAAGGGATCAAGATCAGTGCCGCCGCCGCCGCCATGATCGCCCGGAGCTGCCATGCATTGCCGGGCGTGGCGGGCCAACCGCTAGTGGGGACGGCAGCGATCCGCCAGGAGCCCGACGGGACCAGAACGTCGGCCGTCACCGGATTGCTTTTGACGACGCGTTCGTCGCCGAAGAACTGGATTCCCTTTGTGCCAAGAGCATCATTGCCGATGAGTGCGATGTCGATCCCGAGATCCTTGTCGAGAAGACCGCTCGCCTTGTAGAGGCGCTGCACGTCGACGACCGCTGAAACGATGCCCCAGAACCGGTCGGTGTTGCCCGCGCTTTTGACGAAAACCGGAAAGCGGCCGATGAAAGCCTGCCCACCCTGAGCCAGATCGACCGGGCCGGCGAGAATGAGCTTGCGCTCGTCACGCGCACGCAAGGCAGCGGCACGCTGCTGATCGTTCTTCCGGTAATCGAGACCGATGGCCTTCTCATTGCCGGCCATCGGATACATCAAGGAAATCACCAGATCCGGCGCGCCGGCAATGTTGCGAAGCTGAGACTCTTCGCTGAACAGCCTGCTGGCAAGCTCCGCGAAGCGCTGCTGGCCCATATAGGGTTCGGTCGTGACTGCAGCGACCAGTCCCCGCACCAGCTGGAGGTTGCCGTTGATGTTGCCTTCGAGCTTGGCGCGAATGACATTGACCTTGGCCAGGACCTCCGCGCGAGAGGCCTGTTCCGAAACGACCTTGTTCTGATGATCAGCGAATATCGCGCAAACGGCCATGACCACGACCGCGATCGCCGCCGGTATCCTTGCCGGTGAAAGGACGGCTCCCCTCATGCGGCTGTACATGTTGGCAAAAAGAGCCAATAAAGCGTGAATCCCTGTGGCTGTCAGGCTCTCCGGGTGAGCCTCATCAAGGGAATATTAGTTCGCAATAAATTAATTTTAGACTTCACAGTCCTTAAAATTTCGCTCCGTCGGGCGCTGATACGCCGGCAATAGCACGAGAAACTCGCCGCGAGGTGGAGCTAATGGCGATCGACCTTCTTCTGGACGATCCGATACGTCCCAACACCGCGCTTGGTCGCACCAATTGAATAGGCCATCGGAATCTTGGGAGCGTTTTCGGGCAGGCCATACATGTCCTTGCCGGCCCTGACCGCGAATGAAAAGTGCTGCCAGGAAACCGTGTCGTGCTCATTGAGAAAATCGAGCGTCAGCCCCGCGGCAATCAACGCGTTCACCACGTCGCTGATGGGATGGATCCACTCGTAATATCGAGGATGCTTCAAGGTTCGTTCATCGCCAGTATAGGTCCGCTGCTCGTTCCAGACGAGCGGTCGCGCCACCGGCGTTCGCCAGTCGTCCTTCAATTCGAGGGCGGCAGCCTTGCGATTGCATTGGAACATCAAGGGATGGCCCTCGGCCATGTAGAGCCTGCCGCCAGGCCGCAGAAGATCGGCGACCACCCGTGCCCAACGAAATACATCGTCAAGCCAGTTCACCGACCCCCAGGTGACGTAGACGACATCAAAGGTCCGGTCGAGCGCCTCGACAGCTTCGTATAGCGGCGCTTCGACGAAGCGAACATCGCTGCCTGCCTTGGATGCGAAATCCCGCGCCGCCGCGATCGCCCTTGGTGAAAAGTCCAGGCCGGTCACGCTGCCCGCGCCGAGATTCCTCAAGCTGATCGTGTCGAGCCCGATGTGGCATTGCAGATGAACGATATCCTTGCCGAAAATGTCTCCGACCTCACGCGTTTCCAACTCATAGAGATTGGATCCGCCAGCCAGCACATTCTCGATGCGGTAACTACCCGTATTGTCGGTCGCGTGCAGTTCGGCCCGATCATCCCAATTCAGGAGATTCGCGTCCAAAAACGGTTCCAAATCGCCCCCCCACCTCGATCTCAGCCGCAAGGTTAACAGCTGGTTAACAACCATTGCAGCCTGAGGGCAGGCGCGTCAATCCGCAACGTCGCATTGGCGTGGCGCTGAAAGGCGCGAGAGGCGGGTCCACCGCCTCCTAGGAGCCTTCAAGGTTGGCGCCGCCTGGGCGTGGAATGCTTGGGCGGCGCGTCATTCTCATCGGGATTGGGGACCGGCTCCTCATCGGGAAGCCGATCCGGATCCGGCTCGCGCATCGGCTTCGGTTCCGGTATGGGCGGAGGCGTGGGCACCGGCGTTGGAGACGGGTCCGGATTGGGGAGAATTGCCATCGCTTTTTCCTTCCGCTCGGCGCCTTGGCAGGCTCTGCGCGATCCCGACAAGCGGGATGTCCTGCCCGACCTGAAATGATGGAGGCGATCGCCGCGTTCAGACGTTTCGTCGGGGGCGATCGGCGGCGCAAGCTGGCAGAACGGCCGCGCCAGCGGATGGTTCCCACACGATCGCGCCGCGAGATTGCGACAGGTGACGATCAAATGATTCCGCGCGTCCGTTTCGGCTCTTGCCGGCGCCGGTCGGCGCCTTAATTCCCATTGCGGGCGGGTGATTGTCTGTCGATACAGGAGACGGCCGTGAAGCACCAAACCCTTGACCAAATCAACGCCGTTGCCGACGTTCATGCCGAAGCACCGGCTCTCATCGCCAATCGGGGCCAGCGCCTTGAGCGCTGGGCGCAACTTCTCGAACAAAGCCCCAGCCGCCGCCTCACGGCGTTGGCGGGCACCGAATACGCTCCACCCGACGTGCGTGAAAGAATGCGCACCGACGGATCGGCGATCACCGTCGCATTCGAAGATCCGATCTTCCGTGCGCAGGGGCTGCAGGATGACACTTACGGCGAAGCCAAGCGCTTCTTCGAGATGAGCGACTGGCAACTGCATGAGGTTGTCTGCCATTGCCATGTCGGCGCCAACATGCCGGCACGCTGGGCGGCGTCGCGCGTGCGCGCGGCAGTCTCTCCGGGGGCTGGCATTCTTGCGTGGCTGAGAGCTGTGTTCATGCATTGAGGCGGTTCCGCCGGCGGGATCGTTCCGGGCTCGACGGTGGACGGAAGAGATTGGGGGAGGCGCCGGGCTCTCCTTCCCCGTCGGCGATCGATCTCGTCAGCGATCGATCTCGCCGAAGACAATGTCGAGCGAGCCGATGATCGCCGCGACGTCCGCCACCATGTGCCCGCGCGACAGGAAGTCCATCGCCTGGAGATGGGCGAAGGACGGCGCGCGTATCTTGCAGCGATAGGGAATGTTGCTGCCGTCGGAGACCAGATAGACGCCGAACTCGCCCTTCGGCGCCTCAACCGCGGCATAAACCTCGCCACGCGGCACGCGGTGGCCTTCGGTATAAAGCTTGAAATGATGGATGGTCGCTTCCATGGAGCGCTTCATGGTGGCGCGCGGCGGCGGCGTGATCTTCTGGTTGGGCACCGCGACCGGGCCCTGGCCATCGGGTGAGCGCAGCTTCTCCAGGCACTGCCGCATGATGCGCACCGACTGGCGCATCTCTTCCATGCGTACCAGATAGCGGTCGTAGCAGTCGCCGTTCTTGCCGATCGGGATATCGAACTCCATCTCGGGATAGCATTCATAGGGCTGTGCCTTGCGCAGGTCCCAGGCGGCGCCCGAGCCGCGCACCATGGGGCCGGAGAAACCCAGAGCCCAGGCGTCATCGAGCGAAATCGCGCCGATATCGACGTTGCGTTGCTTGAAGATGCGGTTGTCGGTAAGCAGGCCTTCGAGATTGTCGCAGACCTTCAGGAACGGATCGCAGAAATCCCAGATGTCGTCGAGCAGTTCTTCCGGCAGATCCTGATGCACACCGCCGACGCGGAAATAATTCGCGTGCATGCGGGCGCCGGATGCGCGTTCATAGAAAACCATCAGCTTCTCGCGTTCGGCGAAACCCCAGAGCGGCGGGGTCAAGGCGCCGATATCCATGGCCTGCGTGGTGACGTTGAGAAGATGCGAGAGCAACCGGCCGATCTCGCAGAACAGCACGCGGATGAGTTGCCCGCGCCGGGGAACCGATATTTCCAGCAGCTTTTCGGCGGCAAGGCAGAAGGCATGCTCCTGGTTCATCGGCGCGACATAATCGAGCCGGTCGAAATAGGGCAGCGCCTGCAGGTAGTTCTTGTGTTCGATCAGCTTCTCGGTGCCGCGATGGAGCAGGCCGATATGCGGATCGGCGCGATCGACGATCTCGCCGTCCAATTCCAGCACCAGCCTGAGCACGCCATGCGCCGAGGGGTGCTGCGCCCGAAATTCAGGGTGAAGTTGCGAACTGCGGCTTCGGTCATGGCGACCTCCGCATGAGTGAGGATCGAAGGACGCGGTCGCTTGGCCGCTGGCCGGTCAGGCCGTCGTCTGGATGATCAGCGTCAGTGTGCCGTCACCGTCGATGTTGGCGGCGACGACCTGCGAGGAATTCAGCCCGTTCGCCTGCAGGACCGACGTCGCCTCGGGCGAAGCATCGACCGAGTTCTGCAGCTTGGCCAACTCCTTGGCGGTCGTCCTGGTGACGATGGCCTCCGCCTGCGCCTTCACTTCCGAAGGCAGGTCCTCGATCGCGACCACGACGATGTTGGTGACGTTCTGGGCGGCATCGTCCTGGCCAGGCTGCGGCTGGTCCGGGACGGGCTCCTGAGCAGGAGGCGGGGCTTGCGGCGGCTGCGGATCGGCGCGTTGAGCAGAAGCGGGCTGCGCCAATGCCATTGCCGACAGCGTCAGGACCATCGTCAGGGTGCGCATCGTCTTTCCTTTCGATCTCGAAATCTGACGACACAACCCCGGGGGCCGGGTGATGGTTCCCCCATCGCAGTCCTCTTACGCCCTGCGCGCAAAGTGCGCGCTGCGCCGCCTGGATAAGAGGGATACCGCGCGGTCGATTGCGAAATCCTCCAGCATCTATCGCCGCGGTGCCAACCGCGTTTGTCGGAAGCGTTTACATTAGCGCTATAATAGGGATACTATGTATCCTTAATATGCGGTGATCGATCGTTCCCGGAAAAAGACCTATGATTTTGAAAAGCCAGGTTGAATGGGCGCTGCATTGCTGCGCCATTCTCTCCGGTCTGCCGGAGGGGCGCTATCTGTCCACCAAGGCGCTGGCGGAACTCCATGGACTTCCGAAGGAATATCTCTCCAAGGCATTGCAGAGCCTGTCACAGGCGGGGCTCGTCGATACGACCCTGGGTCCATCGGGCGGATACCGCCTTGCGAAGCCGCCGGAGCAGGTGACTTTCCTGGACATCGTCGAGGCGGTGGAAGGCGAGACGCGCACCTTCGTGTGCAACAATATCCGTACGAACAATCCGTGCCTGCCTGACGGCTATTGCTACAGCGGTCCGTGCGCCGTCGCGCGCGTCATGTGGGAAGCCGACGAAGCCTGGCGTGAAAAACTGCGAAGCGTCACACTGGCGAATCTCGGACGCATGCTCGTGCGGGAAACGCCGGCAAAGCTCTGGAAGGACACTTTCGCTTGGGTGTTAGACCGCGCTGGATGAGCGTGCATCGATGCCCTGAGCCGTCGCAGCCAGGCTGAAGACGAGGCTTCCGGCCGGTGCGGCGAACGAAAGGCCCTTTGCCTTGCAGTGGCTGTAGAGGAGGCCGATGATCTCATTGCGGGCCGCTGCCCAATCGGCGGGGTCTGTGATGCGGAACAGCAGGTCGACATCGATCGCAGCCGCATCGATCGTCTTCAAAACGACAATCGGTAGCGGGTCCTTGACGATCCGTGTGCTGCCATCCAGCACGGACCACATCACCCGTTCGACAAAAGTCGGTGTTGCGAGAGCGACGCGCACGCCCAACGTGATCTGGCGCGTGTCGTCGGGACGGCTGAGATTGGTCACCGCTTGTCTGGCCAGCACGCTGTTGGGCACCACCGCGACATTGTACTGTGCGGTGAGCAGTTTGGCGGAGCGCCAGTTGGTTTCGATGACACGGCCTTCCGCGCCATCGGTCAACTGGATCCAGTCGCCTATCGCATAAGTCCTGCCAAGCGTCAGCGCGATGCCCGAAAAGACATCGCCCAAAGTGTTTTGCAGGGCGAGGCCGAACACGATCGCGACGATGCCCGAGGTTGCGACCAGAGTGCCGACCGGCACGCCGAAAACGAAGCCTATGATGGATAGCGCCACGCCGGGATAGATGACACCGACGGCCATATCCTGGACGAGATGCGCTTCCCGCGGCCCACGCTTGAGCATGAGCAAGAAGTGGACCAGGCCGATGGTCGTCCATGCCAGGTGCGTCCACCACAGGATCATGGCCGATTTGACGAGCAGCGCGGCGAAGCCCCGCAGATCGGTGTCGTCGATGTGCTGCGGAGAGATGCCGCCAAGATAGAGCACCGAACTCATCCCGACAAAGAAAAGTATCTGGGCGATCAGCCGGCCTGTCGGGCGACTTCTGCCCTGGAGGTGCCACACGACGATACCGGCGATTCCGAGGATGTTGGTCAGGACAAGCGGCATCGAACCCTCTGCTGAAGCTGCTCGAGCTCGAAGCACGTCGCTCATCTCGGAGGGGCTTTACAGCTCGGCAATTACGGATATTATCTATCCTTAAGGATATCTGATATCCTTAATAAAGGGAAGGCTGGTTTGTGGTCGGCCGATCAAGCCGCTCGACCCGACGAACTATCGAACAAGGAGCGTGCCGCAAGAGCGGCGCAAAAGGAGACATCACATGAAACTCGTCATCATAGGGGGAACCGGCCTGATTGGTTCGAAAACCGCAGAACGCCTGCGCAAGCGCGGTCACGAGGTGATCGCGGCCTCCCCCAACACCGGCGTCAACACAATCACCGGTGAGGGGCTGGCAGCTGTGTTGGCGGGGGCCGAGGTGGTCATCGACCTGGCAAATTCCCCTTCCTTCGAGGACAGGGCCGTGCTCGAATTCTTCCAGACGTCTGGGCGGAACCTGATTGCCGCGGAGAAGGCCGCCGGCGTCAAGCACCACGTCGCGCTGTCCATCATCGGGACGGATCGGTTGCCGGACAGCGGCTATCTTCGCGCCAAGGTCGCCCAGGAAAAGATCATCCAGGAAGGCGGCATTCCCTATACGATCGTGCGCTCCACCCAGTTCTTCGAATTTCTCGGCGGCATCGCCAAGGAAGGCACGGTCGGCGATACGACGCGCCTGTCGACGGGCTATCTTCAACCGATCGCTTCGGACGACGTCGCGGACTTCGTGACGGACGCCGCTCTTGCGGCGCCGGTCAACGGCATCGTCGAGATCTCCGGTCCGGAACGCCTGCGCCTGTGCGATTTCGTCGCCCGCTACCTCAAGGCGATCGGCGACACGCGCACCGTCATAGCCGATCCGGAGGCGCGGTACTTCGGAACCAGACTGCAAGACGATTCGCTCGTTTCCGACGGCCATCCCCGCATCGGCCGCGTCGGTTTCGATCAGTGGTTCGCTGCCCAGCCGAAAAAATGACCGCGCCCGCTGCCCTTCATCCGGCGGCGCCCAACCCGTGAAAGGAAAATCGAAATGATCAAGTCACTCGCCGCCGCCGCAATTCTCACGGCGTTTCTGCCCTCTTCGGCTTTCGCCGACGACACCCCCGGCGGTGGTAAAGGCGCAAAGGTCACCCTCGTCTACGACCATGAACTGCCGAATGTGCCTGGCAAAAGCATGAAAGGCGTTCTCGTCGAATATGCTCCCGGCGGCTTCTCCGAGGGCCACACGCACCCCCAGTCCGCCTTCATCTACGCCACTGTGCTGGAAGGCGAGATCCGCAGCCAGGTCAATGACGGCCCCGTTACAGTCTACAAGGCCGGCGAGAGCTTTTCAGAAATGCCCGGCGACCGCCACGGTGTCAGCGAAAACGCCAGCAAGACGAAACCGGCAAAGCTGCTGGCTGTCTTCGTCGTCGACACTTCCCAAAAGGAACTGACGTTTCCGATCAAGAAATAGGGCCGAAGCGGTTCATCGTTTCAGGAAACGGTGAGCCGCCCTAGCTCTGTTTTTGGCGCGGATAGTGGATCACCTGGACGCCCGGCCCTTCAGCCGACGCGCAGCGTCCGGAACGTGATTGAGTAGCGGTGTTGTTCGACAGGCGGGATGGAGTGTTCCCACTCATTTCGCGCCGGTCCCGCCATGAGATAGACCGACCTGGGCTCGACGTTTATCGTCTCACGGTCCCATGCCGTGGCGCTCTTACGGCGCAGGCGGAAGCTGCAGGGCGCCAGCAGGGAAACGCCGGCGACCAGCTCGAAATGCGGCTTGTCCCGATGCCAGCCTATGCCGGCGCCCGGACGATATTCGTTGATCAGCAGCTGCGCGAATTCGCTCGCCGCGACGCCCGCGAATTCGGCGACCTTGGCGCGCAGCGGCAGCATGAAATCCGGAATGGGCGGCGCGTCGACGACCTGGCGGCGCTGATAGTCATAGCGCAGGCCGAAGCCGACGACCTGCCTGTTGGCAAGATAGCCGTGAAAATCGAACGGCTTGAAGGGCAGGCCGCGGATATGGCGGACCAGTTCGTGCTCTTCGTCACGGGTGATCAGTTCCGGCTGGTAGGAAAAGCCTTCGGGCAGGCTTGCGGGCAGCGCAGGCCCGGGCGCACGAAAGAGGTCGCCCTGGCGGGCGCTCTCCTTGGTCGGGCGTTTGGCTGATGACATGCGGGCTCAGATAGGCGATCGGAGCAGGTGTGCAAGGCCACTCCCGGCCCGCGGAACCTGGAGATGCGTGAAGGGTTGGGTTGGGAACAGGATGCCGGCCATGCCTTCCACCGCAATCCAGAACATTCACTACGATCCATCGAGGCGAGTCCTTTCGGTATGGTTCGTTCCGAGCGGCGACCGCTACGACTATGAGGATGTGGACCCCGAGATCTACATGGCCTTCAAGGCAGCTTTCTCAAAAGGCCAGTTCTTCAACGAATTCGTGCGCGATCGCTTCAGATACCACCTCGTGGGAGGTGGACGCCGGCATTGAGCGCCAGGGCGCCGCGTCTTGACGCTGCGGCGCCGTCAGCCCGTCTTGGGCGCGAGGATGCACATCACGTGCTCGGCAATCGCCAGGCTGGCAGTCAGGCCGGGGCTTTCGATGCCGAACAAGTTGACGAGGCCGTCGATGCCATGCGTTGCGGCATCCTGGATGACGAAATCGCTGTTGGGGTCGCCTGGACCGGAGAGCTTCGGCCGGATGCCGCTATAGGCCGCCTGCAGGCTACCATCGGGCAGATCGGGCCAATATTTGCGGATCGCGGCATAGAAGCGCTCGCCGCGCGCCGGATCGACGCGATAGTCGATCGTGTCCGTCCACTCGACGTCCGGTCCGAAGCGTGCGGCGCCCGCAAGATCGAGCGTAAGATGGACGCCGAGCCCTCCGGGCTCAGGCACGGGATAGAGAAGATGTGAAAAGGGGGCGCGCCCGGCAACCGAGAAGTAATTGCCCTTGGCGTAGCGAAGCGCCGGCAGGAACTGCCGGCCAAACCCTTTGAGCGAGCCTGCCAAGGCGACGGCGCCCAGGCCGGCCGCGTTGATGAGGCGCGGTGCGGCGATCTCGAACTGCTCGCCGCTCGCCGCGTCCATCGTCCGCACCACGATCCTGCTCGGCTCGACGCGGCCCGAGACGATGCGGGTGTTGAGCGACAGCGTCGCGCCGTTATCCTCGGCGTCGCCGAGCAGGCCGAGCATGAGCGCGTGGCTGTCGATGATGCCAGTGGAAGGCGAAAGCAGCGCCTTGGTACAGTGAAGCGCCGGCTCCAGGGCTCGCGCTTCGGCGGCGGAGACGAAGCGCAAATCGCCGACGCCGCAGGCAGCGGCGCCGGCCTGGATCGTGGCAAGCACGGGGTCCTGGGCCTCGTCGGTCGCGACGATCAGCTTGCCTGCGCGGCGATGCGGGATCGCGCGTTCCGCACAGTATCGATACAGCATGTCGCGGCCAGCGACGCAGAGCCGGGCCTTCAGCGACCCTTGCGGATAATAGATCCCGGCATGGATGACTTCCGAATTGCGCGAGCTCGTCTCGGTGCCTATGGCGTCCGCCGCTTCGAGGACCAGCGTGTCCAGACCTTGGGCGGCCATGGCGCGCGCGACCGCAAGGCCGATGACGCCGGCGCCCGCGACGATGCAATCGACTTGTTCCATGCTCCAACCCTGCTGCGCCATCAGTTCCGCGACGGTCGCGGCTTGTTGGCGCTATCGATCCCGGCTTCGCGGCTCTTGCGAGCAGCCTTCGCGATGAGGCATCAGCCGCGACAATGCAACGCGGAATTTTTGGATTTCTCAACGAGGAAGCTCGTCCTATTTCCGCTTTGGACCCCCAAGACAGGACCCACCATGATGGACGCCCGACCGAATTCCCCCGAAGCCCGCGATATCCGCTACCACCTGCATGGCTACACGAATGCCCGCAAGCATCAGGAAACGGGGCCGCTGGTGATCGAAAAGGGCGACGGCGTCTATGTCGAGGACATTGCCGGCAATCGTTACCTCGAGGCGATGGCGGGCTTGTGGAGCGTCGCCGTCGGCTTCTCAGAAAAGCGGCTGGTCGAAGCGGCAACGCGGCAGATGTCCAAGCTGCCTTTCTATCACGACTTTGGCTCGAAGGCGCATTCGCCGCTGATCGACCTGGCCGAGAAGCTGGTGCAGATGGCGCCGGTGCCGATGAGCAAGGCCTATTTCACCAATTCCGGCTCCGAGGCCAACGATACCGCGATCAAGATGATCTGGTACCGCTCGAATGCGCTTGGACAACCGGCGCGCAAGAAGATCATCAGCCGCAAGCGCGGCTATCATGGCGTCACCATCGCCTCGGCGAGCCTGACCGGCCTGCCCAACAACCATCTTTCCTTCGATCTGCCGATCGCCAATATTCTGCACACGTCGACGCCGCATCACTGGCGAGACGCCCAGCCCGGCGAGAGTGAGGAGCAGTTCACCGCCAGGCTCGCGGACGAGCTGGAGAAGCTCATCCTTGCCGAGGGGCCTGAAACGATTGCCGCCTTCATCGGCGAGCCGATCATGGGCGCCGGCGGCGTCGTCGTGCCGCCCGCCGGCTATTGGGAAAAGATCCAGGCGGTGCTGTCGAAATATGGCATCCTGCTGGTGGCCGACGAGGTGATTTGCGGTTTTGGCAGGACTGGCGAGATGTTCGGCTCGCAGACCTTCGGCATCAAGCCCGACATCATGGTGCTGTCCAAGCAGATTTCCTCCTCCTACCTGCCGATCTCGGCGCTGCTCATCAACGACAAGGTGTTCGAGCCGATCGCCGACGAGAGCGACCGCATCGGCACCTTCGGTCATGGCTTCACGGGCGGCGGCCATCCGGTCGCCGCGGCCGTGGCGCTGGAAAACATCAAGCTGATCGAGGAGCGCGATCTCGTCGGCAATGCGCGCAAGGTCGGCTCACATCTGCAGGCACGGCTGCGCAAGCTCGCCTCGCATCCGCTGGTGGGCGAGGTGCGCGGGGTCGGTCTCATCGCCGCCGTCGAACTCGTCGCCGACAAGGCATCCAAGGCGCCCTGGGGCAAGCCGGCGGCGCTCGGCGCGCTGGTCAACGGCTTCCTGCAGCAGAATGGCGTGATCTCGCGCAACATGGGCGACGCGATCGCCTTCTGTCCGCCGCTGATCATCACCGAGGCACAGGTCGACGTGCTGGTCGATGCGTTCGAGCGGTCGCTCGACGCCGCCCTGCCGCAAGTTCATCCGCAGGGCTGAAAAGACGATCGGGGACGGCGCCCGATGTCTTGGCGCCCCTGTTGATGGGCAAGCTGCTTATGCGCGTCTCGCCGTCAGTATCCATAATCTGTTCGATCCATGGAAAAATTGTTCGGCGGCAAGCCCTCCAAGGGTCGACGGTTCCTTCTAAGGCGGGTCGGAGTCTATAAAAATTATAGACATTGGACTCTGATCGTCGACCTACCGAGAAAGTGCCACAGCATGCCCAATCCAACTGTCGTCGGTTTCTCCGGAAATTTCACCCGGCCGTCGAAGACGCGCGGCTTCGTCGAGCATGTCGTCAGGGATATCGCGGTCCGCAACAATCTGTCGGCGAGCACCTATGACATCGAGGATGTCGGAGCCTCGCTCGGCAGCGCCAAATGGGCGCGCGATCTCGATCAGCAGGGCCGCGACGTCCTTGACAAGGTCGTCAACGCCGATGTGCTGGTGGTCGGATCACCGACCTACAAGGGCAGCTACACGGGCCTGTTCAAGCACTTCTTCGACCTGCTCGATCCGACGGCGCTGAGAGGCAAGCCGGTGCTGTTGCTTGCCACCGGCGGCGGCGAGCGGCATGCGCTGATCGTCGAGCACCAGCTTCGGCCGCTGTTCGGGTTCTTCGAGGCGCTTGCCTTGCCGACGGGAGTTTATGCGACGGACAAGGATTTCGCCGACGGCGTGCTTGTGTCCGAGGCGATCCGCAAACGCGCCGCGCAGGCGGTCGAGGAAGCGGGATACGCGCTGCTGCGCCGCGCCGGCGGTCAGCGGGTTGCGGCTGAATAGCCGGGGCCTCTGGCCGCAGGACGTTTCCCGACGAGTGAGGCATAGCCAATAGGCGGCCACCACTGGAACCGCGCCTTGCTCGTGCGAGCAGATCGTGACCTGCTGGCCTTTGCGCATATGGACGATCTCGCCCGGTCCTGCGGTGATGCTGCCTGACACCGCAGGTAAGGGCTACTGGAGATCATATGTTGCCAAGATATCAGCTCCCGATAACGCGGATTTTGCTGTAGCCATCGCGGTCGGCAATTCAACTGTGATGAAATAGCGGGCCTCACTTTCATTGGCGCCGCCTTGTGTTAGAGCCGCGCTCTCTGCCAGATATCCCCCGGCAATGACTGCGGCCAAGGCGCGGAGGAGTGGCATTGCGGCCGCCAGCGACTGGACGCTGTCGGGCGCTTTGGATAGCGTCTTCGCCAGTTCCGATATTTCAGACACAATACGGCTTGCGAGCGGTTCGCCGGCAACGATCGCCAGTCCCTCCCGGCTGGATTTCAGGGCGTCAAACAGCGTCTCGCCGTCTTCGAGACGTAGCTTTCGCGAGACAAGGTCAATGGCCTGTATGCCATTGGTGCCTTCGTAGATCGGCAGAATACGAGCGTCGCGATAAAGCTGCGCAACGCCCGTCTCCTCAATGTATCCCATTCCGCCGTGGATCTGAATTGCAGTTGACGTTACCTCAACCGCTATCTCCGTCGAGTAGGCTTTGGCCAACGGTGTCAATAGAGAGGCCCTTGCATGCGCAAGCCGTCGGTCATCAGCTGATTTTGCTCTCAGGCTCCCGTCGATCCAAGAGGCGGTGGCCATGCATAGCAGACGTGCAGCAGCGGTCTTGGCCCGCATTTCAAGGAGCATTCGTTTGACGTCAGGATGATGAATTATTGCGCTCGCGCCTGCTCGCTGATCCGGAACGCTTCCCTGGCGCCGTTCCCTTGCATACGCGACCGACATCTGCGTGGCCCGCTCGGCGAGCGCAACTCCCTGGACGCCAACAAGAAGCCTCGCGTTGTTCATCATCGTGAACATGCAATTGAGGCCGCGGTTCTCTTCTCCGATCAGCCATCCTTTCGCGCCGCCGTTGTCACCATAGGTCATGGCGCAGGTCGGTGAACCGTGTATGCCGAGCTTATGCTCGAGCGAATGGCAGCGCAGGTCGTTGCGTGCTCCGTCAGGCAGAAATTTAGGGACGAGAAACAGGGAGATTCCCCGAGTGCCGGCAGGCGCATCGGCAAGTCGCGCCAAGACCAGATGCACGATGTTGGACGCGCAATCATGCTCGCCATACGTTATGAAAATCTTGCTGCCGGTGATGGAGTAAGTGCCGTCGCCCAACCGTTCCGCTCGGCAGCGTAGATCCGAAAGATCGGAGCCAGCCTGCGGTTCCGTGAGGTTCATGGTACCGGTCCATTCCCCGGACACGAGCTTGGGCAGGTAAAAGTCCTTGAGGTCCTGGCAGGCGTGCGCCGCAATCGCTTCGATGGCACCTGCCGTCAGAAGCGGGCAGAGAGCGAAGGCCATGGAAGCTGAGTTCCACAGTTCGGTACATCCCACGGCGATCAACATGGGAAGGCCTTGCCCGCCATGGTCGGCGGGGCCCGCTAAGCCGTTCCAGCCAGCTGCGCACCAGTCCCGATAGGTTGCGCTCCAGCCCGGAGGTGTGGTGACCTTCCCGTCGTTGATGGATGCAGGAAGCCGGTCGCCGACCTGGTTCAACGGGGCGATACGTTTGGCGGCAAAACGCCCGGCCTCGGAAATGATGGCCTGCGCATCATCGAGAGAGAGATCGGCATAATGAGGAGCGCCGAACTTCCCGGCGCTCTGCATCGCCAAAAGAATCTGGGACACAGGCGGTCGATAGGTCATCTGTCACCTGGTCCCCGGTTCGAGACGCTCGGTTTTCTTGGAAAAGAAGGCCTCGAGCCGCTCCCTGATATCCGGGTTGGTTTGCACGGCTGCGGCAAGCAGGCCTTCCGCAAACAGGCCGTCCGTGGTGGACATGTCATTGATGCGGGATATGCCGGTCACGATGGCAAAATTGGTGGTTGGGGGATTGGACGCAACCTGCGCAGCCAGCATCTTGGCACGGGCGAGCGCCTGGCCGTCGCCAACCACTTCATGGCATAGGCCAAGATCCAGCCCGCGTCGGGCGTCGTAGGTCCTTGCCGACAGCATCATGTCGATCATGCGCGCCGGCGTGATGATGCGGGCCACGCGTACCGTTGCGCCGCCGCCCGTGAAGATGCCGCGCTGGCCTTCCGGAAGAGCAAAGAAGGCACTCTCCTCTGCTACGCGGACATGCGCCGCCGCCGCCAGTTCGAGGCCGCCGCCCACGACTGCCCCCTTGAGCGCGGCGACCACGGGGATGCCGCTGAATTGAATGAGGTCGAAGGTTCGGTGCCAGCGTTGGCACATGGTCATGAATTCGACTGGAGAGCGGTCCTTCTCATAGTGCTCCCGCAAATCCAGCCCGGCGCAGAAATGGGCGCCCCTGGCCGAAAGCACGAAACACCGCGTGCCGTGGGGTGGCGCCCGAAACACGTTTTCGATCTCCAACAGCATGTCTTCGCTAATGGCATTGCGCCGATCCTCGCGTGCCAGCGTCACAACGGTTACAGCGCCTTCCGTCTCGATGGTGATGTATTGTTGTTTCATCATGGAAAAGCCTTGGCCCGTTCACGTAACTTGTACTTTTCGATCTTGCCCGTCGAAGTCTTGGGCAAGGTCTCGAAGATATAATGCTTTGGAACCTTGAAGCCGGGGAGATGTTGCCGGCAGAACTGGTTCAGTTCATCCGCGGTGGCGTTTGCACCAGGCTTGAGCTCCACGAAGGCGCAGGGTGTTTCGCCCCATTTGACGTCGTGCTTGGCCACGACAGCGGCGGCGCTGACGGCCGCGTGTCGATATAGAACAGATTCCACCTCGATCGAGGAAATGTTCTCCCCGCCAGAGATGATGATGTCCTTGATGCGGTCCTTGATTTCGAGGAAGCCGTCCGGATGCTGCACGGCGACGTCGCCAGTGTGGAACGCTCCGCCTGCAAAGGCAGCTTCCGTGGCTGCTTCATCCTTGTGATAGCCTTTCATGATCGTGTTGCCGCGCAGCACGATCTCGCCCATCGCGCTGCCATCCTGGGGCAGGCGCGTTCCGGATTGGGAGTCCCAAATCTCAGCCGCTTCCGTTGTGGGAAAGCGCACGCCCTGGCGCGCTTTGATCATCGCGCGCCTCGTGAAATCCACGCCGTCCCATGCCTGGTCCCAAATGGATTGGACGACATGGCCGTAGGTTTCGGTGAGTCCGTATACTTGCATCACATCGAAGCCCAAGGCTTCGACTTTCTCAAGAATGGCCGCAGGCGGCGGCGCTCCGGCCGTCATGACCCGAACGGCATGCGGGAGTGTAAAAGGTTCTGCTTCGGCGGCCTCCACCAGCATGCCGAGCACGACGGGCGCCCCGCCAAAATGGGTGACACCGAAAGCCTCGATGGCCCCGACGATCGCCTTGGCCGAGATCTGCCGGCAACAGACGATCGTCGCTGCAAGCGCGGTCATGGTCCACGCATGCCCCCAGCCGTTGCAGTGGAACATGGGCACTGTGTAAAGATAGGTCGGATGGCCCGAGAGCCCCCATCCCGCGATGGTGCCCAGTGCCATGAGATAGGCGCCGCGATGATGGTAGAGCACGCCTTTGGGCCGCCCGCTGGTGCCGGATGTATAGTTCAGGCACAGGGTCTGCCATTCGTCGGCCGGCAGCAGCGGCGCGAAGGCTGCGGCTTCGGAATGAACCAAATCCGCGTGGCGGTTGCATCCGGCCAGGGCCTGTCCCGGCCCGCCAAGGTCGATGACCAGGGGTTTCAGCCGATTGAGGCGCGCCAGCGCCACTTCTGCCAACGGCGCGCTTTGCCTAAGCCGATCAAGGCGTGCCAGTGCCTCCTCCGCCAGGGGGGTCAATTGCCGATCCAGCATCAGCACTCGGGCTTCGGCATGCTCAAGAATATAGGCCACGGTTTCGGCATCGAGCCGGATATTGATGGTGTTGAGGACCGCGCCGGCCATCGCGACGGCGAAGTGTGCCTCGAACATTTCAGCCGTGTTGGGAGCAAGGACCGAAACGACGTCTCCCGGCCTAACGCCCAAGCGGATCAAGCCCGCCGCCAGAGCCTCGCAGCGGCGGCGCACTTCCAGCCAGGTGAAGCGACGCTCCTCATCGATGATTGCCAGGCGATCAGGATAAAGATCAGCCGTACGGTAGAGGAATGAGATCGGGGTCAACGGCACGTGGTTGGCGGCCCGAGGTCGGAGATAAGGCGCCTCGTCGATCATAGGAAAGGAAGCTCCACCAGCCGCGCGGCCATCGAACCGTTCGCGCGATTGACGCTGACCGTCGCTCCGGCCTTCACGTCGGTCGATATCAAGGCATACCCGATGTTGGCCTTCATTCGGGGCGACCACGTGCAATGCGTCATCACCCCAACCTTGGCGCCCTCGAAGGTGATGTCCTCACGTTTGGCGCCAAACGGCACCGGCATCGAGGCATCGAAGATGAGACCCAGTTGATGCCGCTTCGGTCCCTCGGCTTCAATCTTTCGGAGTGCTCCGATGCCAACAACATCGTCGGGAACGTCGAGATCGACATACTTGCCGAGCCGAACTTCGAAAGGATTGGTTTCGTCGTCGGTATCGCCTCCCACCGACACGAGTCCGCTCTCGGTGCGTTCCGCAGTTGCCGGTGCGCCGGGGCCGATCCCCCAGGGCTTGCCCGCTTCCTTGAAGATGTTCCAGAGCTTCGTGCCCTGCGTCCCATCCCTCAGATAGATTTCAAATCCGCCTTGTTTGGACCAGCCTGATCGCTGCACCGCTATCGGGATGCCTTCGATCTCGGTTTCTTTGAACCAGAAGTACTTGAGCGCGCGCACCCAATCGCCCAGGACATGGGCTACGACATCCTCGGCTTTGGGTCCCTGCAGCGCCATGGGCGAGACGTCGGGTTCGGTAATCTCGACATTCAGCCCGCGTTCGGCCGCGATGGCGCTGGCCCAAAGCCAGATGTCGCTGTCGGCAATCGAAAACCAATAGAGGTCGTCGGCGAGCTTCAACAAGATCGGGTCATTGATGATCGTGCCGCGATGGTTGCAAAGCGGCACATATTTTCCTTGGCCAATCTTGCAGGTCGAGAGATCGCGCGGTGACAGGATTTGTGCCAGCCGGCCTGCGTCCGGTCCCTTAAGCTGCACCTGGCGTTCCACACCGACATCCCATTGCGAGACGCCGTTGATCAGCCGCCAATACTCTCCCTCCGGGTCGCCGAACGATGTCGGCATGATCATGCGGTTGTAGACATTCGCAGCCACCATGCCTTCCGCGACGGCGGCTTCAAAGAAGGGCGATGGACGGACGCGGGCAGTTGGGAAAAACGAGAACATTGGATCCCTCGGGCTGCATTATCGGCGGTACCTGCCGCCTTCCTCATCGGGGACGGCTCTGAGCTTCGGAAGTGGGCTCACTTGGTCCCGCCGGCGCAGGTGAGCCTTGAATGTCTCGGCAACGCGTGTTGCGTCAAACAACCGTTTCGCAGACAATGACCCTGTTTCTGTTATAGATAGGTTGGAGATGACTAGATGCAGCTCGATCTGCCGCCTCTCATTTGGCTGCGCGCCTTCGAAGCCGCAGCGCGACACCTCAGCTTCACCGATGCTGCCAAGGAACTGAATCTGACTCAGGCCGCCATCTCCAAGCACGTCAAATCGCTCGAGTTCAGCCTTCGGCATCAGCTGTTCATCCGCCACCCCCGCAGCCTGCAACTGACCAAGACCGGGGAGGCCTATCTGCCGAAGGTGCGCGACGCATTCGAGCGTCTGGCTGTCGGTACCCGTGAGGTGTTCGGTGGGCGCCGAGCAAAGGAGTTGACAGTGAGATGCGCGGTGTCGTTCGCGGTCAATTGGCTGGCGCCCCGTCTCCCGGAATTTCTGGACTGCAATCCCAACAAGAATATCCGGATTATCTCGAGTGTCTGGAACGATGCCTTCGATACGGACGTCTTTGATCTCGACATTCAGTACGGCACTGGCGGCTGGAGCAACGTGCGGAGTCACCGTTTGACATGGGAGACCATTACGCCCCTCTGCGCCCCTGGCCTCGTCGCGAAACGGCCACTGAAGCGGCCCGACGATCTGCGGGAACACCGGTTACTGCATGTGCTCGGATACCAGGAAGGCTGGGGGATCTGGCTGAATGCCGCCAAGGCAAAAACGGTCGACCCGGGGCAAGGCTTGCAACTCGACACCTCCTTAACGGCCTTCGAGATCGCGGCAGAAGGTGGCGGCGTGGCACTCGGGCGGTTGTCTGTTGCCAACCGAGAACGGAAATCCGGCAGACTGTTCGCGCCATTCGATCTCGAAGTTCCGATTGACGAGGCCTTTCACCTGTTGGAGCCCCTCGGAAGGGATCCGCATCCCGACGCCGCGCTTTTCGTCGACTGGCTGCTGGAAGCCGCGGCTCGCAATCGAGTTAGCTAACTATTCGAAACAATTGATTCATTAAAAAAATATGGCGGAGAGGTCGTCTTTCGATTTTATGCCTATACATTGAAATTGTTGATTTTTTCTGCTCATTGTTACGCAGTTTATTACACAGAAAACGTTCAGTATGGATATGTTACAAATAGAATTCCCACCCTCACGACCCGATTGATGGGCGATAAACTCTCCTGCGCAACCTCGATCACGTCTGGTGAACAGAGGTGATGGTGCCCCGGCGGCGGAATCCAAGCGCAAGAAATTCCGCTTTGTTTCCAGGCGGTTGACCGCCAATCCCAGGCAACAAAGCCAACAAAAATACCCCGAAATATTTCTGTGGATCGCTTCGGTTCACGAATCGTTTTGCGCGTGAAGGCGACTTGCAGTGTTTCGGTCGCGAGGGGAGTCGTTGGGGCGAGCCGATACCGGGTTTCTCCGCTGAAGCGCCAAACGCCTCCAGCCGCGCGCTCGAACCGTCGAGGAACATTCTTCTCTCCGCACTCTTCGGTGGACGTTTTCTCGGGATCGCGACATGTCGATACTTGGATGGATTCTCGGCCGCCGGCTGGCCAATCAGGAACAGTCGCAGCGCAAGATCGGCGTCTTCGAAGGCGTGCCGGCCATGGGCCTCGATGGGCTGGGTTCCTCGGCCTACGGCCCGGAAGCGGCACTCACCGTCCTGATCCCGCTCGGCGCGGCGGGCCTCGGCTATATCGGCCCGATCATGGGCGCTATAGTCGGCCTGCTCGCGGTCCTCTATCTTTCCTACCGCCAGACCATCGCGGCCTATCCCAGCAATGGCGGTACCTACATCGTTTCGCGCGAGAACCTTGGCCGCAATGCCAGCCTGCTCGCCGCCTCCGCGCTGATGGTCGACTACGTGCTCAATGTCGCCGTCGGCATCTCCGCAGGCGTCGGCGCGCTGGTTTCGGCGCTGCCCTCGCTGCACCCCTACACGCTGTGGCTTTGCCTTGGCATCCTTCTTCTGGTGACCGTCGTCAACCTGCGCGGCACGCTCGATGCCGGCCGGCTGTTCGCCTTGCCCACCTACCTCTTCGTGGGGAGCTTTCTGGCGATCCTTGCGATCGGCGTCTGGAAGGCGAGCCTATCGGGCGGGCAGCCGTCGCCGGCAGTTCCGCCGCCGCCGCTGCCGCAGCCGACCGCGAGTGTGAGCCTGCTGCTTTTGATGCACGCCTTCGCCAGCGGCTGCACTGCGATGACCGGCGTCGAGGCGGTCAGCAACGGCATGACCGCCTTCAAGGATCCGCCCGTCAGGCACGGCCGCCGCACGCTGGCGGCGATCTGCCTGGTCCTGGGGCTTCTGCTCGGCGGTATCGCCTTCCTTTCGGCACGCTATCGCATTGGCGCGATGGACCAGGAGAAGGACGGCTATCAGAGCGTGCTTTCGCAGCTTGCGCATGCCGTGGTGGGCGACGGTATTTTCTATTACGTCGCCATCGGCAGCCTGCTCTGCGTGCTCGCGCTTTCAGCCAACACCAGCTTCGTCGATTTTCCCCGCCTTTGCCGCATGGTGGCTGAAGACGGGTATCTTCCCAGGCCCTTTGCAATGGTCGGCCGCCGGCTGGTTTTCTCTGTCGGCATACTCTACCTCGGTTTTGCCACGGGGCTGCTGCTGGTGGTGTTTGGCGGCATCACCGACCATTTGATCCCGCTCTTCGCCATCGGCGCCTTTCTGACCTTCACGCTGTCGCAGACCGGCATGGTGCTGCATTGGGTGAGAGCGCGGCGCACGGAGAAGGGTCCGGAGCACGCAGGTCATCGTATGCATCTGGCGGTCAATGCGCTCGGCGGCGCCATCACCGCCCTGGCGCTCGTCGTGATCGTCATCGCCAAATTCAGGGAAGGGGCCTGGATAACGGTGATCGTCATTCCTCTGGTGATCGTCCTCCTGCGGCTGGTGCGGCGCTATTACGACCACCTCGAGGCCGGTTTGCGCGAGCCCGGAGAGCTCAGTCTCAGCAACACTCAACCGCCTGTGGTTCTCGTCGTGACCCAGCAGTGGAACAGGATGGCCGACAAGGCGCTCAGCTTTGCCTTTCAGTTGTCGAAAGATGTCATTGCCGTCCATGTCGCGCGCCTGTCGGGTGAAGAGAGCGACGAAGAGCGAGCAATTCGCGGGAGGTGGTCGAAGGATGTGGAGGCGCCGGTGAAGGCCGCTGGCCTGCGCCACCCCGCCTGGTTCTCCTCAATGCCGACTACCGGCTGATGTCCGAGCCGTTGCTGAAGGAGATCAGGGTGCTGCGAGTCGAGTTCGGTGGCCGCACCATTGCGGTGCTGCTCCCGGAGGTCGTGCCGCCCAATTGGTGGCAGTACATCCTGCACACCCATCGCGCTCGCCGACTGCACGCCAAACTGCTCGAGTTTGGCGGATCGGACATCGTGATCATTTCCATGCCTTGGTATATCGAGGAGCCGAGGATCGAAGCGCCCCACTGAATGTTGCCGCTTCCCTCGACCGAGCCGCTCAGCCAAAAGTTTCGGCCGAGCGATGGAAAACAGGAACGTTCCTTTTTCTCAGGCATTCTCCCTAGTCTGCATCTCATCCACTCCTGCTTGCTAGGCCCGGAAAATTGTCACCCAGAGAGCATAATTTGTCGAACTCTGACGCCGGTGAGGTCTCCGTCGTTGATCTTATTCCTGCTTTGCGGGCTTTTGCACGAACGTTCTGTCGGGTGCCCGACGACGCCGACGACCTCGTGCAGGAGACACTGACCAAGGGACTCGCCAACCTGGACAAGTTCGAGCCGGGCACGCGGCTGAAGTCCTGGCTCTTCACGATCATGCGCAACACGCATTACACGCGTGTCAAGGCGGCGGCCAGGGAGGCCCCCGGGCTGCTTGACTGCGCCTCCAGCCGGCCGATCTCGGAGCCGTCGCAGGATTGGTCCGTTCAAAGCAAGGAGGTGCATCGAGCCATCCAGAAACTGCCATCCCATCAGCGTGAAGTTCTGGTGCTGATCGGCGTGCTGGGCGTAAGCTATGAAGAAACTGCTGAGATATGCGGTTGCGCTGTCGGCACCGTCAAAAGCCGTCTCAATCGTGCCCGTGCCGGTGTTCTGGAGTTCCTCGGGGAAAGCTCGCCGCAGGCGCTGATCGAGCGACGGCGCCAATTTTCGGACGACCATTGGGATACCGAAGGCGCAAGACGCTAAAGCCAGCCTACGGGCGCTGAGTTGCTTGCAGGACTTTCGCCTCTCTCATCAACGAAGCCCAATTCAGGCCGAGCAAGGCAACAAGTTCAAGCGCCTGCGTTTCGGTGATGCCCGTCGTTGCGACAAGCCGCCGAACGAGTTCGTCCACTTCCGGAGTTCTGCCATCCTGCGCCATCGGGATGACTCCTAACCGGCTACAACGATTCACATATGTTAAGGTTCCATCGATCAAGTTGGCCAGCGACAGCAGGCCCTGCCAATGCCCTTCGGCCGGTCTCGGAGGAATGCCGCATCCTTGCCGCGACACCTTCAACCGCGCTCAGTCGTCATATCGCCTTTGCGCTTTTCGATCAGTGCGTTCTGCAGTTCGAGTGCAAGCCTGGTCAGCCGGTCAGGGACCTTCTCCCGCTCGATGGCGGTCAACAGGGACGCGATCTCCTGATCCAGGCTCTGGATTGCCTGGGCGCATAGATCGCGCTGGCTCCGGCGAGACATCGCATTCTCTTAACAATAGAGGCCCCTTCAGATCTCACTGAGGCATACCCGACCGGCCTTTGCAAGGCGCCCGCCGCAAGCTGTGGGATTTCGGAATCGCAGTCTTCGGATTTCGGGGCAAAAGGCGATCCGCTGGCATTCACTCATTCCTTCGGGAGACGGTTCGCCGCGTGGTCCTGGTACTGATCGGATTTGATCCGGTTGCCGTCCAGACCGCGTTGCTCCGTATGCTGCTTCTTGTCCCGATTGGACAGGACCTCGTTCTCGCCGACCATTTCCTTGTCGAGGGTCGTCTTCGCCCCGGTTCCAGAGCTCTTGCCCTGGCTGCCCCGGCCCATATGCTTCTTGCCGCCGGTCGCCATTGTTCGTCTTCCTGCCTGCGTGAAACTGTTCGGCGACCGAACTGCCGCCCGCGCGTTATGTTCCGCCGCCACGGCGGATAAGGAAGACCGTGCCGTCCCAACTGCGGAAAGGCATTTCGCCGTCGACCAGGACATGCATGCCATAGGCACGGGCAAGACCGTTGATATCGCGGGAATCGATGTCCGGCGATGTCCGATAAGAATAGTTGAGGATTGCCGCCATTCCTCCCGGCCGCAGCACGCGCGCGATCTCGCCGAGGTGCCGCCCGGCAACACCGGCAAGCATCAGGTAAGGAAAACTGTCGAGAGCCAGCACGTCGTCGAAGCTTTGATCGGCAAAGTCATCGAGGTCTAGGCCCGAGGTCAGGCGGAATTCCACATTGGCGACGCCGGCGCATCGCCGGCGCGCGATGGCGATCATCCCGGGCGAGATATCGATGCCGACGATAGATCCCGCCATGGCGCCAAGCGCATGTTCGAGGCGCCCGATGCCGCAGCCGATGTCCAACATTCGTTTGTGGGCGCCGAGCATGCCTTGCCGTTCCAGCCACAAGGCAATCTCGCCGGTTGTGGCCGAGAGTCTGTCCTCGTCGCCCAGCGAAGACAGTTGCACGCTGGCCGCCGGGGAGATGGCCGCCGCCCGATCGAATCCGCCGGCCAGCCGCTCGACGGTCATGGCGGCCGGCTCGCCGTCCGGCAGATCATGCGAGACGCAAGCAGCAGCCCTGCGGACGGCGTCAAAGGTGTCGGCGTTGTCACGAAGCGTCGTGGCGATCTCTTCCAACCAGTACTGCCGGGGGACATGGCTCGGGCGCATCTTCAGCGCGATATCCGCCAATTGCGCCGCGCTGGTCATATTATCGATATGGACAGCCAATCTCGCCAGCGCGTTGTCGACGGAGAGACCATCGGCCATGCAATCCTCCAGAAGGCGCCTGGCAATCGCACCGGTTTGCCTCACGGCGGTCACCGCGGCGCGCTCCGCATCCAGACCTTCTGCGCTGTCCAGCGGTCTTTTGCGCCCCAGCCATATTTGTAACTTTCGCGTCCGCGCAGGAAATCGAACTCCCTTGCGCCCTCGCTGGCGGCTTCGGCGATGGCATGGCCGATCAGGATCGCGCCGGGGCTTTCCTCGGCATAGGCCGGATCGAACCCGCCGAGATAAGCATAGGCCCGGCCGTGGTGATGAAATCCGTAATAGGCACCGACGACGGCGCCGCCGATCTCGATCGTCAGGCATCGCGCCAGGCCTTTATCGGCAAGCCGCGGCAGGGCCCTGCGGTGGAATTCCACAGCCGCGGCGGATAGCACGCCCCCGCCATGACCGGCCCAGCGCGCGCCATGCAGCGGGATCAGCCTCTCGAGAAATATCTGCGGATCGGACTCGCCGCGGCTGACGACAACGGCTCCCCTTCGCCGGGCAGCTCGCTCGGCGCGGCGCAACTGACGCCTTCGTCTCGCCGGAACCGAGTAGGCCAGGGTTCGATCGCCATCGAGCGGCAGCACGGGACAGGCGGCGTGCGCCATCGACCGGCACTCTTGTGCATTCGGCAGCTCAAGGCTCAGCGACATGGCATCGGCCGGGAGGTCGGGCAGGATCCATTGCGACCATTCGAGCGAGAGCACCGCGCCGGCAATGGCGGCGCCAGCCTTCGCCTCCAGTTCCGGCACGCACAAGATGTCGAGGTAGTCGCTTAGAGAAATGCCGATGGGCAGCAGGCGCTGACCGCGATCATGCCTTTCGACATAGAGCGGCGCCAGGCCGGCGAGGGCGTCTCCACTCCACACTGCAATGGCCACAAGGTCGCCGGGCGCGAATGTCCGCCACCATGGAATGAGCCAGGCAGGAGACTGGAACGGCGTGGCCGAGATGCTCCGCCGCCAGAGCCGCCACCAATGCGGCTCCAGGTCCTCGAATGCTCTCGCGTCACGAATGATCTCGGTGCGCAGACCGCCCATCAGCCGGTTCCCAGCAAGGCGCGACGGGTGCCAAGCTTTGCCAGCGCTTCGTAAGCATCCATGTAGGATGGGATCATGCGCTCAAGCGAGAAGCGGCGACGCGCCTCGGCACGGCACGCCGCGTGGTCCAGGGCTCCGGAAGCGATAATGGCTTTCGCCATCTCCTCGACGTCATTGACCAGGAAACCGGTCCTGCTGTGCTGGACGACATCGGGAAGGGCGCCGTTCGGGAAAGCGACGACCGGTGTGCCGCAGGCAAGCGCCTCCATCGCGACAAGCGAGCTTGTTTCGGGGGCAAGGCTGGGAATGACAAGGCAGCGTGCGGTGTTGAGCAGCCGCCGCTTGGCATAGAAGCCGAGTGGCCCGAGGAAACGCCGCTGGCGATCGAGCCGGGGGCGGACCTCGTCGGCGAAATAGCGCAGATGGGTCTCGTATGGATAGACCTGGCCGGCGATCGCCAGAGGCACGCCGGCGCGCTTGGCGGCCTCGATCGCGAGATGGACGCCCTTCTCGGGACAGATGCGGCTGAGCACCAGCGCGAAATTGCGCCGCGACCGGGGCTGGTTCAGCGCATCGATATCAACACCGTTTGGAATAGGCTTCGCAAGCCTCGACCCTGTCGGCGCCATCCTGTGCTGCGCCTGCGAGACTGCATGCAGCCACAAGTCCTCGCGTGACGGCGCCAGCACCTCGGGCGGGTACCAGTCGAGTGGTAGGTGCAGTGTCACCAGGGTAGGGCCGTCGGAAGGCAGATAGGCATCGAAGTCGATCCCGTGGAGATGAACGACATCGATGGGCCAGCGCGCCCGGGCGGCCGCGATCGCATCGCGATGCACTTGATGAGCTCGGTCCTTCGCCGCCTCGTCGAGCACACCTGTTTCGGCTTGTGTCTCCACCAGGACGCCGGCCGTGCTCGAGCCGTGGCAGGCGACGACAACCGAACGGTGGCCTTTCTCGACCAGCGCCCGATCCAACGCCGACAGCACCTGTTCCGCGCCGCCGACCGCATCCGGCCCGACGGGCGCGAGGGGATAGGCGACGTTGAGGACAGTCAGTGTCATCGCTGATCGAGCCGGGCCTCACCACGCCGCCGACACACGTTGCGCTGCTGCCATATCGTCGCCGATCGCGGGAGCGTAGCGCCGGATCATCGCTGCGCAGAACTCGGCGAATTCCTCGGGGATCTGAGGCGGGCTGGTGTGATGAGGCTGCAGACCGCGATGTTCCGGCGTGAAGCAGAAGGTGACGGTGACGTTGAAGTCGGCCAGCGCTTCCATCTGGCGGTCGAACCAGTCCAGCGCATTCGGCCGAAAGCTGTCGGCCCAGGACAGGCCTGTGCGCAGATGGGTGACGCCCAGACGCTCCATCCAGGCAACAGCGTCGTCCAGCCGAGGGTCCTCGTAATGGAACCACTGCACCAGGCCCATTTGCGGAGTGTGGCGCACGAATTCCTCGAGCGCCGGCTTGGGCGTGCCGTCCTCGCGAAGCAGGCCCATGTAGAAATGCCTGTAATAGGACGAACCTTCCGCTTCCCGATGGCGTGTCGTCGCCTCCCACGAACGCGGCAGGTCATAGAGGCTGTACCACTGCACGCGCGGCGCAAGTCCGAGCAAAAGCTCCGCTGTCCGGCGCAAGCCCCAGACCTGCACCTCCTCGGCGCCGAAGGTCGACACGCCCACTTCGCTGACCCACACCGGAATGTCGGCGACCGTCGCGATTTCTCCGAGCTTGTGGGGCCACTCGTGAATTTGCCAAAGGTTCCAGTCCAGCGGGAAGCCATGCACCGCGACCGCCTCGACATGGTCCAGGACACCGAATTCCTTCATCCGCGTCATGAAGCCGGCATCGATCGGGGAAATGCCGCCCAGCACTCTTGTGATGGCAGGATTTTCCCGGCCGATCGCGTCAGCCGCCAGGATCGCCATTGTGGCAAAACGGCTCCAGTCGGGGTCGAGCTCCGGGTCCCAGTGCGATTTGTTGTTGGGCTCGTTCCAGATCATGGCGGCTTCAATCACGGGTCTCTCCTTTCGAAGGATAGACGGCGGCGCTGCCGGTCGGTTCGCCGGACGCGCGGCAGAAATAGACCTCGTCTTCCGGGTGGAGCAGGATCTCGAAACCGGAGCTGCGCAGCATCGCTTCGGTGCAGGCACGGTTCGGAATCCACCAGTTGGTCGGGTCGTCCGCATAGCGATGCTCGATGAAGTGCAGCTTCGGAAACTCGGGCTGATCGAAGAGGTCGCGTGTCCAGAAATGGTAGTTCTGTTCGAGCGGCAGGACTTCGTTGCTGCCCCGCTGCATCGACTGGAAGATCATCAGGTCGTTCGCGACATGCGCGCGGATCAGGTCGAGCGCCAGCAGCGGGTGGCGCAGGTGGTAAAGCACGCCCATGAACAGCACGATGTCGAAGCGCTCGCCGAGCGAGGCGACGTCGTAGACCGACAGTTCCCTGAACTCGATCTCGCAGTCGGCGATCTCGGCGGCGAAACGCGCCTGGGCGAGATAGGCTTGGTCGAAGTCTATCCCAAGCACGCGATCGGCGCCGCGTTTCTTCATTTCGATCGAGTAAAAGCCTGCGTTGCAGCCGATATCGAGCACCGACTTGCCCGAAAGATCAGTCGGAATGGCATCCGCGAATTTGCGCCATTTGATCAGCGGGTAGTTGCCGAGGAAATGATCGGGAGCAGTCTCCACGCCCGCGAGCTCCATATTGTGGAACCACGGCCCCAGTGCGTCGATGCGGCGGCGTATTTCCGTGCTGGAATGCAGCATGGCTAAGCTCCTTCGCCTGGAACGGTTGGCACGCCCGAACGGTCCTGCGATGCGAATATCGGCAGGGTCGGATCATCGAGGGCATCGTTGCTTTCGAGCAGCCTGAGCGCAGTGCGATAGCCGTTGAAAGTACCGACATCGACATAGGCCGTCCCCGCCTTGACGCCGTAAGCTTCGCCTCCGCCGGCGAGATAGGCGTTGACCAGCGTGCCGAAATACTCGTCGACGCCGTCGCGCTGGCGCCACAGGGCCGCCAGTTGATGGAAGATACGGCCCGGCGTCTTGAAGGCGCCCCAGACCCAGTTTGTTGCGGCGTCAGCTTGCTTGACCTGGATCTGCTCGACCCGCCCGTTCCCATCGAGGACGACGGCGTCGAACAGTTCCGGGCGATCGACCGGAAACATCAGGAAGGACAGCCGGTCGTCGGCCAGGCGGCAGAAGCCATCTTCGGGGAACCAGATCGTATCCGGCAGGCCGACCAGGACCGTTTCTTCCGGCGTCACGAGCGGTGCGGCGCGGAAGATCGCGTCACAGAGTCCAACTGGGGAAGGCTGCGCCACGAAGATCGCTGCGGCATTGTCGTAGCCGGCGGCGTAATATTCGAGGATGTCCGACTTGCCCGAACCGATGATGAAGCAGATGCGGTCGACACCGTTGCGGACCATCCGCCGCACCAGATATTCGCTCACCGCGCATGGACGCTCGGTCTGGCCGTCGAGCCGGCTGCCGACCGGCAGCAACTCCTTGGAGAAACCCAGCGGCTGAATGCGGCTGCCGCGGCCCGCGGCAGGCACGATGCCCAACATCAGACGACTTCCTCCATTGTGCCCCTCGACATGGACGCGAAGGCGTCGTTCAGGATGCGGTCGAGTTCGGCGGCGCGATGCGCGGACGTATGCTCGTCGAGGACGCGCTCCCGGGCGCGGCGGCCGAGCGTTTCGATCTCATTGTCCGACAGGCCAAGGGCGGCAATGACGTCGCCGGTGCCATGCGCCAACAGAATCTCGCTGCGGGGCGTGAAGAAGCTGTCGAGGCCGGCCCAGTCGTCGGAAATAATCGCTGTGCCGCAGGCGGCCGCCTCGAACAGACGGCCAGATGGGCACCAGCCCTGTCGCGCCATCGCCTCGCGGGTGACGTTGAGCGTCAGGCGCGAGGAGGAAAAGAAGGCCGGGTGGTCGGCGGGGGGCAGGTGCCTGACGAAATAGATGTTGCTGCTCCAGGGAAAGTGCTGCGGGTACTGCGCCCCGCCGATGATGAAACGGCGCTGCGGCAATCGGGCTGCTGGAGCGACGAGCAGCCTTTCGACGGCCGCCTGCCGGTCCTCGGCATAGGTCCCGAGATAAGACAGGTCGGCGGCGAACTCGGACCTAGACTGCGCCGGCCGGTGCCGGTTGGGGTCGACATGACCGTAAAGCGGCAGGACATGACGCGCGCCGAGAATGCTCTTCAGTGTGTCGATCGCCGGCCCTCCGGTATAACTCAGGACCAGATCGAAATCGCGCAATTCTTCCGGCTCGAAATAGGCCGGGTAATCACCTCGCTCGATGTTGGCCAGCGTCACCGGTGTATCGAGGTCGTAGAACACTTTCAGGCCGCGACAGCCGTCGTTGGCGAGCCGCGAGGCCTCCACGGCATCAGGACAATAGGAGGTGACGATGACCACGTCGGCCTGCCCTATGGCGGTCTCGGCCTCTTGGCGGATATCCTCCCAATCCGGGTAGAGAACGACATCGCCGCCGCTCAAGCGGTCGATGTCCCTGGCGCCGGCGTAGTAGGGCGTATCGCGCTCGAAGAAGCTGATCGACCAGCCAAGCGGCGCCAGAGCGCCAATCAGCCCGCGCCAGAGTGTGGCATGCCCGTTGCCCCATGACGATGTGACGGTGAGGCCGAAAATGACCATGCGCATCGGTTACCGCTCCCGTCAGGCGATTTCATTCAAACGGATCAGCTTGGAACCCCAGTCGCCGTGGACGACTGTTGTGATGGAGGCCGGCGCGATATCGAAGCGGAAGCAATCGCCGAGCGGCAGGCCGAGGATCGCGCAGACAGCCGCCTTGATCACATCGGCATGGCTGACAAGCGCGATGCACTGACCCTGTCCATTCTCGCGCAGCGCGTCCATGAGGCCGATCATCCTGTGCTGGACGTCCAGCATGGTCTCGCCGCTCGGCGTCCGGGCGCTCTGGCGCTGGTCGTTCCAAAGCCGCCAGCTTGCGTCGCCGTTCAGTTCTTCGAAGGTCTTTCCGGACCACTCGCCGAAGTCGATCTCGTCGAGTTCCTTGCAGATCGCGATCTTCTCAATCTCGCAAGCGATGGCGATCGGCTTGGCTGTTTCAAGCGTGCGTTCGCGCGGGCTGCTGAAGATCGCCGCGAGCGGTTCCCGCGCCATCCGTCGGGCGAGATGCAGCGCCTGCGCCTGGCCGGCTTCGCCGAGGCGAACGCCTTCGAGCCGCCCGGCCAGATAGGAGCCGACATGATCATGCGCCGCGTGGCGGATAAGAAAGAACGTCGTTGTCATTCGGCGGCGTCCAGCATTGGCTCGTCGTTGCCGGCGATGAAGGCGAGCGTGCGCAGGCGCGCTTCTGCGTCGGTGAATTGCTCCGGCGGCGATTTCATGAAGTAGCTGCTGGGGCCCGTGAGCGCGCCGGCAATGCCGCGATCAAGCGCGAGCTTTGCGCAACGGACGGCGTCGATGACGACGCCGGCCGAATTGGGCGAATCCCAAACCTCCAGCTTCAGCTCGGCATTGAGCGGCACGCCGCCGAAGGTGGTGCCCTCGACCCGGATATAGGCCCATTTGCGATCAGTCAGCCACGGGACATGGTCGCTGGGTCCGACATGGATGTTGCCGGCCTCGAGCGGGACGTCGATCTGGCTGGTGACGGACTGCGTCTTCGAAATCTTCTTCGATTCCAGCCGCTCGCGCTCGAGCATGTTGAGGAAGTCGGTGTTGCCGCCGAAATTGAGCTGATAGGTGCGATCGATGCGCACGCCGCGCTCGCGGAAGAGATTTGCGAGCAGCCGGTGCACGATGGTTGCGCCGACCTGGCTCTTGATGTCGTCGCCGACCAGGGGAAGGCCGCGTTCCTCGAAGCGCCGGCGCCATTCCGGCCTCGAAGCGATGAACACGGGGATGCAATTGACGAAGGCACAGCCGGCATCGAGTGCGCATTCTGCATAGAAATGCGCGGCCTCTTCGGAGCCGACCGGAAGATAGCATATGAGCACCTCGGTCCCGCTTTCCTTGAGCCGTGCGGTTACGTCTGCGACCGGTTCATCGGACTCTTCGATCGTGTCGCGGAGATATTTGCCGATGCCGTCGAGAGTCGGACCGCGCTCCACACGAACGCCGGTCGGCGCGACATCAGCGAAACGGAAGGTGTTGTTGGGCGCGGTGTAGATCGCTTCCGCCACATCGCGCCCAACCTTGTTTTCCGCAACATCGAAGGCGCAGGCCACCTCGATATCGTCGACATGGTAGCCGCCGAGATCGGCATGCATCAGTCCGGGGATCGGCTCGTTGCCATTGGCGTGGCGGTAGTAGGAGAGACCTTGCACAAGGGATGATGCGCAGTTGCCTACGCCGACGATGCCGATACGAACTTTCTTCGATGTCACGAAACCACTGCCTCTTTTAAGTTGGAGGTAAGTTCCTCGCCGCCGAACCGGGAGCGGCCTCGAATGTTCCTTCGCGCCGCGAAAAATTGGTGAGTCTGATTGCGGATCAAAGAGGCGCCGCTTCGCGTTGGCGGCCAGACAGGCAGGCAGGAGCCGTATGATCGTCTTCGGCGACCACAAGCGAACGCATAGCGCAGAACAGCTCCGGGAGGCTGTCTTGGCCGCGGCTCAAGCAATTGGCGATCTGCCTGCGGGCCTCGAACGTCACGCCGCTCTAGTCGATCTTTTCGTCACCGCCTCTGAACTCTTGCAGGGCCTTGCCGATGCGGAATTCGACACGAGAGGCGTCGACACCAGTTCGTCGAGGCAGAAGCTGGGGTCGGAAATTCTCGTCGAGTTGTCGCGGGAAGTGCTGCGGTCCTGGCAACAAGGATTTGCCCGAAGCGGAGCGCTCGATGCGTCGCTGCTTGCGAAGCTTGCCGCCTTCGATTGCGGCGGCGCAATAGCCACCGGACCGGCTGAAGGCTATGCGCTGTATGCCCTCTACCCGGAAACCTATCTGCTTGCGGCGTTGCGGTCCGGCCTCGACGCAAACACCTGCGTCATAGGCATCCGCAGCATCGGTCTCGGCCTGGCGGCGATGGTCGCCGCCGCCCTGCATGCGCCGTCGCCTATCAGCGTACGGCCGATCGGCCATCCTTTTTCCCGACACATTAGCGCCGCGCCCGAACTCCTCGGCTCTTGGCGCGACAGACCGCAAGCCAAATTTGCTGTCGTCGATGAGGGCCCGGGTCTCTCCGGTAGCTCATTTCATGCCGTCATTGCCTGGCTTCGCCGGCACGGGATCGACCAGGAGCGCATTCATCTCTTCCCGAGCCACCGCGGGGGGCCGGGCGCGCAGGCTGCTGCCGAAACCGTCGCTGCCTTGTCGCAGTGCCAAAGCCATGTCGCGGAGTTCGAAGATGCCTTCGACGGCGCAGTCGCCCCCCGGCTGCGGGACTGGATAAGACATCTGCTTGGCAAGACCGATGTTGAGCTTCATGAGATTTCCGGCGGGGCGTGGCGCGAATGTCTCTCTGTGCCGACAGGCGCCTGGCCGCCTGCATTTCCGGCGTTCGAGCGGCGCAAATTCATCGCTTCGTCCGGCGGCGAACGCTGGCTGGTCAAGTTCGCGGGCCTTGGCGAGACTGGACGTCGCAAGCTGCGCACGGCCAAGGCACTCCACGAAGCCGGCTTCGGCGCCCAGCCTGCCGGCCTCTGCCACGGTTTTCTGGTCGAGCGCTGGATCGATGCCGGCAGGCTGGACCGGGCAGGGCCGGCAAGGGATTTGCTGATCGAATGGCTTGGGCATTACCTCGGCTGGCGCGCTGCCAGGCTGCAGACCGACGAGGCAGGCGCGTCGTTGGACCAGCTCGCACACATGGCGGTGCAAAACTGCGAGGAAGCGCTGGGGGAAAAGTTTGCGCACGCCTTGCAGAACTGGTTTGCCTGCCAGCCATCACCGCGTCCAACGCGCCGGGTCGAGATCGATGGACGGCTGCACCCTTGGGAGTTTCTGGTCCTTCCCGGTGGATCCCTGGTCAAGACGGACGCGCTCGATCATTGCCGCTCGCATGATCTTGTCGGCTGCCAGGGCATAGAATGGGACATCGCGGGCGCGCGGGTCGAACACGACCTGTCCGCCGCCGAGCTTTCTAAGCTGGTAATCTGCATCGAGCAAGCGACACCGATCGACTGGGCTTTGGTCGACTATTTGGAACCTTGTTATCTCGCGTTTCAGCTTGGTCTCTGGACGATTGCTGGGCAATCGGCCGACGAGCGGGAGCGGATGCGTGCCACGCATATGGTCGAACGTTACAAAGCCGGGCTTGTCCGGCTTCTGGGCTGTTGAAGGCAAGCCTGGACTCAGTCGAGCCTGCGCAACATGTCGGCTTCCTGCTCCAGGATACTCGCCACTTCCTCCCGTTGCAGATGCGTCATCATCAGGCTGACGCAGCACTCGAGGTAAGTGATGGAAGCTCTTCGCAGGAACGCGGCGGTTTCCGCCGCCGCCATCTGGTCGATGTCGTTGACTGATCGCTTCGGCTGCACAGCTCTTCCTCCATCGCGGTTGTCATTCCCAACCGCGATATCGATTGGTTGTTCCGCCCCGGTGAAAAGATGCCGCTGCTTCAGAGCTGCAGGTTCTGCAGCTTTCCCCGACCCGCTCTGTCGATTGCAGCGACGGGCTCGATCGCGAGATCGTCCATCCCTGAAAAGTAGACGATCGTCTGCATCAGGCCTTGCCTGAGAGGCACCCTGGGCGACCAGCCGAGAAGCGCCTTTGCGCGGCCTATGTCGGGGCGGCGCCGCCGCGGGTCGTCCTCAGGCAGAGGCAGGAACTTCACGGGCGATCTGGTCCCGGTCAGCTCGCGTACCAGTCTTGCCAGTTCGAGGATCGAGAACTCCCCCGGATTGCCGAGATTGACCGGTTGGCGGGGGTTGGGATCGACATCCATCAGGCGTCGCAATCCCTCGACCAGATCTGTGACATAGCAGAAGGAGCGGGTCTGCCGGCCGTCGCCGAATATGGTCAGCGGCCGTTTCTCGATCGCTTGCATGACCAGATTGGAGACAATGCGGCCATCAGCGGGGTCCATCCTGGGCCCATAGGTGTTGAAGATACGGGCGACACGAATATCGGCCATCTCGGCGCGCAGATAGTCGAAGCAGAGCGTTTCGGCGGCGCGCTTGCCCTCGTCGTAACAGGCTCGCGGTCCGGTGCAGTTGACGTGACCGACATAATCCTCGCGCTGCGGATGCTGTTCCGGATCGCCATAGACCTCGCTTGTCGATGCCTGCAGGAAGCGGGCGCCGTTGCTGGCGGCGAGCTCCAAAAGATTGAGGGTCCCGATGACACAGGTGCGGGTCGTATGGATCGGGTCGGCTTGATAGCGAGGCGGCGATGCCGCGCAGGCCAGGTTGAAAACGCGATCGACAGGTTCACCGAGCTCCAGCGGGGTGCAAACATCCTGCTCGATCAGCCGAAAGCGCGCCTGGCCGACCAGCGAACTGACATTCTCCATTCTGCCGGTGAGGAAATTGTCGACGCAGATCACGCGATAGCCGTCATGCAGCAGCGCCTCGCACAAATGCGAGCCGAGGAAACCGGCGCCGCCGGCAACGAGCGCCGTCCCTGTTTGTTCAGCCCTTTTTGATCGCCGCATATCGATGGTCTCCTGTCTGCCGCTCATGCTGCACTTTCGACGTCCAGATCGACCGCCGGACGCGTCCCGACAGACGGCGTCAGCGCCGAAACGAATTCACGTGCCCTTGCCATGGCGGTATGTCTTGAAAGCACCGCCTCGCGCGCCAGTCTGGCCATATTGAGCCTTGCCCGATCGGACTTGGCGCTGAGGATCTTTTTTACATCTCCAGCATTTGACGCCGTCTCGATCGCCGGAACCGGGAAGAAATCGTCGAGTCCAGGCCAGCGGTCGCTTATGATGGGAGTGCCGCAGGCAGCGGCCTCGAAAAGCCGCACGCTGGGCGACCATCCGGCCGCGATCATCGAAGCCCGCGTAAGGTTCAATGTGTAGCGCTGGCGGCTGTAGAAGGCGGCATGTTCGGAAGGTGGCAGGTGCTCGATCCGCTCCACATTGTCCGGCCATGCGATGTCGGCGGGATATTGCGAGCCGGCCACGACGAAGCGGCGGTCCGGCAGGCGCCGTGCAGGCTCCAGGAGCAGCGCTTCCAATGAGGGCTGCCGGTCCGCGCTATAGGTGCCAAGGTAACCAAGGTCCCATTCGACGGCGTGTCTGGTGCGACGATGCCGCGTTGGATCGACGGAGCAATAGAGCGCCTCCGCCCGGCGCGCGCCGAACTCGGACTTTAGCCGCTCCAGCGTCGGTCCGCCGGTGAAGGAGAAATAGACGTCGAAATAGGGAATCTGCCGGCGGGCAAGATAGTCGCAATCGTCCTCGGCAACCCGCGCCAGCGTCACCGGCGTGTCGATGTCATAGAAGCAGAACTGCCCCGTGCACCGCGAAGCAAGGTCGTCGATGATCGCCCTGCCTTCAGGCACGAAGGAACCTATCACCACCGCGTCGGCGCGCTGCAGCTCCTGCCGGTGGTTGCGGCGCAGCTCCGAGACCGTCTCGTAGTAGCGCAAGTCGCAGAAATCGGGGTCGCGCAGGTCCCGGTGATGCGCGTACCAGGAGACGTCGCGTTCGAAGAAGGTGACGCGATGGCCGAGCTCGTCAAGCGCACGCAGCAGTCCCCTGAAAGTCGTCGCATGGCCGTTGCCCCAGGACGAAGACAGGGAAAGTCCGAGGAAAACGATGTCGAGCGGTTTCGTCATTCCGCAGCCTCCATTGCGCGGCGCTCGAAATGCGCCTTGAAGATGTCGTCCACGAGCCGAGCCCTCAGCGTGTAGGTATGCTCCGCCAGAACGCGCCGCAGCGCTGCCGCGCCGATCGCCTGCGCCCGTTGCGGCGTCAGAGTGTGCATGATCTCGGCGACATCGGCTCCGTCGCGGGCCACCAGGATCTCTTCTCCAGGGGTCAGGAACAACTCGATGCCAAGCCAGGCGTCCGTCAGGAGGCACGCGCCGGCCCCTGCTGCTTCAAAGACACGTGTCGCGGGCGAAAACCCGTTGGCGGCCATGCTGTCGCGGCTGATGTTGAGCACGGCCTTCGGCGTGACGTTGAAGGCGTTGTGATCGCTGGTGCCGACATGCCCCAGCCATGAAACATTCGCCGGCAGCGGCTTGTCGGCCCAGCCGGAGCCGCCAAGCAGGAAGCGCTGGCCGCCGAGCTTACGGGCCGGGTCGAGGAAGAAGGCGTCAACCCTCGCCTCGCGGTCGGGCAGCCGATTGCCGAGGAAGGCCAGGTCGCAGGCGAAGCGCGGATTTGCGGCGACGGGATGATGCGTCTCAGGATCGAGCGCATTGTAGATAGGCACGCATTCCGCGGCGCCGAGCGCACGATAATCCCAGACGACCGGGTCGCCGCCGCCATAAGTCAGCACGATGCCGATCCGCTTCAGGGCCTCATGCAACGGGTGGTCGGCGTCGTCGCGCAATTCGCTTAGCGTCGCCGGCGCATCGACATCCCAAAACACGGTCAGCGCCTCTGGGCGGGCATTGTCGAGGACTGCCTGCAGCAGCGCATCGTCTTCGAAGCCGACACCGCTTGCCTTGACAACGATGTCTGCCTGCGCGGCGCGCGAGGCGACCTGCATCAGCGCATGCGCTGTCGGCTCGTAGACCACGACGCTGCACCAGTCCGGCGCCTCGATGTCACGATGCTTCTGCCGGTCATAGACGTCGGGCTCATAGAAGACGATGTCATAGCCGCGCTGCGACAGGGCCTTGAGCAGGCCCCGATAATAAGTGGCCGCGCCGTTCCAGTAGGACGACAGGAGGCTCGATCCGTAAAAGGCGATTTTCATGCGGCGGCCTCCGCTGCAGGTTTGATTTCAGTCGCGTCGCGATTGCCGCATGCGGCGAGGATGGCGAACATTTCGTCGGCGCGGTGCCGGCATGTGTGCCGCGCAAGGATGGTCTCCAGGCCCGATGCGGCCAGCGCTTCCGCGAGCTCGCGATCGTTCACCACGTCGCGGAGGTGACCTCTCATCTCGTCGCCGTTTCGGGCGAAGAGGAAATCCGTTCCGGCGCGGAACAGCCCTTCGACATCCGCCCATGGCGCAGACACAAGCGGAATGCCGCAGGCCAGCGCCTCGAACATGCGAATGGTGGGAATGCCCGGCAGGCTCTCCCGGTAGGGCCGGCGTGGGATGTGCATGGTGACGCGATGCCGGGCGAAGGCCTTCGGCACATCGGCATTGGCGATCCAGCCTTCATAGCACAGGCCGGTATCCGCGAGGGCCGTAAGCGCATCCGGCGGATAGCGCACCCCGTGCACGGTTCCCGACAATCCAAGCGCTCTCGCCGGCTCGATCAGGAACTCGGCGATCTCGGCACTGCGTTCGTCGTCGCCCCAATTGCCGATCCAGACGAGATCGGACTCACGGTCGATCTCGGGCAACGGCTTGAACAGCCGGTCGTCCGCGGCCTCATGCCAGGTGAAGACCCGTCTGCCCCAGCCGGCGCGGAGATAGCTTTCCCGCAGCACTTCGCCGAAGACCAGCACTCCGTCATAATGCTCCAGCTGAAGCGCCGCGATCGCCTCGGTCGCCGATACGGCGCGGTGATGGGTGTCATGGAACAGGAGTGTGAAGTTGCAGTAGGCTCGCGCCCGTCCGATACGCGCGACAAGGTCTTTGTCCGTCCATTCGTGGACGATCACGACATCCGCGCCGGCGAGCCACGCTTCGTGCTCGAAGCCGGGATCGTAGGCGGCCACCATTAGTTCCGGAAAATCCTTGCGAAAGCGCTCGACGGCGAAGGGGCCTTGCTCGGCGAGCAGGTTCGATCGGCTCCAGCCATCGGCGGGCTCCAGCGCGGCCACCCCATGGCCACGCGCGATAAGCTCTCGCATGATGCCGCGCTGGAAATGCGCGTTGCCGTGGTTCCAGTCGGAAACCGCCGAATGGGTGTAGAACAGAAAACGCATGGTCAACGCCCCGCTGCGGTCAGCGCCGCTCGGTTGTAGATGTCGCGCATCATCCTCACCTGCTTGCCCAGCGAGAATTGGCGTGCCCGCCGCGCGGCGCGCCTGCCGAGCTTGCGCCGCAGGCTTTCGTCGCGGGACAGGCTCCCGATGCAGTCGGCCAGCGCATGTGGGTCGCGCGCGTTGAAGAACATGGCCGCACCGTCCCAGATCTCGCGGTAGGTCGCGATATCGGCGAGCACCAGCGGCGTGGCCGAGAGCGCGGCTTCAAGGGCGGCTAGCCCGAAAGGCTCGTAGATCGAGCTCGAAACGAAGATTCCGGATTGCCTCATCAGCCGGCGGACTTTGCCGTGATCCAACGGCCCGAACGAGACGCAGTTGTCGAAACGGGCGCGCTGACCGTCGGGGCCGGCGAGCGGACCGGCGACCCGAATGGGCCAATCGCAGAGCGCGGCGGCGGCGTCGAGCGATGTCGCATTCTTGCCCTCGTCCCACCAGCGCGCGGCAGCGAAGACAAAAGGTTCGCGCCGGCCCGGTCTCGGGCCTGGCAGGGCGCCATTATGGACGACGCCCAACCCTGCGATCGCGCCGTAGCAGGCTTGGAGCATCTCGGCATGGCTTCGGCTCGGAGCGACAACGACGTCGGCGCGATCGAATCCGGCTCTGTTGCGATCTCGCTGCCAGGACCAATCGTGCGCCGGCGCCTGCCCACGCACCGCGTGCAGCCATGTCGCCACGCATGAATGCGAGACCGCGACGATAGGACATGTCAGATCAAGCCCGGCCGCTTGCGTCGGCGCATTGAGATGGACGAGATCGATCGCATAGGTCTCGGCAAGGTTCCGCAATTCGCCCGGCAAGCGGGCGAGATCGCTTTCGTCGCGCGTCATCCAATCCGGCGGGCATTTCAGCCAAGCCAGCGTTGCAAAAGACCCCACCTCCCGCGCCTGCTCCGGAGAAGGTTCGGGTCCGAGCCCGGCAAGCACGATGCTGTCGCCGCCGGCCGCCAGCTCGCGCGCCAGGTCGAGGCAGTAGCGCCACACCCCGCCGACCGCGTCGGTCGTCATCAGGATGCCCCGCGGACGATGGATCAGTGATTGCAGCATGAGGACTCCAACTCAGCCAGCGCATGCGGGCGCTGGTCCTGGATGTCGCTGAAGGAGCGGAAGGAGGCGAGGTAGTGCTCATGCGCGCGCTCCCAGGCGAGGTCGTCGGGTTCGCCCCAGAGTTCTCGGTAGCTGGGAGAGCTCGGATAGGGATAGAGCGGCACGGGCTCGTTGGCCCAGACGCCGTGATCGATGAGGTGCTTGCGCCAATAATCCACCAGCGCCGGGTCGTCCTCGACCACGCCGATCAGATTGGCCTGGACGAAAGGCACGTTGCGGCGAGCGTCAATGAGCAGCGCTGCGAGGTCCTCGGTGTCGAGGCGGCAGCGCTTGGCAAGCATCTCGCGACCCTCGACGGTCAGGCTTTCGAGGCCTGCCTCGATCGAGACGCAGCCGGCCGCGCCGAGCAGCTCGAGCAGTTCCGGCTTCCAGAGGTCGATCCTGGTCTGGACGCCGAATTGGACGTCGCGATCGACCAGCGCCTCCAGCAGCGCCTTCTGCGGCAGGAATATCTCGTCGATGAAATAGATGTAGCCGACCCCTTGCGCGATCAGCGCGTCGATCTCGGCGACGATCGCATCGTGCTTCCTGCGCCTATAGGCATCGCGAAAATCGATCTTGGCGCAGAAGCTGCAATTGTAGGGACAGCCGCGCGAGGCCTCCACCTCGGCGCCGGCGCCCTTCTGGACGGTATCGAACCTATGGTGGTGATGGCCATGCGCCGCGACCCAGTCGGACGGCCAGGTGAGCGCCGGATGATCGACGAACGGGCTGACATGAACGCCGCCGTTGCAGGCCAGACCCTCGCCTTGGAGGCGGGCCGTGTGCGCAACCTTGCTCCAGTCGCTTTGCCGCGCGAGCTCCGCCACGACCTCCTCGCATTCGCCGCGCACGACGACATCGACGCCGAGCTTGCGCAAGGTCGGGGCAGGCGTCGCCGAGCCATGCGGTCCGACCGCCACGGTACGTCCACCGCGTCCGGCGAGATGGTTGAGGAATTCTCCGGGAACACGCAGTTCCGGGGGCGCGCAGCGCCAGAACAGATAGGTCGGGGCGGTGGTTACCACCGTCATGTCCGGCGCAAAGTCAGCCACACGATCGGCAAGGGCCGCGTTGTCCAGCCCCTGCAGCAAGCCGTCCAGCATCAGGATGTCGTGCCCATCGGCGTCCAGCATTGCCTTCGAATAGCCGAGCTCCAGCGGCAGATGCGGCTGGCGGCAGCCGAAATAGATGCTGTGCTCATACGTCCAGAACGGATTGACCAGGGCGACTTTCATGCGACGTACCTCGTGGCTTCGGGGCGCGATTGGAGCCGATGCCGCAGCAGCCAGCTGGCGAGATCGCAGACGCCTTCGCGCCATGGGACACGCGCCTGCCAGCCGATCGCGGCTTGCAGCTTGCGGGTGTCGGCGACGAAGTAGGGTTGATCGCCGATGCGCTCGTGGTCGTGGCGGATCGTGATGTCGCTGCCGGTCATGTCGGCGATCTCCGCCAGCAGCACGCGCAGGCTGACCGCGTTGCGCGGGCCGCCGCCCAGATTGAACGCCTGGCCCTTGAGGTCCTCGATCCTGGCCAACAGGCCGCGATAGGCGGCCACGGCATCCGACACATGCAGGATGTCGCGCACCTGTCGGCCCTCGCCGTAGATGGTGATCGGCCGGCTCGACAGCGCGCTGAGCAGAAAATGCGCGACCCAGCCCTGGTCCTCGGTGCCGAACTGGCGCGGCCCGTAGATGCAGCTCATGCGCAGCACCGCCGTCGGCAAGCCGTAGGACTTGGAATAGTCGAGCACATACTGGTCAGCCGCGCCCTTCGAGCAGCCATAGGGCGTGCAGAAATCAAGGCCGATCTTCTCAGCGACGCCGCTCGTACGCACGTCCTCGTCGAGCGGTTCATAGTGATCGTCGGCTTGGCGCACCGCGATCTGCGGCAGGCTGCCATAGACCTTATTGGTGCTGGCGAAGATCACGGGAGCTCCGGCGCCGCGAGCCGCTTCCAACACGTTGAACGTCCCTTTGAGGTTGATGTCGAAGTCTTCAGCGGGATCGCTCAGGCTGGTCGTCACGGCTGTTTGAGCGGCGAGGTGAAAAATCGCTTTGGCCGGCGCCAGCGCGGTGGCCAACGCGCTCAGATCGCGAATGTCGACGATTTCGACGATCAGCCGTTCGCCATGCTTTTGCGCCAGCCAATCGAGATTCTGCTCGACGCCTGGACGGCTGAGATTGTCGACGACCAGCACAGTTTCCCCGTCGGAGAGCAGGCTGTCTGCGAGATTGGAGCCGATGAAGCCGCTGCCGCCGATAACGGCTACGGGCGCCTGTCGGGCGTGGCGGTGCGTCTGGGTCATGAGACCAATCCTCGCTCTTCCAGCTCGCGCCGCATGTCGGCGCCGCGGTCGATGACGACGCTGTTGCGAACCCAGGCGGCGAATTCACCGAGCGAATTCTCCAGCCGATGCTTCGGCTCGAAGCCCAGCAGCTCGCGCGCCTTGGCAATGTCGGCGAAGCAATTGCGGATGTCGCCGGAGCGCGCCTTGCCGAGAATTTCGGGTGGACGCTTGGGAATGCCCATCGCCTTGGCAAGCAGACGGGCCACTTCGCTGATCGAATAGGCGTGGCCGCTGCCGATGTTGATGGCATGCCCGGCGGCCTGCCGTTGCTCCAGCGCCAGCCGGAACGCGGTGGCGACGTCGCGCACATGAACGAAGTCGCGCTTCTGCTCGCCGTCCTCGAAGATCGTCGGCCGCTTGCCGTTGGCGAGACGCGAGGCGAAGTTGGCGAGAACGCCGGTGTAGGGATTGGAGAGCGCCTGTCCGGCCCCGAAGACGTTGAAGAGACGCAACGCCACGGCGTCGATGCCATAGGCCTCACCGAAGATCAGCGCGGCGCGCTCCTGCGCGTATTTCGTCAGCGCGTAGATCGAGGCGAGATCGGGCCGTTTCTCCTCGTCGGTGGGAATCGGCGACAGGGCTTCGCCCGATGCCGATCTGAGATCCCACAGGCCGTCCTTAATGTCAGCGGGCTTGCGTCGGGCATTGTCGATCCGCTCGCCGTCCGCAGTCCGGTAGAGGCCTTCGCCATAGATGCTCATGGAGGATGCCACGACGATCCGTTCGACCGGCTTCTTGATCAGTGCCTCGAGCAGCACCGCCGTGCCGAGATCGTTGGTGCCGACATAGCGGGCGATCTCGTACATCGACTGGCCGACGCCGACCTCGGCCGCCAGGTGGATGACCGCGTCGACATCCGAAACCGCCTCGGCGACCGCATCGCGATCGCGAACGTCGCCTTTGATCAGCTCGGCTCCGGTCGGAAGGTTGATGGCCTCAGTGCCGTGCACCTGGTCGACAAGCGCATCGAGCAGGCGCACGCGATAGCCATGGTCGGCGAGCTCCTGGGCGACGTGGCGGCCGATGAAGCCGCAACCTCCCGTAACCAATACTCGTTTCACGATGACTCCCTTGCGGATTTTGCTTCGGCGCCCCGAACTGCGCGGTAAAAGGTTTGTTCCCTGCTTCAACAAAGTTCCCGCCGCGGCAGGTCACGCAGCTTGGACAAGGGCTGTGCAACCCGCTGGAACATTGCCTGTTGGCTGCTGTTAGGACCGCTCACCAATCCTCGCTGCGAGAAAGGGAAATCCATGTCCGAGGCCAAGACGACCACCAATCACGACGAGATCCGGAAATGGGTGGAAGAACGGAAGGGACGACCGGCCGTCGTTCGCACGAAAGGCGAGGGCGGCATCCTGCGTATCGATTTCGGCGAGCCTGAAGATACGTTCGAGGCGATCGGGTGGGACGAATTCTTCCGCATTTTCGACGAGAATGATCTCGCCTTCCTGCATCAGGATGAAGCCGGCGGCGGCGGAACGAGCCGCTTCAACAAATTCGTCAAGCGCGACCGAAAGAGCTAGGCGGTCGGGACTGGTGTCATGGCGGCTGAGGGAACCGCGTTGGCGTTCCGGCTGTTGGATCGGCAAGGAGCAATCGCCATGGGACTCTTTTCCGACCTGAACAGGAAGCTGACCGAAAACCTCTATGCCCACGGCAGCTACCTGAGCGATCCGAGCGCCGACCTGCCGCGAAGGGTGGAGGAGACGGTCGATCTGCTGATGCCCTTCGTGAAGCCCGAAGCGCGGGAAACGGTGAAGCTGCAGATTCTCGGCATCATCCACGAGCACATCTTTGACGAGGAGTGACTCCGGCGATCGCTCGACCATCCGGAGACACCAGCCGTCAGGATACTTTTATTCCGAACGCCGGGATCCGCGCTGCTTCTCGGCGTCGCGCAGCAGCCGCACAATGGCGTCCACTGGAGAGGGGTCGGTCGCAGGCTGTGCTTTCCAGCGCCACAGATGGCGAAACAAACTTCTCAAGCTCGGCATCGCAATAACCTCCTTGCGCTATCAAACCTGGGGCGGCGAATGATGTTCCTTCCATGCCTAGCGGATGGCTGCGGCGAGCAGAAAGGCGACCGCGGCCAGGACAACCAGCGCCACGATGACCAGGACCGGTCCGTTCCTGCGCGGCTCAAGGTCTGGCGCGTTCTCCGGCGGTCGCATCGCGTTGGCAAAGCTCGCCTGGTTGGTGAAGTTCGGTTTGCGCGGCTCGGCCGGCGCGGCGGACGTCGAGACAGCACCGGCTTCGGCGTCTGCTTCCTGCGGTGCCGCCGCCGGATCGAATCCGGGTGTCTTGTCCTGCGTCCTGCCGGCCTGGATTTCGCCGCGGGCCTCGGCCGGTGTGTGTGGGTTGGGTGACATTCGGCGTCTCCTTTGTTCCCAAAACCTTCATCCGGCCCCGCTGTTCCAACCGGGCCGCAATCGAAGAATGAGTTGCCAGCGAGCTCAGCGCATTCATCACGGACGCGACAGGAGCGTCAGGCCTGGTTTTCGGGATTCGATTCCTGAGCTCGGACGGAACCTTCGGGACCAGGGGAGCTTTTTATCCTCGATACCAGGACAGAGAGGCGGCAATGCAAGTTCTCGACACAGCGATACATGCAAGTCCCAAAGGCGCTACGGTCGAATTTCTTGGCGAGGGTGGGGAGGGCATCGCTGTCACCATGATCGTGTCAGACCCGTTGCTCGGCGACGCCGCGCTTATCGATCGCGCCAGAGAGATGATGCTTCAATGCGCCGCTTTCGGCGGCCCCTCAGAACGAGACGGACCGGACGGGATGGTGAACGCAGGCCGACCCGGCAACGAGCGGCCAAGCGATACGAACCAGGGTCCCTATACATTCGAATATCGCGAGGGTGGCAGTGTGAGGCGGCTCGAGGGCGTCGAGTTGCCCGACCTCGAAGCTGTTCGTCACGAAGCGCTGCGCTCGGCGATCGATCTGCTCGACGATGCGGCCGAACCCGGTCAGGACGGTTGGGCGGTTCGGGTTCGTGGCGGCGACGGCGCTGTCGTCGTGTCCGTCGATTTCGAGGAAGCAAGGCAGGAAAGGGCAACCGCCGCGATGTGAGGGAGGCGGCATCTGTGAAAGGTAATATGATGCATTCCCTCATGTCACTGCATGCGCTTGCAAATTCACGAGGCGACGGGCTGAGACCTGAGTTTCTTCGTCTGCTTCAGGCCCGCGCGCCCCTGTCTCACCCCGACGTGATCGAGCTTCACCAGGAGACGGGCTTGAACCAGGCCGGTCCTAATCCTGTTGGGGACCCCGAAACCGCTTCGAAGCAAAGCGTGGTGCGTTTCCCTGGCCGGCGGCGTATGATCGGCCGTCGGTCCGGAAGGGATGCGCCTGTCAGAGGAGGTCGCCATGGCAGCGCCCCTGGCACTGATCATTGAAGACGAGTACCTGATCGCGTCGGACGTGGCGAATGGCCTGAAGGAGCGCGGTTTCGAGGTGGCCTGCGTGGCGTCCGAGCGGGCCGCCGCGGCTTGGCTGGACGACAACAAGCCGGACCTGGCCATCATCGACATCCAGTTGCTCGACGGCCAGCGCGGCGCCGCAGCCGCCCGCCTCAAGGAAGCGGGCGTGCCTTTCCTCGTCCATTCGGGCTATGATCCGGAATTCCAGTCGCCGATCTTCCACGGCGCGCCTTATGTGCCGAAACCGGCGCCGATCCGGCACCTGATCGAACTGGCGAGCCAACTGGTAGGGAATCGCGCCGAGCGATAGACGAGCCCGATCAAGGCCATTTCAGCCCGGCGCGGCGTCACCTTTGCGGAACCGCGACACCGCCTCGATCAGCAGACCGTAGTCGACCGGCTTGGTCAGCTTCGGCGAGTCGCGAAACTTGTCGGGAAAAACTGTGGCGCTGTCATAGCCGGTGAGGAAAATGAAAGGAACGCCATCGCGCGCAAGATGCTCGGCCAAAGGAAAGCTTCGCTCCCCGCGAAGATTGACATCCAGCAAGGCGCCGTCCAGGGCAATGCCGTCGATTTGATCCAGTGCTTGTTGGACCGTAGGCGCCGGTCCCACCACGGTACATCCAGCGCCCGCCAACTGATCGGCGAGATCTTGTGCGAGCATGAACACATCCTCGACCACGAGGACATTAAGACCCGACAAGGGTGTATTTGTGTTCATCCTAAGCACACAGCAAGAATGCTATCGGCGAGCGCCTGACGCCAGCGGAATTTCTATATCGCATTCCAGTCCCGAGGGTTCAAATCGCAGTCCGACCTTACCCCCGAGTTCATATTCTAAACTTTGCTGGATGAAGCTGGTTCCGAAATTTCGCTGCGGCGGCTCCGTAACGACGGGACCTTCGACTTCCCGCCAGTGGATGGACAGAACCCCGGCTTTGTCGGTGTTCCATGTCACCTCGACCCGACCCTCCTCGGTCGAGAGCGCGCCATATTTCGCCGCATTGCTGGCGAGCTCGAAGAACACCATGCCGAGCGTCGCGGCCATGCTTGCGCCGAGCTGCAAAGGCTTTCCACGGATGACGATATTGCTGCGCGATTTGCTGGCGTAGGGCGACAGGACCGCCCGCAGCAGCTGCTCGAGATCGGCATCGGTCCAGTTGTAGGAGGACAGCACTTCGTGGGTCCGGCCCATCGCCTGCAGCCGCTGCTGGAACGAGGTTGAGAAATCGCTCACCGAACCCGCCGTGCGCACCATGCGCGATGTCAGCGCGGTGACGGTGGCGAGAATGTTCTTCACGCGGTGCTGCAGTTCATGCAGCAGCCTTTCCTGACTGCGCTCGGCCTCCTTGTGGCTCGAGACGTCGACCAGTGCCGCGATCGCGCCGCGAACCCTGCCGTTTTCGTCGAACAGCGGGTTGGCCGACATCATCACGTCGATGCCCGAGCCATCCTCGCGCAGAATCCGCGCTTCATAGCCCGGGATAGCCTTGCCGGTGCGCATTGCCTTCATCAGAGGCTGGTCGTCGGCGTCGACCTTGGCGCCATTGAGCGTCAGCGGCAGGACGGCGGGGACGGAGATCAGCTTGTCGCCGGTGGCGCGTTGCCCCGCGAGCTCCACAGCGCGGCGGTTGGCGCGGATCTCCGCGCCGTCGCCGTCTTCTGCGATGAAGATGCCGACCGGCACCAGGTCGAGCAGGGTCTCGAGGCTTTCGACGCGGTTGCGCAGGTCGTGCGAGAGCACGCCGATCTTTTCCTCCGCCCGGGCTATCTGGGTGACGTCGACGAAAGTGACCACGACGCCGGCGATCACATTGTCGACGGTGCGATAGGGCAGGACGCGCATGATGTAGCGCCGGCCGCTGTCGGTACCCTCGACCTGACGCTCGATCGTGCCCAGCCTCAGCAGCACCTGTTCCATATCGGCCTGCAGCCCATCGGCGGGGAAGCGCGGGCGCACATGCGCCAGCGGCCGGCCGACGTCGCTTTCGACCAGGCGGAACAGGTCGCGCGCCGTCGGCGTGAAGCTCTTGATGCAGAGGTCGCGGTCGAGGAACACGGTGGCGATCTGCGTGCTTTCGAGCAGGTTGGCCATATCGTTGTTGGCGCGGCTAAGCTCGTCGACGCGGATGTTGAGCTCGGCATTAACCGTCTGCAGTTCCTCGTTGATCGACTGCAGCTCTTCCTTCGAGGTTTCCAGTTCCTCGTTGGACGACTGCAGCTCCTCGTTGATGGAGGACAATTCCTCATTGGAGGATTTCAGCTCCTCATTGGAGGATTCGAGCTCCTCGGTCGTGATCTGCAGCCGCTCCTTGGTTTCCCTCAGCTCCCTTTCGAGCTGGCTGACATTGGCGCTTTCCACATCGTCGGTCGTGTGGACGGGCTCGTCATCGGGCTCCGGCTTGATGCCGCCGATGTCCCGGAAGACCAGCATGTAGAGCGGGTCCGCCGAGCCGTCGGAGGGTAACGGCTGCACCGCCAGGCTTATTGTCTGTCGGCCGCCATTGGTGCCGATGCTGATCTTGTTTTGGATCGCCACCTGTCCGGTGCTGGCCGCCTTGTGGAGCGCGGCGCGCAGATCCATGCGAAGGCCGCGCCTTGCCATGGAAAAGACGTTGTGGTCGGGAGCGCCCGCGGCGAGCTCGAGATATTTGCCGGTGCCGCCCGAGCTGTGCATCAACTCGCCGGCCGCGTTGGTCACCACATAGGCCGGCGCATAGCGCTCGACGATGACACGCTCTGCCACCTCCTGCAAAGTTCCGTTCGTTGCCCGCTGGCGCGCGCTCGGCGTCGTCTGCCTGGCCGCGGCGGCGAGGGGGAATTCCGGCAGCCGGTGCGGAGTGACCCCGCCGCGCTTCTGGAAGATGCGGCTCGTCTTGTCGACGGTGGAGAAGAGGCGGGCGTGCCGCGTGACATTCTCCGAGGATCCGAGAAAGAGATAGCCGTTGTTGCGCAACGCGTAGTGGAAGATCGGGACGATCTTTTCCTGCAGCTCCGGGCCCATATAGATCAGGAGGTTGCGGCAGGCGATCAGGTCGAGCTTGGAGAAGGGCGGGTCGCGCAACAGATTGTGCGAGGAAAACAGGCAGACTTCGCGCAGGTCGGCCGAAACGCGGTAGGTGCCGTCCTCGCGCGAGAAAAACTCCTTGAGCCGCTTCGGCGTTATGTCCGTCGCGATCGTCGCCGGATAACGGCCGGCGCGTGCCACCTCCAGCGCGCGTTCGTCGATATCGGTGGCGAAGATCTGCAGATTGGGCGAGGCGGCGCCGCGCGGCGCGCTCTCCTTCAGGAGCATGGCGATCGAGTAAGCCTCTTCGCCCGTCGCGCAGCCCGGCACCCATACGCGGATCGTCTCGTCGGGCTTGCGGCTCTCGAACAGCCGAGGAATGACCAGCCTTTCCAGCACATCGAAGGCGTGCTCGTCGCGGAAAAAGCTGGTGACGCCGATCAAGAGGTCCTGGAACAGCAGATCGACCTGCTGCGGCTCGTCGCGCAGACGTTCGTAGAAGGCGGCCGGGTCGTCGATCTGCAGCACCTGCATGCGGCGCTGGATGCGGCGCAGGATCGTGTTGTCCTTGTAACCGCTGAAATCGTGGCCGGTCCGCACGCGCAGCAGCGCCGCGATGCGCGAAAGCTGTTCGGCGACATCGCGCTTGCGGCGGTCGCGCTCGCCTTCGGTGTGGTTGGAGTGGCGGAAATAGCTGATCACCTTGACCGCCATTTCCTCGGCCGGAAGCACCATGTCGACCAGGCCGCTCTGGACGGCGCTGCGCATCATGCCGTCATATTCGGCACTCTCCTGCGCCAGGGTAAGGCCGCCGCGTTCCTTTATGGCTCTCAGCCCGATGGTGCCGTCGCTGCCCGTCCCGGACAGGATGATGCCTGCCGCATTCTCCGCCTGCTCCTGCGCCAGCGAGGTGAAGAAATCGTCGATCGGCGTCCGCCTGGCGCGTGTCGCGGCCATCTTGGCTATGTGGAAGCGCTGGTCACGTACGGTGACCGATACGCCTGGAGGCGTGACGTAGATCTTGTCGGGCTCGATCTCCATGCCTTCGGCCGCGGTCTGGGTTTCGATCGCGGTGGAGCGCTGGATGATGCTGGCAAGCACGCTTTCGTGCTCGGCGTCGAGGTGCTGGATCACCACATAGGCAAAGCCGCTGTCGGCCGGCACTTCGGGGAAGAATTTCTGCAGCGCAGCGATGCCGCCCGCCGATGCGCCAATGCCGATCAGCGGAAAGGGGGCGGGCTCTTTCGCGCCCTCGCGCGAACTAATCGTTGCCTTCCTTGTGCTTGCCTTCCGCCCCGACTTCGCCATTGCCCGCTACCTGAATCCGCCTGCTTTCGAGGATCCGCTCGATTACAGCGGCATCCGCCTCATAGTCCTTCGCCCGCTTGCCTATTTCAACGGCGAGTTCGGAGCGGTGCCTTGCCCGCTCCCGATCCGCCATCCGCCTGGCAAACGCCGCCCGTTGCTGATGCGAGCGGAGCAGGCTCCACAGAATCTCGTCCGCTTCGATCGCCTGCGCCTCCATCACGGCGTCGGCGGTGAAGGCATGCCCGGTATGGCACCGATAACGCAGCATGTCACCGTCTTCGATCTCCCACAACGGCCCGTGGCATTCCGGGCATGTAAACACCGACAACTCGCCAAGTCGATCCGCTTCTTTCATGGTCGAATGCTCCTGCGCGGCGATGGCCGCCTCCAGTCTGACCGTCGGTGGGGCTGCGAAGGTTTCGCCGGCGGGCTCAGCCGCGAGCTTTGCCAGCAAAGCCCCGAGCTTCGCCGCCGGCAGGCAGTGGTCGACCTCGACAAAATGCAGCGCGCTTTCAACCATCGCCGGCACCAGCGTATCGTTGGGGTCCTGGACCACCGCCAGCCCGCCCACAGCCTTGACCGCCCTCAACCCGGCGGTGCCGTCCGAAAGCGAGCCCGACAGCAACACGCCAATGACGCTGGCGCCGTAGCTCAGCGCCGCCGAGCGGAACAAGGGATCGATGGCCGGTCGGGCCAGGTTTTCGCGCGGACCGCGCCGCAGCATCATATGGCCATCGTGAAGGAGGAGATGGACACCGGGTGGCGCCACATAGATGCAACCCATCCTGAACGCCGCGCCGTTCCTGGCCGGCATGGCGCCGAGCGGTCCCGCTCGGTCGAGGATTTCGGGCAGGTAGCTGACCTGGCCGACATGCACCACGACGAACACGGCCGCCGGCAAATCGGCTGGCAAATCGCTGACAATCTTCTTCAGGGGCTCGACCCCGCCCGCCGACGCGCCGATGACGATGATGTTGTGGTTTTTCGCTGGGCTTGTGGAACGGGCCATTCCGCGACGAGCCTCCAGATTGGGCTGTAAGAACCGTTCCGTTGCGGTGATGGCGCCATCGCGGTTCAGCGACCGGTCAGGTGTTTAACAATGCAATCCGCGCGATGTTCCATCGCTGCCGCTTCTCGATTGTCGGGTGGTCGCGGCGATGCGGCGGTTCGCCGGCTTTTTCCGGGGTGCTGGCAGGGTTTTCTTTTGGAACAAACACCGGCATTCGCGCTTAGGGCGCTGCGGTCATGTCCGCTCCAGGTGTCCGGTGCGAAGACCCGTCGCTGCTTCGTCCCCGGCGACGGGTCTTTCTTTGCGCCATGTAAACACACGTTAAGGCGAGCGGGAGAACAATCCTTGATCTTGGCCGCTCGGGCAGCGACTGGCGCTGCCATTGTGAGAACGGCGAATGCATAGGCTGGACGATCCCATCGCCCCTGAGAAAGCGGTGACACTGGCGGAAGCCGGTGCCGAATGGCACGTGATGATCGAAGAACCGGGGCATGTCACCGTCAGGTCTTTCGACTGCGAAGCCGATGCTGAGAACTACGCCGAAAGGCAGAAGACGCGGCTTGGCTTCGACAAGGTGACCAGGATTTAGCCATGGATAAGAAATACGCGGCAAGCGAAGCAGCTATAGCGCGGGCAAACAGGCTGCGGGCAGAGAGCGACCGAATCAGGACTACTTTGAGGCATGAGTCAGCCCGCGCGCGGCGGCTCATAACCGATGTCTCGAACCTTCTGCGGCACGCCAAGGAAACGGGCGGCGAAAGGCAGCGCTAATTCCGCTGTGACATTTCTCGTAAAGAGCTAGCCGGGCCGGGCGCGCGATCTTGTCGACTGATCGGGCGGTGCGAACTCGCACCTTCGCACTGGCTCGGCTGCTCAGGAGGCCCACGCTATGGCCCCAACCTCGTCATCCGACTCCCTAAGCCAGAATGGCTGGAACATAGGAGATCGCTGGCAGTTCGGGTTCGCCTCAGACGCCGCTCCAAGGCGTTTGTTGAAGACGGGTGGGCAACACCTGGTCGGCCCGCGCCTGTCCCCTCGCAGGCGTGGGCTTCAGGCCCGGCAGGACCTGCCGCGCCGCCGTGCAGATGTCGCCGCCACAACCACAGGAGACAGCAATGAAGCATCAGACCTCATACGAACTTCAATCGGTGGCGGTCGTCGACCGGCTCGGCTTGATTCCCCTTGCAACGAGAAGGCAGCGGATCGAGCGGTGGGCGGAACTGCTCGACCGCAATCCCCAGCGCTGCCTCTCGGCGCTGACGGGCACCGAATATGTCGATCCCAGTGTGCGTGAAAGGGTGCGGGCGGATGGCTCCGCGCTCGCGGTTGCCTTCGATGATCCGCTGCTGCGCGCGGCCGGGTTGCAATCGGACACCTATGGCGAGGCGAAGCGCTTTTTCGAACTGTCCGATTGGCAATTGCATGACGTGGTCTGCAGCTGCCATGCCGGCGCGACGATGCAGGCCAGCTGGGCCGCCGCGCGGGTGCGCCGGATCGTAAGAGGCAGCCGGATCCTCGCCTGGGTCAGAAGCCGATTTACGCATTGAGGCGTGCTTGGTCGCCCGGCGAGCGCAGGTCGCCGGCGGCTCGGCTGCCCGACGATCGGTGCAGAGATGATCAGTGTAGAAGAGAAGCTCCGCGCAACTGCGCTATCCTGCGCATGATGGCGTTCAGCCAGTCGGCGATGGACGAGTCAGCGGGCCTGTTGTCGATATCCTCGAGCGCCCGTTCCAAAGTGTGCTCGACAAGGCGGTCGGAGGCCCCGGCATCGTCCAGCAGCAGGCGCGCGGTGAGCCGGAGCTTGGGCAGCAGCGCGACGACGTCCTCCGCCGCAGACACCTGCTGCGCGACGGCCGCTGGTTCTGCGGAGGGCTCCGGCGGGAACAGCGCATCGACCAGGGTGGCGCGGTTCGAGGACTTGCTCAGGCTGCTCGCGAAACGCAAATGCTCGGGGATGGCGATGTCGTCATATCCGCTGAAGAACACGAAGGGCACGTTGCGCAGCATCAGCTCGTCCGCAATCGGGAAAATCTTGCGGCCGTGCAGGTCGATGTCCAGGATTGCGGCCTCGGCCGCTTTCGCATGCCGCCCGGCCTGCTCCACCGTCGCCACCGGTCCCAGGATGATGGCGCCCATGTCGGCGAAGAAGGTCGCCAGATCGCTGGCGAGCAGCCACTCGTCCTCCGCGATCAAGAGGTGAAGTCCCCTGAGGTTTCGCACACGAGCTCCTTCAGTTCGCATACCGCAACCGTAAAGCGAGGCGCGCCAACACCGGGGCGCGTGACAATGAGGTCGCAGGGAAGCCAGATGTTAGAACGCAGCGACGGGGGAACCGTTCCGGCCGTTCGCTGCATGCGCTTCGATCTGATCCGGCAGGCATGGAACCATTGCGCCGGCCTGCGGTTCGGCACAGGCGGGGCTAGGCCGGGAACCAGGACCATGACATCGCACGACGAAGCCTCCAAGGACGACCACGAGCGTGAGAACGCCGAACGTGTCCGCGACCTCGCGGAAAGAGCGGGAATTCCAAGCGGGTTGGCGCTGGCGCTGATCCTGAAATACGGAAACGATCCGAACGTGCTCGATCGCGAGGCGGCAAAGCTGAAGCGGAACGCGGACAATGGCGATAGATAGGGGGCAGTCGTGCTTGACGATCCGATGGTCCTCATCCTGATGTATTTCGTCTTGCCGGTCTGGCTGATCGCGGGTTTTGCCGACTGGCTCTGCCACCGTGCGACCCACATAGAATCCACCACCGGTGCGAAGGAATCGCTCATCCATCTGCTGATGTTCGCCGAGGTCGGAATCCCGCTGCTTGCGGCAATGTTCCTCGAGGTGAACGCCCTGGTCATCGCCGTGATGATCGTCACCTTCTTCGTCCATGAAGCGACGGCGATGTGGGACGTGCGCTACGCGACCACGGCGCGCACGGTGAGCCCGATCGAGCAGCATGTGCACAGCTTCCTGGAGATGATCCCGCTGATGGGCCTGGTCAGTGTCGTGTCCTTGCATTGGGGACAGTTTCTGGCGCTGTTCGGAGCCGGAACGGAGAGGGCGCGCTTCGACCTTGCCTGGAAGCAGGAGCAACTGCCGGTGGCATATGTCGCCATCGTCATGATCGTCATCGCGCTGTTTGAACTGCTGCCCTATGTGGAGGAGTTCCTCAGAGGCTTGCGCGCCAACGCCGGCCGGTTCGTACCCGCCAAGGCAAGGCGCCACGAGCCCGGCGATACCACGGTGCGATGAGGCGAGCCGTCCTCCGCTTAATGCATGTCGCCCAAAAGTGCGCAGCGGTTTTGGGAGAACGACATGCATCAAAACAAAGGCTTAAAGCGCGTCGCGCGAATCCGTTTCGACGCGACGCGCTTTAGCCGTTCTGGTCGATCGCGTGCGGCGAGGGCTGCTGGGCACCGCCAGCCGGGCGCCCGCCGTTCTGGCCAGCCCAAACCCAGAGGGCGATCAGAATGATCAACAGAACGCCGAGCGCAATTGTGATATGACGCATCCGCGACCTCAGCCGCCCGGCCTGTTGGCGGCCGGGTCCGAGCCGACCCCAACAGCGGGATCGGGCGCCACCGGACCGCGCTCGGCCTCCGAACCTTCCGACTCGATCTCCTGGACGGCTTGATCCCAGTGTTCCTGCTGGCGTCCCTCGGGGCGGCCTTCCCGCTCCCATATCTCGTGCGCGCGTTGCCTGATGCGTTCTTCCCTGTCCATGACGAGCTTCCTTCGCGCCTCATCTGCTGCCCGCGCCTAATTGATTGCCGAAAGCTTTGTTCCGTCCGACTCGAAACTTAGGTGCCGTGTACCGTGCCGGGTCGGGAACGTCGCCTTCGCGCCGGTGTTACTTCTCCATTGAGAAAATGGAGATCACTCATGAACAATCAGAACCGCCGCGAGACCGGCGCCACAAAATATCCAGCCAATAGCGATCCGGATCCTGCCGACCAGTTCTCGCAGGACGCTGCCGAGAATGAAAAGCCTCAGGACGACATGGGCCTCACCAGACGACAGGGCGAGGTCGAGGACAAGACGCGGCAGTCAGAAGGCCCGCGGCAGCCGACCCCAAGCCCGGCGACGCAAAAGGGCTCAGGCGCCGGTCCGTCCGTGGCTGAGCATTCCAAGGACGCCAAGGCGCCTAGGAGCGGCCGTCAGCCCGGGGCGTATGTGAAGGAATGAACGGCGCCGCAGACGCCGTGGAACATAGCTATGACTTCTAAGTTCGGGGAATGCCCGCCGCCGGCGATCCGGCGGCGGATCGTGAGGCTCTGGACTTATCCGGAGCTGCCGCAACCACGGCGGATCGGTTATGAACAAAACAGCATCAAGCAAGCATCTGCGAGAACGGGTAGCGGCGGTTGGGTTACATCCACTCCGCCGGCGGGCATGGCTTCCTCTGACCGCAAGTGTCCTGGCGAGCCTCCTCTGGGGCCCGGCATCGGCGCACCAGGCGCCGGCGGGCTGGCAGTATGAGCCTTCCTGCTGCGCCGGGGTGGATTGCTACCAGGCGCCGCCTTCGGATGTGAAGGAGACGAAGTATGGCTACCAGCTTTCGACCGGCGAGCTGATCCCCTACAGCGACCATCGCATCAAGCGATCGCGTGACGAATATTTCCATGAATGCAAGCCGGGCGGCGACAACAGTTCGCAGCACTCTTTCTGCCTGTATGTTCCTGACCGCGGGATGTGATCCGCAACGGCTCGACCGAAAGGTTGACGACAAAAAGCCCGCCCTCTCAAAGGCGGGCTTTCGAGGCCGTGCAAGAGGCCGATAGCTTACTTGTTGCAATTCTGCATGTTGGACGTCGTGTTGCCGCTGGCTGTGTTGTTGTCGATGTCGTTGCCGGCGGCGTCCTTGCACCGGTCGTTTGCGCCGTTGGACTTGGTGCTGTTCGTGCTGTTGGTTGCGTTTGGATCGACCGTGCCGTTGCCGTTGCCCGTACCCGTTGCGCCGCCCGTGCCAGTGGTGCCTGTGGTAGCGCCGGTACCGTTGGTGCCCGCCCCGTTGCCCGAGCCGCTGGTTTGCGCCATGGCGGAAGTCGCCAGGACAATGGCAAGAACCGATGCGGAAAGAAGTTTGATCATGGTAAGGATCTCCTGTTGATCGCGTTATTGCGATATGAGTCAACAAGAAATTCTCTCGGATGTTCCAAAGGTCTCTGCTAGGATGCGGAATTTGTTCATTGATGATGATTTGCTACCGTGTGCCGGAATATTACATTCTCGCTGATCAATCTCATTTCTGAATTTACTTGTTTGTGCGAACCTTCTGGCGCGGGTTGATGCCACCTGCGTCGGTGGTGTCGTTCTCTACATCACCTTCGACTGTGTTCTCGCCGTGCTCCAGCTCGTCGCCTTCCTTGATGGTGCCTTTGGAGGTTCCAATGCCGGGATCATTGCCCATATCGGCATCGCTCGGTTTTTTCGATTTCGGGTGCTGGTTTCCGCTCATGGTCTTTCCTCGTTATGTCTTTCGAACCGGAAGCGGCGCAGAATGTTCCGGCGTCAGACGCCGAACGGATAGGTTTCCGGCATGCCTTCAGCGGCGTGTTCGGGTCCGAGCGGGGTGACCGCGCTGGTCTCGTCGAACCAGACGAAGGCATCGAATTGCCGCGCCAGCGAAGCGTCGGCATAGTGGCTGTGCAGTTCGGTTTCCGGCCGGTAGATCACGCCGATGAAGCGCTCCAGGCGGCGCTCGGTCAACCGGTCGCGCAGCTTCGGGTCGCGTGCCAGGTCAAGCAGGAACCGCTCGATGCCGGCGTCGTGGCAGAGACGCTCGTAGCTGTCCTCGCGCGACGGCCGCACCGACTTGATTTCCATCTCGCCGTCCCAGTCGGTCGCCGCTGCGACAGTACCGGTGTGGGTGCCGAAACCGATGAGAGCCGCGGCATCGCCAAACCGCTGCCGGCAGAGCTGGCCGATATTCACTTCCTCGCGCGAGATTCCCATTTCGGTGTAACGCGCATCGCCGATGTGGGAATTGTGCGCCCACACGATGGCTTTCGCGTTCGGGCCGCGTACATCCAGAATATGTTCGAGCGTCTCGAACATATGCGTGTCGCGCAGATTCCAGGATTGCGGTCCGCCGTAATACATGACGCGGTAATACTGCTCCGCCGAAGCGATGAGCCGGGCATTCTGCGCGGCGTCGAACAGTTCCTCGCCGTCTTGGCCGGCATGATCGAGTTGCCTCGCCAGCATGTCGCGGCACTGCTCGAGGACCGCCTTCTCGCATTCGCGGTAGCCCTTGGTCAGCGCGGCACGACCGTAGGTCGATGGTTCGGTCTGCCATGGCGTCAGGCAGCCATAGCGCTCCCGCGCAACCCTTGCCGCTTCCGGGTCGACGCGGTCGAGATACTCCAGGACGGCGGCGATCGAACCGCGCATGTTGTAGATGTCGAGGCCATAAAAGCCTGCCTCAGGCTGCAGCGCCTTGACCTTGTCATTGTGCTCGCGCAGCCATTCCACGAATGCCGCGACCTCGGTGTTGCGCCACATCCAGGTTGGAAAGCGCTGGAACGGCTGATCGGCGCCAGGCGAGGCGCCTCGGCCGCGGACATAGCGGTCGATGGCCGCTGCATCGGGCCAGTCGGCCTCGACCGCGACGATGGTGAAGCCGTGCCTCTCGATCAGCCTTTTGGTGATTGCCGCGCGCGCCCGGTAGAATTCGGAGGTGCCGTGGCTGGATTCGCCGAGCAGGACGATCCGCCGGTCCGCGAAACGGTCGAACGGTTCGGCAAATGCAGGGTCGTCGAAGTCGGAAAGCGGCTCGGCGGCCGCCGCGATCATCTCCGGCAGGCTGCGCGTGCGCGCTAGTGGAACCGCGCGGATAGTCGTCGGACGGCTTTCCTCTCGCCAGCCCTGTTCGCCGATGAGCGGGACGAAGCGCACCCCGCCGAAATCCTCCTCGCTGTAAGTCGATGCGCCCGTGCGGGTCACCTTGAGCAGGCGCTGCTCGTAAGGATCGTCGCCCACCGGAATGACCAGCCTGCCGCCGACGTCGAGCTGCTGCTGCAAGGCCAGCGGCGCGCCCGGTCCGCTCGCGGCCACCACGATGGCGTCGAAGGGTGCGGCTTCGGGCCAGCCTCTGGTGCCGTCGCCGATCCGAACTTCGATGTTGCCGTAGCCTAGTTTTTGGAAGCGCCGCCGTGCGGTCTCGGCAAGCGGCGCATGGCGTTCGATCGTGTAGACATGGTCGACGATGCGGCTCATCACGGCGGCCGCATAGCCCGATCCTGTGCCGACCTCGAGCACATGATCGCCTGGGCCGATGTCCGCCATCTCCAGCATGAAGGCAACGATGTAAGGCTGCGATATCGTCTGTCCTTCCGCGATCGGCAGCGGCCCGTCCTCGTAAGCGAATTCCTCGTAGCCTGGGTCCACGAAGACTTCGCGTGGAACTTCTTTCATCGCTGCCAGGATTTCCCGATCATGGATGCCGCGCCGGCTGAGATGCACATCGACCATCCGACGACGCTCGCGGGAAAGATCGAGCATGTGAATGTCCTCCGTTCTATTCGCCGGCCTCCATCATCGTCTTGGTCGGCTGGCGGGCGACGTTTTCCTCGATAAGATCGCGACCCGGAGTCTGCGGCAGCGCCTTGCGGAAGTTCTTGGCGTAATCGGGCGGCATTTTCGGCGGCATCATCGGCTCATAGGCGTCGACGAGCGCCTCGATGATCACTGGCCCGCTGGTGGCGAAAGCCTGGTCGAGCACGCGTTCGACCTCCTCCGCCCGCTCGATGCTGAAGCCTTTTCCGCCCATCGCCTCGGCGGCCTTGGCGAAATCGATCGGCTGCAACTCGCAGCCGAACTGGGGATTGCCGAGGAACATCATCTGCTCCCAGGCGATCTGGTTCAGCATGTTGTTCTTGATGACCAGGACTTTCAGCGGGATGCCGTAGCGCACCGCCGTGGAAAACTCGCCGAGCTGCATGGCAAGCCCGCCATCGCCGACGATCGCCGCGACCGGACGACCGGGAAAGGCAATGCCGGCCGCGATCGCATAGCTCAAACCGCAGGACATGGAGGCGAGCGCGCCGGAAACGCCGAAGGCCTGTCCCGCGCGGAGATCGACATGGCGCGCGGCAAGTTCCGTGTTCTGGCCGGAATCGGTCGCCAGCACCGTATTCTCGGCAAGGCGCTCGCCGAAGGCGCGCGCGACGCGTTGCGGCTTGAGCGGATGGGCCAAGCCATCTTCGGACTGGCGCATCATCTCGCGCCATTTCTGCGTAGAACTCTGTGCAGTTGCCAGGAATGCACCGTCGCCCTTCTGCTGCAGCCGCTGGTTGAGGGCGCGCAAGGTCTCGGCCGCGTCGCCAACCAGACCGGCCTCGACGGGGAAGCGCAGGCCGATGCGCTGCGCGTCACAATCGATCTGCACGCCACGCGCTTTGCCCGGCTGCGGATAATATTCGATGTAAGGGAAGGTCGAGCCGACGATGAGGACGGCGTCGCACGTCTCCATCGCCTCTTGCGAAGGCAAGGTGCCCAGAATGCCGATGCCGCCCGTAGTGTAGGGATGATCGTCCGGCAGCACGGCTTTGCCAAGCAGCGCCTTGGCGATCGGCGCCTGCAACAGCCGCGCAGTTTCCTCGAGTTCAGCCGCCGCCCCGATCGCTCCGCGTCCCGCAAGGATCGCCACGCGCCCGGCGTCGTTGAGGATGGCCGCGGCCTTGTCCAACTCCGCATCCTGCGCGACGCAGTGGGGGGCGAACATGTCCTGCGGCGTGTGCGCCGGGCGGTTGCGCTTGGATCGCTTGGCCGCGTCGGCGGGCTGTTCCTGGATATCGCTGGCGATCGAAAGATGCGCGACGCCCTTGCGGGCGAGCGCCGTGCGGCAGGCGAGGCTCGCCACGTTCTCCATATGCGCCGCGTCCGAGACCTGGGCGTTGTAGACGCTGACGTCGTTGAAGACGCGGGTGAGATCGACATCCTGCTGCGTGAAAGTCTCGATCAGGTCATGGAACTGCATGCCGGTGATCGCCAGCACCGGCGCTTGGTCGAGCCTTGCGTCGTAGAGACCGGTGAGAAGGTGAGTACCGCCGGGCCCGGACGTCGCGAGGCATACGCCGAGCCTGCCTGTCCATTTCGCGTAGGCGCAAGCCATGAACGCGGCCGACTCCTCGTGCCGCACTTGAACGAAAGAAATTTTGTCCTGGTTCTTGCGCAGCGCCTCCATGACGCCGTTGATGCCGTCGCCGGGCAATCCGAACACGACTTCGACGTTCCAGGCAATCAGGGTCTCGACGAGGATTTCGGCTGCATTAGGCATGGCGAGGCTCCGCTGTTGGGTTCCGAACCAGCGAGGCTGCGGTTGGTTCCCTCGCCGGATCGAAGCGGGCTCCTATGGCGAAAAGGAACAAACCAGATTGCGCCGGGTTGGGCGGCCACTGCAATGTGGTGCCCGTGAGGAGGCGTCCATGGAAGAACCTGTCTTCTGCGATACTTCGCTTCTGCGCGTCGCCTTTCTGAGCGGCGGATCCGAGGACGGCCCGCCTGTGCTGCTCCTTCATGGATGGCCGGACGATGCGACCACTTTTGCGGATGTGGCACCATCTCTTCAGGCCGCGGGCTTCCGCACCTTCGCGCCGTGGCTGCGCGGATTCGGGAAGACCTCGTTCCACTCCGACGAAACCATACGCTCGGGCGAGATCGCGGCTATGGCGCAGGACGCGCTCGACTTTGCCGACGCCATCGGCCTCGAGCGGTTCGCGGTTGTCGGCCATGACTGGGGCGCGCGCATCGCCTACCTGCTCGCCTCGGTTTTTCCGCAGCGCATAACATGCTGCGCGGCGCTTTCGCTCGGATGGCAACCCGGCCCGCCTCCGACGCCGCCTTTGGAGCAGACGAAAGCCTTCTGGTATCAGTGGTTCATGGCGACCGCGCGCGGCGAGGAGTTCGTGCGACAGCACGGTCACTCTTTCGCGCGCTTCCAGTGGGACAGCTGGAGCCCGCCAGGCTGGTTCGACGACGATCTGTTTGAGCGTGTGGCCAAGTCATTCGCAAATCCGGACTGGCCGGATGTGACGGTGCATTCCTATCGCGTGCGCTGGGGGAAGGCGGATCCCGACCCGCGCTATGCTGAACTCGCGCGCAAACAAATTGAGGCGGAGATCATCTCGGTGCCGACATTGGTCCTTCATGGCGACGAAGATCGCGTCGTTCTGCCGGATTCGTCCAAGGGCAAGGAGCGGTATTTTACCGGCGGTTATGAGCGTGTGCTGCTGCCGGGTGTCGGTCATTTCCCAACTCGCGAAGCGCCCGCACAGGTTCGGGAGGGATTGGAGAGATTTCTGCTCGAGTTCGGCAGGCAATAAGCGAAAGCAGCGTTGAAGGAAGTTCGCCGTTCCAGCGGACGGGCGCAGCAGGAACTTTTTCTCCATCAGTGGGTTAGTGGGGAGGCGTTAACCCATGTTAGGGTCCGGCCGTGGCACGGAAGCTTCGTGAAGCACTGACATCGGAACAGGAATTGTCCGAGGCGACAACGCCGGAACGCGAGACGACCGCGGCGTTGGAGGCGCTGACAGTCGAGGACGCGCCTTCTCGAATGCTCGAACTGGCGCGAAAGCTCGACGCCGCCATCGCGTTGCGAGCGCGCAAGTCCCATCCGAATTGATTTTCACCGACGACATCGCGCCGACCCGGAACAATTGGGGCTGGCATCTGTTCGCCTGTGAAACCTTCCATGGGCAATCGGATGAAGAGCCTTATTCAAAGCCTGATGGCTGAGTTCCTGCCGCGCTGGTGGCGCCGAAAATCTCGCATCCCGGCACCGAGAGACATGCTCGCTCGTGCATCCTCGCGAGTAACGCCGGACCGTTCCGAGGCAAGCGGAGCAGAGGAAGGATCGGACGCCGTTCCAAGATAGGTCAAGCCGGGACATGCCCCGCTGTACCGGCTGGAACATTCGCCCCGATTGCTCGTTCGGCAACATCATTTCAGCGAGCACAAGGGACAACGACAATGCCGAAGAAAGCTTCCCCGGCCGGCGCTACAGCCGTGGCTGAGATTCATGACCAGGAACTTGTCCGCGGCAGTGGCGGCGAGCTGCATCAGGTTGCCGAAGGCGATGCCGAGGTGCAGACGACGGCGCTTGGCACGCCGATCGCCGATGACCACAACACGTTGAAGGTCGGCGAACGCGGTCCCACGCTGATCGAGGATTTTCATTTCCGCGAAAAAATCTTCCATTTCGATCATGAGCGCATCCCCGAGCGCGTGGTCCACGCGCGCGGCTACGGCGCCCATGGCTTCTTCGAGACGTACGAGTCGCTCGGCAAGTACACCAAGGCCGATATCTTCCAGCGGCCCGGCGAAAAGACACCCGCCTTCGTTCGTTTCTCGACCGTCGCCGGCAGCAAAGGCTCTTTCGATCTGGCGCGGGATGTGCGCGGCTTCGCCGTGAAGCTCTATACCAAGGAGGGGAATTGGGACCTCGTCGGCAACAACATCCCGGTCTTCTTCATCCAGGATGCGATCAGGTTTCCGGATATGGTCCATGCTGTGAAGGAGGAGCCGGACCGGGCTTTTCCGCAGGCCCAATCCGCGCATGACAATTTCTGGGATTTTATCTCGCTCACGCCGGAATCGATGCACATGATCATGTGGATCATGTCCGACCGCGCCATTCCCCGGTCGTTCCGGTTCATGCAGGGCTTCGGCGTACACACGTTCCGTCTCGTCAACGCCAAGGATGAATCGACCTTCGTCAAATTCATCTGGAAGCCGAAGCTGGGCATGCAGTCGGTGGTCTGGAACGAGGCTGTGAAGATCAACGGCACCGATCCCGATTTTCACCGCCGCGACCTCTGGAACGCCATCCAGTCGGGCGATTTTCCGGAATGGGAGCTCTGCGTGCAGCTCTTCGACCAGGATTTCGCCGATAGTTTCGACTTCGACATCCTCGATCCGACCAAGATCATTCCCGAGGAGATCATCGAGCCGATCCCGGTCGGGCGGCTTGTCCTCGATCGCATGCCTGAGAACTTCTTCGCCGAGACCGAGCAGGTTGCCTTCATGACGCAGAACGTGCCGCCAGGCATCGACTTTTCCAACGATCCCCTGCTGCAGGGACGCAACTTCTCCTATCTCGACACGCAGCTCAAACGCCTCGGCAGCCCCAACTTCACCCACCTTCCCATCAACGCGCCGAAATGCCCGTTCCATCATTTCCAGCAGGACGGCCACATGGCGATGCGCAATCCCGCGGGCCGCGCCAACTATCAGCCGAATTCCTGGGGCGAGGGGCCGCGTGAGTCACCTAGCCAAGGCTTCCGCTCCTTTGCCGATGCGGAGGAGGGGCAGAAGGTCCGGCTGCGAGCGGAGAGCTTCGCCGATCACTACAGCCAAGCCCGCCAATTCTTCATCAGCCAGACCGAGCCCGAGCAGCGTCACATCGCGATGGCTTTGACGTTCGAACTGAGCAAGGTCGAGACGCCGGTCATCCGCGAGCGGATGATCTCCCATCTGCTTAACATCGACGAGACGCTGGCGACCACGGTCGCCGACAAGCTCGGCATCAAGACCATGCCGGCCCCTGCCGACGCCGCCGTACCGACACGCGATGACCTCGAGCCGTCGCCCGCGCTCAGCATCATCAACAACGGGCCGGACAGCTTCAAGGGCCGCAAGATCGGCGTGCTCGTCAGCGACGGCATCGATTCCGGCCTTCTGCAAGCGGTACGGGATGCGGCGCAAGCGGAAGGCGCCAAGGTGGAAATCGTGGCGCGCCGGGTGGGCGGTGTCGAAGCCGGCGATGGCAGCTGGATCGAAGCCAACCACATGATCGACGGCGGACCGTCGGTTCTTTTCGATGCGGTGGTGCTGCTCGTTTCCGAGGAAGGCGCCGAGATGCTGTCCAGGGATGCTGCGGCAAAGGACTTCGTGTCCGACGCCTTTGCGCACCTGAAGTTCATCGGCTTCGTCGCGGGCGCCGGACCTCTGCTGGCAAGCGCCGGCGTGGCGGTCGACGCGGACGAGGGGCTCATCGAACTCACAGGCGGCGGTTCCGCGCGCTCGTTCGTCGAGGCTTGCCGCAAGCTGCGGCTGTGGGCGAGGGAAGGTGCCGTCAAACTCTGAGGTGTTCATCCGACCCGTTACCAGCGCAGGAATTTTACCGGAACATTTGGAGTGCCTGCCGGTTCGGGAGATGATCGCCCTCCCTCCAGCGATCCAGGGTCCCATCAAGGCCCAAGGCCCGTTGCCGCATGCAGGCAGCGGGCCTTTCTTCGTCGGGGGATATTCCGCGCGCTGGAGCCCCCGGGGAACAAGCGGGATATCTTCGGGTTCCTTTCGAGAGAGGAGAACCGTCAAACAGGAGGCCGCAATGAGCGAGGCTATGACGACCTCAAATCACGAAGTGATCCGAGCGTGGATCGAGGCGCGCGAGGGCAGGCCTGCCGTCGTCGCGGCGCCGGGAAAGGCCGCGACGCTGCGGGTCGATTTCGGCGAGGGCGATGAGGATCTTAGGCCGATCGAATGGGAAGATTTCTTCAAGGTGCTGGACGACAACAACCTGGCGTTCGTCCACCAGGACATGACCGCGGAGGGCAGCACCAGCCGCTTCAACAAATTCGTCCCGCGCGAGTAGTGATCCGGGAAGTCAGGACATCGCCAGTTACTGAACGCCCGGCATCTTGCTGGCATCCTGAGGGTTCTTCGTGATGCCGGCTGCTGGCGAGGTATCCTGCGGCGCATTCCCGCCCTGGTTTTGTTCGGGCGTGCGTTTCCATGGCGCGGAAGATGAGCCGCTGTCGACTTCAATAAAGGCCCAGTAGCAAAGCGCCATGACCACCAGCAACAGTAGCAGCGGCAAAAGCACCCGTTTCATGCCGAACTCCCGACGGACTTTGCCGTTGCACCGCTGGCGCCGACGACGCTCATGCTTGCCGCCGTCGCGCGGCCTCGCGCTCGACATCGTCAGCCGAATAATCGCGGGCAGCCGGATCGAATTCTGCCCACCCGTCCGCTTGGTATTCGCTGCGGCGGTCGGCGATGTTGACCGACGCGGAGCTGCGGAGAACTTCACCGGCTTCCGAGGCGAGGTCGTCCTCGACGCGAGCCGTCACCAGCGTGCCGCCGCGGCGGACGCCTTCGGCATAGACATGCGCGTCTTGCTCCGGCACGCCGGCGTTGGTCAGGCCGCCGATAATGCCGCCGGCCGCGCCGCCGACAACCGCTCCGGCGACGGCCCCCGCGGCTGTTGCCGCCAGCCAGCCGGCCGCGACCACCGGCCCGACGCCCGGTATCGCCATAGCGCCAAGGCCCGTCGCCAGGCCGCCGGCGCCGCCCACGACCGCGCCGATGCCGGCGCCGCTGGCGGCATCCTCGGCTGCGGGGGATTGCGTGTTTCGGTACCAGCCGCGAGCATTGTTGGCCATGATGCTGATGTCGGACGACGGAACGCCGATGGACTCCAGCGCGCCTACGGCGTCAGCGGCTTCGTCATAGTCGTCGAACAGGGCGGTGATCGTTTGCATGTCGGTTCTCCTGTCTATTGTTGGCCGGCAAAGACGTTGCCCTGGTAGTCGAGGGCTACGGAGGTGCCCTTGCCATCCTTCGTCGCTTGGCCGCGCCAGATGCCCTGTTCGTCCTTGGCGAGCGCGGAGACGTCCGCATAGCCGGCATCCTGAATGCGCGTCTTCGCCTGCGCTTCCGTGAAGCTGTTTGCGCCGGGGACCGGAGCGGGTGGCTTGGGCGTCGATGCCGATTTGACCGCCGGCATGCTCGCCCTGGCGGCGGCGATCTTCTCGATCATGTCCTGATGCATCTTCAGTGTCGGCAGCGTCTCCGTCGCGAAGGATTTGAGGGCCGGATTGTCTCCATCCTTGGCATAAGCCTCGAACAGGCCAACCGCGTCCGCATGCGCCTTGCGCTGCATCTCGATGTAAGGCTGGTCCAGCGAGGCTGTCGTGCTCTGCAGCCGTTCCAGATCGCTCTTATGCTCGGCATCGGATTGCGTCGGCACCTGCAGCTTCTGCTCGCCGGCGATCTTCTGCAATTTGGCGTTCGCGGCGCCGTGATCGGCGATCATCCGCTTGGCGAAATCCGTGATCTGCTGATCCTTCGCATTGTCCTGCGCAATCTTGCTCGAATCCACTTCGAACATCCCGCCGATTGCAGCCTTGTTGACGAAGGTCTGGGCGTCATCGGCCGCGAAGGCCGGAAGGGCGAGCATCAATAAGGCAGTCGCCGATGGGATAAGGGATATCCGCATGCTCATGGGGCAAGGCTCCTTTGTCTTGGTGGCACCGAACCACCATTCCGGCCCTTTGTTCCCCAAGGACCTCGTTTCCTTGGCCTGAAAAAAATCGTCCGGCCGTGGCTGGCGGATGTCGATTGGGTCCACTTGGTGCCAAAGGTGCTTGGATGGCGAGTCAGGGAGCGTCAGTCGCAAGGTTGACTCTGCCTCCGGCGAGCTTGGAGAGCGGGGCGTCGGCTATCCTTCCTCCCTGGTCTCGCCCTTATCGATGAAGCCAACGATCGCAACAGACCTCGCGGCGAGGCGACTCATTCAAAGAATCTTCTTCTGCGGAGCGGCCGAAAACATCATTTGTTATTGTGGCTTGGCAAATCGAGGCCGGTCAGCGCGAGCGCTTATCGAAAAACGTGGCAAGCGGCCACTTTAATGGAACGGGGAACTTTAATCGGAGTTTAGCGGCAGACAACGCGATGGAGAAATCCAACATGGAATACACTGCCGAGAATCTTTGTCCTGAAATCGCCGAACGCGAACGGTGTGCGGCGATGGCCGAGGCGCAAGCGAGGGAGTTCGAACGCATCAAGATGTATCCGGTGGCACGCGCGATGCGTGCCTTGGCTTGTCGCATCAAGGGGTCCAGCCTGACGCCGGGTTTCGACACGCGAACTGCTTCTCGCGATATCGCCGCGATTTGAGGGTCATATGCTTTGACCGCGCTCTCACCGATTTCGGCGAAAGCCGTCCATATTTGCGTGGACATGCAGCAGATGTTCACGCCGCCGTGGCCATGGGCGGTCGATTGGCTGCCCGTGATCCTGCCACAAGTTCAGAGGCTGGTGCGCAAGCGACCGGAAGCCACGATCTTCACCAGGTTCATCCCCGCGCGAAATCCGGGCGAGGGCCACGGCCAATGGAAACAATATTATGAGCATTGGGCGGACATGACGATCGCAAGGGCCGGCAAGGAGGCGGTCGACCTTCTGCCCGAGCTTGCCGTCCATATCCCGCCGGCGCGCGTGTTCGACAAGCCGATCTATTCACCGTGGCTGAGCGGCGAACTGGCTGGTGTGCTTCAGTCCGAAGGCGTCGAGGAAGTCATCGTCAGCGGCGGTGAGGCCGATATGTGCGTTTTGGCGACCCTGCTCGGCTCCATCGATCTGGGCTATCGAACCATCCTCGCGGAGGACGCCATCTGCAGCGCGTCCGATGAGGCCTATGAGAACATCCTGAAGCTCTTCACCAAGCGGTACTCCCACCATGTCGAGGTCGCGCCGGTGGAGGCAATTCTCGAATGCTGGCGATAGCGGAGAGGCGGCGCCCCCGACCAGCGGACTGCTTTTGTTCGGAACATCTCGCTACTTTCTTAGTTTGATCGGCGCCGGCGCGTTCCGCGTCCCGAATGCGCCGTCTTGGGCGTCAGGCGTCCTATCGAAAGGCTCGCCCGTTCACCCCCTTTTGCGGGCGAGCCTTCCGTCGGTCCAAGATTTGCGAGCCGTGATGGCGTTCGCGTCAGGCCCTGAGTTTAACAGCTGATTGAAAGACGTAGTTCAGGCGGAACGAAAGCGAGATCCGGGAATTAGGTACAAGCATTAGAACATTACTTGCAGGAGGACGAAATGGGACGAGGTATTCTGCTCTGGCTGCTTGGCGTTCCGATTCCGATCATCATCCTTTTGATGCTTTTCGCACGTTAGGAGCCGACGATGACCGACGCCACAATGGACGAACCCGCGACGATTGAGACATCATCCTCCGCGGTCAACTGGGGACCAATCGTGGCCGGCGCTTTCGCGGCGGCCACTTTGACCGTCGTCCTTATGCTTGTCGGTTCCGGACTCGGTTTGGCGATGATGTCGTCATGGGGTAGCTCTACCCTGACGACATTTGCGGTGTCGACCGCGGTCTGGCTGGTTATCGTGCAATGGCTGTCATCTGCGTTGGGCGGCTACGTCGCCGGGCGGCTTCGCACGAAGTGGGTCAACGTGCACACCGACGAGGTGTATTTCCGCGACACCGCGCATGGATTCCTGGCCTGGGCGCTGGCCACGCTGCTCGTGGCCACGGTCCTCGGCTCGGCGGTCTCCGGAATTGCCGGGACGGGCGCCCAGGCGACGACTGGTTTGCTGAGCGGCGCGGCCGCCGGTGCGGCTTCGCAAGCGTCGTCAGCGCGAACGCCGTCCGCCAATGATCTCACCGGCTATTTCGTGGACGCGCTCTTCCGGCCGGCCGGCAACACGGCCGCGCCTACAGCGGCGGCAACGCCTCAGAACAACGCGGACACCGCAGCGCAGGCAGCGCGCATACTAACAATCAGCGCTGCGAACGGCGAAATGAGCCCGGAAGACAAGGCGTATCTAGCCCAACTCGTCGCATCCCGCACTGGCCTCCCTCAGGCTGAGGCGCAGAAGCGGGTCGACCAGGTTCTGGCGCAGGTCGAGGATGCCAAGAACAAAGCCAAGGCCGCCGCCGACAAAGCCCGCAAGGCGAGCGCTACCGCTGCACTGGTTGGCGCGCTGTCGCTGGTGATCGGCGCGTTCATCGCTGCAGTCGCCGGAGTGCTTGGGGGCCGCCAAAGAGACGAGGACGAGGCGGGCTATTTGCGGAGCAACTGACACTCACTGCGACGTTTAAGTGCGCCGCAATTGCCCATTCCCGATCGCTTACCGCTGCCGAGGGATAAGGGCGCGAAGCGGGATGGCAGCCGTGAAATTGAGACCGCTCGGAGCGAACCGCAACTCCACCGTCGCTCCGAGCTCATAAGGTAAGGTCCGCTCGAGCACCTCGAATCCGAAGCCGCGCCGTTCGGTCTGTGTTAGATCGTCAACACCGCTCTCAGCCCATACGAAGCGAAGCAGATCTTCCTCCAAACGCCATCCGATGTCGATGCGGCCACTCCGGCTCGAGCTTGCAAGCGCGCCGTATTTCAACGCGTTCGTTGCCAATTCGTGGATGGCCAGGCCCATCGTCTCGGCGGCCTTGGGGGCGAGCGCCAACGGCGGGCCCTCGATCGTCAGGTTGTCGCCCTCGCGGCCCCCGGCAGCGAGCAATTCGTCGGCGGCTATCGATACCAGGTTGATCTCGATCGACGGATGGCGTGTGATCGCCACCTGCACGCGGGCGAAAGCGTTGATGCGACCTTCCAGGTGAGCCGCGGCTTCGTCAAGGGATTCGCTTTTCTCCATCGTACGCCGCACGATCGAGCGGATCACGGCCAGCGTGTTGCGCATATGGTGCTGCAATCCGGCGAAGCGAGCCTGCTGCTGTTCCTCAGCTTCCTTCTGGCGCGTGATGTCCTGGCCGACGCTCCCGATATGAGCGACCTTTCCCGCCTCGTCGCGCATCGGAAAGCCGGAATCGCGCAGCCAGCGTATCTCGTTGTCGGCTGGCCGGCATATTCGATATTCGAAGGTTGCACGTTCGCCGTCGCGTATGCGCTCGATCTGGCCCAGCACATGCTCGCGATCCTCGGGCACCATAAGGTCGATCCAGGTGGCGAAGTTGTCGCCGGCCAAGGCCTTTTGGCGGCTCATCCCGTAAATGGCGTCGAAGGCGGGCGCCAGGTATTCCCACTGCAGCGTGTCTGCATTGCGGACCCAGAGCACGTCGGAAGTGGCGTCCGCGAAACCGCGCAGGATCTCTCCGCTTTCGCTCCGGCGGTCCTCGGCACGCGCGCGCCCGTGCAGTGCTGCTTTGACATCTGCCGGACCGGGTTCAAGCGGCTTGTTGGGCGGGTCCTTGGACATCACTCCTCGTTGGCATCGAGATGCCTGCCCTCGCGATCGAGATGCAGATAATTGGGATTGAACAGCGCGACGTCCTGCAATGCCTGGAGATTGGGAATGGTCAGCGTCCTGTCCTTCAGCACGATGAGGTTCGAAGCGCGCAGTTCCTGCAGCGTACGATTGACGTGAACCGTTGACATGCCCAGCGTCTCGCCCAGTTCCGTCTGCGTCAACGGAAATTCGCAACTGCTGTCGCTTGTGCAGCCGGCGGCCTCGAGCCGGATGAACAGCTCACACAACAGATGCGCCATCCGCTCGAGCGCATCGCGCTGGCCGAGGTTGACCGTCCACTCGCGCTGGATCGCCGCCGCGACCAGCGTCTCCCACCACAGCGCCTGAGTGATGCGCGGGTGCCCGATCATCATCTCGTCGAAGGCGGCGCGCGAAATCTCTGAGACCGAGACCGGCGTGATCGCGCCGATCGAATGGTCCATTTCCTTAAGGATGAAGACGTTGAGATCGCACAGATCACCGGGGAGGAAGAAAGCAATGATCTGCCGGCGTCCGTCTTCGAGGGTCTTATAGCGGCAGGCCCAGCCCTCGTTGATAAGATTGATGAATTCAGGCTTCTCGCCTTCGTGGATGATGTCTTCTCGCGCGGCGAAGCGCCGGACACGTTGCGCCGCAATTCTGACCAGCATCTCCTTGTCGGCCTGCGAAAGCCGCGTGAATTTCTCAAGCTTGCGGATCAGAGGTCGCCTCATCCCAGTCCTCTTGATCCCGTGATACACATAATGATGCGGCAGCGACCTTACCTATGTTAATGTAAGGCTGCGTAAGACGTTTCAAATGGCTGCCTTCGGGAGGCTTGCCATGGACGAGAAAGTCGCCGGCGCTCGTGTTCTGGTCATGGAAGACGAGTATTTTCTGGCTGAGGATATCACAAAAGCCGTCTCGGGGCTTGGTCTGACGGTCATCGGTCCCTTCGCGACCAGCGATCAGGCCTTGAATTCCCTTGACCTGGATTGCGTCGATGCCGCCATACTTGACCTCGATCTGGCTGGCGCCATCGACTTTGCCGTGGCGGACGCGCTCCTGGACAGGCGGATTCCATTTGTGTTCGCGACCGGCTACGACGCCGCCACCATTCCCCCACGCTTTGCTGAGATTCGCAGGTTCGAAAAACCTTGCGACGCAACGGAACTGGCGCGCCGCCTTCTGGAGATGACGCGCAAGTCGCTGCCGATCGATAGTGGTTGATACCAGACTAGGCGGTCATCAAATCGAAGCTCACGGCATGGCCGTGCTTGACCGCCGATCGCGCGATCATGTTGCTCAATTGAGGGCTCTCAACCGCGCAGTCCGGCATCACCGTCAGGATCGCTCTGGTCGCCGCGGCCACGGACACCGGAGATCGGTGAGGGGACCGCGTTTCCATATAGTGGTCGATGAGTTCGTTCAGACGAACAGGATGATATTTGATCACGCCGCAACCTCCCTAAGCCGCGCTCTTGTCGTTCTTTCAGTTGATAATTGCGCCCTGGCTCGCGGCCACGCATTAACCCATGAAAAAGAGACGAAAATTTTTATGAGCTTCGGAGCGGCCAGGACCCGATCCGGAAGAAAGGGCCCGCCTCGTCTGGGGGTAGAGTGAGGCGGACCCTCCGGCTCTCTTTGATTGCTACCATCTCGTAAGCCAGGGCCGAAATTTATCCGAGCCTGGAAAGAGTCGCTTTAACCTGCGTTATTGTCGGGGACCTGCCCCGGGGCGCAGATATCTTGAGCATCACCCGGCGGACCCGCTTGACTGGTGCCTGGGATAGCTCGTGAGGCGCTCAGCCAAGCAACAAGAAGAACAAAATGGTCACCGCTCCCAATGGCTATGACTTTTCCGATATCAAGGCTGTTGCGCGCGAGCTCTTGCGGTCCGATCCGTCCGTGCCGATAGAGGACATAGTCCGGTCGCTTTACGAAGATCTCTACGAAGGCGAGCCCTGCCCGCCGGCGTTGATTGAAGCCGTCAAGCAAGCGTTGCACCACCCGGCCAGCGGGCAAACAGATCAGCCGTGATCGCTGTCTTGATGCGTTCGGAGCGCGTGATCGCTTTGCCGCTGACCGTTTCGCCCAAAACAGGAGCGCGCAATTGCCGCTGCCATCAACAACCTATGTTAAGGCAGCGGCGCCATCCTTGTGCAACATAGGCTGGCCTTTGTCCCCTCACTTAGGCTAGGCCCGGCCTGGACTCCTGTGTCTCGGACGAAATCGCAGGCCGGGCTTTGCTATGCGGCCGGCAGGATCCTACAGGGTGAAGCGCCGATCCTCATAGCGATCGAGCAATCCGGAGTGGATCGGATCAGCAAGGCTGCGTGACTTCATGTAGGCATGTGCCAGCGTGCCTGGCCCGCCCGCGAGAGGTTCGACCTCAACCAGAATGCGAAAGTTCCCCGGCTTGCCAACAGACTCAATACTATCGAGCTTCGCCAGAGCGCGTTCATCCAGGGCATAGAGCTCGCCGCTGACATGAAGACCGCTTCCGGGCTCATTGAACATCATTGGAGCGATGCGTGGTCCTGCTATCAGCATCGGATATCGCTTTTTGGTCCGATAGGGACCGATAAATCGCGCACCGGACAGGCCTTCATCGTGGAGCGGAAAGCCTCTTTTCAAAGTGCCGAACACGAACACGTTCTCAGCCAATGGTCGACTCGACATTCTCAATGATCGGGTTTTGACCGCGGGATCTTGCTTTGATCTCCAACCCTTGCACCGCCACTATGTTCCAGCGCGGCAGAACACGGCGTCAGGGTTCCGAGCTTGGTCGATATGGCCTGCCGATCCGACCCAAGCCGCTACAACCCCGTAACGCCGTTCCGACTGCGGAACATTTGACCCTTTCACCGGTTAGCGCCACCAGCGCCTCTGCTTGCGGGAGCACAGCCTTCGATCCGGGAAGGAAGATCAATGTCAGGCACCGTCTTGTGGTTCATCGTCGTCGCGGGCGGTCCGCTCATTCTCTTGCTCGTGATCGTCTACGTTCTCCTCACCCGCCGTCGCCGCGGACCGGCGGAGCGGCGCGAGAGCGACCGGGCGGTCGAACGCCTGTACCAGAAGGAAGACGACTAGCGCGTCTGTCCTGGCGAAAGCTCGTCACAAAAAGCCTGACGTAGGGCGCGGAACAACGCCGGATTACCGCTGTTTATCGAAACATGGGAATGAAGATCAAAAGCCGGAGCAAACGGTTGATGGCCAATGAAGAGTTGCCGGGAGTGCTGGCGACGCTGCCGGTGATCGATGCAAAGGCGGAGCCGACGCTGAAGAGCGCGGAGGCGGAAGCGTTCTACACGCATGCGATCCGCGAGCTAGCCGCCACCGACATTCCGTTTCTGGTTGCCGGAACCTATGCCGTCAGCGCCTATACCGGCGTCGTTCGCCAGACCAAGGACCTGGATATCTTCTGCAAGCCCGGCGATTGCCCACGCATCCTTACCCATTTCAAGGATATCGGCTACGCCGTCGAGATCAAGGACGACCGCTGGCTGGGCAAGGTCTTCGAGGGCGCACATTTCTTCGACGTGATCTTTGCTTCCGCCAACGGGACCATGCACGTCGAGGACCAGTGGCTGGAGCATGCCCGCCAGGTCGAGCTGCTGGGGAGCCGGGTCAGGATCATCGGCCCGACCGAACTTATCTGGTCGAAATGCTTCATCCAGGACAGGGGCCGGCATGACGGCGCCGACATCGCCCATACCATCCTCAAGGCGCATGAGCAGATCGACTGGCAAAGATTGCTGTCCTATCTCGACACCCACTGGGAGGTGCTCTTGATGCAGTTGCTGAACTTCAGATGGATCTATCCCAGCGAACGCGACCACATCCCCGACTGGTTGCTTGACGATCTGCTCGACCGCCTCGCCAGGCAGCGGCGATTGCCTTCGCCGCGGATGAAGATCTGCCGCGGCAGGCTTTTGTCGCAGGTCGACTACGAGGTCGACGTCAAGGAATGGGGCTTCGCCGGCGTCGGCGGCGTTGGAGAATTCCGCGATGGCTGAACAAAGCAGAACAGGCCGCAAAGCGAGCGGCAACGGCAAGGTCAAGATCGCCGCGATGGGCGATCTGCATGTTCAGGAAGATGCGCAGACGTCCTACCGTGACCTGTTCGGCGAGGTTTCTCGAGAAGCAGACGTCCTGGTGCTCACCGGCGATCTCACCAATCTCGGTAAGCCGAGGGAGGCCGAGCTCCTCGCGGAGGATTTGCGCGCCTGCTCCATTCCCGTGGTAGCGGTGCTCGGCAACCACGATTACGAATCCGGCTGCGTCGACCAGGTCGCGGCGACGCTCCGTCAGGCAGGCGTCTATCTCCTCGATGGGCAAGCGACGGAGCTGATGGAAGTCGGCTTTGTCGGCGTCAAGGGTTTTGTCGGCGGCTTCGGCTCGAGGATGCTTGGCTCTTTCGGCGAGCCGGCGATCAAGGCCATGGTGGCCGAGAGCGTCAACGAGGCGATGCGGCTCGAGAACGCCATGCGGCAGGTCCGCGCCAAGCGCACGCTGGTGGTGCTTCACTATGCGCCGATCGCGGAGACGGTCGCCGGCGAGCCGCCGGAAATCTTTCCGTTCCTCGGATCGTCGCGGCTTGCCGAAACGATCGACCGGTTCAAGGTGAGCGCGGTCGTGCACGGCCACGCCCATCGTGGCAGCTTCGAAGGCCAGACCCCCGGCGGCGCCAAAGTCTACAACGTCGCCATGCACATCACGAAGCCGACGGGCCGGCCCTACGCGCTGCTCGAAATCTGAACGTTAGACCTCGTCGAACCGGCTGCCTTCCTTGGAAGGGTCTTTCGACAGGACACGCTCCTCTTCATCGTCGGGCAAGGCTTCGTCGCTGTCCTGGAAGGGGTTGTCGTCATCCTCTTCCGGAAGGTCGCCTTTGGCTTCGGCATCATCCTGCGGGTCACCGTTCACGGCGACGCTGTCAGGCAGGATTCTGCCTCCCTCCAGAGCATCCCAGTCCTGCTGTTCGATGGTCGGCGCTTCGGTTTCGTCGGTCTTTGCAGGCCGCTGTTTGTCGCGCGGGTCCATGACGTTCTCCATTTCTGAGCTTCAAGTGAAGAACCTCTCGCCGAAACAGTTGTTCCGCTTCATATCCAAGCACGGATGGTTGGCGCGGCTGCCCGGGAACAGCACTGCGCCTTGTGACTTATCGTGCCGAACCGGGAACTTTCATGCCTCGCCAGCTCGATCTCAGAAGCGGCAAACCTGTCTGGTCTGCCTATCGCTCGCCCGCGGTGCCGGTGGAACGCCTGACCCGGGATGCAAAGACCGATGTCCTGATCGTCGGCATGGGCATCAGCGGCGCGATGATGGCCGAAGCTTTGACACGCGACGGCCATTCCGTGATTTGCATCGACAGGCGTGGGCCGTTGAAGGGCTCGACGGCCGCGACGACGGCGCTCGTCGAGTTCGAGATCGATCAACCGCTGACAAGGCTGTCCAGGATGATTGGAGGCGATGCGGCGCGGCAGGCCTGGATCCGCTCGCGGCTGTCGCTGCTCAACCTGCGCGGGCGCATCGCGGAACTCGATATCCGCTGCCGGTCGTCGGAAACGCCGTCGCTTTACCTGGCCGGCCATCGGCTCGATGCGACGGAGCTGCGCCGCGAGGCGGAAGCGCGTCGTGAGGCGGGCATCGGAGCGTCCTTCCTGGCACGAAAGAAGCTGAGAGAAGATTTCGGGATAGACCGCGCCGCAGCGATTCTGAGCCATGGCAATCTGGCGCTCGACCCACGCAGATTGACGGCCGTACTGCTTATGAGGGCGTTGCAACGCAAAGCGCGTTTCTATGCGCCGGCGGAAGCGATCGCGATCGAAGATACCCGCCTCGGCGTGACGGTGGCGACGCGCCACGGTCCGAGGATCCATGCTCGCCATCTTGTCGTTGCGACCGGCTACGAGCTGCTCGATATCGTGCCGAGGACCGGCCATCGCATCATCTCGACATGGGCGATTGCCACCCGGCCACAGCCGGAGAAGATCTGGCCGCTCGCCGCGCTGATCTGGGAAGCTTCGGACCCTTATCTCTATCTCAGGGCGACATCCGATGGTCGCGTGATCTGCGGCGGCGAAGACGAGGAGTTCACCGACGAGGAGAGGCGTGACGCCCTGATTGCGCAAAAGACGGACCGCCTTGAGGAGAAGCTCGGGACGATCTTCCCGCAACTCGACACGGTGGCGGAATTCGCCTGGACCGGCTCGTTCGGAGCCACCGATACCGGGCTTCCGATAATCGGCAGTGTGCCCGGCCACCCGCGCATACATGCGGTGATGGGCTACGGCGGAAACGGAATCACGTTTTCACAGATCGCGTCCGAGATCGTCTCGGCTTCCATCGCCGGCAAGGAGGATGCAGATGCAAGCCGCTTCGCGTTCAAGAGATGAGCCTCCATGCTGTCTTCAATAGATTAGGCTACGCGATCTGCTCGAACGTGCACTGCCGCGGCGCCTTGTCCGGCCGCCAGCGCAGCAACCTTGTGCCATGCCGGAAGCGTTCACCGGTGACATGGTCGAAACGAACCTCGACGACCAGGTCCGGCTTCACGGGCTCCCATTCACCGCTGCGCTCCGTGCTCCAGCGGCTCGGACCGCCCGGCGCCTTGCCGGTGAAGCCCGGCCCTCCGCGCAAGGCCTCGAGCTTCGCCGTGAGCGCCGCGCGGTCTTCATTGGCGATGGTCGATGTGAAGCCGACATGATCGAGCTGCCCATTGTCGTTGTAGAGGCCGAGAAGAAGCGATCCGACCTGCCGTTTGCCGTTCAGATAGCGGAAGCCGCCGACCACGCAATCGGCGGTGCGCAGCCGCTTGACCTTGACCATCGCGCGTTCGCCCGGCCGATATGGCTCGTCGAGCATCTTGGCGACGACACCATCGGTCGAGCCGTGGCCGGCGCCTTGCAGCCATTGCCGCGCGGTGGCGACATTTGTGGTCGATGGCGACAGCTGGAGGTCGGGATTGGCCGCCTTGGACAGAAAGGCCTCCAAAGCCTCGCGCCGGGCCCGCAGGGGTCGCTCGAGCATGATCTTGCCTCCCGGGGCGACCAGCATGTCGAACAGGATCAGCAGCGCCGGCGTCTCGATGCTGAGCTTGCGGATACGGCTCTCCGCGGGGTGCAGCCGCATCTGCAGCGCGTCGAAGGAAGCGCGGCCGTCGACCTCGATGACGATCTCGCCGTCAATGACGAAATCCTTGGCATCGAGGCTTTGCATCGTTGTTATCAGTTCGGGAAAGTAGCGGCCAAGCGGCTTTCCGGATTTCGCCCTGAGATCGACGACCTTGCCGTTCTTGAAGGCAAGGCAGCGGAAGCCGTCCCATTTCGGCTCGTATTGCCAGGGACCATTTCCCTCCGGCAACGCCTCCGCCGTTCGCGCTTCCATCGGCGGCGTTTCCAATGGCAACGGGAAGTCGCTCCGGTGAGCCGCTACCATCGTTCTTCCGTGTCATGGTGCGGCAGGTCAATGCCGCAGCAAACCCACCCGAGCCGCTGCGAGGAACCGTAATTGTGTCGCGGCTCAAGCCCGGACGGATCGTCAAAGGTCCCGATATGCATCGCGACCTCGTATGGGTTGGCGTCATAGGCAAGGGTAAGCGGCGTGCCGCAAGACTGGCAGAAGCTTCTCCGCGCAATCGGCGAGGAGCGGCGATAGGCTGGTTCCATCGTCAGCCATGAGAGGCTGGCGACAGGCGCCCAGCCAAGCACGGCGAAGGCGCTCCCCGTCGCGCGCCGGCACATATCGCAATGGCAGTAATGCACGCGCGGCTCGCTCGTCAGGCGATAACGGATATTGCCGCACAGGCATCCGCCATATCGCTCGACCGCAGCGTTTCGCGTAAAGACGTCCGGTTCTTCCATCAAGCTTGAACGCTTCATCGAGCATGCGGTTTCGGCAGCGCGAGATTTCACGCGTCGAGATCGATCAGGGCGATGCCGAGGCCCGGTCGTTTCGTGCGCCGCAGATGGACGGGCGACTCCGTCACGGTGACCTCGAGTGTCGGCTTCACGACGCCTTCCAACAGGTGCCCGCCACGGGTGGATCCGTCGCTCAGGCCCAGCACCGCGTGCAAATGCAGGCTTGGCCTGCCGCTGTCATCCACGGCAATGTCGCCGATCGCGCTCAGCACCTCGCACTGCTCGTCGACCGGAATGCTGCGGTAGGATTTCGAGCCGAAATCGAACCAGCCGACCGTTGCTCTTTCGAAAGCGCCGATCGCCGTCAGCGAGGCGCCGGTAATTCCCTTCTGCCCCGCGAAAGCCGTGAGGGAGGCGAAAGCTTCCTCGCCTGGATCGAGCACGACCACGAATATTCTTTGTCCCGGGGTTTCAGTGACCAGCTTCGATTTCATGATGCCCTTCGCATGCAGCGGCGGTTCCTGCGCAAAACTCACGGGCGGGACGCATGTTCCAACCTGCGGCGGAACCTGGAGGCCGATCCATTTCCGGATAGCGAAGTCACGCTTCGGTGAAGTGGCGAAGTCTTTGGCCGGCAATTTGGAACATTGGCTCTTTTGAGAGGTTAGCGCACGAAACCAGCCAGCCAGGAGAGAGCCATGTCACAGCCCTCAGCCCTGTCCACCAATGGTCTCAGCCGAAGAAAGTTCATGGCAGGCACGGTCTCGGCGGCCGCGGCTGCGCCATTGCTGGCTTCACGAGCCGAGGCCGCGACGCCGGTCGCAGCTGAGCCGAAACTGAGGCAGCCGGTCGTAACGTCGCTCAGGATCAACGAGCAGCCCTATGAACTTTCGCTCGACACCCGAACCAGCCTGCTCGACGCCCTCCGCGACCACGCCGGCCTTACCGGCACCAAAAAGGGCTGCGACCACGGCCAGTGCGGCGCCTGCACGGTGCTGGTCGACGGCAAGCGGGTGCTGTCTTGCCTGAGCTTCGCCGTGATGAACGACGGCAAGGACATCACGACGGTCGAAGGGCTCGCCTCCAGCGACGGCAAGCTGCATCCGATGCAGCAGGCCTTCATCGACCACGATGCCTTCCAGTGCGGCTATTGCACGCCGGGCCAGATCCTGTCGGCGATAGGTTGCGTCAATGAAGGTCACGCCGAATCCGAGAATGACATCCGCGAATATATGAGCGGCAATATCTGCCGCTGCGCCGCCTATCCCAACATCGTCGCCGCCATCCTGCAGGCGCGCGACGAGACGAAGGGAGCCTGACATGCGTCCGTTCGTCTATGAACAGCCTGCCGACATCTCCGCGGCGGTCGCGATCGCGTCCCGGTTCACGACCAACGACGATCAACCCACGCGAGCGAATGCGCAGTTCATCGCGGGGGGTACCAACCTTGCCGACTACATGAAACTCGGCGTGGCGGAACCCAACCGCCTGCTTGATCTCAACCGGCTCAAGGAGTCTGGACTGAGGCAAATCCGGGTAACCGATGACGGCATCCGCTTCGGCGCCCTGGTTCGTATGGGCGAGGCTGCCGACCACGCCGAAGTGAAGCGCCGCTACCCGGTCATTGCCGACAGCTTGCGGCTGGCCGCGAGCGGCCAGATCCGCAACATGGCAAGCCTTGCCGGAAACATCCTGCAACGCACGCGCTGCGAATATTTTCGCGAGACGTCCTGGCAATGCAACAAGCGTGTGCCTGGGTCCGGCTGCGCGGCGATGGAAGGCTTCAACCGGCAGCATGCGGTTCTGGGGGGCAGCGATGCGTGCATCGCCACCTACCATGGCGACTTTGCCCAGGCGTTGATCGCACTCGATGCCGTGGTCCATGCCGAGGGATCGCGCGGGGCGCGCAGCATACCGTTCGCCAAACTGCATCGGCAGCCCGGCGACACGCCACATATCGAGACTGATCTCGCCGCCGACGAGATCATCACTGCTATCGAAGTGCCCGCCGTTCCGTGGGCCCGGCGCTCGCTTTACCTGAAAATCCGTGACCGTGAATCCTATGCCTTCGCGCTGGCTTCGGCGGCCGTCGCGCTCGACCTGGACGGCGAGACTGTGCGCGAAGCACGCATTGCGCTCGGCGGTGTGGCGACCGTGCCCTGGCGTGCCGGCGCGGCCGAACAAAGCCTGCAAGGCAAGAAGCTCGACGAGACATCGGCAGAAGCAGCGGCCGACGCCGCCTTCGCCCAAGCCCAACCGCGCCAGCACAACGCATTCAAGATCGAGCTTGGAAAACGAACGCTGGTGCGGGCACTGCTTGAAACCCGAGACATGAAGGCGTGACCATGGACGCTGCCGCTCCCAGACCCAAGGAGAACATGGGCGAACCGCTGCCGCGCGTCGATGCACGGTTGAAAGTCACCGGACAAGCCCACTACCCCGCCGATCTGCCCATCGCCAACATTGCTTATGGCGCGCTGGCCACCAGCAGCATTGCCAAGGGCAAAGTGACGAAGCTTCGTCTCGACGACGCCCGCGCGGTGCCCGGCCTGCTCGACATCGTCACCTATGGCGACATGGACAAGGTCGACAAACCGAAATTCGGCAATTCCGGCGCGACTTCTATCGGACCGCTGCACGACAGGACGATCTTCCATGACGGTCAGATCGTCGCGCTCGCGGTTGCCGAGACATTCGAGGCGGCCGAAGAAGCGGCGCGGCTGATCCGCGCCGAGTACGAGGAAGAGAAGCCGACTGCGACTTTCGACAGCCCGGGGACGGCGACCATCCCTGCCGCCGGAAAGAGCCCTCTGTTCAAGGAAGATGTGAAGGCGGGCGACTTCGATGCGGCCTATGCCGATGCCGCGGTCAAGATCGACCAGCGCTATTCGACACCCACGCAGCATCACAACCCGATCGAGCTGTTTTCAACGACGGCCTTCTGGGAAGGCGACCAGCTGACCGTACACGAGCCGTCGCAGAACGTGACCGGCTGGAAGGTCGAACTGGCCAGGCAGTTGAAGATCGATCCTGCGAAGGTACGCATCGTCAGCCCGTTCATCGGCGGAGCCTTCGGCTCGAAAGGGCCGATGACACCACGCACGGCAATCGTCGCGGTGGCCGCCAAGCGCCTCGGACGTCCGGTGCGCTGCGTGACCAGTCGCATGCAGGCATTCGGCACGCAGACCTACCGGGCCGAAACCCGGCACCGCATCCGCATCGGCGCCGGCAGAGACGGCCACATCACCGCCTTCGCGCATGAAGGCTGGGAAGTGACGTCGCGTCCGGACCCCTATGTCGTCGGCGGCACTTCGGCCACCGGCCGCATGTATGATTATGGCTCGGTTCTGACCCATGTCTCGCTGGTGCAGGCGGACCGCAACACGCCGGGTTACATGCGTTCGCCGCCCGAGACGCCTTATGTCTATGCGCTTGAAAACGCAATGGACGAGATGGCGGTGGCGCTCGGCATGGACCCGGTCGAGTTCCGCCGCATCAATGAACCTAAGACGGAGCCGATCGGCAAGAAGCCGTTCTCCAGTCGTTCGCTGATCCGGTGCTACGACGAGGCGGCGGAGGCCTTCGGATGGGCCAAGCGCGATCCGAAAATCGGCGCGATGCGCGACGGCGAGTGGCTGGTCGGCATGGGCTGCGCGACGGCGATTTACCCCACTGCCGTCGCGCCATGCGCGGCGCGCGTGCGCCTGACGGTCGACGGCGACGTGCGGCTGCAATGCGGTTCGCACGAGATCGGCACAGGCGTTCGCACGGTGGCCGGCCAGATGGCGTCGGAGCGTCTCGGCGTCAGCATCGACAGGATCAGCGTCGAAATGGGCGACAGCAGCCTGCCTCCGGCTCCGGTCTCGGGCGGGTCGATCTCCACGGCAAGCGTTTGTTCTGCGGTGCTCATGGCCTGCGACGCCATCCGTACCAAGCTTTACGCCGCGGCGACCGCGGAAGGCGGTCCGCTGGCCGGCTCCCATAATGAAGAACTCGAGCTTGCCGGCGGAAAGATCGTCGCGAAGAGCGGCGCATCGGCAAAGGTGGAGGACGTTCTGAAAGCAATGCAGGTCGGCGCGATCGAGGAATATGCCGAGTTCGCTCCCAAGGGCGCGACGCCGGATGCGCTGAAGAAACTCTATGCCGGCACGCCCGAATTCCACGGCGGCGACCAGGACGAGGATTCGGTGAAATACGCCTTCGGCGCCGAGTTCGTGGAAGTGCGCATCAACCGCCACACCAGGGAAATCCGCGTGCCGCGCATTGTCGGGGCGTTCGCGGCCGGCCGCATCATGAACACGCGCACCGCGCGCAGCCAGCTGATGGGCGGCATGATCTGGGGCATCGGTCAGGCGCTGCAAGAGGCGACCGAGATCGACAGGCGCTATGCGCGCTATGTAAATCGTGACCTGCAGGACTACCTTGTGCCGGTCAATGCCGACATCAAGGACCTGCAGGTGATCCTGGTTCCGGAAGTGGACCCTGCGGTCAACCCGGCCGGCGTGAAAGGGCTTGGTGAACTCGGCAATGTCGGCACCGCCGCCGCCGTCGCCAGCGCGGTGTACCACGCCACCGGCAAGCGTATCCGCGATCTGCCGATCAGGATCGAGCAGTTGCTCGTTTGAGCGTGGGCCCATCCCCAGGCGAGGTTGCCGGTGGTAGCGCCATAGCCGCGCACGCCATCCATCGGGCGATAAGCGAGCGATATCAATCGCCGGCAGGGACACCGACATAGTTCTGCGTCTTGAAGAGCCCGGCCAGATGGGCAGCGTTGGAGGCCGCCATCTTGATCATGCTGACGACTTTCTCCGGTGTCCCGGGAAGGTCGACGAAGTTGACGTCACCCATCGCTTCTCCGACCCAGTACACGCCGCCATTGGCGGGAACGGTGAACCCGACATCGTTGAGCGCCTGATAGCATTCGGCGTGGCAGTGATGTGCGCCATCCTCATTGCCGACGATCGCGACCAGCGCGACCTTGCCGGCGGCCGGCATGCGTCCGCTGTCGTCGGTCTCGGACAGGAAAGCGTCCATCCGCTCCATCACGCGCTTGGCAACGCTAGACGGCTGTCCCATCCAGATTGGCAAGCCAAGGACAAAGATGTCGGCGGCCAGGATCTTTTGCCGCAGCTTCGGCCAGTCGTCGCCTTCCCCCATATCGGAGAGCACGCCAGGCTTGATGTTGTGGGCGAGCGCACGTGTCGTTTGGCATTCGACGTCATGTGCCGCCAAGGCCTTGGTCAACTCAGCGAGCATCCGATCGGTCGAGGACTCGTCATCGTCCTGAGGCATCTTGAGTGTGCAATTCGAGGCAAAAGCGGTTAGCGGCATCGGACCTTCCCGGCTGAACATGATGACCAACGCGGAGGGCAGACACTGGTTGCCTCTTTCTGCGCAACAGCCAGCCGGAAAGAGTCAGGTGTTTTCATTGGCAAGGTGGGGCGTGGCCAGAATGCCGTTGCGACCTCATGCGCCTCGGGCGTCGGTTCGGTTCCGGTTGGTGGAGTCGAGTTTAGTTGCAGGTTAAGCTATTGAAGATACTAATGAAAACCAAAATGCTGAGGTGTCACAGGCGGCATCCAAGTAAAGAAAATCCTATTTTGCTTTCAGATGCTTAGGGGGTAGGCCAACCGCAGCTGCTACCAACAGAAATACCAGCAAACTATTTCAGTGGATAGGTTCGGTTTCCGAGCAGGGACTGTCGAGATCAAACAACTGCATCTTAGGTAGGACGTGTGGATCGAGCCAGAGGTCTGCTACCTCCTCGATCCTTCGAGGCAGCGCATCGGAGATTGAAACCCTGATCATTTCGGAACTGGCCGAGAGAGCGTCTTTCGAATTAGCGCTAAAGCATTGAATCTATTCTGATTTCTTATCCCTTGTTACCAGTTTGTTACACAGCCGCGGATGACCGCTATGCCTCCCGTCCGCCTATGCGCCCGCTAACCCAAGTCTGCAGAAAAGATGACATGGCGGCGGTCTTTTTTCCTCATCGAGATCGAAAGCAAGGAACTTAATCGACTGGGCTCTGTTCGGGCGCTTCACGCACCCCGGAGAAGCCGAATGACCAAAGACCATCCGCATTCATTGTCACGACGCGAAGTCATGGCTGCAGCAGGAGTCGGAATAGCGGCCGGCGTCGCAGGTCCGGCCAATGCCCAGCAAGCAAGCACCAAACCTCTAGAGAATGGACCCGCCATGCAAGATCCTCGCACCAAGTATCCGAAGCCGCCCTTCGAAGCGCAAACCCAGCCTTGGCCCGGTTTGGCACGAGATATGAAACCCAAACCCGACCATGGGGAAACCAGCTACAAGGGATCGGGTCGGCTTGCCGGAAGAAAGGCCCTGATCACAGGCGGCGATTCCGGAATGGGCCGCGCTGCTGCCATCGCCTATGCACGCGAGGGAGCGGATGTCGCTATCAATTACTATCCTTCCGAAGAGCCTGACGCGAGCGAGGTGATTCAGCTTATCCGCGATGCTGGCAGAACCGGCGTGGCGCTTCCAGGCGATCTCCGTGACGAGGGCTTTTGCCAGAGGCTCGTCGCTGACGCCGTGCAGCAGCTCGGTGGCCTCGATATCGTCGTCTGCAATGCTGGAAGACAGCAGGCGAAGCCATCCATCCTCGACGTCACGAGCGAGGATTTCGATGCCACGATGAAGACCAACATCTACGCGCCGTTCTGGATCATCAAGGCGGCGCTGCCGCATCTGAAGCCTGGTTCCTGTATAATCGGCACGACGTCGGAACAGGCCTACGATCCTTCGCCCGAGCTTTACGACTATGCCCAGACCAAGGCCGCGACAATGAACTACGTCAAGTCGCTGGCGAAGCAGCTCGGCTCCAAGGGCATCCGCGTCAACGGTGTGGCGCCTGGCCCGGTCTGGACGCCGTTGCAGATCAGCGGCGGAGCGTCCGAGGAGAAGTACAAGAAATTTGGCAGCACCACCGCGCTGGAGCGACCGGGCCAGCCGGTGGAACTGGCCTCGATCTACGTGCAGTTGGCCGCCGATGACGCAAGCTTCGCAACCGGAAACATCTACGGGTCGGGCGGAGGTCAGGGACAACCGTAGGCAGATAAACGGGCGGCGCCGAGTTCAGCGCCGCCCAAATCGACGGGCAAGGAGGACCGGGCCATTCCCGGGGCGGGCATCGCGTGTTTGCAATCCCGACGCATCCGGGTTGCGCACCTATGCCTGCGTCCCCGCCCGCCCTATCAGGGCGCCTTCGGAGCGCAATTTCGCGTCCTGTTCATGAGCGGCATCCTGGCCGGTTGGGTCGTGCGACGATATCCGGCCCGATCGCCATATTCGATCGTAACGAACTTTGGCATCGTGAGGACTCCTTTCAGGGTTTGACATAAGGCTTGGGCGACCGCTGCCAAGCAGGCTATCTGCAACTGCGACAGCGCAAAAGGTTCAGCCGATCTCGACCCAGGCGGGGGCGTGATCGCTTGGCTTTTCCCACCCACGAGTCTCGACATCGACACCTGCGGCCAGAATGCCCTTCGCAAGAGACGGGCTTACGAGCAGATGGTCCATCCGCAGGCCGGAGCTTCGGTCGTAGCCGCCGCGATAGGAAAAGTTCCAGTAGGTGTATATGCCCTTGTCCGGATGGATACGGCGCATCGCATCCACCCAGCCCAAGCTCAGCATGTGCGCATAAGCTTTCCTGCTTTCGGGGAAGAGCATCGCCCAGCCAACGCCTGGGTACTGCAGCATCTATCTCAGTGGGCACGACGTTGTAGTCACCACAAAGCACCGTGCGCTCGCCCAACAGCGATCGGCTGTAGGTGATGAGACGCTCGAACCAGCGGAGCTTGTAATCGAACTTGGGCCCTGGCGCGGGATTGCCATTGGGCAGATAGATGCAGCCGACGATGAGACCGTCGATCTCTGCCTCCAGATAGCGGCTGTGCGTGTCATCGGGATCGCCAGGCAAGCCACGGCGGCGTCCGACCGGATCCTTTCCGCGCACCAATATCGCCACCCCGTTGTAGGATTTCTGGCCGTGCCAGATAGCGCCGAAGCCGGCGTCCCGTATTGCCTCGATGGGAAAATTCTCGTCGGACGTTTTCAGCTCCTGGAGGCAGACAACGTCATAATCGGTTTCGCGAAGCCACTTCAGGAGCACGGGGAGTCGGCCGTTCACACCATTGACGTTGAAGGTCGCGATCCGGGTCATCTCCTCAGCTCCGACGTGGGCAATCCAATTGCCGGCGCCTCGCTCGCCCGGCAAAAAAAGACCCCGCCGAGAGTTCGACGGGGCCGCATTTCTTAGAGCGGTGTGGTTCGCCGAACACGATCTCGTTCAGCCTCAATGTCATCATAGGGCTCCGCGGCAGCGTCAAATCCTGTCCATCCCCCGGCCTCGTAAGCGCTACGCCGCTCGTCAAGATTGACGGCACGCTCTCCACGCAGGATCCGTTCAGCCTCGCCGGCAAGCCGATCATCCACTCTGGCAGTCACGAGACTGCCGCCACGGCGCACGCCCTCAGCATAGACATGCGCATCGCGTTCCGAGACGCCGGATTCGGTCAGCGCACCGACGATGCCGCCAGCGGCTCCGCCGACCAGAGCGCCGCCGACCGCGCCGGCAGCCGTCGCAGCGAGCCAACCTGCCGCCACGACGGGCCCGACACCCGGGATGGCCATGATCCCAAGCCCGGTAAGGAGCCCGCCGGCGCCGCCGACGAGCGCTCCCAGGCCAGCGCCGGCGGCGGCATCTTCACCGGCGTCTGAAGTCTCATCCTGTCGATACCGATTGTCGGCATTGTTCGCCACGATGCTGATGTCGTCTCGCGGCACGCCGATCGCTTCCAACTCGCTTACGGCGTTGGCAGCGTCCTGATAGTCATCGAAAAGTCCGGTGACAGTCGTCATTTTTCACTCCATTCGTAATCTTGGTTATTGAGCCCCGGCAACAACGTTGCCTTTGAAATCAAGCGCGACGGCTACCTGCTTTCCGTCTTTCTCGGCGGTGCCGCGCCAGATACCCTGGTCGTCCTTCGTCAGCGCGCTGACATTCGAGAAGCCGGCATCCTGAATGCGCGATTTCGCCTGCGTTTCAGTGAAGCTATTGGCTCCGGGCACCGGGGCGGATGCGTTCTGATCGGTGCCTGTGGCCGCGGGGGCGGTGCTGGTGGTTGTGGTATCGTCGGTTTTGCCGGAGGCGATCTTTTCGACCATCTCCTGATGCATTTTGAGCGTCGGCAGCGTCTGCTGCGCGAATGCCTTGAGATCGGCGTTGTCGCCGTCGGCCGCATAGTCCTGGAACAGTTTGACCGCGTCGGCATGCGCGTCTTGCTGCATCTTCACGTAGGACTGGTCGACCGATCCGTTCGCGGACTTCAGCGCCTCGAGGTCGCTCTTGTGCTTCGCATCGGTGTCCGCGGGAACCTGTAGTTTCTGCTCGCCGGCGATCGACTGCAGCTTGGCGTTAGCCGCGCCATGATCGGTTATCATTTTCTGGGCGAAGTCGTTGACGGCCTGGTCTTTCGCCTTGCCCTGGACGATCTTGCTTGACTCGACTTCGAAGATCCCGCCTTCGGCTGCCTTGTTAACGAAATCCTGTGCCTTCTCGGCGCTGAGCGCCGGCTGGGCAAAACCCAGCGCGACGGCCGTGCAGAGCCCGGCCGATAGCAAACGAAGTTTCATAGATGATGTCCTCCAACGCACTGAATTGTGCCTGGAGGCAAACAGAGGGGCGAAGCGTTTGTTCCAACGCCAATTCGATTTGGTGCTAAGCCGCTGAGCTTCGCATCTACGTCGCGCCTAAGGGGCTGGGAAGATTTCGGTACCGACGGACTCCTGCGCTCACGGGCGCAGAACGCGCAGCTCAATTTTCCGCGACGAAGGTTACGGCCTCGACATTGTGCCCATCCGGGTCGAGCAAGAAAGCTGCAAAGTAATCCGGCGCGTATTGGGTGCGAATGCCAGGCGCGCCGTTATCGCGACCTCCGGAGGCAAGGCCTGCCTCGTAGAACGCGTGTACCATTCCCCGAGAGCCGGCGCGGAACGCCATGTGGATGGGTCCAGGAGGAGGACCGAATGCCCCGATCCAGAGACGACCGGAGTAGCCGCCCAACATGGCCCAGCCCTCGCCAGATTCCAGCACGCCAAGACCGAGAGGTGCCAGCACTGCTTTGTAAAAGGCGAGCGATTTCTCTAAATTCCCGACGTTGAAGCCGATGTGGTCGAACATGCGCCTATCCTCTGATTAGCCCAACTCAGTAACGTTTAGCTTTTGGTGATCTGTCACTCGGGCGGCTGACGGTCGGACACCTCTTCGATCTTGTCCAAGACTGCCTCCGGCGCCACATCGCGCTTGAGTTCCTTGATCTCGTGATCCGCGTCGGTATCTATGTTGAGACGCTTGGCAATCTCCTCCACCAGCTTGATGAGCTTGGTGGTTTCGTGCTCGTTAAGCAGGCTGACCTGCAGATCGAGGTCTGCCCTGGAATTATCCTCCGCGGCCATTCGGTTCTGATTGATGAGCACGAAGGTCGAGAGGAAGATGGCCTCGACCGAGGCGAACATGGCCAGGATGACCAGTGATGGGTCCCAAGGTCTTACGGAGCTCAGGATGCCCACATTGAGGGCGATCCAACCGCCGAAGAAGGCGACGTGTAAGTAGACGAAGACCATGCTTCCGGCGAAGCCGCTGATCGCTGCGGCTGCGCGCTCCTCCAGCGTTGCGGCTTTGGCTTCGCGTTTTCGCCTCTCGATCAGCGCCTCAATGTTTCGCGCCAGGGCAGGGGCGAGGCCTTCTGGCGCCGGCTTGGTTGGCGTGAAATATCTGTTCCTTTTCGACGCGGCCATCCGTCCAATCCAGTCTCTTCGGTCTAGCCAGCCTAACTCGCCGATTGACAATTCGCTCCACGGAGCCTTCTCAGATGGCCGAATGTGGCGAGAATGCTCTTGCTTGCGATCACAGGCGCCGCGCCACACCGGATTGCCTCTCGAACCGGCGTTGTGCTGGGCCCAACCCGGCCTATTTATCCGATATGCCCGGGCGCCAAAAAACCGAACCGACCGCCAAGTTGATCGCTGAGTGGCCGCTTTTGCCTGCGGCGACTTTGGGATCGTCCATGCGGGCGAGGGGCATTTTCCTCGAGATCCGCGCGCGCCTTCCCGCGCCGCTGAGAAAGCTGCTCCACATCGAATCCCGTGTGCTTACTTTGCGGCTCCCAGATGGCTCGGATGCCGACCCTGACGCGGCAAGGGCGATCGTATCCAAAGCCATGCGCGACATCGAAGATCTGCCGGTCATCCCTCGCGAGGTCGAGGATATCCTGACGATCTCGTCCGGCGAGCGGCACCGCTGGCTAAAGGACGGTCGGCTTCAGAGCGCCGGGACGCGAACCGTGAAACTTCGCGGCCGGGCGAGGAAGATCACTTTCCACGTGTTTGACCCGCGCCACATCGAGGATGTGCTCGACCGAGATCTGGTCACTGTCTGGCGTGATGAAGACGCGGCGACAGCTGCCGAGAACCGGAGACGCGCCGCCGCAAGGGCAGCTCTGAAGCGCTCCCAAAAGAATCGCGGCGGGGCCGCAAGTAACACCGACGAGAGTCGGAACGATGCGCCCCGCCTGAGAGGTTGGGAAGATTTCGATATCGACGGCCTTTTACGCTGAGGGAATTGCCCGCCAACGTGCTTCCAAGCGACGCGTATATCATTGGCCGAGATGGACCGTCGCTTCTAGTGCGTTTCACCGTTTCATAGAAACGGCGAAACGCCCTATCTATTTGTTTTTACGCAATTCCGGGCGGAAAACCGCGCACACTTTTCCTGGAATTGCTCTAGCCGAAGCCGGGCCCCTATCGGCGGCGATTGTTGCCACCGTCAAAGTTACGTCCTATCCGGCGATACATGAAAGCATCGTCGCCGGCGGTATTGCTGCGCCGCGTTTCATCGACCAAGGTGGCCATACGGGCGTGTGCTGTCGACTTGATGCAGGCTGGATCTGTTGCGGCGGCATCGCCGACAATCGCCAATGCCTGACAGCGGCAGCCACCCCAATCGACCTCGCGGCGCTCGCAGCTTCGACACGGCTCCCGCATCCACTCGGTGCCGCGGAAGGCGTTGAATGCCGGTGAATCGGTCCAGATTTCGGCGAGGCTGCGGTCTCCGAAGCGCTCGAAGCGCAGCGAGGGGATCGTCTGGGCGGCGTGGCACGGCAACACGGTGCCGTCGGGAGTCACCATGAAGGCGTCGCGCGCCCAGCCGCCCATGCATGGCTTGGGGTAGATGGCGAAGTAATCCGGTGTGACGAAATCGATGTTCATGATGCCGGCTAGCTGTTCCTGGGCAGCCGCGACGATGTCGGCCTGCCGGTCGACGGCGGCACGGTCGGGCATCAGCAAATCGCGATTGGCGAGCGCCCAGCCGGAATATTGGACATTGGCGATCTCGAGCCGCTCCGCATCCAAGGAGAGGGCAAGGTCGATGAATTCCGGCACCTCCTCGATATTGTGGCGATGGACCGGCGCATTGATGGTGAGAGGCAGCCCGGCCGCGCGGGCGCGGTGCGCCGTCTCCAACTTCTTCTCATGGCTGCCTTGGTGGTTGCCGATACGGTCGGTGGTCGCCGGACGGGCGCCCTGGAAGCTCAGTTGCAGGTGGTCGAGACCGGCTTCGGCAAAGGCCTCGATGCGACCTTCGGCAATGCCGACGCCGGCGGTAATGAGGTTGGTGTAGACGCCAAGCGCCGAACACGCTGCGATCAGCTGTTCGAGGTCGCGGCGCAGCGTCGGTTCGCCACCGGAAAGATGCACCTGCAGGACACCGAGATCGGCGGCCTGTGAGAAGAGATCGAGCCAGGTCTGCGTGTCGAGTTCGCGGTTGGCCTTCAGCAGTTCGAGCGGATTGGAGCAATAGGGGCACCGCAGCGGGCAGCGATGCGTCAGTTCCGCCAGCATGCCGATCGGAGGCAGAAGTGCCTCGCTCACAGCTTCACCAAAAGCTTGTCCGACCACTCCTGCAGGAAGGCGACAACATCGTCCGCTACGTCCTGCGGATCGGCGTCGTAGTCCGCCGCAAGATCGGCGATGATGCGCTCGACGGTGGATTGCCCGTCGCAGCGGCGTAGTATGTCGAGGCTGATGTCGTTCGGCCAGAACACCTTCTCCGGCGAAAGCACGGCGAAGGCCAGTCGCACGGGATCGTACTGGATGCGCACATGCCTGGGCAGCGATGGCGCCGACCGCAACGACACGATGGCTCTTTCGCACAGCGCCGTCATGAGGCCGCCTCGGAGCGGAAGGCGCCGGGCGGTATGTTTCCCGGCGCGCCATAGGCATGCTGGAGCGCATCGAGCATGGCCCAGAGTATGTCGCATTTGAGCACCAGCGCATCGATAGCCTGCTGCTGGCGCTCGGGCGTGTCGGCGTGGGCGAGCACATAGGCGAGAGCGAAGTCGGCGTCGCGCGCTGCCTGTTCGGGCCGCCGGCTGAAATAGACCAGCGTATCCTCGGTGATGTAATCATATTTGGCCAGCATCGCCGGCACCCGCTCGCCGATGATGCTCGGCGAGAACATTTCCGTCAGCGACGACGCGACCGCCTCGAGCAGCGTACGGTCGGTGCAGAAAGAAAGGTAGGCGCCGACGGCGAAGCGGGTCGCCGGCAGCGCCAGCCTTTCGCTCTTGACGGATTCGGCATCGAGCCCAAGCGAGGTCGCCAGATGCAGCCAGCGCGCCATGCCGCCGCTCCAGCCGTCCTCGCCGTCGTGATCCTCGATGCGCTTGCGCCAGGCGGCGCGGAACGCCGGATCCTCGGCGCGCGCCAGGATCATTGCGTCCTTGCGCGGAATCACGGCTTGGTAGCAATAGCGGTTCAGCGCCCAGGCCTGCATCTCGGCCTTCGACAGGGCGCCGACGGTCATTCTGTGATGGAAAGGATGGCGGTTGTGATAGCGCTCGTCGCCGATCCGCCGCAGCACGGCCTCGAGCTCGCTCTTCGACAGTCCGTCTCGCGCCGCGTCGTGGAAATCGCTCAAAATTCCATCTCCATGCCATCGGCGGCGACTTCCCAGCCAGCCGCCTTGACCGCCGAGTGCTCGGCGGAATTCTCGTCCAGAACGGGATTGGTGTTGTTGACGTGGATGAAGATACGGCGACCGATCTTCACATCGGCGAGAGCGGCGATCGAACCCGCTTCTCCCGACATTGCGATATGCCCCATGCGTGCACCGGTTTTCTGGCCGACGCCGGCCGTGATCATCTCGTCGTCCGTGTAGACGGTACCGTCGAACAGAAGGCAGGCGGCTCCGGCGAGGCGCTCGCGCAGCGCGGCATCGATACGCGCGCAGCCCGGAACGTAGAAGACGGCGCCGCGACCGTCGGCCCCGCTGATGCGGACGCCGATCGTGTCGCCCGTGCCGGAGCTGAAATCGGCGGCGGGGTCACTTCTTTGCTCGAGATAGAGCGCGACCTTGCCGGGCACCGGAAAGCTGCCGACGACCACGCCGGTCGGGTGGCCGTCCGCGCCGCAGATCGCCATCTCTTGCGTCGGCGCCAGCAGGCGCCGTGGTACGATTGCCGGATCGAGGACATTGAAAATCGAATTAGCCTTCAGCGTCGCCAGCACCTGCGCCGTGGCATAGATCGCGAAAGGCTGTCGCTCACGCAGGCTGAGCAGGCCGGCGACATGGTCCACGTCGGCATTGGTCAGCACCACAGCGCGGATGGGCGTCGAACGCAGAGGTGCGTCGGCCGCGGGATGCAGCTCAGGCGTTTGCGCAATCTGCTGGCGGATGTCGGGCGATGCGTTGAACAGAACCCATCCTGTCCCGTCAGCCGACGCGGCAACGGATGATTGGGTTCGCGACTGCACGCCGGGCATGCAGGTGCGAGCCGCGCGGCTCAGGCGGTAATTGCAGTTCCATTGCGGAAAGCCGCCTCCCGCCGCCGATCCGATGATCTTCACGCGCATGGCAGTGCATGCCCAGCGGTCAACTGACCGGCACCACGTTTGCGACTGCGATCGATTTGCGTCCGCGTCTCCTGATATCGCAAAGAATTGCATGCCCCGTTGAGGGGGCATGCAATTCACGAGCTACTTTTTCGGCCGGATTTCAGCAGGCAAATATCGCGAAATCTCGAAGCCCGCAGCCACCTGACACATGGTTGGTTTTTTCCAGGTCTTCTTCATCGAGTTCTCCTTTCTGCAACCATAAGGACCGACGGCCGCCGGTAGGTTGCTAGGCCGCCTGCAAAGCACGTTGATTGGCGTCGTTCTCACCAAGAGCGTTGAGCGCCTCGTCGGTTGCCGACTCTTCCTTCAAAGTCTGCCGGAGCAGCGGAAGAGCATCCTTGAGACCGAGCTGTTCGGCCCATGCGATCAGCGTGCCGTAGCGCGCGATTTCATAATGCTCGACCGCTTGGGCGGCACCAACCAGCCCTGCGTCAAGCGCCGGCTCGTCCTTGTACTCTTCAAGGATTTCCGAGCCCTCCTCGATGATGCCGTCAATGGCCGGGCAGGTCTTGCCCCTGGCCGGCTTGCCGAGCATGTCGAAGACTTGCTCCAGGCGATCCACCTGGTCTTCAGTTTCCTTGAGGTGCTTTTCGAAAGCGGCGCCTATCTTTTCGGACTGAGCTGCTTTCGCCAGCTTTGGCAAAGCCTTCAGGATCTTCTTTTCCGCGTAGTAGAGGTCTTTTAGTCCGTCCAGGAACAAGCTTTCCAAGCCGTTCGAGGTCGCGGTCGAAGCTTTCTTCGGCATTTTTTGGATCCTCCTTGGGTGTAGGGATGTGCCTGCGGCACTCTCCCTAATCCGCTCGACGACCCGAAGTTCCGACAAGATCGCGGTGTTGCGTCAGCGCGGTCGCGGTGGCCGACGCAAACAGGCTCGTCACCTCAAGAGTGTCATCATTGCTAACAACGTGCTCACAACGACTTAGCTCCGAAGGCAGTCCGATTAAGGAGACGTCAACTTCCGCCTCGTCCGACATCGCGCATCCGCTCGATTTCCTCCGGCTCCTTGTCGTCCATTCCGGCGATCTCGTTGCGAGCCTTGTCGTTCGCCTTGATCAGCTCATCGAGCTTCGCCTGCAGCGCTTGGGTGTCGCGATGCTCGGCCCTCTGAATAAACAGCGTCATTGCCCAGGTGATCAGCGTCGCGGCGCCGTGCCAGTCAAGCGTCTCCCGCTCGAAGAGGAACCAAGCAACAGTGTAGCCGCCCAAAATCAAAAAGGCCGCCGGTCGGGACGTCAGCGTGCCGACCTTGGTCAGCGCTTCGCGAAGCTGCAATGTTGCCATGCCTGCGAACGGCTGAGAGCAATCCGGGTTCCCGCTGGAATTGGACTGGAACCAAGCTCGGGATGGGAACGTCCCCCTCGTGTCAAGCGCTCTCGCCGTGGAAAGCCATCGAGTGTTCTCGCCAGAGTGTTCAAGCTCCCCACCGTCCAGCGATCCTTTCATTCCCCACGGTTTAGGTTTACGGGAACATCAGCGTCATCGTCCAGTTATCTCGCGTCGAGGAGGAGGTGCTCCATGAACGCGACAAAGGAATTCCTGCGCAGCTGGCTGGAAGAGAATGTCGGCAACTTGCCACCCGACACCGAGATCAGCGTTCCAATGCTGGCGCAGCAATTCGAGCAGGATGCCGACGCCGCCGGCTACGGCCGCGAGGTGCGGGAGCAGGAGGTGGGCAATATTGAAGACGCGATCCAACGTGCGCTGGACAAAACCGGCGAGGAAAACAGAGGGTCGGAATCCAGTCCCGTTGAAGAGAATTCGCTGGCGCCTGTGATCAATGCCCTGGAAGCCGTTGAGCCTGAACAGGGTGATGCCGAGGGGTCCGGCAGGCCGGCCGACTCGTCTAGCGGGTCTCCTTGGTAAGCGCCGCGATTACCGCGTCCAGGACCGCCTTTGGGCAGGTCTCTCCTTCGCGAAGCGCTTCGAACAACGAGGTCACCACGCTTTCCAGCGTTCCGCCGTGATCCTTCGACAGTTTCGAAGCTGCTTGCGTGAGCGCTTCGAATTCCAAGAGACTGAGTGGAGAGTGGCGCGTCATGGTTCCTCCGTCGCGAGGCGGACGCAGGAGGCAACCGGACGCTTGCCGCACTCGTAGAGCCGAAGCGATTCAGCCTCAACCACATTTGTTGCAAGAGCAGCTGTTGCTTCTGCCCGGCTGTAGAGCAGTGGCGAGGCCGGTCCCGCCGCGCACGGAACAAAGCCCGGCCACAGAGGTTTGGCCGGCTCAACCTGCCCGGAAGTCAGCAGACGTCCGATGAATGCGGAGAAGGTGCTCAATGACGAAGCCCCGCCAAGATGACGATCCCGCTCGATCCACCCCAAGTAGGGATCGGACCGGCCAGCAAACAGGAACGGACAGGGATTCGCCGCAAGAAGATCCGGTTGAAGGCTCGCGCAAGGTTGTGGATCGCGAGCTCGCCCGGCAAAAGCCGTCGACCGGGGCTGGTAAGGACGAGGCCGAGCAGAGTCTGCGCGACCAAATCGAGGAAGAGACCGAGCTGCCTCAGAAGGGGTCGGCCTGATAGGCAGCGCACCACTGCAAAGTCGCCTGTTTTCGCCACCCCCGCCTTGATTTGCGACCATGACGGCAAAGTCCAGGAAGAACCTGCTTTTGTTGCTTGCGGCGACCACGGCTGGCTTGGCGCTCTACAACAATCTCCTCGCGAGACGGGCATTGGATGCACGCCTGCTCGGGCGCTTCATCGATCTCGGCGGAACGAAGCTGCATTTCCTGGAGGCGGGCAATGGGCAACCGCTTCTGCTGTTGCACGGCAATGGCGCCTCCGCGGAAGACTTCACGACAAGCGGCATTTTTGACAGAGCCGCCGCCAGATATCGCGTACTTGCCTTCGACAGGCCCGGCTTCGGCATGAGCACACGCCCGGCAGGCAGACCTTGGACTGCAGCCGCCCAGGCCGACCTCATCGATGCCGCGGTCGCGAAACTCGGCATCGAGCGCTACATGGTTGTCGGCCATTCCTGGGGGGCAGCGGTGGCGCTTGAGATGGCGCGCCGGCATCCCCGGTCGGTTGCCGGCGTCGTTGTCGTCGCCGGTTATCATTACCCGTCGCCAAGATTGGCGCTTGCCATCTCCGCGCTGCCGGCGGTTCCGCTGATCGGGACTGTGCTGCGCCACGCGGTGCTTCCTTCGCTGGTCAGGCTGAACTGGCGCTGGGCGATGAGGAAGATTTTTCATCCGGCAACGATCGCGATCCCTTTCGCGACAACGACAAGAGGGTTGGCGAGCCGGCCCTCGCAGCTGCGATCCATCTCCGCTGAATCCTTCCTGATGCTGGCATCGGCACTTTTCCCAAATCGCAGATATGCCGACATCGCCGTCCCTGTCGGGATAATTGCCGGCGCCGGTGATCAGCTGTTCGATGCCAAGGCCGAGGCGCTGCGGCTGCAATCCGAGATAAGCCATTCACTTCTGGATATCGTCCCGGATGCCGGACATATGGTGCATCAAAGCAGTCCGGCGGCGATCCTGGCGATGATCGACAAGGTTGCGGCTCTTGCCAATATTGGTGACATGACGAAGCAGCCGGCTCGTACGATATGATCAAATCCGCGGCCCGCGGAACAAAGTACCACGGCCGAGTTTCGGCTGGTTTCCGACGGAGAACCAGCCACGTTTTTTACCGACAAGAAATTGCAATTCCCGGCCTGGGTAGAAAAGCCGAACCATGTTGTCGCGCGCGCCCTGCAGCAGGCAGTCGGTGGCGCAAATCCCCAACACGGAGGAACTTTCCTGTGGGTGCGGCTTTATCATCGTGATTTCAAGAAATTGCAACGAGTGAAAGATGTTGCGCACCGTTGCCCGGCCGTGCCGGGTCTTCCTGCCTCTGCTGGCGCTGGCGGTTGCCTCCTGCTCCTCGTCTGAAACCGTCGACCAGCAATCAAAGCTTGCAGCATCGACGGCCCAGGCGGCGGTGCTGGTGAGCGATGCCTGGCTCGCCGGCGCCGCGCCGTCCCGCTACGCATCGTCTGCCTTGCAATCCTTCGCCAAGACACTCGCCGACGCCGGCCGGCAAGTGGAATCGGTGTCTCCGTCCGACGAGGCAAAGCGGGATGAACTGGCAAAGGCTCTCAGCCGGCTGTCGAACGCGGCAAAGCAGGCCAAGAACGCGGTCGAGGCCGAACAGCACGCCGAGGCCGCCCAGGCGCAACAGGAGCTTCGCGCCGCGCAAGGCGATCTCGCCACTGCCTATCGGCAGTATTTCTCGCCGGGCCGATGAAGAAGCTGCTGGAGATATCGCTCGGTGTCGTGACCAGCGTCGGCGGCTTCCTGGAGGTCGGGTCGATGGCGACGGCGGCACAGGCCGGCGCGCTGTTCGGCTTCCAGCTCATCTGGGCGATCGTGCTCGGCACGATCTGCATCATCTTCCTGGTCGAGATGGCCGGCCGTTTCGCTGCGGTCAGTCATCACACCATCGCCGACGGCATCCGCGAAAGGTTCGGCTTCAATGCGTTCATCTGGCCGCTGCTTGCAGTCTTGCTGGTCAACTTCCTGGTGCTTTCCGCAGAGATCGGCGGTGTTGCCATTGCCGCCGAGCTTGCCACGGGGATCAGCTTCCAATGGTGGGCCTTGCCGGTCGCTTTCCTGGCGTGGCTGCTGCTGTGGAAAGGCACGTTCGGCCTCATCGAGAAAGGGGTGTCGATGCTTGGCCTCGTCACGCTCTGCTTCGTCGTCGCGGCCGTAATGCTGCGCCCTGAATGGAAAGAGGTGGCTGTCGGCGCCGTGCCCAGCCTGCCGCACCACGACACGGCAAAATACTGGTTCATGGCCGTCAGCATTCTCGGCGCCTCGATCTCGCCCTACCTTTTCATGTTCTATTCCTCGGGCGCGATCGAGGATCAGTGGGACAAGAGCTATCTTGGCACCAATCGCGCGATCGCCGGTCTCGGTATGAGTTTCGGTGGCACGATCTCCGTGGGCGTTCTGATCGTGGCCGCGCTCGTGCTCGGCGCTCATGGCGTTAACGAGGTGGACGACTACAACCAGCTTCCGCTGATGCTGATCCCGATATTCGGCTTCTGGGGCTTTGTCCTTTTCGTTGCTTCGCTGGCCATCGCCTGCTTCGGCGCCGCTCTGGAAGTGGCTCTGCAGCAGGCCTATCTCGTCGCGCAGGGGTTCGGCTGGAATTGGGGTGAGGATCTCAAGCCGCGCGACGATCCCGGCTTCAGCCTCGTCTACACGCTGACGCTCTTCCTCGCCGCCGTTCCGATAGCGCTCGGCCTCGATCCGTTGAAGCTCACCATCTTCTCGATGGCGCTGACGGCGGCCAGCCTGCCGCTGACGGTCGTGCCGTTCCTCTTCCTGCTGAATGACGAACGCTATGTCGGCCAGCACCGCAACGGCGTGGTTTCGAACGCTGCGGTGATCTTCGTCATCGCGCTCGGCTTCGTGCTGGCGGTGGTGAGCATTCCGCTGCAGATATTCGGAGGCACGTGATGCAGTTGCTGCGCGACATACTGGACAAGCAGGTCGTCGATCGCGAGCAGATCAAGATCGGGAAGGTGGATAGCATTGTCGCCGAACTGAAGCCGGGCAAGCCGCCCACGGTAAGCGCCGTTGAACTCGGCTCGATTGCGCTGGCGCGACGGCTTGGCTCGACGCCCGCAAGATGGACCGCGAAGCTCGCGGCAAGGCTGAGCGGCAGGCGGCAGGCACGGCCGCACCGGATCGCGTGGAACAAGGTGCGCGATATCGGCGTCGATATCGAGTTCGACATCGACGTGCGCCGGACCAGGATCTTCGCCTGGCAGGACTGGCTGCGCGAACATGTTGTCGGCCGAATCCCCGGAGCGTGAGCATGGCGACCGTGCACCTCGATCACCTTGCCGGCAGGCACGTGTTCTCCGAGCACGGCAGGAGCATCGGCTATATCGAGGAGATCATCGCCGAGCGGGACGGCAGCGATCTTGTCGTCACCGAATTCCATGTGGGGATCTTCGCCGCGTTCGAGCGTTTGTCCGCTTCGACCATCGGTACGGCGCTGCTCGATTTCTTCGCGTTGCGACAGCGTGAAGGCCTTTATCGCATTCCCTGGGGCAAGCTCGATATTTCCGATCCGGCGCGCCCCAGACTGCTCTGCAGCGACGAGGAGCTTGCCGCTTTCAAGGCGCAGCCCGAGGGCAAATGACGATTTGCTAAAAAGCTGTGCGTGCGGGGGAACATAGCAGCCGGCGCGAAGTTCGGATTGGCATGGAGGAGGCTGCGCCATGAACAGTGTCATCTATCTCATCGGTCTGATCGTCGTCGTGCTCGCGGTGCTTTCCTTCCTCGGGTTTCACTAGGAGGCACCATGCAGCGCGAGAACGATCGGGGCCGCGAGCCGGCCGACTTTGCCACGGCGAAGGACGAAGTTTCCGACAGGATCCAGCAAGAAACGCAAAGCGCCGGCGAAGCGCTCCACGATGCCCGTGACGAGGTCGCCCGCAGGGCCAGCGCATTTGCGGGCGAAGCCCAGCAGGCCGTCGCCGAAAAAGCCGAGGAGGCGCAGCGCGATATCGGATCGAGCCTGTCTGCTTTCGGCGGCGCCCTGCGCGCCGCGAGCGATCACCTGGCCGAGAGCGATCAGAGCGCGGCCTCGCAGTTCATGCAGGAGGCGGCGAGCGGGCTGGAAAGGCTGTCCTCCTCGTTGAAGGAAAAGCCGTTCGGGCAGGTGCTCGAAGACGTGCAGTCTTTTGGCCGTCAGAATCCCGGAACGCTCCTTGCCGGTTCGGTTCTGGCGGGGCTTGCGCTTGGCCGATTCATCAAGGCTTCGCCGCCCGGAACGCGCGGCACGACGCAGGGCGCGGCCACGCCTGGATATCCCAGCCAAACCGGCACGGAAACGAGCGCCGGCCGGGATAAATCTCCAGCCAACTGGGGTTCCGAGGGCGGCATGCCAGGGAAGGCAGCGGAGTTGAAGAAATGAGCACCCAGGATAATCCAAGTCTCGGCACATTGGTCGCCGATCTGGCGCAACAGGTAAGCAGGCTCGTGCAAACGGAGGCCAGGCTCCTAAGGGCGGAAATCTCGGAGAGCGCGACCAAGGCCGGCGCAGGCGCCGTCGAGGTGCTGGGCGGTGCGGTATGCCTGCTCGCCGCGCTTTTGATTTTGCTGCAGGCGCTTGTCATCGCCCTGGCTCGGCTTGGCCTGGGCGCCGGGTGGTCCGCGTTGCTCGTCGGCGTGGTGGTTGCCGCTCTGGGCGTGATCCTGTTGCGGACGGGCATGGCAAGCATGGCGCCGGCTGAGCTCGCGCCGGACCGCACACAGGAGCAGCTCAAGCGTGACGTGAACGTGATCAAGGAACAAGCGCGATGACAGACAAATCCGCAGCCGAGCTCGAACGCGAGGCGGAAGCCACGCGCGCAAGAGTGGTGGCGACCGCCGACTCCATTCGCGACAAGATGACCCCCGGCCAGCTCTTCGATGAGTTCACTGGGCTTCTCAGGAATGGCACAGGCTCCGACATGCTCCACAACCTGAAGGTCCAGGTTCGGGACAATCCGTTGCCCCTGACCGTGATCGGCGCGGGCCTGGCCTGGCTGATGTTGGGCAGCGGCGCTTCGACCGCGTCGGCTGGTGCCGATGGCGTGACGCGGCGCGGTCCCGGGCTCGATCACGGAGCATTCGGTGCGGGAATGGGTTCCAGGGTCTCGGATGCGGCCGACTCTGTTGGCGAAGCGGCCAGCGGAGCGACCGCAACTGTCTCGGGAATGGCAAGCGAAGCAGCCGGTACAATGTCGGACATGGCAAGCAGCGCTGCGGACACACTCGCAAGCTCGGCGGCAGCCACGGCCGATATGGCGACAAGCGCTGGCCGGTCCGCGCACAATCTGCTTCAGGACCAGCCTCTCGCTGCGGCGGCCGTCGGCCTTGCCGTCGGAGCTGCGATCGGCGCCATGCTGCCTCACACGGAAGTCGAGGATGAGCGATTGGGTGCCTATCGCGAGAGACTTCGGGAAAGCGCCGAAGAGACTTTGAAAGAAGGCCTCGACGCCGCAAAGCAGGTCGCGGCCGAAGCCTACCAGACCGCGAGCGACGAGGCCGGACGGCAGGCGTCGGGCGAAGGGACACTGGCCGATAAGGTTAGCGATGTCGTCAAAGCCACGGCCGACAAGACCGACGAGTCGGTGCGCCAGAAGCTCTCCGATTCCGATCCATTCTCCTCGCGGAAATCGTAATCGGAACTCACGTTCAAGGAACAATGCACGCCACCGGCGGTTCGGGCGGCGTCAGATCGATGGAGACATTAAATGGCTGAATCGCGCGAATGGCTTGTCCAATGGTTGAGGGACGCTCACGCCATGGAGGAGCAGGCAGAGACGATGCTGTCGGGACAATTGAGCCGGATTGAGAGCTACCCTCAGCTCAGTGACCGAATTCGTACTCATCTGGAAGAGACGAAAGAGCAGGCAAGGCGGCTGAAGAGCTGCCTGGACCGACTCGACGAAGGATCGTCCATGCTGAAGGATGCAGGCGGCAAGCTGACCGCCACGGCGCAGTCGATCAGCGGCGTGTTTGCCGGCGACGAAGTCATGAAGGGCTCGCTGGCGAGCTACACTTTCGAACATATGGAAATCGCCTCGTACACGATCCTCATCGCCGCGGCCAATGCCGCGGGCGAGGCCGAAATTGCCCGCGTGTGCGAACAGAACCTGCGTGAGGAGGAAGCGATGGCCGAGTGGCTGAAGAGCAACCTGCCGCAGGTCACAGAACAGTTCCTGGCGCGGGCAGACATGGACAGCGACAGCGCGAAACGCTGACATTGGAAGCAGGAACAATCGGAGGTTCCACGAGTCCAGGAACATTCCTTGCTGAAAATCATTAGGTCGCTGCGGTCCTGGAGTTCCCGTGGCGATTTCGAACATCCAACTTGGCTTGCTCGACCTGAGCCGCATGCGGCTCGCGCTGGCGTTTGTCGGTCTGCTCGCTATCGCCTTCCCCGCGCTTGCCGGGCCGCAGACGATGGTGATCGGCTATCTCGGCGAACAGCGCAAACTGCCTCCACCCCTAGGGCCGTTGGACGAGGCCGTCACAGACGATGGCCTGCAGGGCGCCAGGCTGGGGATCGCCGACGACGCCGGCACCGGCCGCTTTCTCGGCCAGCAATTTCGTCTGCAAGAAAGGGTTCTCAAGCCGGGCGAAGCACCTGCCGAAGCTGTCAACGCATTCGCAGCCGCCGGCATTAGCTTCGTCGTTGCCGATCTCGATGCCGCGCAATTGCTGCAGGCGAGCGCAGCGCCTGGTGCCCAGCGAATGACGCTCTTCAACAGCCGCGACCCTGATGACAGCCTGCGTCAGGAGGACTGCCGAAGAAACGTTCTGCACACCATTCCGAGCCGCGCCATGCTGGCCGACGCCCTGGCGCAATATCTGGTCTGGAAGCGATGGCAGCACTGGTTCCTGCTGACTGGTCCGCATCCCGGCGACGTGGCCATGGCGGCGGCCTTTCGGCGCGCAGCGACGCGGTTTGGGGCGCAGATCACCATCGACAAACCTTGGACGTTTCGGCCCGCCAACGGCCGCGCCGACACCGGACATGTCACGCTCCAGACAGAGATCCCTGCCGCAACGCAGGTCGGCGACTATGATGTTCTGGTCGTCGCCGACGAAGCCGACGAATTCGGCGCTTATCTCGAGGGGCGCACCGCCTTGCCGAGGACGGTGGCCGGGACGCAAGGGCTGGTCGCAACCGGCTGGAGCGCGGTCGACGAAGAATGGGGCGCCACACAGCTCCAGGACCGCTTCCACAAGCAGTCCGGACGCTGGATGCTGCCCAGCGACTACGCCGCCTGGCTGGCGGTCAGAAGCATCGGCGAGGCGGCAACGCGGCTCCACAGCCTCGATCCGGCCGCGATCGCAAAGTATCTGCGCAGCGACGATTTCCTGCTCGCCGGCTTCAAGGGGCAAGGGCTGAGTTTCCGTCCGTGGGACGGGCAGATGCGCCAGCCCATTCTGATCGCAGGCCCGCGGCTGCTTGTTTCCAGTTCCCCGCAACCGGGTTTTCTGCATCAGCGCACGCCGCTCGACACTCTGGGTATCGATCTGGAGGAGAGCACATGCAAACTCTGATTGCGCTCGTGCTGGTGGCAATCCTTGTCCCTCCTGCGGCGGCCGAGACGATTTACGTCTCCAACGAGCAGGATAATACCGTCACGGTCGTCGACGGTGCGACCATGACACTGCAGGCGGCGATCGATGTCGGCCGGCGCCCGCGCGGCATGGCGCTTTCGGTCGACAAGAAGATGCTCTTCGTTGCCGAAGGCGACGACAACCGCATCGACGTGGTCGATCTCGCCAAGCGGCAGGTCGTCGGTCAACTGCCTTCGGGCGCCGATCCGGAATTCTTTGTCGTGCACCCGGACGGCAAGCGGCTCTTCGTGGCCAATGAGAACGACAACCAGGTCTCGGTGGTGGATATAGCTGACGCGAAAATCATCGGCACAGTCGATGTCGGCGTCGAGCCGGAGGGGATGGCGATCAGCGCCGATGGCCGGACCGTCGCCTGCACGTCCGAGACGACGAGCATGGTCCATCTCATCGACGCCGCTACGCTCGAACTCATCGACAATCTGCTCGTCGACACGCGGCCGCGCGCCGCGGCGTTCTCGGTGGACGGCAAGCAATTATGGGTGTCGTCCGAAATCCGGGGCACCGTCACGGTCTTCGACACTGCGACACGCGCTCAAACGGGCAAGATCGAGTTCGAGGTGCCGGGCATTCGGCGTGAGGGCGTGCAAGCGGTCGGCATCGAGATGTCACGCGACGGCGCGACTGCCTATGTCGCGCTCGGCCCAGCCAACAGGATTGCCGAGGTCGACACGAGGACATTCACGGTCAGGCGCCTCTATCTCGTCGGCCAGCGGCCCTGGCATGTCGCGCTCTCCGGCGACCAGAAGCAACTGATCAGCGCCAACGGCAACTCCGGCGATATCTCCTTCATCGACCTGGAGAACCAGGAGGTCGTGAAGTCGCTGCCGGTGGGGCGCGGTCCATGGGGAGTCGTGATCGGCCCATGAACGCCCTGGCGATCGAGAATCTTAGCCACAGCTTCGGAAGCCGGCAGGTTCTCCAGAATGTCTCGTTCACTGTGGATGAGGGCAGAATTTGCATCCTGCTTGGCCGTAACGGCGCCGGTAAGACAACGTTGTTCTCGCTGATCACCGGTCTCTACTACGCGCGCGCCGGGCTGGTGCGTGTGTTCGATATGGCGATGCAGGCGAACCCGTCCGCCGCGCTTGCGCAAATGGGCGTCGTCTTCCAGTTGCCGACGCTCGATCTCGATCTGACGGCGGGCGAGAACTTGCGCTACCACGCCGCGCTGCACGGGCTTCCGACGGAACTGAGCAAGGCGCTCTCGCGGGAGGAATTGAGCCGCCTCGAAGTGCTGGACAGGATCGACGATCGGACCCGCACGCTATCCGGCGGCCAGCGCCGGCGCGTGGAGATTGCGCGGGCGCTGATGCACGGCCCGCGCCTGCTGCTGCTCGACGAGCCGACCACCGGGCTTGACGTGCCGGGACGGCGCGCGCTCGAGCAGCATGTAAGGGACCTTTGCCGGGAACGTGGCATCGCCGTCCTATGGGCGACGCATTTTCTCGAAGAAGTAGCGGCCGACGACGACGTCGTAGTGCTGGATCAGGGTAGGGTTTGCTGGACCGGCCCCGCGGACCGCATCGCGCCCGTACTCGGCGTAGGAAGCGTCGCTGAAGCATTCGCCTTGCTGACGGGTTCGCCATGAAAGTCGACCACGCATTACGAGCACTCGACGGCATCTTGCGGCGGGAAATGCTGCGCTCGCTGCGGCAGCGCGCGCGCCTTTTCTCCGCAATGGTGAGGCCGCTGGTCTGGCTGGCGATTTTCGCGGCCGGCTTCCGCTCCGTTCTCGGCCTGTCGATCACGCCGCCCTACCAGACCTATGTTCTTTACGAGGTCTATGTAGTGCCTGGGCTGGCGGCCATGATGCTGCTGTTCCATGCCATGGCGAGCTCGCTGGCCATGGTCTATGACCGCGAGATGGGCAGCATGCGCCTGTTGCTAACGGCTCCTCTGCCGCGCTGGTACCTGCTTGCCGCGCGCCTTCTTGCCAGCGTGATTGTCGGCCTGCCGCTCGTATATCTGTTTCTTTTCGTAGCGCGCTTCTGGGACGTGCGGCCGCCGATCCTGGGCTATGTCGCCGTGTTCCCGGCGCTCGTGCTGTCGGGCTTGATGCTCGGCGCGTTCGGTCTGTTGGTCTCCTCGATGTCCACTCAGATGGAAAACTTCGCCGGCGTGATGAACTTCGTCATCTTCCCGATGTTCTTCGCCTCGACAGCACTTTATCCGATCTGGCGCCTCGCTGAAGCCGGTCCGGTGCTGGCGACGATCGCCGCCTGGAATCCGTTCAGCTCGGCGGTCGAGTTGATCCGCTTCGCGCTCTACTTGCGCTTCGACATGGTTTCCATGCTCGTCGTTGTCGCCTGTCTCGTGGCATTCTTCCTCGCGGCGGTGGCCGGCTATGATCCCGGCCGCGGCCTGTGGTCCCGGCGCGGCGGCGAGGGCTGATCATCTGAGCGCATAGAGATAGGCCGCGATGTCGCGCGCCTGCTGCTCGGTGATCCTTGTCGAGGGCATGGCGGTGTGCGGGTTGATTTCCCGTGCCGAGCGGATCCAGCGGATCAGGTTCTCCGGGTTGTTCGCCAGCACACCGCCGATATAGACGCGCCCGGCAAGGCTGCCGTCGAGCCGCGGCCCGACCTGGCCTTGCGCCCCCGGCACGCCGGGAATCGTATGGCAGCCTGAGCAGCCATTCGCTGTCATGATCGGAATGGCCCGCGCGCCCACGCCGCCGGTCGCCACGTCCGACTCGTGTTGGACACGCTCGCGCCGGTCGAACCACAAGGTCGTCGCCGCGATTACGACCACCAGAAGCACGATCGCGACGAGGACGCCCCCGAGCAGCCTAGCCAGGTCGGAGCGCATGGGCCGCCTCCCTGGTTCCGCTGTTGCTTATCCAAAGGCCGGCGAGCAGCAGGGCGGCTCCGCCGTAAATCAGCCCGGCCGGCACCCACATCACCAGCCCGGCGAGTTGCTGATCCTCGAGCGGGCTCAGGCGCCAGAGCGCGGCGCCGGAGGCGTTCTCCGGATACCAGAGTTTTGGCGAGACCAGCAGCAGGACGCCGAGCAAGCCGGTGTGAAGCGAGGTGAAGAAAAGATGCATGACGGAAATGCCGTAGGTCTGCTGTCGGCCGGAACGCGGCAGAAGCACCGACCAGAACAGCAGGGCGGTGCCGAGGAAGCTCGCATGCTGCGCATAATGCAGCACACCCTGCTGCAGCGCTACCTCGAACAGCACCGGGACATGCCAGATCCAGATTGCTATCCCATGAAGGATCGTCGCGCTGAGCGGGCGAGCGGCGAAGACCCAGAGCGCCTGCAGCACCTTGCCACGGGTGAGCTTTCCCGTTCCTCGACGGAGTGTGGTTGGCAATGCCCACATCAAGGCCGCACTGGGGCAAGCGGCGACAAGAAGCGGCGCCGCCACGGCCATCAGCAATTCATGCTCGATCATATGGGCAGAAAACACCCGCTCACCGAGCGCATGGATGGGGCTCACCAGAGCAACGGCCAGCACGCCCCAGCCGGCCGCGAACAGCAGAGCTTGCCGCAGCCGTTCGGGACGGCCGCGGCCGCTGCGACGCCATAGACGGCCCGCGCCGATCCCATAGATCAGAGCGATCGCTGCCAAGGGAAGCGTGATGGGAAACGCCAATGTCCATCCGGCGTCCGGCGCGCCGGCGCCGTAGCATATCGAGGTCGAGAAGAAGGTGTCGAAGCTCATCGCAGGCACTCGTCGAGGATGAGCGCGGCGCTGCCCTGCATGATGATGACGAGGGCGAACAGCAATGCGGCGAGAATGCCGAGATTGGCGACGAAACGCTCGGTGTCTCGCGTGCGCTCCGGTTTGAATGCCGCGCCGCCTTGCCGCTTAGCCCGCCATGACAGCGCGCCGCCAAGCAGGGAAAACACCGCGAGCAACAGCGCCACCGGTAGCACCACCTGGACCTGGCGATTGCACTGCCAATGCACGAGGGCGTAGTTCACCTGCGTCGAGATTGCCCAGGCCAAAGGGCCCGACAACAAACCTCCCCATGACGTGCCCAGCCGCAGCGCGCGCATCTCAGCCTAACCTCGGCAGCCAGTAGATGAGCAGGTAAATCGGAATCCAGGTGAGGACCACGAAATCCCAATAGAAGGCATTGTCGCCGACATCGCCAAAGCGACGGCCGCTATAGCCATGGTGCGTGAACATCAGCACCGTCAGGACAATCGTGTCGCCAACATCGGTGATCAGATGCGTGGTGTGGAGACCAAGCAGCACCCAGAGCATCGAGCCGTAGGCGTTCGTGTCCCAATAGATATTCAGGGCGGGGAACTCGAACCACCGCACGACAAGAGGCGCGAGGCCGAGCAGCGACATCACCACCATGCCGATCCTCACCGGCCCCATGGCGCATTGCTTGGCATAGCGATTGAGCATGTGGTTGGGCACCAGACTGACGACGAGAAGCAGCGTCACGATCGTTCCCGGCCAATGATTGGGATGCGGAGCGCTTAGGCGCCAGTTGGGCCACAACGTCGCCAGATAGAGATAGGCGCCAGCGGCCAGCGCGAAGCCCATGCCTTCCAGTGCCATGAAACCGAGCGTGCCCCACCAGGTCGGGCTACGCGGGCCATGCCCAAAGGTCGGGAGGCCGGCAAGATCCATGGCGGGACGCTGGTTCATTCCTCGTCCTCCGGATCGCCCTTGGGCCAGAACCAACCGACCAGGGTGACGGCGATCGGCGCGGCGCCCCAGACGATCGCCCATGGCGTGAAGATCGAATAGAGGAAGGTGGCCCCGACCGCGATCGCCGCCAGCAGCGGCCAGATCGACGGCGTCGCCGATTTTTCGCGGATGTCGGGATAGGCTTCCGCGACGGTGGAGACGAGCAATTCGCGAACGTCGACGCGAAGCCCGGTCGCGACGGGAAGCGCCCCACGTTCGGCCCAGAGCGGCTCGACATTGGTAACGACTGGAATGCGGGCGAAATTATAGCTGGGCGGCGGCGAGGACGTCGCCCATTCAAGAGTGCCCGCGTCCCAGGGATTGTCGCCCGCGGGCGCGCCCCTTAGCGCGCCATGGACCAAGTTGAAGGCGAACAGCACGAAGCTCAGGAAGAAGAGCACCGCGCCAGCGCTGATGAAGAGATTGATGTTCCCCCAGCCGAGCTCGGCCGGATAGGTATAGACCCTGCGCGGCATGCCCCACAGGCCGACGATGTGCATGGGGAAGAATGCCGCGTTGAAGCCGATCATCGCCAGCCAGAAATGCCAGCGCCCGAGGCGCTCGCTCATCATGCGGCCGGTGATCTTGGGGAACCAGAAATAGGCGGCTGCGAGCAGCGGGAAGACCGAGCCGCCGATCAGCACATAGTGGAAGTGAGCGACGACGAAATAGGTGTCGTGCACCTGCAGGTCGAGTGGCACCGAGGCGAGCATGACGCCGGTAAGGCCGCCGATGACGAAGGTGAAGAAGAAGCCGAAGACGAACAGCAGCGGCGTGCGGATCACCGGCCTGCCGTCCCAGAGAGTGGCCAGCCAGCAGAAGATCTGAACGCCGTTGGGGATGGCAATCAACATGCTGGACGCGGTGAAGAAACTCGCGCCCAGCTTCGGCAGCCCGGTCGCGAACATGTGGTGGACCCAGAGGCCGAACGACAGGAAGCCGACCGCGATCAGCGACAGGACCAGCCCGAGATGGCCGAAGGCCGGGCGGCGGGCGAAAGCGGGAATGATCGCCGAGACCATGCCCGTCGCCGGCAGGAAGATGATGTAAACTTCGGGATGGCCGAAAAACCAGAAGAGATGCTGGAACAGCAGCGCGTCGCCCCCCTCGGCCGGGTTGAAGATATGCGTGCCGACGAGCCGGTCGAGGATCAGGAAGGTCGAGGTGATCATCACCGCCGGCATGGCGAAAACGACGACGAAGGACGTGACCAGCAGCGCCCAGACATAGAGCGGAATCTTATCCAGCGACATGCCCGGTGCGCGCTGTTTCAGTACGGTCACGATGGTCGCAACCGCGACCGCCAGTGAGGACACTTCAGTATAGGTGATCATCTGCGCCCAGACGTCGGCGCGCTTGCCTGGACCGTATTCCGGTCCGGACAGCGGCACATAGGCGAACCAGCCGACATCCGGCGCCATCGCGAGGGCGAACGACACCCAGGCGAACAGGCCACCCGAAAGATAGACCCAATAGCTGAAGGCGTTGAGGCGGGGAAATGCGATGTTGCGGGTGCCAACCATCAACGGCACCAGGTAGATGCCGGTCGCCTGCACGATGGGCACGGCGAACAGGAACATCATGGTGACGCCGTGCATCGTGAACAGCTGATTGTAGAGATCAGGGCCGACGAGCCCGCGCCGCGGGCCTGAGAGCTGGACGCGCATGACGACGGCGTTGAGCCCGCCCAGACACAGGAAAAGGAAAGCGGTGATCAGATAGCGGCGTGCGATGACCTTGTGATCGACGCTCGACAGCGCGCCGATGATGCCGGGGGGCGTGCGCCATGTGCGCGCCAGCCAGCGATGCAGGCTGGCATCGTCCATGCCTGTGTCGCGCGGTCCGTCACGCTCTGGCGCTATATCGCCTTTGGCGGACGTTTCGCGCTCTGGCGTCAGATCGCGTTCGCTGGTGAGATCCGCGCTGCTCATTTCAGCCCCTCGAGATAGGCGACAATGGCGTTGAGTTCGTCGCCGCTCAGATCGACCACCGGCATGTGCGAGCCGGGCTTCACGCCCTGTGGGTCGGCGATCCAGGCGGCGAGATTGCCCCGGCTCATCGTCAATGTCCCGGCCGCGAGCGTCTGCCGGCTGGCGACATGGGTGAGATCGGGCGCGACCGTTCCGCCGGCAGGCGTGCCGCCGATCTTGTGACACATCACGCAGGGGCGTTTCAGGAAGAGCTCCCCGCCGGCTTTTGCCTCGTCGCTCGTTGGAGCAGCGGCCGGCTGCAACTGGTCGTTCCACCAGGCGTCGAATTTTGCGCGCGGCTCGGCGATGATGAAGGTGCCCATATTCGCGTGCTGCGCGCCGCAAAACTCGGCGCATTGGCCCCGGTAGATGCCAGGCTTGTCGGCCTTGATGTCGAGCACATTCATTCGGCCGGGAATGAGGTCGAGCTTGCCGGACAGGCTTGGGACCCAGAAGGAGTGGATAACGTCGGTCGAGGTGAGAAGAAGCCGCACAGGTTCGCCGGCGGGAATATGGATCTCGTTCGCCGTGGTCAGGATGCGGCTCGGCGTGGCATCCTCGTAGCGCACCTCCCACCACCATTGATGGCCGGTGACGCGAATGGTCAGCGCGGCGTCCGAGCCGATCGCCGCAAGCGTCCTGTTGGCGAAGAAGCTGAGCAAGGTCAGCCCGACCAGGATCACGGCGGTCAGCCCGACGGCAATCATCACCACGCGCAGCTTGCGACTATCGGCGCCGGCATCCAGCGCAAGCGGCTCGGCATGTTGCCGCGACCGCATCAGCAACGGCACGGCAAGGGCGGCCATCACCAGCACCCACACCACCGCGCACAGGCCGGTGAAGAACCAGATCAGCCATGCGAGTTCGCTCGCCGCCGGGCCTTTGGGGTCGAGCGCCGATTGCCACCCTGCGCATCCCTGAAGAAACAGGGTGATTGCCGTGGCGAACGCAATCGATGCGAGGCGTTTCACGGCGACTTCCCCAGCGTGGCGGCATCCGGCATGCGGTTTTCGGACGGATGCACCATCATGTCGTCATTGCGCGAGGGCGCGGCGGAGGAGGGCGCGTTGCCGCTCAAGGAGCGAACGAAGGCCGCAAGCTCCCAGATCTGGTCGTCGGGTATCTTGTCGCGGAAGCTCGGCATGCCGTTCGGACGGCCGTCGCGGATCGTGGCATGGATGCTTTCCATCGAGTCGCCGTAGATCCACTTCTCATCCATCAAAGCAGGGCCCATACCGCCGCCGCCATTGGCATGGCACCCCGAACAGTTGAACCAGCCGAACAGGCGCTTGCCTTCGCTCAGATGAAAGGCATTGGCCTCGAAGCTCGCCGCTTTGTTGTCCGTGGGGGATGGCCGCTGCCCACCAGGTTCCAGCGTCGTCACCGGCGTCGGCCGCTCGCCGGAGCCGAGCGCCGATTGCGGGCGCGTGTCCCGCTCTTCGCGCTGGCAGGCAGCAAGGGCCAGTGATGCGAACAGGAGCAGTGCGATGACCGGCCTCATCGCACCGGGCTCCCGGAGGCATCGAGGCGCGGCACGCCATATTGAGCCAGCAAGGCGTCTATCTCGGCCTTGTGCCTGGCCAAGGCGCCGTTCACATCGCCGCGTAGCGCATCGTCCTCGCGGCGCACGCCCATGGAGATGTCGTAAATCATGGGCAGTTGCGGGCCGTCTATGCGCGGCGTGACCGGCGTGATGCGCAGCGGCACCTTCTGCTTCTGGGCGAAATAGCCGGCGAGCGGACCCCAGACCACGGCAAGATCGATCTCGCCGTTCGCCACCGCATCGACGATGCGCGCCGGCGGATTGGGAGCGGCGTAGTCGCCATAGACGGGGTAGCCGATGAGATGCCCGACGATGCCGCGGCGGCCAAGCGCCCGGACAGGAGGCGAGTTGGCACCGTCGTCGCCGATGAGTTGAACGCCGATACGCAGGCCGCGCAATCGCGGATCGTTGAAGGAGGTCACGTCCGGGCCGTCCTGGCGCGTAAGGAAGACATAGGACGACCGGTAGTAGGGCGTGGTGGTGCGCAGCATTTCGAGATTGGCCGGCGTGCCGGGCACGAGGTCGCACAGCCCCGCCTTCAGCGTGTTGCGCACGAAGCCACGGCGCTGCGCCCACCAAGTATAGGTCAGTTTGGCGCCGAGATCGTCGGCGATGATCTCGGCGATCCTGTTCTCGAAACCCTGACCGGCCGCGTTGGAGAAGGGCAAGTTGTTCGGGTCAGCGCAGACCCTGAGCTCGCGAGCGCTGGCGGTCGCCGGCAAGAGTAGCAAGGCGAGCGCGGCGATGCCGAGCGCGATGCGCGTGAGCAGCTTCTGGGCCACGCCGTGGATCAAGCCGAACACATCAGGGCAGACGGAACACATACAGCGTGCCTCCCGCCGTGGTCGCGTTCTTCAGGTCCTTCATGACATTGACGAAACCGAGCGCCGCGGTGGCGTCGCGCGGGTCGAGGTCGCCCGAAACGATGGCGCCGGCCCAGCCGCCGACGCCGGATAAGATGGCGACATATTGGTGGCCGTCCGGGCCGCGATAGGTGATGGGTTGGCCTATGATGCCGGACGAGGTCTTGAACTGCCAAAGCAGGTCGCCGGTCTTGGCGCTCACCGCCTTGAACCAGCCTTCCATCGTTCCGTAGAAGACCACGTCGCCGGCGGTCACGACCGCGCCGCTCCACACCGGGAAATTCTCTTTAAGGCTCCAGGCGGGTTTTTCGGCGGCGATATCCCAGGCCGTGAAGGCGCCGCGATTGCCGCCCGGCCCGGGGATCATGCGGACGTTCATTCCGACATAGGGCGTGCCGGCGATGTAGTTCACCTCGACGCCCTCTTCGTCCATGCACAGATTGTTGTGCGGGATGTAGAGCAGGCCGGTCTTCGGCGAAAAGGCCGAAGGCTGCCAGTCCTTGAGGCCCGAGGCGGTCGGGCAGATGTCGCGGACAACCTTGCCGGTACCCGTCAGCTTGTCCGGGTTTTCTATCAGGCGGCCGGTCTTGAGGTCGACGCCCTTGCTGGAATTAACGGGGCCATAAGGTTTTGCGGACAGGACTTCGCCGGTCGTCCGGTCGAGGACGTAAAGATAGCCGTTGCGTTCCGGGCGGACGAGCACCTTGCGCGGCTTGCCCTGCCAATTCATGTCGAGCAGGACCTGCTCGTTGATGCCGTCATAATCGTGAAGATCGTGCGGGGTCCACTGGTAGAACCATTTCGCCGCTCCGGTATCGGCATCTCGGGCAAAGATGCCTGACGTCCATTTGTTGTCGCCGGGCCGCAAATCGGGATTCCAGGGGCCGGGATTACCGGTGCCGTGGAAGATCAGGTTGAGATCCGGATCGTAGGAAATCCAACCCCACATGTTGCCGCCACCGATCTTCCAGGCTTCCGGCGGCCATGTCGTGACGCCGAGGTCCTTGCCCTTGTCCATGTCGTAATGCGGCTTGAAGTCGGGTCCGATCAGCACCTCCTTGTCGGGACCGGTGTTGTAAGCCGTCCAGACGACATGACCGTCGCCGGCGTCGAGCGCCTTGACCCAGCCGCGCACGCCCATCTCGCCGCCGGAATTGCCGACGAGCACTTTGCCCTTCACCACCAGCGGCGCCATGGTGATGGTCTCGCCAATATTGATGTTGGCGATATGGGCGTTCCAGATCGGCTGGCCGGTGTTCGCGTCGAGCGCGATGGTGTGGCCGTCCAGCGTGTTGAAGAAGATGCGCCCGTCCGCGAAGGCCGCGCCACGGGTGACCACGTCGCAGCAGGCAACCCCTTGCGCGGCCGGCTCGGGGTTGGGCTCGTATTTCCATTTCATCGGCGCGCCGGGCTTGGAGAGGTCGAGCGCGTAGGCGACGTTCGGAAATGGCGTCACGATATACATCGTGTTGCCGATCACCAGCGGCGCCGCTTCCTGGCCCTTGTTCACCCCGGTCGAGAAGGTGAAGGCGACCTGCAGGTTCTTGACGTTGCCTTCGTTGATTTCGGCAAGCTCGCTATAGCGGGTCGAGGCGTAGTTCTTGGCCGGCATCGTCCATTGCCCGTCATCGGGCGGTGCGGCCGTGGCAGGCGGAGAGATCGCAGGTGCTGGCGGGGTCTGTGAAGCGGCCGTCAGCAAGGGCGCGCAGACCAGCAGCGTGGCAGTAAGAACGCCAAAATGTTTTCGAAATGCCGGCGCGCGGTCCGTACATACCGGGTCACCGCAGAATGCTGCAAGTTGCATTGCTTGCTTCATTTCGGCGTCGAACCTCCGACGCCGGAGCCGATTTCCGCCGCAATGTCGGCCTCGTGGCCGGCGCAAAGCGGATGACCCCAGCCGGAGGCGCTTTTTCCGCCGGGATCGAGATCGTAGATGATGGCGTCCTTGCGATTGGGATTAACACCCGCAGGAACCTTGTCCAAGCCGAGGGCCGCGCGAACGCGCCAGGCGACATTATGGTCCGCGCAGGAGGAATCGCCGCTGACACCGAGGCCACCGACAATGGCCTTGCCGTCATACAGAGCCAGGCCTCCGCCGAACACGACGAGGCCTCCGATCGGTTTGCCGATCAGCGGGTCACTGGCGCTGCCGAACGTCTTCGGATCGCCTGTGTAAGCCGCTGCCTGGTTGACGGGGTTTGTGGCCTGCAGGCCGAACAGCGGCCCACCGGGCTGCACCCCCGCGTAGAGATTGGCTGTCGAAAGCGCCATGTTCGCCAGGCTGAGCCCATTGGCCGTGTTCGCTTTCTCGGCCGCAATCAGCCGGCTGCCCGGCCACTGCGCATCGGCCGTCGGCCCGCTGAAGGCGACCGCGCAGACGGTGCCGTCGCGAGCTACGATCGCTGCCCATTCATTGGTCTCGAAGCCGCCATTCGCGGGGCCGCCGCTCGCCTTGACATTGGCCTTCAAGGCCGAGAGCAGCTTGTCGTGATCGGCCGGGCAGGGCGCCTGGGCCCGAGCAGTGCCTTGCTGCATCGAGCCAAATGCCAAGACAAGCAGGCCCAGAGCTAGTGACAAAAACCGACGATGAGCCATGACCCGAAAACGTTTGTTGATGTTACCGAACTGACAATCGGCCACTTTGTTCCTCGAACATCGCGAAGGGTTGCACTGGCGAGGTTGGCTGGCCGAGATGAGCGATCGGCGGCTCGGGGAGCTTGCGCTATCCGCTTCCCTGCGAGTCCGATACAGCAGGATTTCTGAACACAAGTCCGATCGGGGCGTTACAGGAGATGGTCGTCGGTATCCTGCAATTCGGCATCGGAACCCTTGTGGTCTGGTTCACGCTTCGCGATGTCTTTGATACCGTCGTTGTTCCGGGCGAGAGCCGGGCGTCCCTGCGTCTTGCAAGCCGGATGGTTTTCGCCGGCTTGTTCGGGCTGCGGCATACGCGCAGGCCCGGCGCCGCCATTCCGGCGGCCTTCGCGCCTTTCGTGCTGGTAGCGTCCTTCACCGGCTGGATGCTGCTTCTCATTTTCGGTTTCGGGCTGATGGTGGATGCGTTGAGTGCTTGGTACCGGCCCGCGGTCCCGACTTTCTCCCAGGCAGTATTCGTCGCAGGAAGCAGCCTGGTGACGGTCGGCCTTAGCGAAACGGACGCAACCGGTCCTGCCCGTTGGGTCAACATCGCGGCGGGATTTTGCGGCCTGTCCGTCATGACGATGGCCGTCACCTACCTGCTTCAGGTGCAGACCAGCATCGGCAGGCGTGACTCCGGCATCCTCAAGATCACCACCGCGTCAGGCGATCCGCCATCCGCGGTCGCGCTGCTGGAACGCTATGCTTCACTCGGTTGCAAGGATGAGCTGGAGCAGGTGCTCGTAAAGGGCAGGGACTGGTGCGCCGAGGTTCTGCAGAGCCACGCATCGCACCCGTTCCTGATTAATTTCCGATCCCTGGAAACCGGTGCGGGGTGGCCTGCCACGCTCGCCGCGTTGTTGGACCTTGCTGCCGTTCTCGAAGCGATCGATGAGCCCAAGCTGCGCGGCAAGGCTATCCTGCTGCGTGAGGAAGGCACTCACCTTGCAGACGAGCTGAGCAAGTTGCTTCGGCTCGACATCGACCGCCCGACAACCGATAGAGAGGTGCTGCAGCAGGTCCTGGAGCGTGCGGCTAGGGCAGGCTACGGAACGCCAAAGCCGCATGGCTTGGGACGACTGGCATCGCTCAGGGAACGCTATGCCCCAACAGTCGAGGCATTGTCGCGTCATCTGGGCAGTCCGCCTGCGCCCCTTCTGCCGAACGACCGCGGTTTGTCACGCGAGGAACTGGCGCAGTTTCCTTGACCTTGGTCACATTTCGCTGTTGCCGATTATCCCGGCTTCGCCTTCGGCGAGATTGGTGACGTGCGGAGCCTTCGAAGCGTGCAATCGAACGACAGGCTTGCCGGAGCTGTCCTGTCCAAAGAACTCGACGCCGGCGGCCTGCAAAACCTGGCGCATGGCAAGCAGTTTTTCCGCCGAGGGCATCCGGCCCCCGCGCTCGAATTCGCGAATGCTGGCTTCTCTCAAATCGCATTTTGCCCCAGGCCGTACCCGGGGCCAGTTCAACAAGGCCCTGGCTGCCATTACCTGCTCTGGCGTTAGAGGAGCCACCAAACATCTCCGCTGCTTCTTGATCCTGGCTCGAACTGAAAGTTCAAGAACATGTTCCATTGCCCGCAAAAATCGCAGGCAACATGCCCCTCGGACCGCTGCCCCTTGGAACAATGATGATCACCTTTCGTTCGGTTGCGATGAAACAGCTTCTTTCAGATTTCGCGGCAATGGCGCAGCCGGGTTATTGGATTGCCCTCGGTCTTCTCTTCATCCCTTATGGAGTGGGCGCGTTTTTCCTCGTGAGGATTTGCCACTGTATGTAACTGCGCGCGTGATGCGATCATGAGTCCGGACGGTCGACGTTGTTCGGCGGGTTTTCTTTTTGCAACTCGGAACAAGCTGCAGTTTGCCATGTTGAAAAGGTCTGCGACTGTCCCCCTCAAGCGGTCGCAGAATGGTGGAAACACCGGCCCGCGTCCTCGCCGAGGGGCGCGGGTTTCCCTTTTCGGGGTACGCCGGAACCAACCGGGATGGTTGGCGGTTCCTTCCCCTCAAAACCGGAGAACGAGTACATGCTTAGATTTATGATCGCCCTCGGCGCGGTGTATGCTGCCTTCAGACTTGGCAGGGATGTCGGGCGCGGTGAGGCTCGGATGTTGTTCAGTGGCCCGGTGGACTACGAGCGGCGGCCATCAGCACGGAGCCGGGAGGAACTCGGCCTTTGGACAAAGTGAATCGGCATCTTATGGTTGGAGCAAGGCGCCGCCGTATTGTGCCCATAGCCGGTCGCAGTCCCATTTTCTCAGGCTCGGCTTTCCCTGCAATCCGTAGAGGACCATCGCACCGCGAACATCGTAGCCCAGCACTGACGCGTTAGCGACAAATTGGATAGCATGTCCCAAGCTGAGGGTGCTGAACCTGGCTTCGGTTTTGGTGGTGAGATCAATGACACCAAAGATTTCCGCATCCCTCCCTCTGCCGGCCAAAACAGCCGACGAGATCGCATCGTCCACGGCAAGGAGCATAGCAAAGTCCCGTAAGCGCTTCCTAACTTTGGCGCGTGGAATTGGTTCCGCGTCCGGCACGGAATATCGTTTCAGGGAATGAATTGGCGAACCCCGCGATCGAAGACCGCACCGGATAGAAGGCGCTACCGTTGATGCTGCACAAGCAGCGTGGTGGTGAACGCTAACGAACCTCGCTTCTGCGGGTTCTTTCGGTCAATGGGCTGCCTTCTTTTTGGCTGCCGCCTTGGGCTGCCCCGACTTGCCCCTTGAGGCAGCGTCTTTCGAGTGGGCCGACATCGCCGGAGCAGCACCAGTCTTCTTGGCGGCTGACGATCCAGCAGACGCTCTTTTCGGAGCGTCACTCTTCGGCGCAGCTTTTCTTTCACGCGCCTTTTTCGGTTCTTTCTTCGACGAGAAAATGCCGGTGATGCTCTCAATGATGGACATTGGCTGGCCCTCTATTGAAACCGACCAACAATTCCGACCGTCCAGGAATTGTTCCATTGTTGATTCAGTTGCACCTAATGGAACAGAAATCACTCGGCGGGTTTTGGTGGATTGGCAACCAGCGATAGCGCGGGCCTCAGCCGGACCTGATCCGGATAGATCAGGTCCACTGCATACCTTCGGTTTCGGCTTGGCGGATTCTTGACAATTTGTTACGCAGATTAAGGTCGCTTCGATCTTGAAGCACTTCGTGAATAATATAAGTATATGAAATCATTGGTTTATTAGGAAAATAGCTGGCGGAGAGAGCGGGATTCGAACCCGCGTTACGGTTTCCCGTAAACACACTTTCCAGGCGTGCGCCTTCAACCACTCGGCCACCTCTCCGTCCTTGACATCTCGCGCCGGCCGGTTTTGCCGCGCGGGTTGGGGAGATGCTCCCATGGGAAGTCCTTGACGGATATGTGGTGTGCCTTCAACCGGCAGGCAACCCTTCCCTGCGCCGCCAGCCGTCCAGGCAAACAGGCGCGGGGCTCATCTAGTCGATCCGAAAGCGAATGCCAAGCCATAATGGCGTTGCAAAGGCTTTTGGCCGTCGATGGCCCCGAAGGCCGCCTTGACGACGGCCTGCCGCGCGTTCGCGTGACGTATTCGGGCTGACCCCCAAGACCCGTTCGCGCCTAAGCCGCAGCCTGGTTTCGGAGCGCGTGAGAGCCGGACAGCCGATCCGCAGCCAATGTCGTGGAAGTCGACAAGGTAACCGCATTGGCGGGGGATGCTCCGCCGTAAGCTCGCGCACGGGTATTGAGCCGGATCAAATTCCTTGCAGCCGTCGCCTTGCTATGTTGCACGCTTCCCGGGACAAGGTTGAATGCGCATCGCGATCCTGTCTGACATCCATGCCAACCGTGAGGCGTTCGACGCAGTCCTCGGTGTCGTTGGCAAGCGGGCACCGGACCAACTGGTCCTGCTTGGCGATCTGGTCGGCTACGGACCTGATCCTGTCTATGTGGTCGAGAAGGTCGCCGATCTGGTGGAGGGCGGTGCGTTCTGCATCAAGGGCAACCACGATGAAGCGGCGGCTTTGGGCCGGACCGACATGACGGAGAACGCGCGGACCGCCATCGAGTGGACCCGCGAACGGCTCGCCCGGGAGCATCTCGACTTTCTCGCGCAGCTGCCGCTTTCGCTCCGGTCCTCGGACCGGCTCTATGTTCACGCCAGCGCCGAACGGCCGGAAAAATGGCGGTACATACGCGACGTCGACGCGGCGGAACGCTGCCTCTCCTCAAGCGATGCCCGCTTCATCTTCTGTGGCCATAACCACATTCCAGCCATTTACTATGCTTTGCCCGGCAGTCGGCCGGTTCATTTTCGGCCGCTCGACAATGTGGCGGCACCCTTGTCCGAGCTCAGGCGGCACCTTGTCGTCGTCGGGGCGGTCGGCCAGCCGCGTGATGGCAATTCGGCCGCCTGCTTCGCGCTTCTCGACACGGAGCGGCGCGAGGTGACGATGGTGCGCGTTCCCTACGATCATGAAGAAACCGCTCGCAAGATTCAGGCGTCAGGCTTGCCCGGGTGGCTTGGCATGCGCTTGAAGATCGGCCGCTAGAGCGTTTTCACCGTTTCACGGAAACGGCGAACCGCTCTAGCTCCTTGTTTTTACGCAATTCCGGACGGAAAACCGCTCACACTTTTCCTGGAATTGCTCTGGTCAGCCTGGAGGCGATGGATGCAGAAGTTCGAGGCAGGGGCAAGCATCGATGGTTTCGAGCTCGTCGAGCGGCTTCAATCCGGTGGCATGGCGACGCTATGGCGGGCGAGAAATCCGAAATTCGATTTCCCGCTTCTGCTGAAGATCCCATTTCTCGACCCGGGTGGAGATGTTTCCGTCATTCTCGGCTTCGAAGCCGAGGAACTGATCCTCAAACGCCTGTCGGGTCCGCATGTGCCGCGCTTCGCGGCATCCGGCAGCCTGGCGAAGGTTCCCTATATCGCCATGGAGTTCGTCGCCGGCGTCGGTCTGGCGGAACTGACGAACGGCGCCCCACAGCCGCCGGACGAGGTGGCAAGGATCGGCGCTGAGATTGCTAAGGCACTCGCCGCCTTGCACCGCCAGAAGGTCGTCCACCTCGATCTCAAGCCTGAAAACATCATTCTGGCCGAGCGCGGCGCCGTGCTTTTGGACTTCGGCCTCGCCCGCCATGCAGAGCTTCCGGACCTTCTCGGCGAAGAGAGTTCCGTGCCGATGGGTACCGCAGCCTATATGTCGCCGGAACAGGTGCTGGGCGAGCGGTCCGACCCGGCAAGCGATATATTCGCGCTGGGCTGCATCCTCTATCAGCTCGCCACCGGCGAGGAGCCGTTCGGGCGTCCGGCCACCTTCGCGGGAATGAAGCGCAGGCTCTATCATGCGCCCCAGCCGCCGCGAGACATCGACAAGGCCATACCGAGGTGGCTGGAGGCCGTCATTCTGCGTTGCATGGAAGTCGACAGATCAAGGCGCTATGGCGAAGCGGCGCATGTTCTCTCGGATCTCAGGAACCCCGATCAGGTCGTGGTCGCCAGGAAGAGCGCGCCATCGAACGAACGGGGCTGGGGCGCGATCAGAAACCTTTTCCGCCGGACGGATGAGAAGTCGCTGGTGGGCAAGGCGGCCAGCTCCGAGGTCCGCGCCGGACCGCCGATCGTCTTGGCCGCGGTCGACCTTGCCAGCGGAAGCGATGTGCTGGCGGGCGAGGTTCGCAACGAAACCGCGCGTGTCCTTGCGGCACGTCCGGATTCCTGGCTGGCCTGCGTGACGGTGCTGAAGACCGAGATTGTCGGCAAGACACCGGATGTCGATGAATCGGGGCGCCTGGTCTATCTGCAGCGGCTGGTCGCGTTGAAGGACTGGGCGCGCCCGCTGCATCTGCCGGAGGACCGCATAAGCTATCACGTGCTGGAGGCGGTCAGTCCTGCCGACGCGATCCTCAACTATGCCGAGCACAACGATGTCGGGCACATCGTCGTCGGCGCCCGATCCTCTTCGGCAATCCGCCGCCACCTCGGCAGCGTGTCGACCAAGGTGGTGGCGCGAGCCCTTTGCTCGGTATCGGTCGTGCGATTGAAAGCGGTCGAGGAGGAAAGCCGGCTGCGGCCGTGAGGTGGTCGGTGCCCTGCAGACCATCCGAGCTTGACTTCGGCCTTGCCTGCCTGTCGACTGCTTGCAGAATTGCATTGGGCTTTGCGAGGGGCATTGTCCTGACATGGCATCGATCGACCAGCAACCCGCAGGGCGGCCGGACAGCGGGCTTTCCTTCATCCCGGTGGCCTGGCTCGTCATCGTCATGGGTCTGTCGGCCTATGGCCTGATCTCGAACTGGCGGCTGATCGGCGACTTCAGCCTGCCGGATAACGTCCTCTTCCTGATCTATGGCGGCCTCGCCGGCGGCGTCATCACCATTCTGTGGGGGCTGTACCTGCTTGGTCTCGCCTTCAACCGATCCGCCCGTTTCCCGCGCCACTACACGATCTGGCAGATCGCCATCATCATCTGGATCCTGGTGCGCCAGGCCTATGTGCTGCTCGTGTCCGACTTCGTCTTCTCGGCCGAGGGGCTGGGCTTCACCGTCGCCGAGATCGCCATCGGCCTGCTCTGCATCTATCTCCTGCGCAGCGGGGCCGGCGCCGAGACGATCTACGCCAATCCGGAGACCGAGCGGCCGCCGGTCTTCGTCTCGATCCTTGCCGCGCTGCTCGGCATCATCCTTGGCGGCGCGGTCGGCGCCTGCGGCGGGTTCTTTGCCGGTTCGCTGATTGCCGACCTGACCCATATGAGCTGCTTCGAGGGCGCCTGCGGATTCTTCGCGGCATTCGTCGGGCTGGGTGGCCTGATCGTCGGGGCGATCGCCGGTGGCATTTTCGCCATCTGGCGGGTCAACCGGCGCAGACCGGCGCGGGCTCGCTAATTTCATGGATCCGCGATTGCGCGGGAACCACGCACGCTCTATGTCGATGGCGGGGTAGACGGGAGCCTTCCCGGGGAGAGCGTCGATGCTGCGTTTCATCTTTCGGCTGGCAGCCATGGTTGCGCTGTCGATTGCCGTCATCATGGCGGTGATCGACACGACACGCTCGGTCGCCGCTTCCTCGCTGGTGATGACGCCGCTCAACGCAAGCTGGCTGGCGGTTTCGCCGGATACCCGCGCGGCCTTCGAGACTTTCGTGCGCGCCAAGGCAAATCCGCTGGTGTGGGACGGCGCAGTGGCCTGGGTGCTTGCGCAGCCCGGTTTCGCCGTGTTCGCGGTGCTTGCCTTCCTGCTCTACGCCATCGGCTATCGGCGCAAACGCCGGGGCGCCGATTTCGCTCCCAGCCCCTGAGAGCTCTTGTTCCGACGCAATTCCGGACGGAGGCCTACGGCGAAACCGCCGAGCCTGACCGCGCCGGACCGCCGGTAACCGCTTTTTCCAACAGGTCAAAAATCCACGTGAATTTTGTTTCGCGCCGTGCCAGATTGGCCGCGAGCGGGAAGGGCAAACACTTCCTGCCTGGCATCGCAAGCCTGCCGGAGAACCGGGCAGGCAGGCGGTGCAAAACGGAAAAAATAACCGACAGGGTGTGGATCACATGAAACGTATCGTTCTCGGCCTTCTGGCCGCAACCGCAATGGTTCTTCCGGCTTTCGCCGCGGACGTGCAGCCGGCCATCCTCTATGATCTGGGCGGCAAGTTCGACAAATCCTTCAACGAGGCCGCCTATCACGGCGCCGAGAAATTCAAGACCGAGACGGGCGTCGCCTATGTCGAGTTCGAAGTCTCGAATGCCTCGCAGCGCGAGCAGGCGCTGCGCCGCTTCGCCGAGGACGGCCGCAACCCGATCGTCATGGCCGGGTTTGCCTGGGAGGACGCGCTGAAAGCGGTCGCGAAAGATTATCCGGACCTGAACTTCGCCATCATCGACGACGCCGTCGACCTGCCCAACGTCCGCTCACTGGTGTTCAAGGAGAACGAAGGCTCCTACCTCGTCGGCATCCTGGCGGCGATGGCGTCGAAGTCAAAGAAGGTCGGCTTCATCGGCGGCATGGACATCCCGCTGATCCGCAAGTTCGAATGCGGCTATGTCGGCGGCGCCAAGTCGGCGGGTGCTACCGACGTTATCCAGAACATGACCGGCGACACGCCGGCCGCCTGGAACGACCCGGCCAAGGGCGGTGAGATCGCCAAGACGCAGATCGACCAGGGCGCCGACGTGGTCTACGCGGCGGCCGGCGGCACCGGCGTCGGCGTGCTGCAGGCGGCGGCGGATGCCGGCAAGCTCGGCATCGGCGTCGATTCCAACCAGAACGGCCTGCAGCCGGGCAAGGTGCTGACCTCGATGATGAAGCGCGTCGACGTCGCCGTCTACAACGCCTTCATGGACGGCAAGAACGGCACCTTCAAGGGCGGCCTCCAGAATCTCGGCCTCAAGGAAGGCGGCGTCGACTACGCCATGGACGACAACAACAAGGCGCTGGTGACCGACGAGATGAAAGCCGCGGTCGAAAAGGCCAAGGCCGACATCATCGCCGGCAAGATCGAGGTGCACGACTATACCGCTGACAACAAGTGCCCCTATTGATCGGCACATGAAGCAGGATTTGAACCGCCGGGCCAGTGCCCGGCGGTTTCATTTTTGAGAAGGGATGATGCGGCCGACGATCGAAGCCATGGCCGAAGGCGACGTTCTATAGCGTGCCGACGATATAGCCGAGCGCGAACGCTGCCAGCAGGGCGAGCGCAATGACAAAACCAAGCCTGCCGCCAAGCGAATGCAAGCCGACGCCGTAGGGCTTGCGCTCGAGCCGGTGGATCATCACCGGCGGCGGTTCGGCCTCCGGAGCGGCAATGCCGGCGAGCCGCGCCTGCATCTGCGGCAGTTCGGCAAGCCGTTGCGTGACCAGCTCCCAGCGATTGCCGCGTGCCTCGGCTGCCGCGGGATCAAGCGCGCGCAAGCGCTCGGCGAGCCGCAGCACCGTGTCGCGAAAGGCGGGATCGTTCTCGAGGTCGCGTTCGGCGCGAGCGCGTTCCCTGTCGTTCATCAAGCCGAAGACATAGTCGCCGGCCCGGGCGACACGTTCGCTTTCACTGGACATGGCCGTCTTTTCCCATGGCTCCTCACCAATGCGGCGGTTTGGTCACCGGCACGTCGGAGGCGGTCTGCTCCAACTCCAGGAACCGGTCAGTCAAGGCTGCAAGCTTGCGCTCCATACGCTCGATCACCTTCCACTGTTCGGCGATCTGGCCGGACAGTTCCTCGATGGTCTTTTCCTGTTCGGCGGCGCGGATTTCCAGCGTCGTCAGCCGATCGTCAGGCATGGCCATGCAAAACCGGGTCCTTGCGAATGTGAGAACTCTAGCCACGTTCGAAATTGACAAGGGCGCGGGGATTTGTCGAGAGTGAACAGCCGATTGGCATAAGCGGGGCATCATGCTAGGCATTTTGACCAAGCGATAAAAAAACTGAGTGGGACAGGCTGCATGGCGCAAGCCGCAATTGAGCTCATAGGCATCAACAAGAGCTTTGGCGCGGTACGCGCCAACCGCGACATCAACCTGGAGGTCGCGCGCGGCACCATCCACGGCATTGTCGGCGAGAACGGCGCCGGCAAGTCGACGCTGATGTCGATCCTCTACGGCTTCTACCAGGCCGACAGCGGCGAAATCCGCGTCGGCGGCAAGCCTGTTTCGATCCACACGTCCAACGACGCGATCGCGCTCGGCATCGGCATGGTCCACCAGCATTTCATGCTGGTGGACAATTTCACGGTGCTGGAAAATGTCATCCTCGGCGCCGAAAGCGATGCGTTGCTGAAGAGCAGCATAACCAAGGCGCGCTCGGAGCTTGACCGGCTGGAACGCGAATACGGCCTCGAGGTCGATCCCGACGCCGTCATAGAGGAGCTGCCGGTCGGCCTGCAGCAGCGCGTCGAGATCCTCAAGGCGCTCTATCGCGGCGCCGAGATCCTGATCCTCGACGAGCCGACCGGCGTTTTGACGCCGGCCGAGGCCGACCACCTTTTCCGCATCCTCAAGCAATTGAAGGACCAGGGAAAGACGATCGTGCTCATCACGCACAAGCTGCGCGAGATCATGGCGATCACCGACACGGTTTCGGTGATGCGCCAGGGAACCATGGTGGCAACCAGGACGACAAAGGAAACCACAGTCGGTGAATTGGCCGAGCTGATGGTCGGCCGGCGGGTGCTGCTCAGGGTCGAGAAAGGCCAGTCGGAAGCCGGCGCGGTGAAACTGTCGGTGAAGAACCTGACGGTGAAGGACCAGCGCGGCGTCACCATGGTCGACAACGTCTCCTTCGATGTGCGCGGCGGCGAGATCGTCGGCATCGCCGGCGTTGCCGGCAACGGCCAATCGGAACTGCTCGAGGCGATTTCCGGCATCAGGCATGCAATCTCCGGCGAGGTGATGCTCGATGGCAAGCCGATCGACCTCACCGGCAAGGCCGATCCCGGCGAATTGCGCGATCGCGGACTCGCCCACGTGCCGGAGGACCGCCACCATGTCGGGCTGGTTCTCGCCTTCGAGGAGAACGAGAATACCATCCTCGGCTATCACGACGACGAGCGCTATCTGAAAGGCCCGTTCCTCGACGTCGATGCCATCATGGCCGACGCCAAGGATAAGATCGAGAAATACGACATCCGCCCCGCCAATCCGCGGCTGAAGACGGCCAATTTCTCCGGCGGCAACCAGCAGAAGATCGTGCTGGCGCGGGAAATGGAACAGGATCCCGGCGTGCTGATCGTCGGCCAGCCGACGCGCGGCGTCGACGTCGGCGCCATCGAATTCATCCACAAGCGGCTGATCGCCATGCGCGACCAGGGCAAGGCGGTGCTGGTGGTGTCGGTCGAGCTCGACGAGATACGCTCGCTCTCCGACCGTATCCTGGTGATGTTTGCCGGCCGTGTCGTCGGCGAGCGCGGCCCGGACGCGACCGAAGGCGAACTCGGCCTGCTGATGGCCGGTGTCGAGCACCAGGAGGCCGCCGAATGAGCACGCCCTACGCCAAGCTGCCGGCCTGGGCCGATTACGGGCTGATCCCGCTGATCAACCTGTCGGTTGCCTTCATCGTCGCCGGTTTCGTCGTCATGCTGGTCGGCGAGAACCCATTCCGCGCCGCCGTCATCCTGGTCGAAGGCGCCTTCGGCAAGGGCACCGGCATCGCCTTCACGCTGTTCTATGCCACCACCTTCATCTTCACCGGACTGTCGGTGGCGGTGGCGGCGCATTGCAGCCTGTTCAACATCGGCACCGAAGGCCAGGCCTATATAGGCGGCCTCGGCATCGCGCTTGTCTGCCTGAGCTTCGACAGCGTGCTGCCCTGGTGGGTGATCTTTCCGATCGCGATCGTGGCCGCCGCGGCGTTCGGCGCGCTCTGGGGCCTGATCCCGGCCTATCTCCAGGCCAAGCGCGGCTCGCACATCGTCATCACCACCATCATGTTCAACTTCATCGCGGCCTCGACGATGGTCTATCTGCTGGTCGGCGCGCTGAAGCCGGCCGGCTCGCAGGCGCCGCAGACGCGGAATTTCCTTGCCGGCGCGGAACTGCCGAAGCTCAACTGGGTGATCGAATTGTTCGGCGCAAAGATCCGCTCGGCGCCGCTCAACATCTGTTTCCTGCTGGCGCTGGTCATGGCCTTCCTGGTCTGGCTTCTGATCTGGCGCACCCGGCTCGGCTATGAAATGCGCACTTATGGCCACAGCCCGAAGGCGGCGCGCTACGCGGGCATTTCGGAAACCCGCATCATCATCACGGCGATGATGATCTCGGGGGCATTGGCCGGCATGATGGCGCTCAACCCCGTCATGGGCGATCAGCACAATGTCGCGATCGATTTCGTGTCCGGCGCCGGCTATGTCGGCATCGCGGTCGCGCTGATGGGCCGGCTGCATCCGGTCGGCATCGTGCTGGCGGCCATCCTGTTCGGCATGCTCTACCAGGGCGGCGCCGAGCTTGCCTTCGAGATGCCGGCGATCAGCCGCGACATGATCGTCATCATCCAGGGGCTGGTCATCCTGTTTGCCGGCGCGCTGGAGCATATGTTCAGGCCTTACATCCAGGCGCTTTTCGCCTCAGTCAGTCCGAAGTCGGTCGGCATGCAGGCGGTCAAGGGGACGGGGGCCTGAGATGGATATGTTCAACGCAATCGTCCAGGTGCTGGACTCGACCATCCGCCTTTCGGTGCCGCTGCTGCTCGCCTGCCTGGCGGGCCTTTATTCCGAACGGGCCGGCATCTTCGACATCGGGCTGGAAGGCAAGATGCTGGTCGGCGCCTTTGCCGGGGCTTCCGCTGCCGCCGTCTTCCATTCGGCGCTGATCGGCCTCGGCACGGCGATCCTGATCTCGGTCGCCTTCGCCCTGGTGCATGGCTTCGCTTCGATCACGCATCGCGGCAACCAGATCGTCTCCGGCGTCGCCATCAACTTCATCGCCGCCGGATCGACCATCATCCTCGGCCAGGCCTGGTTCCAGCAGGGCGGGCGCACGCCGGCGCTGCAGCCGGGCGAACGTTTCGAGGCGATCACCTGGCCCGGCGCCGAGGCGATCAGGGATGTGCCGATCATAGGCCCGATCTATGCCGAGCTGATTTCCGGCCACTCGATCCTGGTCTATTTCGCCTTCGCCATGGTGCCGTTCACCTGGTGGGTTCTGTTTCGCACCCGCTTCGGGCTGAGGATGCGTGCCGTGGGCGAGAATCCGGCCGCCGTCGACACCGCCGGCATCTCGGTCGCCTGGCTGCGCTATCGCGCGCTGATCTGCACCGGTATCCTGACCGGCGTTGCCGGGGCTTATCTGTCGATGGTCCAGAATGGCGGCTTCGTGAAGGACATGACGGCGGGCAAGGGCTATATCGCGCTGGCAGCGCTCATCTTCGCCAAGTGGAAGCCGGTCAACGCCATGTTCGCCTGCCTGCTGTTCGGCTTCCTCGACGCGGCCTCGATCCGCTTGCAGGGTTCGCCGCTGCCCCTTGTCGGCAAGGTGCCGGCGCAGTTCATGCAGGCGCTGCCCTATGTGCTGACCGTCATCCTGCTCGCCGGCTTCATCGGCAAGGCCATCCCGCCGCGCGCCGGCGGCGTGCCTTACGTCAAGGAACGCTGAGGCTGGATTTTCGTCCGCCGCGGCCGGCATTTGAACAAGATCGTGGGAGAGAAGAACCGTATGTCGCATGATCTGTTCGAGGCGGCGAAGACGGCGATGGCCAAAGCCTATGCGCCCTATTCGAAATTCCCGGTGGGTGCCGCACTTCGCACCGAGGACGGGCGTGTCTTCACCGGCGCCAACATCGAGGTGGCGTCCTATCCGGAAGGCTGGTGCGCCGAGACGACGGCGCTCGGCCACTACATCATGGGCGGCGGCGGCAGGATCGTCGAGATCGCGGTGATCGCCGAACGCATGGCCAAATGCCCGCCCTGCGGCGGCTGCCGGCAGCGGCTGGCGGAATTCTGCCGGCCTGATACGAAGCTCTATCTCTGCGACGACACCGGCGTGGCCGAGACGGTCACCATGGGCGACATGCTGCCCTACGGCTTCAGGGGCGATATGTTGAAATGATGGAAGCGCTGGATCATCTGGTCGAGAAGTTGGACGGGCTGGCGCCCACTGCGGCGCTCGTGCTGGGCTCGGGCCTCGGCGGGCTGGTCGACCAGGTCAAGGATGCCAGGCGTATCTCCTATGCCGAGCTGCCGGGTTTTCCGCGCAGCGGTGTCTCAGGCCATGCCGGCGAGGTGGTTGCCGGGCATTTCGCCGGCACGCCGGTGCTGATGTTGTCCGGCCGCGCGCATTATTACGAGCATGGCAACGCAGCCGCCATGCGCCCGGCACTCGAGGTGCTTGCCGGCATCGGCATTTCGCATCTGATCCTCACCAATGCCGCCGGCTCGGTCGATCCCGAGATGGGACCGGGCTCGGTGATGCTGATCACCGACCACATCAATTTCTCCGGCTCCAACCCGTTGATCGGCGAGCCGAGCGACCGCCGCTTCGTCGGCCTCACCGAGGCCTATGATGCCGGCCTGCGCGGCGCGATCGAAAAGGCGGCGAAGGCGACCGGCACGGCGCTGCATCAGGGCGTCTATATGTGGTTCTCCGGACCGTGCTTCGAGACGCCGGCCGAGATCCGCATGGCGCGCGTCATGGGCGCCAACGCGGTCGGCATGTCGACCGTGCCGGAAGTCATCCTCGCCCGCTTCCTCGGCCTCAAGGTCGCCGCCTGCTCGGTGATCACCAACCTGGCGGCGGGGATGACGGGAGCGGAGCTCTCGCACCAGGAAACCAAGGACATGGCGCCGATCGGCGGCGCGCGGCTGGCGACGATCCTGCGGCGCGTCTTCCAGGACGGCTTGCCCGACTGATGCTGCCGCAGGAGATCATCCGCCGCAAGCGCGACGGCCACAGGCTCTCGACCGACGAGATCGCGGGTTTCGTCAAAGGGCTGACGGCCGGCACCCTCTCCGAGGGCCAAGTCGGCGCTTTCGCAATGGCCGTGTTCCTCAACGGCATGAGCCGCGAGGAAGCGGTGGCACTGACGATCGCCATGCGCGATTCAGGCGACGTGCTCGACTGGTCCGACCTGCCCGGCCCGGTCACCGACAAGCATTCGACCGGCGGCGTCGGCGACAACGTCTCGCTGATGCTGGCGCCGATCGTCGCCGCCTGCGGCGCCTATGTGCCGATGATCTCCGGCCGCGGCCTCGGCCACACCGGCGGCACGCTGGACAAGATGGATGCCATCCCGGGCTATGCCAGCCAGCCGGATGTGGCGCATTTGCGCAAGACGGTGCTTGAAACGGGATGCGCCATCATTGGCCAGACCGCCGATCTGGCGCCCGCCGACCGCAGGCTCTACGCGATCCGCGACGTGACGGGCACGGTCGAATCGGTCCCGCTGATCACCGCTTCGATCCTGTCGAAGAAGCTTGCCGCAGGCTTGGGCTCGCTGGTGCTCGACGTCAAGGTCGGCAATGGCGCCTTCATGGAAAAGTCGCGCGATGCCGTCGCCCTGGCCAACAGCCTGGTCGAGGTCGCCAAAGGCGCCGGCCTGAACGCTTCCGCGCTGGTGACGGGCATGAACGAACCGCTGGCTTCGGCTGCCGGCAACGCGGTCGAAGTGAAGAACGCGGTCGATTTCCTCACCGGCCGCTATCGCGACCGCCGGCTGGAGGATGTGACGCTGGCGCTGGCGGCCGAAATGCTGCAGTCGGCGGGGCTGGTTTCGTCGCAGCAAGATGGTCTCAGGCGCGCCACCGAGGCGCTTGCCGGGGGGCGTGCAGCAGCCGTCTTCGCGCGAATGGTGGCGGTGCTTGGCGGACCGGCCGATTTCATCGAGAAACCGGAAAAATATTTGCCGGCGGCGCCGGTCGAACTGGCCGTGAAAGCGGAACAGGCCGGCTTTGTGACCGGAATCGCCACGCGCGATATCGGGCTTGCCGTCGTGACGCTTGGCGGCGGGCGTTCCCGTCCGGATGACAAGATCGATCATGCGGTTGGTCTGACCCGACTGTTGCCGGTCGGCGCGGAGTTGCGCCCGGCGGAGGCGCTGGCGCTGGTCCATGCCCGCACCGACGCGGAGGCCGAGGCGGCAGCCGCGGCCGTGCGTGCTGCTTACACGATCGGGAGTTCCAAGCCACCCGCCGAAAAGACAGTGCTCAGGCGAATATTGCCCCGATAGAGCAGGTCACCGTTTCCCGGAAACGGTGACCTGCTCTATCTGTTTTGTTATGACGCAATTCCGGACGGAAAACCGCTGCACACTTTTCCTGGAATTGCTTATGACGCTTACTGGACGAGCAGCAACGCGCCGTCCTGGACCTGGTATTTCTGCAGCCGCTGCAGGAAGCTCATACCGATCAGGTTGGTCTGCAGCGCCCGGTCATCGAGCACCACCGCCTGGACGTTGTCGACCGAGATCTTGCCGATCTGCAGGCGGTCGACCGTCACGACGGCGGCCTTGATCGCTCCATTGGCGGTGTTCACCTGTTGATTGAAATCTGACGGGTTGAGCGAGATGCCGATCCTGCGCGCGGTCGAACTGTTGATGGCGACCAGTGTCGCGCCGGTGTCGATCAAGCCGTCGATCTGCCGGCCATTGAGCTTGAACTGCGATGTGAAATGGCCGCGTCCATCGGCATTGACCAGCACCTGCCGGCCAAGCGGCATCGGCGTAGCCGGCTTGGCCGGGACCGAGACGAGATTGACCTGGGGCTCGGCCTTCGCCGCCGCCGGCTGCGCGGCATCGGTCGATTTCAGCAGGCCGTCCACCAGGTGCGGATTGGCCTGAAAGACGATCGGAATCGACGCCGAGGTTCCGGCAAAGATGCCGAGGATGAGAAGCTTGCGCAGCATGGATGCCCCTTAGGTCAAGGCCACATCCTAACGCCGACATGGTGTTTTCCGCTTTAACCTGCGCCGGAACCGCGCGGTTGTGTAAACGCGCGGTTAACCGATGCGCTCATTTTGTCCCGTACATGCGGTCGCCGGCGTCGCCAAGGCCAGGCATGATGTAGCCCTTGTCGTTCAGCTGGCGGTCGATCGAGGCGGTGAAGATCGGCACATCCGGATGCGCCTTGGTGAAGCGCTCGATGCCTTCCGGGGCGGCGAGCAGGCACAGGAAGCGGATGTTGGTGGCGCCGCGTCCCTTCAGTTTGTCGATCGCGGCGATCGCCGAATTGGCGGTCGCCAGCATCGGATCGACGACGATCACCAGGCGGTCGGCAAGATCGCTCGGCGCCTTGAAGAAATATTCGACCGCTTCCAGGGTCTCATGGTCGCGGTAGAGGCCGATATGGGCGACGCGCGCGGCCGGCACCAGGTCGAGCAGGCCTTCGAGCAGGCCGTTGCCGGCGCGCAGCACCGAGGCGAAGACCAGCTTCTTGCCTTCCAGCGTCGGCGCCTCCATCTCCTCGATCGGCGTCTCGATCATAGTGGTCGTCAGTTCGAGGTTGCGGGTCACCTCATAGCCGAGCAGCAGCGAGATCTCGCGCAGCAGCCGCCGGAAGCCGGCCGTCGAGGTCTCCTTCTTGCGCATGATGGTCAGCTTGTGCTGGACAAGGGGGTGGTCGACGACGGTGACGCCCTGCATGATGTGCTCCGACTGGTTCGCAGTGGGTGGTGGTCAGTAGTGAGTAGAGAATAGTGAGCCGATTTGCGAGTCCTCGCCTCGGGGAAAGCTCCGGCCTTCAACCGCTCTATGCGCGTTCAGCCAAATCCCATAACTACTGACTGCTGACTACCGACTACTCCCTACTCACTCACCGCACCTTTGCGTCCAATCGGCTGAGCAGCATCGCCTTGGTCTTTCTGTCCACGAATGCCGCCTCGATGGTCGTCCTCGTGATCCCGGTAAGCGCCTTGTCATCCATGCGGAAATGCTCGGCTGCGATATCGTATTCGCGCTTCAGCGAGGTCCAGAAATAGGGCGGATCGTCGGAGTTGAGCGTCACCTTGCAGCCCGCCGCGCGCAGCGCCGGAAAGGGATGGTCGGCGAAGCTGTCGAACACTTTCAGCGCGATGTTGGAGCCCGGGCAGCATTCCAGCACCACGCCTTCGGCGGCGATGCGGCGGACGAGGTCCGGGTTCTCGATGGCGCGCACGCCATGGCCGATGCGCGACGGGCGGATGTGGTCGAGGGCCGCCTTGACGCTTTCCCAGCCCATCAGCTCGCCGGCATGGATGGTGATGCCGAGACCCGCCTCGCGCGCGATCTCGAAGGCGCGCACATAGTCTTCGAAGTCACCGATGCGCTCGTCGCCAGCGACGCCGAAACCGGTCACCAGCGGATGGCCGCAGCGCGCCGCGAAACGCGCCGCCTGTTCGATCGCCTCGACCCCGACATGGCGCACGCCGGTGACGATCATGCGGCCTTCGATCCCTGTCTTGGCCTTGGCGCGGGCCATGCCTTCGCCCAGCGCGTCGGTATAGGCTTTTGGCGAGAGGCCAGCCTTTATCGCATGGTCCGGCGAGGTGAAGACCTCGGAATAGATGGCGCCGTCGCGGGCGAGGCTGGTCAGATAATAGTCGGCGAGGCGAGCATAATCGTCTTCCGTGCGAAACAGGTCGGAAGCGAAATCATAAGCAGCGAGAAACGAGGTGAAATCGTGCCAGACGAAGGAGCCGTTCTGGATATAGGGCGAAGGGTCCTTGCCATATTTGCGGGCCTGGCTGACGACAAGCTCCGGTGCCGCCGCCCCTTCGATGTGGCAGTGCAACTCGGCCTTCAAAATCATGCGGTCATTCCGCCCGGCATGCTGTTCTCGCACGGAATCTGGTCGGAAAATCATGCGGGACCTTTCTCGACCGGGTTTTGCAAGCGCGGCCGAAAACCGCGCCTTGGACAATAGCGTCGGCACCATCGATCGGCTATGGTCCCGCCGGTTTTATGACGGATCAAAATAATGTCAGTTGAGAGAACCACGGCCGCGGGCGGCATGGAAACCTCCTATGGTTTCAGGAAGGTCGGGGCAGGCGAGAAGCAGCCCCTGGTCAACGACGTCTTCCACAAGGTGGCCAATCGATACGACCTGATGAACGATCTGATGTCGGCCGGGTTGCATCGCTTGTGGAAGGACGCGATGGTCGCCTGGCTGAACCCGCCGAAGCGGCCGGGCTGGAAGGTGCTCGATGTCGCCGGCGGCACCGGGGATATCGCCTTCCGCATCGTCGAGGCCAGCCAGCGCCAGGCCCACGCCACGGTGCTCGACATCAACGGTTCCATGCTTTCCGTCGGCCGCGACCGCGCCGAGAAGCTGGGCCTTGCGGCAAACACCGACTTCGTGGAGGCCAACGCCGAAGAGCTTCCTTTCGGGGACGACAGCTTCGATGCCTATACGATCGCATTCGGCATCCGTAACGTGCCGCGCATCGAGGTGGCGCTTGCCGAAGCCTATCGCGTGCTGAAGCGCGGCGGGCGGTTTCTGTGCCTTGAATTCTCGGAGGTCGAGATGCCGCTGCTCGACAAGGCCTATGAGGCCTGGTCGTTCAACGCAATCCCCAGGATCGGCAAGGTGGTGACCGGCGACGGCGAGCCCTATTCCTACCTCGTCGAATCCATCCGCAAGTTCCCCAACCAGCAGAATTTCGCGGCGATGATCGCGCGCGCCGGCTTCGATCGCGTCACCTTCCGCAACTATTCAGGCGGCATCGCCGCCCTTTATTCCGGCTGGAAGCTTTGAGGCCGGACCTTTGAAGCAGGCCCCCTTGAAACAGGCCCTCTTGAATCGGGTTGGCCAATGAGCAGCGTCGGCGCCGCCTTCAGGCTCGCCAGGGCCGGCTGGGTGCTGGTCCGCGAGGGTGTCGTCGCGGCGTTGCCGGGCGAAGAGCTTTCCGGCATGCCGAAATTCGGCTGGAGCGTGGCGCGGCTTTTCACCCGCCGCCGGGCGCTGAGCTATCAGCGCGGCGACAGGCTGGCGCGCGCGGTGGTGCGGCTCGGACCCTCCTATGTCAAGCTCGGCCAGTTCCTGGCGACGCGACCCGATGTCGTCGGCAACGACATGGCGCTCGACCTCGCGCTATTGCAGGACAAGATGCACACCTTTCCGAAGGCCGAAGCGGTGCACGCGATCGAGGCCTCGCTCGGACGCAGGATCGATGACCTTTATGCCAGCTTCGGTGAGCCGGTGGCGGCGGCCTCGATCGCGCAGGTGCACAGCGCCGAGGTCTTGCGCGAGGGCACTGCTTCGCGCGTCGCGGTGAAGGTCATCCGGCCCGGCGTGCGGCACCGCTTCTTCCAGGACCTCGAAAGCTACTTTCTCGCCGCCCACCTGCAGGAGAAATACATTCCATCGTCGCGTCGGCTGCGCCCGATCGAGGTGACGCAGACGCTGGCGCAGACCACCAGAATCGAGATGGATCTGAGGCTAGAGGCGGCCGCGCTTTCGGAACTCGGCGAGAACACCAAGGACGATCCGGGATTCCGCGTGCCCGCGGTCGACTGGGAACGGACCGGTCGCGACGTGCTCACCATGGAGTGGATCGACGGTGTCAAGATGAACGACATCGCCGGCCTCGCCGCCGCCGGGCACGACCTCAAGGCGATCGCTGCCAACCTCATCCAGTCGTTCCTCAGGCACACGCTGCGTGACGGTTTCTTCCATGCCGACATGCATCCGGGAAACCTGTTCGTCGAGGCAAACGGCACCATTGTCGCCGTCGATCTCGGCATTGCCGGGCGGCTCGGCAAGAAGGAGCGGCGCTTCCTGGCGGAAATCCTCTACGGCTTCATCGTGCGCGACTATCAGCGCGTCGCCGAAGTGCATTTCGAGGCGGGCTATGTGCCGCGCCAGCACAATGTCTCGGCCTTCGCGCAGGCGATCCGTGCCATCGGCGAGCCGATCCACGGCCAGTCGGCCGACACCATTTCGATGGCGAAGCTTTTGACGCTTCTCTTCGAGGTCACCGAGCTGTTCGACATGGCAACGCGACCAGAACTGATCCTGCTGCAGAAGACCATGGTGGTGGTCGAGGGCGTCGCGCGCACGCTCGATCCGGCCTTCAACATGTGGAAGACCTCGGAGCCGGTGGTTGGCGACTGGATCGCCGGGAATCTCGGTCCGCGCGGGTTGCTCACCGATGCGCGCGATGGCGCCAAGGCGCTGCTGGCACTGGCGCGCCAGGCGCCGGACCTTGCGGCCCGCACCGACCGGCTGTCGCGCGAGATCGACCTGATGGCGGAGAACGGCTTGCGCTTCGATGAAGCGACCGCGCGCGCTATCGGCAAGGCCGAAGCACGTCACACCCGCTCCGGCCGCGTGGCGCTGTGGGTAATCGCGCTGACTCTGATCTATGTCGCGTGGAAACTGCTGTGACCGCGGGAAGGGTCTCAGTTTGAAATTTCACCGCAGCTGGGATCTTTCCGATACTCCGAAGCCATCCCGTAACGGAAGCGGATGCCGTGTGTAGCGAGCCTCTTTGATATTCCAAACAAAATAGGCTCAGCAGTTAGAGCGGGCTGAAAGCGGAATCGAAGCACAATCGAAACCTTGTCTAGCGGGGTTGCGGGATATCCCTGGCGAAATCGATCGCTTGTTGCGATCTGCATGTAGGAGTCCACCCTCGCCGATATGATTTCGAGATGCGCAGCTATCATCTCGTCATCTGTCCAAGGCAACGTATCAGTGATGACGAACCGCAGACCATTGTTTCCCAAACGAACTTCCAAATCGTTCGAAAATTCATCCCTGATGGCAAAACTCTCGTTATTCATTATCCTTCAATCGTATTTGTGAGGCACCCGAGACGATACCTAACCGCCATGCGGCTTGCCGCCATTTGATTGCATTGCTATCATTGCAGGCGCGTTTCTGAAAGCGAGTGCAATCACATGGCCAGCATCACGATCCGAAATCTCGATGATGAGGTCAAGGATCTGCTTCGGCAGCTCGCCGCCGAAAACGGCTGCTCGATGGAAGAGCAGGCGCGGGCGATGATCCGCGCCGCGGTCGAGGGCCGGGCGGGGCAGGCCGACCGCATCGGCCAGATCGAGGAGAAGCTGCGCGCGCTGACAGGCTCACACGAGCAGGCGGTGCAGGCTGTCGCCACGTCCGGTAAGCCGGTCCCGCGCGGCTCACTCTCCGGCAAGCGCATCCTGCTGATCATCGGCGGCGGCATCGCCGCCTACAAATCGCTCGACTTGATCCGGCGGCTGCGTGAGCGCGGCGCTTCCGTGCGGGTGGTCATGACATCGGCCGCGCAGGAATTCGTAACCACTTTGTCGGTCGGCGCGCTTTCGGCCGACCACGTCTTCACCGAGCTGTTCGACCGCAAGGACGAGCACGATGTCGGCCATATCAGGCTATCGCGCGAGGCCGACCTGCTGGTGGTGGCGCCGGCGACCGCCGACCTCATGGCGAAGCTTGCCAACGGCCATGCCAACGACCTTGCCTCGACGTTGCTTCTCGCCACCGACAAGAAGGTGGTGATGGCGCCGGCGATGAATCCGAAAATGTGGGCGCATCCGGCAGCGCGGCGCAACCGGGCAACCTTGCAGAAGGACGGCATCGCCTTTGTCGGCCCCGGCAAGGGCGAGATGGCGGAAAGCAACGAAGCGGGCGAGGGGCGCATGGCCGAACCGCTGGAGATCGTCGCCGCGATCGAGGCGATGCTCGACGAGAAGCCGAAGCCGCTTGGCGGCCGCAGGGTCATCGTCACCTCGGGGCCGACGCATGAGCCGATCGATCCGGTGCGCTACATCGCCAACCGCTCGTCCGGCAAGCAGGGCCATGCCATCGCGGCCGCGCTGGCGAAGCTCGGCGCCGATGTGCGGCTGGTTTCCGGTCCGGTGAACATCCCCGATCCCACCGGCGTCGCGACCACGCATGTCGAAACGGCCGCCCAGATGAAGCAAGCGGTCGAGAGCTTGCTGCCGGCGGATGCCGCCATATTCGTCGCCGCGGTCGCCGACTGGCGCACGGCCAGTGCCGCCGGCGAGAAGATCAAGAAGGTGGCGGGCGAGGGACCGCCGTCGCTCAAGATGGTCGAGAACCCGGATATCCTTGCCGGCATCGGCCATCACAGCCAGCGGCCGGGCCTCGTCGTCGGCTTCGCCGCCGAGACGCAGGATTTGATCGCCAATGCCGAAGCCAAGCTCAAGAAAAAGGGCGCCGACTTCATCGTCGCCAACGACGTCTCGCATGAAAGCGGCATCGGGCCGTCCGGTGTGATGGGCGGCGACCGCAACAAGGTGCGCATCGTCTCCAGGACCGGCGTCGAGGAATGGCCGGAGATGGGCAAGGAGGAGGTTGCGGCGCGGCTCGCCGCGCTGATTGCCGAGCGGCTTCAGGCTATCGTCGTCTGAGCAGCTCAGCCTTCCTCGAAGAGTTCGATGCAATTGCCGGAAGGATCCTGGATGACGAGCTGCGAACCGCCGGGGCCGGTCCTCAAGGGCACTCGTATCTTGCAGCCGGCAGCCTCGATCGCGGGCAAGCGGGATTTCAGATCCTCGGTGATCAGGACGATCCGGTTCCAGCCCCCGGCCGAAGGCGTCTCGCCCTCGGCGGTCGGCTGCGCTGCCGACGAGCGGGGACCGGCGAGCCACAATGTCAGCGATCCGTGCCTGACGATGGCCATCGCGGGTCCATATTGCGCTATGAGCTCGAACTCCAGGACATCCTTGTAGAAGGCAATCGCTTCCTGAACATCATGGACGAAGTACCGTACGGCCGACATCGGTTATCCTCACTGCGGGGTTTTTCCACACAGTAGCCAATCCGCATGCGAGCGGCAGCATCTAGTTGTTAAAAAACGGCGTGGATGGGGCTCGCCTGGATGCCGACGCCATCCCCAATAGCCTTATTCGGCGGCGATACCTGGACGGTTCGTGTTCACGGTGGCTTCGATCGCCTCAGCAATGATCTTCAGCCCCAGGTCCAAGTCCTCTTCGGAAATCGTCAGCGGCGGCGCGATGCGGAAGACGCCGCCCATGCCAGGGAGCTTGACGATGTTCATGCTCAGCCCGCGCCGAAATGCTTCCACGGCAATGGCGGCGCCAAGCTGGTGATCGGGAACCCTGCCGTCCTTGACGATCTCGACACCGAGCAGGAGGCCACGGCCGCGCACGTCGCCGACGCAGTCGTAACGCTGCTTAAGTCGCGAGAGGCCATCGAACAATCGCGCGCCGAGATGGCGGGCGCGCTCGACCAGCTTTTCCTCCGCCACCACGTCGAGCACGGCGAGGCCGACGGCCGCCGGCAGCGGATCAGAGACGTGGGTGGTGTAGAACAGGAAGCCTTTCGCATGCGCTTCCTCCTCGATCTCGGCCGTCGTCATGACGGCCGATAGTGGCAGGCCGGCGCCGATCGTCTTGGAAAGCGTCAGGATGTCCGGGGTGACGCCGTCCCGCTGGAAGGCGAACATATGCCCGGTGCGGCCGATGCCGGTCTGCGCCTCGTCAAGGATCAAAAGCATGCCGCGCTCGCGGCACTTCTTTTGCAGCGCCGCCAGATAGCCTTGCGGCAATTCCAATATGCCGCCGCTCGACAGGATCGGTTCGGCGACGAAAGCGGCCAGATTGCCCGTCGACTGGCTGTCCACCAGATCGAAAGCATCATCGAGCTCGGTCTGCCAATCCAGCGAGCCGTCGGCCTGCTTGAAACGCGGCCGAAAACTGTTCGGCGCGGGGATTGCGAGCGAGCCGACGGCGGCCGGGCCGTAGCCCTTGCGGCCGGCGCTGTAGGTCGCCGATGCGGCGACACCGGTCATGCCGTGCCAGCTCTTCGAAAAGGCGACAATCTCATGCTTGCCGGTGACCAGCTTGGCCATGCGGATCGCGGCTTCGTTCGATTCCGCGCCGGTCGACAGGAGCAGCACCCGGTCGAGCCCCGGCGCCAGCGCCGCCAGCCGCTCGGCGAGTTCGACCACCGGACGGGACAGCATGCCGCTGAACAGGTGCGCCACCTGCCCGACCTGGCGGCTCACCGTGGAGACGATGCGGGGATGGGAATGGCCGAGCAGCGCGCTCATCTGGCCGGAGGTGAAATCGAGGATCGGCCGGTCATCGGCGTCGTAGACGAACGATCCCGCCGCGCGCTCGATGATCGCCGGCTCGAAACTCCCACCATACCGGATGAGATGCTTTTGCGCCGCATTCCAAAAACCATGATCCTGGTTCTTCGACATCGTTCCAGCTCCACCGCATCGATTGGCAACAAATAGCGGTTGGCGTGTGTGCAGTAAAATTGATAGTGGTCAAATCCGGATATCAATGGATTTGATATGCAGGCTCCGCTCGATCTCAAGCTCTTGTCGACATTCGTGCGTGCGGCGCATTCCGGCACGCTGAGCGCAGTGGCGGTGCAGGTCGGGCGCACGCAATCGGCCGTGACCATGCAGATCCAGCGGCTGGAGGAAGCGCTTGGCCAAAGCCTTTTTCATCGCAGCGGCAGCGGCGTGCGGCTTACCGGCAGCGGCGAACGATTTCTGGCCTATGCCGAGCGTATCCTCAAAATCCACGACGAGGCGATCTCGGCCTTTTCCGACAAGGGGCTGCACGGCTCGATCATCTTCGGTAGCCCCGAGGATTATCTGAGCGCGTTCTTTCCGGCGCTCTTGAAGAGTTTCGGCACGGTGTATCCCGATGTCGAGATCAAGGTGGTCTCGGCGCCGACGGTCGAACTGCGCACGCTCATCAATGCGCGTCAGGTCGATCTGGCGCTCGTTTCCACGCCCAATCCAAGCGATGCGCCGGATGTGGTGCGCAGGGAGTCCCTGGTCTGGGTCGGCAGCCGGCCAACCCTGGAACTCTACGATTTCGGCGACACCGTTCCGCTCGCCCTGGCCGCGTCGAACGCGATCGACCACAAGGGCGCCTGCGAGGCCATGACCCGCGCCGGGCTGCGCTACAAGATAGCCTATGCCTCAAACAGCCTTGCCGGGCTGATCGCCGTGGCCCGATCAGGCCTGGCGATCAGCGTGATGGCCGAGGGCGCGGTGCCGCCCGATCTCCATATTCTCGGCGCTCCGCTTCCTCCGCTGCCCGGGCTCGGCATTGTGATCGTTTTCGCCGACGCGGAACGATCGCCCGCGGCCACGGCCTTTGCCGATCATATCTGCAACGTTCTGCCGTCGCTTTGAGGGTCTGCTGGCTTGCGGCTTCTGGATCAGCTTGTGGCCTGGACCGTCAGCCCGCGGCCATTTGCGGCCGGGTTGCCGTCAAAGACATCCTGAGCGCCGCCAGGCACCCGACGATCCCGAGCGGCACGAAAGCCAGGAACAGCCAGCCGGCGACAGTCGCGGCCGCCTCGCGGCTCAGCCCGTCGGAGAAGCCGCTGGCATTGGCGATGATGCCGGCGACGGCCGCGCCGACCGCATAGCCGATGCGCTGCATCGTCGGCACTGCGGCGGAGGCGATGGTCTGTTCGCCCTCGCGCGCCGATGCGACGATGACGCGGGTCAGGAACGGCCAGGCGACGCCGAAGCCGCCGCCCTGCAAAAGGGCGCAGAGCAGGATCAGCGGGATCGAGCCGGCGGGGATCGTGTAGGCGAAGCCTGCAATGCCGCAGGCGATCATCAGCGCCCCGACGACGATGATCGAACGCTCGCGATGCAGTGGCGCATTAGCGACGAGGATCGACAGGATCGACCATGAGATCGATTCGGCGGCGATGATATAGCCGGTGGTGAGAAGCGGGATCTGATGCAGCGTGGTCAAGAGCAGCGGCCCGTAGATGCCGAAGGAGCAGGTCGCCACCGAGAACGCCGCGACCATGGTCATGCCGTTGCCGACCGGCGAGCGCCACGAAAACAGATTTGACGGGAAGAGCCGCGAGCGGGGTCTGAGCCCATCGACCCGGACGAACAGTGCCAGGGCGATCAGGCCGAGGCAAAGAAGCAGCGTGGAGCGAAGCAGTGTGATATCGACGCCGGCGGTTGCGATCAGCACGACGGCGACGGCAAGGCAGCCGAGCGCGCCATAGGGGAAGGGCGGTGCCGCATCGCCCGAGGCCTGCGGCCGTGACGCGCCGGCGGTGTTGAGGACGGTGAGGCTGGCAAGCGCGACGGCGATGCCGCCCAGGGTGAAGATGCCGACCGCCCAGCGCCAGGACAGAAGCTCGACCATGATCGCCCCGATCATCGGACCGCTGAAGGCGGCGATGCCCCAGATCGCCGACATCACGCCGAAGAGCTGCGGCCAGATGTTGCGTGGAAACAGGCGCTCGACGGAGATGTACGCCAGCGACACCAGCGCGCCGCCACCGAGGCCCTCGATCAATCGTCCGGCGAGGAACTGGGCCATCGAGGGCGCTACGGCGCTTACCAGCGCACCGGCCGCGTAGAGCAGGGCGGCGACGGCCATGTTGTTGCGCAGGCTGACATAGCTGACCAGCCGTCCGGCCGCGGCGCCCGCGGTGATGGCGCCAAGCTCGTAGATCGCCAGCGACCAGCCGACCAGTTGCACACCGTCCAGTTCGCCGACCATCGCCGGCATCACCGTCGCTACCATCGTCTCGTTGGTGGCGTAGAGCAGAATGCCGAGATTGATGAAGCAGAAGCGCGCCAGGTCGCCGCTCATCCACAGCGCCCGCCAGTCGACCTTGTTTTCCGATTCCCTATTCAAGACGCTCTCCCGATTTCATGTCGGGCATGTCTGTAGAACCTCAAGCGGGCTTGAGCTCAAGCGGATTTTTTATGCCGTGATGACGGACGTCAGTTCGCCGTGCTGCGCAGCTGGAACTGGCTGACGCCGATGGCGATGTTGAGGCCGGTCTGGGTCTGGATGCTGAGCGGCTGCAGGGTGAAGGCGTTGCCGGTGCCGCCGACCAGGAGATTGGCGCCGGCGCCGACCGCGGCGGTCACTTCGGCGCTGGCGCCGACATAGTCGCCGGCGAGCGCGCCCGGAGCGTAGATGTTGTTCATGGGCGTCAGCACCAGCCAGCGCATCACGCTCTGGCTGGTGGTGCCGATGTCGAGACCGTATTTGTTGACGGCGCCGAAATAGGCTTCCGGCGCGAAGGTCTTGTCGGCCGGTGTGAAGGTGCAGCTCAGATCCTTGCTGGAGCCGAAGACGAAGCCGGTGCCGCCGCCGATGGCGCAATCCAGCACGCCGAGCTCGACGCCGCCGGTTTCCGCCCGAGCCTGTCCGGCCAGTGCAACAATCACGATCGCGGCTGCGGCGATGATCCTCGACATATGTCCCCCTCTTCTTTTTGACGCAATTCCGGACGGAAAACCGTGTCACACTTTTCCTGGAATTGCTCAAAAGCATGCGCCCGGAACGGCTACAATGTCCTGTTCCGGGCCGCGCGTATAGGCGGATGTCGTTGGCGGCTGAGCGCCTATTTGTAGGAGTGGACCAGATCCAGCGATGCCACCGCGACGGCCAGGTTGACGCCGGTCTGCGCCTGGACGCTGAGCGGCTCGAGCATGAAGGCGCCGTCGAGGCCGCCGACCAGCAGGTTGGCGCCGCCGCCGGTCACGACGGAGGCCTCCGCGTTGACGCCGTAATAGCTGCCGGCGAGGTCGCCCGCCTCATGATGGCGCGTGGCGCCGAGCACTGCCCAGACGAGCTGACCCTGATGCGTCTGGCCGATGTCGACGCCGAGCTTGGAGATCATGCCGGTGTACTGCTCGGCCGGACCGTGATGATAGGGACGGAAGGTGCAGGAGACGCCCTTGTTGGATGTGATGACATAGCCGACGCCGCCATCGATGGTGCAGTCGAGCGTGCCGAGCCGGAGCGTGCCGGCGCTGACCGGCGAGGCGAGGACCGTGGCGGCAAGCGCGGCAGCGGCACAGGCAAGGGATTTGATCATTGGAATGGTCCTTTCGCGAAAATTTTGCCCCGGCTTAAACGAGCGAGGTGCGCCGAGCGTTCCGCCGAAAACTTGGCGCGAACATGGCAAAGATTAACGCGCCGCCCTGAGCAGTTAGCGGTTCGCTATCGGCGTCGCCGCGGCGCAACACTGCGGTCACCGGCGGCGACCGGGCGATCGGGGACGACGCCTAAGCGTCGTGCAATAGGCCTCTGTGGGCGTCAGCTTCCGATCAGCTGGCGTTGCCGCCTGTGCGCGAAAGACCGTCCTTGGCCGGCTGGTAGTTCGGGTCGAGGTGGATTGCCTCGCGGTAGGACTTGGCGGCCCTGACCTTGTCGCCACGGCGCTCGTAGATCAGCGCCTGGTTGGCCCAGGCCTCGGCATTCTTGCCGTCGAGCTTGATGGCCATGTTGAAGTCGGAGAAGGCGTTGTCCTCGTCGCCTGTCGCCAGATAGGAGAGGCCACGGCCGTTGTAGGGCTCGGCGGCGTCCGGCGCCAGCGAGATGGCGGTCGAGAAGTCCTCGATGGCGAATTTGTGCTGGCCCTGGCTCTGATAGATCAGGCCGCGATTGTGGTAGGCGCGCGCATCGGTCGTGTCGAGCTGGATCGCCTTCTGGAAGTCGTTGAAGGCATCCTGGGTGCGGCCCACCTTACGGTAGAGATTACCGCGGCCGATATAGGCGGCATCGTAATTGGCGTTGATCTGGATCGAGCGGTTGTAGTCGGCCAGAGCCGCTTCCTGGTTGCCGAGGAAACGCTGGATCAGCGCGCGATTCGAATAGGCCTGGTAGAAGTTCGGATTGAGCTGGATGGCCTGGTTGAAGTCCTTCAGCGCCGCCTGGTACTGGCCACCGCGGCCATAGGCCGAGCCGCGCACATTATAGCCCTCGGGATCCTGCGGATTGCGCTGGATGACCGCCGAGAGCGAGGAGATGTTCTCGCTCGAGCCCTGCGCCTTGTCGATCGAGTTGAACTCACCCGTCGGGGCCGTCTGGCATGCTGCAAGCATCAGACCCGAAAGCAGGGCCGCCGTCAGGGCGAAGCCGCGAAAAGCGGTTCCACGCTCCACGGTAATAGCGTTCATCTTTGTCCTCACTGCCGCAGCGCCGTCAGTCCGTTCCCTCTCCGAACCGGCCCGAATCTGTAAACAAAAAGGTGGCGGCGATTCCGCATCGCGCCACCTTCGGTATCCTTCGAAAAGGACGAAAAATAGGCGTTATGAGCGCGGCGAACGCGGCGCGCCACCAGCACCGGCCGGAGCCGGACGCGGGGTCATCGGCAGCAGGCCTTCGCGCTGGGCGCGCTTGCGGGCCAGCTTGCGGGCGCGGCGCACGGCTTCCGCCTTCTCGCGGGCACGCTTCTCGGACGGCTTCTCGTAGTGACCGCGCATCTTCATTTCGCGGAAAATACCTTCGCGCTGCATTTTCTTCTTCAGCGCGCGAAGCGCCTGATCAACGTTGTTGTCGCGGACGAGTACCTGCACGGGCAATCCTGTCTTCGGGTTTGAAATCGTTAGGCAATCGGCCATAGCCGGGATGCCTCCGCGGCGAGTTGCACCGCGAATTGTGGCGGCTGATAGCAGAATCAGGCTGGGATGTCCACCGCTGATTGCGGGAAAGCGCGATCAAAAACCGGAGCGGTCCGCCCCGCCGCGATTCAACCTTCCACCGCCGCCAGATGGAGGCGTGCGAAATCCTCGAAAAACTCGCCATAATCGCAGGTGATTTCCTCGCCGGCGGCGATGTCACGAATGGCGGTGGCGCCGCCATATTGCGAGAAATCCGTGTTCGGCCGCTCGGCATGGTTCATGAAGCGGCCATTATCGACCTCATAGACCATGAAGCCCGGCTTGTCCGGGCTCGGATAGGCATAGCGGTCGAGCAATTCCCTCAGATGCGGGGGCGCGGCTTCGTATTTCTCCATCGGGATCAGCCGGTCGAAATCGGGATCGAGCCGCCAGATCGACGCGCCTTTGCGGATCGGCTCGGCGGCGAAGACGCCGACGCCCTCGATGGCGCTCTGGGCAACATAGGTTCTGATCAGCAGCATCGTTCCAGCCCCGTTTCGACGGGAAACGAAAAATCGTCAAAACGGACCGGAATGCAAGGCCGTATCGCGAGATTTCAGCGGATGAGCAAGCCTGCTGTCCGCCAAACGGATCACGTCCGGTTGATCGAGGCGGCCGGCTTTGGCCGCGGCAAAGGCCGCTGTCGCCCTACTGCCGCAACAGCCAACCCAGCCTGTCCAGGGAGAAGGCGTAGCTGAGGACGATCAGCAGAGCCATGGCCAGGCCTGCAGCCGCATGACCTGCCAGATAGAACCCGGCGGAGCCGCCGAACAGTATGACGAGTTCCAACAACAACCGCGCCGCGCCCGGCACAGCAACGGGCGCTCGGCCTGAGCGGCTTGGGTCGTCGGGAACCGCGAAGGTTCCCCACAGCGCTGCCGCAACAAGCGGCAAGGCCAAGGCGAGGAGCCAGCGCCACCACCCTTCGGAAAGGCTCCAGCCTGCCATGCCGAGCCCAAGCAGCGCCGCAAGTTCGAGCAGAAAGCGCAGGGTCAGATTCCACCAGGCATTACCCATATCCATCCTCCAGGTCTCGGAGCGGTCGGTATGGCCGATCGCGGCCGCCGCTACCAGCCCGGACGCCATCCTTTCGGCATGGCGCAAAGCGGCAAGCGCCGTCGCAATCAGCGCAAGGATGACATCGCGGTTTCGCTAGTGATACTCCTCGCGTGACGGGCGGACGACATCCGCGATTTTTGGCGCGAGGCTATAACGTGAAGAAATATTCGGTATTCGCCATCGCCCGCGAGGCGATGCGCGGCCACAAGGGCTGGGAAGAGCAGTGGACCTCGCCCGAGCCGAAGAAGGAATACGACGTCATCATCGTCGGCGCCGGCGGGCACGGCCTGGCGACGGCCTATTACCTGGCGAGCGAGCACGGCATCACCAACATCGCGGTGCTGGAAAAGGGCTGGCTCGGCGGCGGCAACACCGGGCGCAACACCACCATCATCCGCTCCAACTACCTTTATGACGAAAGCGCCGGCATCTACGACCATGCGCTGAAGCTGTGGGATGGGCTCTCCCAGGAGCTCAACTACAACGTCATGTATTCGGCGCGCGGCGTCATGATGCTGGCGCACAATGTGCATGACGTGCAGGTGTTCAAGCGCCATATCCATGCGAACCGGCTCAACGGCATCGATAATGAATGGCTGACGCCGGAACAGGCGAAGGAATTCTGTCCGCCGCTCAACATCTCCAAGGAAGCGCGCTATCCGGTGATGGGGGCTGCGCTGCAGCGGCGCGGCGGCACGGCGCGGCACGACGCGGTCGCCTGGGGCTATGCGCGCGGCGCGTCGGCGCGCGGCGTACACATCATCCAGAATTGCGAGGTCACCGGCATCAAGCGCGCGGCCAACGGCGCGGTCAGCGGTGTCGAGACGACGCGCGGCTTCATCGGCGCCAAGAAGGTCGGCGTGGTCGCGGCCGGCCATTCCTCCGTCATCATGAACATGGCCGGCGTGCGCATGCCGCTCGAAAGCTATCCGCTGCAGGCGCTGGTGTCGGAGCCGATCAAGCCGGTGGTGCCCTGCGTGGTGATGTCCAACACCGTGCACGCCTATATCTCGCAGTCCGACAAGGGCGAGCTGGTCATCGGCGCCGGCACCGACCAGTATGTCTCCTATTCGCAGACCGGCGGGCTGCACATATTGCAGCACACGCTCGACGCCATCTGCGAGATGTTCCCGATCTTCACGCGCATGAAGATGCTGCGTTCCTGGGGCGGCATCGTCGACGTCACGCCGGACCGTTCGCCGATCCTGGCGAAAACGCCGGTCAAGGGCCTTTACGTCAATTGCGGCTGGGGCACGGGCGGCTTCAAGGCAACGCCCGGCTCGGGCAATGTCTTCGCGCATACGATCGCGAAGGACGAGCCGCACCCGATCAACGCGCCCTTCACGCTCGAGCGCTTCCGCACCGGCCGCCTCATCGACGAGGCCGCGGCGGCGGCAGTGGCGCACTGATGATGGCGCAAATGGCTGTCGCGATGCCGCTGGTGCTCGCCGGCGAACAGGGGTTGTTTCACCTGCCGACGCCTGGCGAAGTCCGTTTGCAGGCGATCAGCCGCGAGGACAACGAGATGGGCTGGCCGTTCTCCGTCGACGAAGGGATGTTGGCCTGCGTCTGGAGTGCAGGCCAAAAAGTGGTGATGTTCTTCGAGAACAGGCCGAAGGATCTGGATGAGAACGAGCCCTTCCAGCCGCGCGGCGTCATCGTCACCACCGACCCGATGCAGCTGACGCTCGGAAATATGGCAAACCGCGCGCTGTTCAAACCCTCGGTCAGCGTCGAGGAGCGCATGCGGCTCGTGGCGCCTTTCGCGGCGCTCGGCCAAAGGCTTTGCGATCAACCGGCCGGCGCCCGCGTCGGCCATGGCGAATTGTAGGATCCACCGAAAAATGCTTCTCATCCGCTGCCCCTATTGCGAGGAAGAGCGCCCGGAACTCGAGTTCCGCAATGCCGGCGAGGCGCATATCGCGCGCCCCACCAACATTGCCGCCGAGAGCGACGACGATTTCGAGAAATTCTTCTTCATCCGCGCGAACCCGAAGGGAGTCATCTACGAGCGCTGGCGGCACATCCATGGCTGCGCGCGCTTCTTCAACGCGGTTCGCGACACCGTCACCGACAAGTTCGTCATGACCTACAAGGCCGGCGAGCCGAAGCCCGCGAAGCTGCCTGGAGCCGCGAAATGAACGCCATGTTACGCATTTCAGGCGCCGGGCGCCTCAGCCAGGCGAAGACCGCCTCGTTCAGCTTCGACGGCAAGCCCTATGCCGGCATGGAGGGCGATACGCTCGCCTCGGCGTTGCTTGCCAACGGCGTGCATCTGGTCGGCCGTTCCTTCAAATACCACCGGCCGCGCGGCTTCCTGTCGGCCGGCGCGGAGGAGCCCAACGCGCTAGTGCAGATCGTGCGCGACGATGCGCGCAAGACGCCGAATGTTCGCGCCACCGTGCAAGAGCTCTATGACGGGCTGACCGCCAATTCGCAGAACCGCTGGCCGTCGCTTTCCTTCGACGTCGGCGCAGTCAACGACGTCGCTTCGCCGCTATTTTCGGCCGGCTTCTACTACAAGACCTTCATGTGGCCGAAATGGGCCTGGAAGGATCTCTACGAGCCGAAGATCCGCGCTGCGGCCGGCCTCGGCGTTTCGCCCGAGAAGCCGGACCCGGACCACTATGCCGCGCGCTACGCGCATTGCGAGGTGCTGGTGCTAGGCGGCGGCGCCGCCGGCATTGCCGCTGCCCTTGCCGCCGCTGAAACGGGCGTGCGGGTGATCCTCGCCGACGAGCAGGCCGAATTCGGCGGCAGCCTGCGCTTCGAGAGCGGCGCCAGGATCGATGGCCAGGACGGCTTCGCATGGGCTCAAGGCGCGATCGCGAAGCTCAAGGCGATGGACAATGTGCGCGTGCTCTCCCGCACCACCGCCTTTGGTTATTACGCGCAGAATTTCGTCGGCCTGGTCGAGCGGGTCAGCGACCATCTCAAGAGCCCGGGCCGCGAGCTGGCGCGCGAGCGCCTGTGGCAGGTCCGCGCCGGCCGCGTCGTCATCGCCACCGGCGCCATCGAGCGGCACATGGTCTTCGCCAACAACGACCGTCCCGGCGTGATGCTGGCGTCCGCGGCGCGCACCTATCTCAACCACTATGGCGTCGCGGTCGGCAGGAATATCGGCGTCTATACGGCGAACGATTCCGCCTATGCCGCCGCGATCGACCTCAAGAAGGCCGGCGTCAATATCGCGGCCATCGTCGACCTGCGGGACAACCCGACCTGTCCGGTGATCGACGAAGCGAGGGAGCTCGGCATCGAGATCAATTTCGGCCGCGCGGTGGTGAACGCTGGCGGCAAGCTGCGCGTGTCGTCCATGACCGTGCAGCCGAAGAATGGCGGCGGCGAACGCACCATCCCGGTCGACGCGATCCTGATGTCGGCCGGCTGGACGCCGTCGGTGCATCTCTTCTCGCAGTCGCGCGGCAAGGTCGCCTTCAACGACGAGACCAAACGCTTCGTGCCCGGCACCTACGCGCAGGATTGTGTCTCGGTCGGCGCCTGCAACGGCACCGACGGGCTGGACGCAACGGTCGACGAGGCCTATGCGGCCGGAGCCAAGGCGGCGAAGGATGCCGGCGTCAAGGCCGGGAAGGGAGCCAAGCCGAAAGTCGATGCCGGCGAGAGCTGGTCGCGCGGCATGCTGGGCGCCGCCCCCGGCGCCGGGCCGGCCACCACGGTCAAGGCCTTCGTCGATTTCCAGAACGACGTCACCGCCAAGGACATCCGCCAGGCGGTGCATGAAGGCATGCATTCGATCGAGCACGTCAAGCGCTTCACCACCAACGGCATGGCGACCGACCAAGGCAAGACGTCCAACATGCACGGCCTGGCGATCGCCGCCGAAGAGCTCGGCAAGCCGATCCCGCAAGTCGGCCTCACCACCTTCCGCGCGCCCTACACGCCGGTGACCTTCGGTTCGATCGTCGGCCACGCGCGCGGCGCGCTGTTCGACCCGACCCGGCGCACGGCGACGCATGGCTGGGCGGCACGCCAAGGTGCCGTGTTCGAGGATGTCGGCCACTGGAAGCGCGCCTGGTATTTCCCCAGGGCCGGCGAGGACATGCATGCCGCCGTCAACCGCGAATGCGTGACGGTGCGCAAGGTCGGCGGCCTGTTCGACGCCTCGACGCTCGGCAAGATCGAGGTGGTCGGGCCGGACGCGGCAAAGTTCATGGAGCTGCTCTACACCAATCCGTGGGAGAAGCTGGAAACCGGCCGCTGCCGCTATGGCATCATGCTGCGCGAGGACGGCTTCATCTATGACGACGGTGTCGTCGGCAGGCTGGCGCCGGACCGCTTCCACGTGACAACGACCACAGGCGGCGCGCCGCGTGTCATGAACCATATGGAGGACTATCTCCAGACCGAGTTCCCGCATCTCAATGTCTGGCTGACCTCGATCACCGAGCAATGGGCGGTGATCGCGGTGCAGGGGCCGAGCGCGCGGAAAATTATCGAACCCTTGGTCGAAGGCATCGACATGTCGGACGAGGCGATGCCGCATATGTCGGTGCGCGAGGGCAAGATCTGCGGCGTGCCGACTAGGCTGTTCCGTATGTCCTTCACCGGCGAGCGCGGTTTTGAAGTCAACGTGCCGGCCGACTATGGCGAAGCGGTCTGGGAAGCGTTGTGGGCCGAGGGCCAGAAGCATGGTGCGACCGCCTACGGCACCGAGACGATGCACGTGCTGCGCGCCGAGAAGGGCTACATCATCGTCGGGCAAGACACGGACGGCACGGTGACGCCGAACGATGCCGGGCTAGACTGGGCGGTCGGCAAGAAGAAGACCGACTTCGTCGGCATCCGTGGCCTGACCCGCTCCGACTTGGTGGCCAAGGGCCGCAAGCAGCTTGTCGGGCTGAAGACCAAGGACCCGAAAGTCGTGCTGGAAGAGGGCGCGCAGATTGTCGCGGATCCGAAACAGCCGATCCCGATGAAGATGATCGGCCACGTCACCTCCAGCTACTGGTCGGAGAATTGCGGCCGTTCGATCGCGCTGGCGCTGGTTGCCGGCGGCCGCGACCGCATGGGGCAGACGCTCTATGTGCCGATGCCGAACGGCACGATCGAGGTGGAAGTCACCGGCATGGTGTTCGTCGACGAGAAGGGAGAACGCCTCAATGGCTAAGGCTGCTGCCAAGACAAAAGCCGCTGCATCCGCTTCCGTCGAGCGCCGCCCCGCGCTTGCCGGCCGCACACTGTCGGCGCCCGGCGTGAAGGTGGAGATGCTGCCGCCGGCCGAACGCATCTCGCTGCGCGCGCCGCAAGCTTCGCTTGCCGCGCTTTCCAAGGCGCTCGGCTTGACGCTGCCGGTCAAGCCGAAGACCTCGGCCATGAAGGACGGGCGCACCGCGCTGTGGCTCGGCCCGGACGAATGGATGATCATCGACGAGGCCGGCAATGACCCGCTCGCCGACTGCGCCAAGGTGACCGCGCAGCATTCGGCGGTCGGCATCTCGCATCGGAATGTGGGGATTTCTGTCGCCGGACCAGCGGCGGCCGTGACGGTCAATTCAGGTTGTCCGCAAGACCTGTCGCTCTCCGCCTTCCCGGTCGGAGCGGCCTCGCGCACCATCCTTGGCAAATCCGAGATCGTGCTGCTGCGCACCGCAGCCGATGCCTTCCGTGTGGAATGCTGGCGTTCCTTCTCGGACTATGTCTTTACTCTGCTTTCGGAAGCGGCGAGCGACGCGGCGGACTGATCTTTCACGCTGCACCCTCGGATAGCCGCGCAGCCGGAACCATCGCCGGCCCTGTCCGTTTCCGCAGCCTGCGAGGGAGATCGCCGATGCCGTCCAGAACCGCGCCGAAGTCGCCGAAGAAGACAGCGGCTGTCCGATCGCTGGAGCATGAAAGGCACGAGATCGAGGAAGAAGAACTCGAGGAAGGCCTCGAGGATACTTTTCCGGCCAGCGACCCCGTATCAATTACCAGTAGCGCCATTCCCGGCGCCCCGGCCAAGCCCGGCAAGGCCAAGACCGTGGCGGGAACGAAATCGCGCAAGAAATAGGCTTTACTCGAAGCGACAGACAAAACGAAAAGGGCGGCCAAGTGCCGCCCGTTTCGTTTGAAATCTTACCAGTAGCGCTTACAGGCCGGGCACGAACCACGGGTTGACGTCGATGCCAAGCTTCGGGCTCTTCGGCTGGGTCTTGGTGGTGTCCGCCTTCTCGACGGAGCCGGTCGCGGTGCAATCGAGGGCCACATTGGCGTTGGTCTGGTTGCAGGCAGCCGGCGCATGCTTGGCCGGCTGGCTCGCGCCGGCAACCGCGGCGCCCGAGAAAGCCAGGACGGCAGCGAGGGTGAGGATGGTCTTCTTCATTTTCCGTCTCCGGTTCGTACATGTACGATACAGCGTACACATACGGTTAACGGAAGCTGAATTCAAGAGGCAATTTGTACGCGTACGACAACTTTTCTTGAACGTAAGAATTCGTCGCCGCGAATCCAAGCGATCGGCATCACGGAAAAGCGGCGCAAACGCCGGTCAGCAGTTGACAGGTGTTTCGGTGAGCGGGGGGATATCCTGCGCCGACAAAGAGGCCAGCATGAAATCGCACATCCGCTTCACATAGGCCTGGGGATCACCGAACGGATAGAAGGGGAAGGTGATCAGCAGCGAAATCATGCCGTGACCGACGGTCCACAGCATGGTGGCAATGGCGCGCGGATCGCCCTTGAGCCTGCCCGCGGCAACACAGGCCTCGACACGTTTGATCAGCACCTTCATGGCGGGGTTGCCCTCTTCAATGTCCTCGTAACTGCGCCCCTCCGGCAGCCTGGTCTTCTCAGTCATGAAGACGGTGCGGTATTCGTTGGGATTGCCGAGCCCGAAGGCGGCGTATTCGGTCATTACCGCCTTGAGCGCCTCGACCGGGTCGTCGGCGGGGTGTTCCTCGATGCGCCGCGCCAGCGTTTCGAACGCGTCCTCGGCGAGCGCGAACAGGATGTCCTGCTTGTCGGCGAAGTAGGAATAGACCGACATCGGCGCATAGCCGACGCGCTTGGCGAGCTTGCGGATGGTCAGGCCTTCGTAGCCTTCTTCCTGCACCAGCTTGTGAGCTGCCGCGACGAGTTCGGAGCGCAGCTCCGCCTTCTGTTTTTCGCGGCGTTTCTGAACGCTCAGCGTCAATGTCCGCTGCCTTTTATCGTTGGTTGCCTGACGAAATTATATACGCTGTACGGAAACGGACAAGGGAGCAGGCTGGTTCCCTTGCGTGCGCTCCAACCTCTGTTTAACGCCTTCCGGTCGGAAAACCGCAAAGCACTTTTCCTGGAATTGCTCAAATCGCCCCGATGCCGCCATCGAGCGCGAGAGCATGGCCGGTCATGAAGGAATTGGCCGGGTCGGCGAGGAACAGGATGCCGGTCGTGATCTCGTCGACCTCGCCGACACGCTTCATCGGCACGCCGCGCGTGAGCTCGGCAAGTGCTTCGGCTTCAGGCGCGCCAGTGAGGCGGATGAAGCCGTCGACCATCGCCGTGCGCGTATGGGCGGGACAGACGGCGTTGATGCGAATCCCCTTGCTGGCGTATTCGACCGCCGCCGAGCGCGTCAGCCCGACGACGCCATGCTTGGCGGCGGCATAGACCGAAAGCTTGGGCGCGCCGGAGAGGCCGGCGACCGAAGCGATGTTGACGATGACGCCGCCCTTGCCGCTTTCCCTGAACTGGCGCCCCATCTGAGGGATCTGGTGCTTCATGGCATAGAAGACGCCGAGCAGGTCGACCTCGACCACGCGGCGTGCCTCCTCGGATGTGACCTGCGGCAGGCGCACGAAGCTGTGCACGATGCCGGCATTGTTGACGGCGATGTCGAGCCGGCCGAATTTTTCGACGGCCAGTTGCACAAGATCCTCCGAGAGCTTTTCATCGGCGATGTTGCCGGCAAGGATCGCCGTCTCGGCGTCGAGAGTAGCCGCGAAATCGGCAAGCGCGGCCTCGTTGAGGTCGGAAAGAACCAGCCGCGCGCCCTCGGCGGCAAAGGCCTTTGCCGCGCCGCTGCCGAGACCGCCCGTCGCGCCGGTGATGAGGACGGTCGCCCCGTTGAAACGGCCCATTTGTCCGCTCTCCGCTTCAGCTCTTCTTGTCGATCAGTTCCACCGCCAGCGCCGCAAGCAGTTTGACGGCCTCTCCGTAGGTCTTGGCCTTCTCGGGATTGGAGGCATTGCCGTCCAGCGCGCGGCGATAGACGCCCTGGCAGATCGCCGCAAGCCTGAAGAATGAGAAGGCCAGGAAGAAGGTCCAGTTGTCGATCGTCCCGATGCCGCGCCGCTTGCAATAGGCTGCGACATAGGCCTCCTCGGACGGCAGGCCGGCAGCGGCGCGGTCAACGCCGCCGAGGCCGCGAAAGCCCGAGGCATGCGGCAGCCGCCATTGCATGCATTGATAGGCGAGGTCGGCGAAGGGGTGGCCGATCGTCGACAGCTCCCAGTCGAGCACCGCGATGACTTTCGGCGCATCGAGCGCGAACATCATGTTGTCCAGCCGGTAGTCGCCATGGACAAGCGAGACGCGACCGTCATCGGCCGGCATATGGGTTTCGAGCCATGCAATCAGCCGATCCATGTCGGCGACGGTTTCGGTCTCGGAAGCGCGATACTGGCTCGTCCAGCGGGCGAACTGGCGCTCGAAATAGCTGCCGGGCTTGCCGAAATCGCCAAGGCCTGCGGCTTCCACGTCGACATCGTGCAGGGCTGCCAGCGTGGCGTTCATCGCGTCATAGATCGCGGCGCGCTCGCCACTGTCGGACGCATCGGGCAGGGACGGGTCCCAGAAGATGCGGCCGTCGAGATATTCCATGACGTAGAACATGCGGCCGATCGGCGAGTCTTCGGCCGAAAGATGCAGCATGCGCGGCACCGGCACAGCCGTGCCGGCAAGCGCCTGCATAACTCGGAATTCGCGGTCGACCTGGTGCGCGGATTTAAGCAATTGTCCCGGCGGCTTGGCGCGCAGCACAAAGCGGCCGCTGGCGGCGGTCAACAGATAGGTCGGATTGGACTGTCCGGACTTGAATTTCTCGATCGAAGCAAGGCTGGCAAAACCCGGAATATGCGCCTCGAGATAGGGCGCAAGCACCGCCTGGTCTATGGCGCCGGCCTCGCCGCTCATGCGTTCTCGGGCTGACGCTCGATCAGCGTCAAAGTCAGCCAGCGCGCCGTCAGGGCGGGCTTCTTCGAGCCTTCGATCTCAATGGTCACGTCATGCGCCGTCTGCACCCAGCCGGAGGGCCTCACCTTGACGTCGGCCAGCACGAAGCGGGTGCGGATGCGCGCGCCCGTCTTCACCGGCGCCAGGAAACGCAGCGTGTCGAAGCCGTGATTGACGCCCATCTTGGTGTTTTCCAGCGGCGGCATGGTCTCGAAGGTCATCGCCGACAAAAGCGACAGCGACAGGAAACCATGCGCGATGGTGCCGCCGAACGGCGTCTCGCGCTCGGCGCGCTCCGGATCGCAGTGGATGAACTGGTGGTCGTCGGTCGCATCGGCGAACTGGTCGATCATGCGCTGCGTCACCGTTCGCCAGGGCGAGACGCCGACCTCCTTGCCGACGCTTGCCAGAAGCGTATCGAGACTGATCGGTTCCACGCTGATGTCCTCCGCACCCCCGCCCGATTCCCTGAATCGGGCGACTTACTCCTTGAACAAAGTCATTCCATGCTGCACCGACTGGCCGCCGTCGATGGGCAGGATGGCGCCGGTGACATAGCTTCCGGCACGGCTGCACAAATAAAGCGTTGCGCCGGCAATGTCATCCGCCACGCCGATGCGGCCGAGCGGAACATGGTTACCAACATGTTTCGCCTGCTCCTCGGTCGCGGTGGCGAAGGCCGTCATGCGGCTCTGGAAAGGACCGGGCGCAAAGGCGTTGACGGTGATGCGGCGGGCGGCGAACTCGATTGCCAGCGTGCGCGTCAGATGATGCACCGCCGCTTTCGAGGCCGCGTAGGAATAGGCGTCGTCGGCCAGCGGCTGGGTGCCCATCACCGAGCCGAGATTGATCACGCGGGCCGGGTCCTCGTCGCTTGCCGCGGCATCGAGCAGCGGCAAGAGTTCCCTGGTCAGGTGGAAGACGGCGGTGACGTTGACGCCGAACACCTTGGCCCAGGCATGGTAGGGGAAATCCTGCAGCGGCGCGCCCCAGGAAATGCCGGCATTGTTGACCAGGATGTGCAGGCGCTCCGTGCGCGCCTTGACCTCGGCGACAAGTGCGGCGATGCCCGCTTCGCTGGACACGTCGCCGGCAAAGCCTTCGGCCTGGCCGGAGCCGCCGAGCGCGTTCAATTCGTTGGCGACCTTGGCGCAGTCCTCGCCCTTGCGCGAGGCGATCATCACATGAGCACCGGCGCGCACCAGGCCGGTCGCCACCATGCGGCCGATGCCGGTCGCCGCGCCCGTTACCAGCGCGGTCTTGCCGGCGACCGAGAACAGCTTGTCCAGATAGCTCATCGCATTCCTCCCGCACCCTCGATCAAACCGGCGAGGGACTCGCGTTGACAAGGCTAGCCGAAGTACGGTCATCCTTGCCACGGGTAAAGATCTATCTGCGAAAGGGCCGGAAGCGATGGCGGACATGAATCTCGGCATGACCGAGCGGCTGAAGCCGATCCACCAGCGCGTGGCGGCGATGGTGCGCGACGAGATCGCGCCGCTGGGCGAGGAGTTTCTGGCCGAAATCGGCAATGAGGGCGACCGCTGGGCCTACACCGCCAGGCAGACCGAGATCCTCGAAGGCTTGAAGACGAAGGCGCGGGAGCGCGGGTTGTGGAATTTCTGGCTGACCGATTCCAAACGCGGCTACGGTCTTTCCACCGTCGAATATGCCTATCTGGCGGAGGAGATGGGCAAGGCGCATCTCGGCGCCGAGACCTTCAACTGCTCGGCGCCCGACACCGGCAACATGGAGGTGCTGGAGCGTTACGGCTCGGAAGCGCACAAGCGCGATTGGCTGGAGCCGCTGCTCGAGGGCAGGATTCGTTCGGCCTATCTGATGACCGAGCCGGACGTCGCCTCCTCGGACGCGACGAATATTTCGATGCGCTGCGAGCGGCAGGGCGGCGCCTATGTGCTGAACGGCGAGAAATGGTGGGCGTCCGGCGCCGGAGATCCGCGCTGCGCCATCTATATCGTCATGGTCAGGACCGGCTCGGACCAGGAGCCGCAGCATCGCCGGCACTCGATGATCCTGGTGCCCGCCGACAGCACGGGCATCACCAAATTGCGGCCAATGCAAGTCTATGGCGACGACGACGCCCCGCATGGCCATATGCATCTGCGATTCGACAATGTGCGGGTGCCGGCGGCGAATTTGATCCTCGGCGAGGGCAGGGGCTTCGAGATCGCGCAGGGGCGGCTGGGGCCGGGCCGCATCCATCACTGCATGCGCGCCATCGGCCAGGCCGAGATGGCGCTGGAGATGCTGTGCCAGCGCTCGGTGCGGCGTGAGGCCTTCGGCCAGTCGCTGGCCAAGCTCGGCGCCAATTTCGACATCATCGCCGAATGCCGGATGGAGATCGAGATGGCGCGGCTCTTGTGCCTCAAGGCTGCGTGGATGATCGACCAGGGGGACGCGCGCGCGGCCGCGCCCTGGATTAGCCAGATCAAGGTCGTGGCGCCCCGCGTCGCGCTGAAGGTCACCGACGAGGCGGTGCAGATGTTCGGCGCGCAAGGCATCAGCCAGGATACGCCGCTTGCCCGCTCCTGGACACATTTGCGGACGCTGCGGCTGGCCGACGGGCCGGACGCCGTGCACCGGCGCCAGGTGGCGCGCACGGAACTGAAGAAATACACGCAGGAAAAGGTCTGACGCCATGACGCTTCCATCGCAAATGCGAGGTCTGCTGCTTGTCGGCGACGGCTATACAAAGACGCCTTCTGCGGCCGCGCTGGAGGCAATGGAGCCTTACCTTGAGCCCGGCAGCATAGCCGTGCCGGCGCCAGCGCAGACACAGGCGCTGATCAAGGTCAGCCTCGCCTCGATCAACCCCTCCGACGTCGCCTTCATCAAGGGCCAGTACGGCCAGCCGCGGGTCAAGGGCCGTCCGGCGGGCTTCGAAGGCGTCGGCGTCGTCGTCGCCACCGGCGACGGCCCGTACGCAAAAAGCCTTGCCGGCAAGCGCGTCGCCTTCGCCACCGGCGTGTCGAACTGGGGCGCCTGGGCGGACTATGCGGTTGCCGAGGCCGCGTCCTGCATCCCGCTCATCGACACGGTGCGCGACGAGGATGGGGCCGCGATGATCGTCAACCCGCTGACCGCCTTGGCCATGTTCGACATCGTCAGAGAGGAGGGCGAAAAGGCCTTCATCATGACCGCCGGCGCCAGCCAGCTCTGCAAGCTGATCATCGGGCTGGCGAAGGAAGAAGGTTTCCGGCCGATCGTCACCGTGCGCCGTGACGAGCAGATCCAGCTGCTGAAGAACCTCGGCGCCGCCCATGTGCTCAATGAGAAGGCGGCGGATTTCGAGGCAGCGCTGCGCGAGGCGATGAAGGCCGAGCAGCCGCGCATCTTCCTCGACGCGGTCACCGGCCCGCTGGCTTCGACTATCTTCAATGCCATGCCGAAACGTGCGCGCTGGATCGTCTATGGCCGGCTTGACGCCGAGCCGACGGTGATCCGCGAGCCGGGGCAACTGATCTTCCAGCACAAACGCGTCGAGGGTTTCTGGCTGGCCGAATGGATGCGGCAGTTCCGCGACAGGCTAGGTCCGGCGGTGCTGGAGGCGCAGAAGCGCTTTTCCGACGGACGCTGGTCGACCGACGTCACGGCGGTCGTGCCGCTGGACGAGGCGATGGCACGGCTGCCGGCCGAGCTCGCCAAGCCCAATGGAAAGGTGTTCATAAAACCATGATATCGCCGGACGGCGGGCCGGCGGCGGCTATGCTGCGTTGTTTTGGCCATGATATGCCGCCATCAAAATGCCGGGACGGTGCTTGACTGATCCCGCTTCGAGCGTTGGGTGGGGGCATTCGATGATAATTTCCAAGCCGGTTTTCGACCGTTTGGGATTTTGGCTGTGGGTGGGGTCGTTTCTGGTCGTGCTCGGCTTGGTGCTATGGTCGCCCGAGACACGCTCGGTGATCCGTATCTATCGATATGGCAGTGAAGCTTTCCTGAGCCGCCAACCGCTGTATCAGGTCCAAGTCGCCATGGGGTATCTATACGCTCCCGCCTTCGCCGTCCTCTACGTCCCCCTGCTGAAACTCGGGCCATATCTGGGTAACATCCTGTGGCACGCGCTGGGCTTCGGGGCGCTCACCTTTGCCGCGATGCGCCAGGTCCGCAAGGTGGGCGGCGAGGAGCAGACATGGCTCCTGTCCTTCGGTCTCTTCCTCGCCCTGCCGGTTTCGCTGGGAGCGCTTCGCAACGGCCAGGCGACGATCCTGCTGACCGGTGCGTGCTGGTTTCTGACGCTGTCGTCACTCGAGGGGCGCCGCGCCGAATGCTTCTTCTGGGCCATGCTTGCGATCATCGCCAAGCCGACGGCGATCATCATGCTGCCGCTGGTGGGCGCGCTGCGTCCCAGGCTGATACCGGTCCTGGCGCTGGCGGTGATTGTCGTGCTCGTCATCCCCTACGGTTTTGCACCCGCGGGCTACATCAACGCCCAGTATTACGATTTCTTCCGGATGCTCACTTCGATGACTGTTGACCCGACCGGCCCCTTCGTCCCGGCCGATTTCACGGCGCCCTTCACAAGGTTTGGGATGACGCTCCCGGACATTGACGCGACGATCGTGCGCGTCGCCGCGGGCTTGCTTACGCTGTGGGTGGTGCTCCAGTTCGACCGCAAGCTAGACCCGAACGTCAGCGGTCTGGCCATTTTCCTCACCGCGGCGTTCTATATGTGCGTCTTCAATCCGCGGGTCGAGCAGAACACCTATGCCATGGTGGCGGTGCCGGCAGGCCTGTCCATTGCTTTGCTGTGGCGGGAGAAGGGACCCGTGATCATGCGATGGTTGCTGGCTGTGCTGCTCTTCGTCACTGGACTGACCAGCGTCGATACGCGGCTGCACGACCTTTTCCACCCGTGGTTCCGGCCAATCGGCATCAGCATTGTTGCTTGCCTGCTGATCGGTTGGCTCTGGGCGCGAGGCAAACAGAATATGCCGGCCGCGGGAGCCGTCGCGCATGGCTGAGAGGCTCGACGTCATCGCGCCGTTCTTCAACGAGGCCGAATCCGCGATTGCCTTCGTCGGGCTGCTCGACAGGCTCGAGGCTGCCGTGGCGGAGCGCTTCGGCATGACGGTGCGCAAGATACTCGTCGATGACGGCAGCCACGACGGCAGCGCCGAGACATTCGCGGCGGCGCTGTCCGGCTCCTGGGAGATCGTGCGGCTCAGCCGTAACTTCGGCAAGGAAGCGGCGGTGCTCGCCGGCCTCGACCATTCCCGCGGCGACCTGGTCCTGATCATGGACTCCGACCTGCAGCATTCCATGGACATCAGCCTGAAGATGATCGGCGAGCTGGTCGACAACCCGGAGATCGATGTCGTCTTTGCGCAGAACGACCGGCGGGAGGGCAGTTGGCGGCGCAGCCAGCTGGCGCGGCTTTTCTACAAGCTGATCAACAGCAGCCAGCGTTTCGATATCCCCGAAAATGCCGGGGACTTCCGCGTCATGCGCGGCGCGGTGGCGCATGCCTTGACCCGCGTGCGCGACAAGCGTCGTTTTAACAAGGGCCTGTTCGCCTGGGCCGGCTTTCGCCAGAAGGCGGTGCTTTATTCGCCGGAAAGCCGCGCCGGCGGCACGTCGAAATGGAGCCGGTTCAACCTGATCGCGTTCTCGATCGAAGGGTTCACCTCGTTTTCCGTGATCCCGCTGCGCATCATCAGCCTAATCGGATTGCTGGCGGCATTTGCCGGTCTCGCCTACGGCGTGAAAGTGGTCTTCGAGGTGCTCTTCTTTGGCATCGCCGTGCCCGGCTATCCAAGCATCATGGTCGCCGTCGTGTTGCTGGGCGGCCTCAACCTGGCACTGCTCGGCCTGATCGGCGAATATGTCTGGGTGACGCTCAGCGAAAGCAAGGACCGGCCCGTCTATATCGTGCGCGATGTCCTGCAGGGCAACGCCGCCGAGCAGGCCACCCCCGGCGAATGACCCGGTCGGTCCGCTTGATTGCCGACGATTACGGGCTGGCGCCGGGCGTGTCGGATGCGATCCTCGAGCTGATCGAGCGCGGCCGCCTGACCGGAACCGGCTGCATGACCGGTTTTCCCGAGTGGGAGGAGGCGGCGGCGCGCATCAGGCCGTTCCGCCGCCAGGCTGCCGTCGGGCTGCATCTGACCCTCACCGATCAGGTCGCCGCGACCGGACCGTCCAGCCTGGCGCCGGACGGCAAGCTGCCCGGGCTCGCATCCCTTGCGCTGCCGGTGCGGCGCGGGCGTATCGACGAGCGGGACGTTCATGCCGAGCTCGACGCCCAATACGATCGCTTCGTCGAAACGCTGGCAGGCCCGCCCGACTATGTCGACGGACACCAGCATGTGCATTTTCTTCCCATGGTGCGAAATTGGTTGCTCGCGCGGTTCGGGGCAAGCGCGCGCAAACCGGCGCTGAGAGGGGCACCGGGACTTCCGGGGATGGATGCGGCGGCGCCCAAGATCGCGGCGGTCGCCGCTCTGGCCGCGGGGTTCAACGGATCGATGCGACGGGCCGGCTTCAGCGTCATGACACCGCTTTCCGGGATCTATGACTGGCGGCAGCCGGAGAAGTTCGCCTCAACGCTGCGCGCCGCGATCAAGACCTTGCCCGCACAGGGGGTGTTCATGTGCCATCCGGGCCATGTCGACGACATTTTGCGCGCCCGAGACCCGATGCAGGCCGTGCGCGAGGTTGAGTACACGGTTCTTTCCTCGCGGGATTTCAGCGACATCCTCGACAAGGCCGGAGCGCGCGTCATGGACGGCAAGGCATGAGCGCCGGCCAGCCGCAGCGTTCGACCGGCAGCAAGATCCTTCGCTTCGCCTTGGTCGGGCTGGTCAACACCGGCATCGACCTCACCGCATTTTTCCTGCTGCTCAAGCTCGCGACACCGGCTTTGGCTGCCAATGTCGGCGCCTGGTTCGTCGCGGTCCTCTTCTCCTTCGTGGCGAACCGCTTCTGGTCGTTCGAGCGGGACCCGGACATCCGGCTGCACCACTCCTTCCTGCGCTTCGTCTCGCTGGGAGCGCTGATTTCGCTTGGTGTTTCCAGTCTCTCGATCGCGGCACTGGCAGGGGCCATCGGCGTGTGGCCGGCCAAGATCATCGGCGTCGTGGTGGCGGCCGTGCTGAACTTCCTGGCCGCGCGCTGGTCGATCGAGGGGCGACTGGTGAGATAAGCCGAGGCAGTTTCGCTATTCGGCGGCTCGATATCAGGACCTGATCCATGATCTGCTCATGCCGGAAGCGGGATGGCGATCCAACGAAACGTCATCCCGATCTAACGCAAGCTTTCGAGATCGCGGATGCGCTTGGCGCCGGCCGCTTCCAATTGCCTCGTTACCGCACCGATCAGTGTTTCGGCGACGACGAAGAGAGCGGCGGACGAATCCCAGGCCGAGGGCACGGCGGTACGCCCGGCGATCACATGGCGGGCGAAGCGGGCGATCGGCGACAGCCACTGGTCGGTGAAGAGAATGATCTGCACGCCGCGCTGATGCGCCTTCTCGGCGAAGCGGACGAGGCTTTCCTGGTAGCGGCGGATGTCGAAGATCACCAGCACGTCGCGCTTGCCCATGTCGATCAGGCGGTCGCGCCAGATGCTCTCCTGGCCGGCGAGGTGATAGACATCCGGCTGGATGATGGCGAGATGGGCGGCCATGTAGCGCGCCAGCGGATCGGTGAAGCGGCCGCCGATGAGGAAGGTCTTGCCACGCCGCTCGGCAAGCCGCGCCGCGATGTCGGCCAGTTGTTTATCGGTAAGGTGGCGAAACGTCTCGCGCAAATTGTCGAGCGTTGCCTCCAGCATCGGCGAGACGGCGCCGCCGGTCGAGCCTGGATTGAGCGTGCGCGATGCGGGTGACTGCAATTGCGCGGCCAGTTCATCCTGCAGCGCCGACTGGAATTCGGGGTAGTTCTGGAAACCCAGCCTGGCGACGAAACGCAGGATCGTCGGCGAGGACACGCCGGCCGCGGCCGAGAATTCGGCGACCGTCTTCAGCCCGGTCAAAGGATAGTTGGCAATCAGCGTCTGGGCGGCGCGGCGCTCGCCGGCCGGCATCGCGCCGATGCGGTCAGAGATCAGTTCGGCAATGCTGGAAATCATGGTTTTCCCCCACCCGTTGACCCGCCGCCGCCGTTTTCCCGAATTCGCGTTTGACAAAGCCGGTCAAACTGTATGAAATCATTCACAGGGACGCAATGAGACAAAATACGTAACATAAGATACAGCGTCCCGCAGGGGACGATATGGAGAAAGCTCGGCCCGCTAGCCTTGCCCCGTCTGAGACCGTAAGGGTGTCCAACCCCGACGGCTCAAGCCCCTTCGTCTTCACCTGCGATCACGCTTCCAATTTCCTCCCTGCCGAATTCGGAACGCTCGGCCTGCCGGCCGAAGACCTGACCCGCCACATCGCCTGGGATCCGGGCGCGCTTCCCGTTGCCAGCCGGATGGCCGAGGCGTTGGACGCTCCCTTGGTCGAAACCCGCGTCTCGCGCCTCGTCATCGACTGCAACCGGCCGCTCGACGCACCGGACCTGGTGCCGCCGGTCAGCGAGACGACAGTCATTCCTGGCAATGCGGGTCTTTCCGAAAAGCAGCGCGCCGCGCGGGTCGAGTTGTCCTGGCGTCCTTTCCACGACACGATTGCCAACCTCATCGACGGGCGACTGGCCCGCGGACGCGAAACGCGGCTGGTGTCGGTGCACTCCTTCACGCCAGTTTACAAGGGCAAGAGCCGGCCCTGGCATATCGGCATCATCCATGATGAGGATCGCAGGCTGGCAGCGCCGTTGATATCGGCGCTGCAACGGCTTGCCGGCGTCACCGTCGGCGTCAACGAACCCTATTCGCCGGCCGACCGCGTCTATTTCACGCTGGAGCGGCACGCGCGCTCGCGCGGCCTTGCCTGCGCGATGATCGAAATCCGCAACGACGAAATCGCCGGCGAGACCGGGCAGCGGAAATGGGCGGATCTGCTCACGGGCATATTTTCCAATCTGGAGCCCGAGGAGGCCAGGGGCTCCCGACAACGCGCAATGGGAAAGTCAGTACGAACGGCCAGCCAAGAACTATAAGGGGACTCCAACATGACAACGGATCACGCAGAGAAATCGGAGGACGTAAAAATCCTTCACAGCATGGGCTATGCCCAGGAATTGGCCCGCCGCATGAGCGGCTTCTCCAATTTCGCCATTTCCTTCTCGATCATTTGCATTCTGGCCGGCGGTATCACGTCGTTCCCGCTGGCCATGGGCACCGGCAGCGGTTTCGAAGCTACCGTCGGCTGGATCATCGGTGGTCTCTTTGCGCTTGTGGTCGCGGCTTCGCTCGGCCAGATCGGCTCGGCCTATCCCACCGCCGGCGGCCTCTACCACTGGTCCTCGATCCTTGGCGGGCGCGGCTGGGGTTGGGCGACGGCCTGGATCAATCTGCTCGGCCTGATCTTCGTCGTCGCTTCGGTGAATGTCGGCGTCTACCTGCTGTTTTCCGGGCTTGTCGCGGGACCGATCCTCGGCTGGGACACGTCAAGCTGGGGTTTCTGGCAGCAGACGACGGCGGTCGTTCTCATCACCGTCACCCAGGGCCTGTTCAACCATCTCGGCATTAAGACGACGACGATGCTGACCGACTTTTCGGGCTACCTCATCCTCGTTGTCGCGGTCGTGCTGACACTGACCTTCCTGATCTGGGGCGCGCATGGCTTCGAGCTGTCGCGGTTCACGACCTTCGTCAACACGACCGGCGATCTTGGCGGCGGCTACGTTCCGTCAGCCCGCACGGCATTCGTGGCCTTCGTGATCGGCCTCCTCTATCCGCTTTACACGATCACCGGCTTCGATGCCTCGGCGCATACCGCCGAGGAGACGCACAATGCGCGCGTCGCGGTGCCCAGGGGCATGATCCACGCGGTTCTGTGGTCTCTCGTCTTCGGCTTCGTCATGGCGGTTTCCTTCGTCGTCGCGAGCCCCGATCTCGTGGCGACCGCCAAGGACGGCGGCAATGCCTGGTTCAACCTGTTCAACAACCTGCCGGCGCCGACCTGGCTGAAGGATCTGCTCGGCATCGCCATCGTGGTGTCGAATTATCTGTGCGCGCTGGCCGGACTGACGTCGACCTCGCGCATGATCTTCGCCTTCTCGCGTGACGGAGGCCTGCCGGGGTCGTCCTTGTGGAAGCAGGTTTCGCCGACCTGGCGCACGCCGGTGCCTGCCATTTGGCTCGGCGTCGTGCTGTCGATCGCCGCCACGCTTTATTCGCCGGCTTTCGCAGCTTTGGCGGCGGGCTGCGCTCTCTTCCTCTATGTCTCCTACGCCATGCCGGTGGCGGCGGGCCTGCTGGCGGAAGGCAAGACCTGGACCGAATTCGGGCCGTTCCGTCTCGGCGTCTGGTCGAAGCCTTTCGCCATCGTTACCGTGCTCGGCGTCCTGGTGCTGATGTATGCCGGCATCCAACCGCCCTTCGACATCCTGATCAACTACGCCATCGGCCTGATCATTCTGCTTGTGGTCCTGTGGTTCGGTATTGAATCGCGGCGCTTCAAGGGTCCGCCTATCGGTGCCGACATCGCTCGTCGCGCCGCTGAGATAGCGGCGGCGGAAAAAGCCGTCGGTCAGACAGCGAGCTAAAGGCGACGCAATGCCGCCCGATCGGTCCAGGCCGATCGGGCATCGACGTGCAGCACCGGCCAGCCAAGAACCATAGGGGAATTCCGACATGACGACACCGGGCTATACCGAGTCAGACAAGGCGGAGGACGTAAAACACCTCCACAGCATGGGCTACGCCCAGGAGCTGGAGCGGCGGCTCAGCCGCTTCTCGAACTTCGCGGTTTCCTTCTCCATCATCTGCATCCTGTCCGGCGGCATCAACTCGCTGGCCCAGGCAACCTCCGGCGCCGGCGGTATCGGAATCGGCATCGGCTGGTTGGTCGGTTGCTTTGTGTCGCTGACCTTCGCGGTGGCCATGTCGCAGATCAGCTCGGCCTATCCCACGGCCGGTGGCCTCTATCACTGGGGTTCGATCCTCGGCAATCGCGGCACCGGCTGGGTGACGGCCTGGCTCAACCTGCTCGGCCTGATCACCGTGCTCGGCGCCATCAATGTCGGCACCTGGACGTTCTTCGTCGGCGCCTTCGGCCCGGCGCTGGGCATCGAGGGCACGCTGACCAACCAGATGATCTTCCTGGTCATCATCACCGGCGCCCAGGCGCTGATCAATCACCTCGGCATCAAGCTAACGGCGAAGCTCACCGACTTCTCCGGCTATCTGATCTTCTTCGGCTCGATCCTCATCGCGGTGGTCTGCCTGCTTTCGGCCGAGACCTGGGATTTCAGCCGTCTCTTCACCTTCCACAACTATTCCGGCGATGCCGGCGGCGGCGTGTGGCCGCAGGTGTCGAACGCCTGGGTCTTCGCGCTCGGCCTGCTGCTGCCGATCTATACGATCACCGGCTATGACGCCTCGGCGCATACGTCGGAGGAAACCATCAAGGCGGCCTCGTCGGTGCCGCGCGCGATGGTCATGTCCGTGATCTGGTCGGCTGTCTTCGGCTACCTGTTCCTCGCCGCTTTCGTCCTGATGATCCCGAACATGGACGACGCTGCCAAGCAGGGCTGGAACGTGTTCTTCTGGGCCTTCGACCAGCGCGTCGGCACCGGCGTCAAGGAGTTCGTTTACCTCGTGGTGTTCATCTCGCAGCTCCTGTGCGGCCTTGCCACGGTGACCTCTGCCTCGCGCATGATCTTCGCTTTCTCGCGCGACGGCGGCCTGCCAGGCTCGGCATCGCTTGCCAAGGTCAGCCCGACCTACCGCACGCCGGTGGCCGCGATCTGGACGGCCTCGATCCTGTCGGTGCTGTTCGTGTGGGGCTCGTCGGTGGTCTCGGTCGCCGGTACCTCGGCCTATACGATCGTGGTGTCCTGCACCGTCATCTTCCTGTTCCTTTCCTTCACCGTGCCGATCGTGCTCGGCATGATGGCCTGGGGCACGCCGAAGTGGGACAAGATGGGGCCGTGGAACATGGGCCGCGGCATCTTCATGCTGTTCGCCTTCCTGTCGATCGTGTCGATGATCCTGATCTTCGTCATCGGCATCCAGCCGCCGAACGACTGGGCGCTCTACATCACCGTCGGCTTCTTCATCCTGACAGCGATCGTCTGGTTCGCCTTCGAGCGCAACCGCTTCCAGGGTCCGCCGCTGGGCGACATCATCGCGGCGCGCCAGGCGGCGATCAAGGCGGCCGAACAGGCGGTCGGCGAGACCGGCCACTGATATGCGCATTGTGGACCACGGCCGGCCTTGTGCCGGCCATGGCTTCGTTTCTCCCTCTCAACGACCAAGCACTGGAGCGCCAAAGGAATGGCCGGGAATTTCTCGTTCGATCAGTTGAAGAAAGCGGTCTCGAATGGCGAGATCGACACGGTGCTGGCCTGCATCGTCGACATGCAGGGCCGGCTCTCGGGAAAACGCTTCCTGGCTCAGTATTTCGTCGATTCCGCGCATGGCGAGACGCATGGCTGCAACTATCTGCTCGCCTGCGACATCGATATGGAGCCAGTGCCGGGCTACAAGGCGGCGAGCTGGTCGAAGGGCTATGGCGACTTCGTCATGAAGCCGGACCTTTCGACGCTGCGGCGCATTCCATGGCTGGAAAAGACAGCGCTGGTCATCTGCGACGTGCTCGATCATCACACGCATGACGATCTCGCGCATTCGCCTCGCGCCATCCTGAAGAAGCAGGTCAAGCGTCTGCAGGAGCGTGGCTATATCGGCTATTTCGCCTCCGAGCTCGAATTCTATCTGTTCAACGAGACCTACGATTCGGCGCGCAAGAAGCACTGGCAGGGGCTCGATAGCGCTTCGCCTTATATCGGCGACTATCAGATAGGCATCACTTCCAAGGAAGAAGGCGTCATGCGCCGGCTTCGCAACGAGATGGAAGCCGCCGGTATCCCGATCGAGAATTCCAAGGGCGAATGGGGTCCGGGCCAGGAAGAAATCAATGTGCGCTACGCCGAGGCGCTCGACATGGCCGACCGCCACGTCATCCTGAAGAACGGCGCCAAGGAGATCGCCGATTCCGAAGGCAAGGCCATCTCCTTCATGGCCAAGTACAATTACGGGTTCGCCGGCAATTCCAGCCACATCCACAATTCGCTGTGGAGCGCCGACGGCAAGACGCCGCTGTTCTTCGACAAGAAGGCTGAGTGGACGCTATCGAGCCTTGGCCAGCAATGGGCGGCCGGCCAGCTCAAATACGCCAAGGAGTTCACCTGGTTCCTGGCGCCCTACATCAACTCCTACAAGCGCTTCCAGGCCGGCACCTTCGCGCCGACCAAGATCATGTGGAGCGAGGACAACCGTACCGCCGGCTTCCGGCTTTGCGGCGAGGGCACCAAAGGCATCCGCATGGAGTGCCGTATCGGCGGCGCCGATTTGAACCCTTATCTGGCCTTCGCGGCGCTGATCGCGTCAGGCCTCGCCGGCATCGACGAGAAACTGGAACTGCAGAAGCCTTTCGTCGGCGATGCCTATCAGGCCTCGCGCCTGCCGGAGATCCCGAAGACGCTGCGCGACGCGACCGAGACGCTGGCTAAGTCGAAGATGCTGAAGCAGGCCTTCGGCGACGACGTCATCGACCACTATGTGCACACCGCCCGCTGGGAGCAGTTCGAATACGACCGCCGCATTACGGATTGGGAACTGCATCGGGGCTTCGAGCGGTATTAAGGGCCGCGTTAGGGTCGGCGCTGCCCATTACCCCTTCCCGTGAGAACGGGAGAGGGTAGCCGGCGTCGGAACGCTTCCCTTCTCCCCGTCACCATACGGGGAGAAGGTGCCGGCAAGCGGATGAGGGTAGGCCATGCGCGTATCGATTGTTGTAAAACTGCGAGGACTTATAAAATGACCGAAACGGTCAAACTGAAATCACCCATCGACTGTTCGATCTACGCCGAGCGGCCGGTCGCGAGCGACCAGGCGATCAATGCGGCGGTCGAGCGCGCCAGGGCCGCGCAGGAGAAATGGGCCGAGACGCCGGTCGTCGAGCGCGGCAAATACATGCTGGCGATGCTCGAGGCGCTGGTCGCCATGACCGACGAGATCGTGCCAGAGATCGCCTGGCAGATGGGGCGGCCGGTGCGCTATGGCGGCGAGTTCGGCGGCGTCAAGGAACGCACCAACTACATGGTCGAGATCGCCGAAGCGGCGCTCAAGCCGATCATGGCCTCCAATCCGAAGGACGGTTTTCGGCGCTATGTGAAGAAGGTGCCCCTCGGCGTCGTGCTGGTGATCGCGCCGTGGAACTATCCCTATCTCACGGCGGTCAACACCATCGTGCCGGCGCTGATGGCGGGCAGCGCCGTCATCCTCAAGCACGCGGCTCAAACCCTCTTAGTCGGCGAGCGCTTCCAGCAGGCTTTCGACAAGGCCGGCCTGCCGAAGGGGCTGTTCCAGAACCTGGTCATGAACCATGCCCAGACCGAGAAGCTGCTCGGCTCGGGCAAGATCGACCATGTCAACTTCACCGGATCGGTCGGCGGCGGCCGCGCGATCGAGAAGGCGGCGGCCGGCACCTTCATGACGCTCGGCCTCGAGCTCGGCGGCAAGGACCCGGCCTATGTGCTGCCCGACGCCAAGATGGATCATGCGGTTGCCAATCTGGTCGACGGCGCTTTCTTCAATTCCGGCCAGTGCTGCTGCGGCATCGAGCGCGTCTATGTGCATGAGAAGGTCTATGACGAGTTCGTCGAAGGCTTCATCGCCGAGACCAGGAACTATGTCGTCGGCAATCCGCTGGAGCAGGCGACCACCATGGGGCCGATGGCGCAGGCGCGCTTCGCCGACCTTATCCGCGAGCAGAAGGCCGAGGCGCTGCGCAAGGGCGCGACCGCGCACATCAACATGAAGGTCGAGAACGACAAAGCGGGTTCGCCCTATCTGGCGCCGGAAGTGCTGACCAATGTCGACCACCAGATGAGCGTCATGCGCGAGGAAAGTTTCGGCCCGATCGTCGGCATCATGAAGGTGCGCAACGACGAAGAGGCGATCGCGCTGATGAATGACAGCCCGTACGGGCTGACGGCCTCGATTTGGACGCGCGACACCGAGCGTGCGGTTGCGATCGGCGACCGTGTCGAAACCGGAACGGTGTTCATGAACCGCTGCGACTATCTGGACCCGGCGCTGGTCTGGACCGGCGTCAAGGACACCGGCAAGGGCGCCGCGCTCTCGGCCATCGGCTACGACAATCTGACCCGGCCGAAATCCTATCACCTGCGCGAAACGATCTGACCTTTCGAAAGACAGAAAATGTCCAAGCTCATCTCCAAATGGAACTACCCCACCACCGTCCGCTTCGGCGCAGGGCGCATCAAGGAATTGCCTGATGTGCTCAATGCGACGGGCATCAAGCGGCCGCTCTTCGTCACCGATCCGGGCCTTGCGAAGCTGCCCGTCGTCGCCTCGACGCTGAAGATCCTCGACGATGCCAAGATCCCGTATGGGGTCTTCTCAGAGGTGAGGCCGAACCCGGTCGAGTCCAATCTCACCGCCGGCATCGCGGTGTTCAAGAAAGGCAAGCATGACGGCGTCATCGCCTTCGGCGGCGGCTCCGCGCTCGACCTCGGCAAGCTGATCGCCTTCCAGGCCGGGCAGACACGGCCTGTATGGGATTTCGAGGATGTGGGAGACTGGTGGACCCGGGCCAATTCGGACGTGATTGCGCCGATCATCGCGGTGCCGACCACGGCGGGCACGGGGTCCGAGGTCGGCCGCGCCGGCGTCATCACCAATGAGGAGACTCACACCAAGAAGGTCATCTTCCATCCGAAGCTTCTGCCGGCAATCGTCATTGCCGATCCGGAACTGTCGGTCGGCATGCCGCCCTTCATCACTGCCGGCACCGGCATGGACGCGCTTGCGCACTGCCTGGAGGCCTATTGCGCGCCGGGCTATCATCCGATGGCCGACGGCATCGCGGTGGAAGGTATAAGGCTGGTATTCGAGAACCTGCCGAAGGCCTTCGCCAATGGCAAGGACCTCGTCGCGCGCGCCCATATGATGAGCGCGGCGGCCATGGGCGCCACCGCCTTCCAGAAGGGGTTGGGGGCCATCCATTCGCTGTCGCATCCGATCGGCGCGCTCTACGACACCCATCACGGCATGACCAACGCGGTGTTCATGCCCTATGTGCTGGCCTTCAACCGCGAGGCGATCGAGGACCGCATCGCACGGCTAGCCGCCTATTGCGGGATCAAGGGCGGCTTCGACGGCTTCGCCAAGGCCATCATCAAGCTGCGCAAGGAACTCAAGGTGCCGCACGCGCTGCCCGGCCTGATCAAGGGGCTCGACATGGACAAGAAGCGCAAGACCCTGATCGCCGACATGGCGGTGGTCGATCCGACAGCCGGCGGCAATCCGGTCAAGCTGACCAAGAAGGCGGCGCTCACGCTGCTCGAAAATGCCATTGCCGGCTCCGTCTGAGAGCCGGCTTTCAATACCAAAATTGAAGAAGGGAACACTCAAGAAAAAGGGAGGAGAGGCAAAAATCAAGACAGCTAACCATTAGCCGGAAAATTAAGTGCGGGCTAATTGCTACAGTCCGTTAAAAAGAGTTAACTTTTTTCGCTGTGGGGCTCCGGTTTCAAAAAGCCTTCATCTGGCTGTCACACGAAAACGATACCCGCATCGCAGGCGCTTAGCGCGCCAGTTCAACGGAGAGAACACATGTTCAAGTTCACGGGGAAAGTGCTTTCCCTCTCGGCCGCGGCGCTCTTCGCGTCGACGGTGATTTCGTCCGCCGCTTCGATGGACGATCTCGTCAAGGCCGCGAAGGCGGAAGGCCAGCTCACGGTCATCGCGCTTCCGCATGACTGGTGCGGCTACGGGGCAGTGATCGACGCTTTCAAGGCTAAATATCCGGAAATCACCATCAACGAACTCAATCCGGACGCCGGCTCGGGCGACGAGGTCGAGGCGATCAAGGCCAACAAGGACAACAAAGGCCCACAGGCCCCTGACGTCATCGACGTCGGCCTGTCCTTCGGCCCGACCGCCAAGAAAGACGGGCTGATCCAAGCTTACAAGGTATCGACCTGGGATTCGATCCCGGACAGCGCCAAGGATGCCGATGGTTTTTGGGCGGGCGACTACTACGGCGTGCTGTCGTTCTTGGTGAACAAGGATCTTGTGAAGGAAGCTCCGGCTGACTGGGCAGACCTGCTGAAGTCAGATTATGCCAACACCGTCGCCCTCGCCGGGGATCCGCGTGCCTCGAACCAGGCGATCCAGGCGGTCTACGCCGCCGGCCTGTCCGGTGGTGCCGCTGCTGGTGAAGCAGCCGGCACAGCAGGTCTCGACTTCTTCAAGAAGCTCAATGCCGCTGGCAATTTTGTGCCGGTCATCGGCAAGCCAGCCACGCTGGCCCAAGGTCAGACCCCGATCCTGGTCACCTGGGACTACAACGCGCTTGCCGGCCGCGACACGCTGAAGGGCAACCCGCCCGTCGACGTCGTCGTGCCGAAGACCGGCGTCGTTGCCGGCGTCTATGTGCAGGCGATCAGCGCTTATGCACCGCATCCGAACGCCGCCAAGCTCTGGCTCGAGTATCTTTACTCCGACGAGGGTCAGATCGGTTGGCTGAAAGGTTACTGCCATCCGATCCGCTTCAACGACCTCGCCAAGAACGGCAAGCTTCCGGCCGATGTGATGGCCAAGCTGCCGCCGGCCGAAGCCTATGCCTCCGCAGTGTTCCCGACGCTCGACGAGCAGGGCAAGGCCAAGGAGGCGATCACCAAGAACTGGGACGCCACTGTCGGCGCCAACGTGAAGTAACGGAATGAAACGGCCGGGCGGCTCTGGCCGCCCGGCGCTTCTCCCAGACGGTGGCCCGCGCATGACCGACCTCTCGCTCTCCAACCAGACAATTGCGGGAAAGACCGCGCCGCCCAGCGAAGCGCGCGCGCTGCGGCTGCCGACGCAATGGATCGGCGTTGCGCCCTTCTTCATCTTCGCGGTCATGTTTCTCATCCTGCCCACGCTCTACCTGATGCTGGGCGCGTTCCAGAACGAGGCTGGTGAGTTCACGCTGGAAAATCTCATCGCCCTGTCGGAGCCAAATATCGTTGCCGCCTACTTGATTTCGATCAAGGTCAGCCTGGCATCGGCCCTCATCGGAGCGTTTGCCGGCCTGGCTATCGCCGTTGCCATCGTGCGGGGCGGCTTGCCCAATTGGATACGGTCGGCGACACTGACCTTTTCCGGGGTAGCCTCCAATTTTGCCGGTGTCCCTCTGGCATTTGCCTTCCTCGCAACGCTTGGACGCCTCGGCCTCGCCACGGTGATCCTCAACACCGTGTTTGGCCTCAACATCTACGCACATGGCTTCAACATCCTGTCGTTCTGGGGCCTCACGCTGACCTATGTCTATTTCCAGATTCCGCTGATGGTGGTCATTATCGTGCCAGCGATAGACGGACTGAAGAAGGAATGGGGCGAGGCTGCCGCGACACTTGGCGCGACGACGGCCCAGTACTGGCGCATGGTCGTCATCCCGGTGATCTGGCCGAGCTTCCTCGGCACCGTTATCCTGCTGTTCGCCAACGCCTTCGGAGCGATTGCCACCGCCTATGCGTTGACCGGCTCGTCGCTCAACATCGTGCCCATCCTCCTCTACGCCCAGATCCGCGGCGACGTGCTTCACAATGCGCATCTCGGTTATGCGATCGCCTTCGGCATGATTGTCATCACCGGCCTCGCCAATGTCTTTTACATCTGGTTCCGGACGCGCTCGGAGAGGTGGCTGAAATGAAGACCGGACGCTTCTGGGCCTGGGTCGTCTTCATCCTTGGCGCGGCCTATTTCTTTATCCCGCTGATCGCGACCGCGGAATTCTCGATGCGCATGCGTCGCGGCGCCTACTCGTTCGACGCCTACCAGATCGTGCTTGGCGACGCCCGCTTCCAGGCGACATTCATGTACTCGGTGGTTGCCGCCATATTCACCATCATCCTCGGCGTGCTGGTGGTGGTGCCGGCGGCTTATTGGATCCGGCTGCGCCTGCCGCAGCTCAGGCCGATCGTCGAGTTCATCACGCTGCTGCCGCTTGTCATCCCGGCAATCGTCATCGTCTTCGGCTATATCAGGATGTACGGCTCGAATTCGCCGTTGCCGTTCCTGGCAAATGATACGGCCACCAACGCCCTGCTGGTGATCGGCTACGCGACGCTGTCGCTGCCTTATATGTATCGGGCGGTGGATACAGGCCTTCGCACCATTGATGTGCGCACGCTGACGGAAGCGGCGCAGATCCTTGGCGCCGGCTGGTCCACGATCATTACTCGGGTGATTCTGCCAAACGTACTGATCGCGGTGCTCTCCGGCGCCTTTCTGACTTTCGCCATCGTCATCGGCGAGTTCACGATGGCCAGCCTACTCAATCGCCCGGCCTTCGGCCCCTATCTGCAGAACATCGGCGCCAACCGCGCCTATGAACCGGCGGCGCTTGCCATCATCGCCTTCGCCATTACCTGGGGCTGCATGTCGCTGATCCAGATCCTGTCCCGCTTCGCGCCGAAATCGGCGAACCGACCGAACTGAAAGCAATAGCCATGGCCGAGCCGTTCCTCTCCATCCAGCATGTGCGAAAATCCTTCGGTGCCACGACCGTGGTCGAGGATTTCAATCTTGATGTCGCACCCGGCGAATTCGTCTCCTTCCTCGGCCCGTCCGGCTGCGGCAAGACGACGGTGCTGCGCATGGTCGCCGGCTTCGAGGAACCGTCGGCCGGCAAGATCGTCGTCGGCGGCAAGGACATCACCCGGTTGAAGCCCAACCAGCGCAATGTCGGCATGGTGTTCCAGGCCTATGCGCTGTTCCCGAACCTGACGGTGGCGCAGAACATCGGCTTCGGGCTCAAGGTGGCGGGCATGTCGAAGCCGGCCATCGATTCCCGAGTCGCCGAGATGCTCGACATCATCAAGCTCCCGCAGATGGCCGACCGCTATCCCTACCAGCTTTCCGGCGGCCAGCAGCAGCGCATCGCGCTCGCGCGGGCGATTGCCCCGAAACCCAAACTGCTTTTGCTCGACGAGCCGCTGTCGGCGCTCGACGCCAAGGTGCGCGTGTCGCTGCGCGAGGAAATCCGCTCGATCCAGAAGAAGCTCGGCATCACCACCATCTTCGTGACGCATGACCAGGAAGAGGCGCTGTCGATTTCAGACCGCATCGCGGTGATGTATGGCGGCAAGGCCGAGCAGGTCGGCACGCCATTCGAGATCTACAATCGGCCAGCGACCAAGTTCGTCGCCAATTTCGTCGGCACGCTCAACGTGCTGGAAGGCAAGGTAACCGACGCCGCCTCGGGCAAGGTGCAGGTCAACAGCCAGGAAGTCTCGCTCAAGGGCAAGCTTAATGGCTCCAAGTCCGGCGACACGCTGTCGCTAGCGCTGCGACCGGAAGCGATTTCGCTGGGGCGGCAGCCCGGCCATGACGCCAGCCTGTCGGGCGAGATCGCCGAAGTGCATTTCCTCGGCTCCGTTATCCGCGTGCGCGTCGGCATCGGCGGCAACACGGTGTCGCTCGATACCTTCAACAATTCGGCGACGCCGCCGCCGGTCGTCGGCGACAAGGCCGACATTTCCTTCTCGTCGGGCGATATGCTGGTCCTGCACTAGGCTGTGCCGATATTCAGGCGAGGCCGGCCTGCGCATCACGTTTTCCTGTGCTTCAGCGCTCACTGAAGCCCATCAGGCCAGTGCAGCCGGGCAGTATCGACGCGTTTGGATAAATCAACAGCATCCTTGTCTCAGGGTACTGCCAAGCGTCGCGCTTCATCGCTACGATAAGCTATGGCGCTATTCGAACTCACCCTTGTCCTGCTTCTAATCGCCGTTGCACTGACGGCGCTGTCTCGGCGCCTCGAAATACCCTATCCGTCTTTGCTGGCGCTTGCCGGCGTCGGACTGGCCTTCGTGCCGGGCGCGCCTGTGATCGAAATCGATCCGGAACTGGCGCTGGCGCTGTTCATCGCTCCGGTGTTGCTCGATGCCGCCTACGACACCTCGCTGCGCGACTTGAAGCGCTACCGGCTGTCGCTGGTGCTTTTGGCGCTCGGCGCCGTCGTCTTCACGGCCGTGGTGGTCGCCTTCGTCGGCTGGAAGATGGCCGGGTTGCCGATCGCGGCGGCGATCGCGCTCGGCGCCATCGTCGCGCCGCCGGACGCGGTGGCGGCAAGCGCCGTGCTCAACCAGTTCAAGGTACCGCACCGCATCACCGCCATCCTGCAGGGCGAGAGCCTGCTCAACGACGCCACGGCGCTGTTGATCTACCGGATTTCGGTTGCGGCAGCGATCGGCACGCTCATGCTGAAAGACGCCGTGCCCGTCATCCTGCTTGCAACGGTGGGCAGCGTCGTGGCCGGCTATCTGTTCGGCCGCTTCTCGGTGATCGCGCTCGCGCGCATCGAAGATGCGGCAAGCAGCACCGTGGTGCAGTTCGCCGGGACCTTCGCGGTGTGGATCATCGCCGACAAGCTGGGCCTTTCGGCCATCATCACCATCGTCGTCTACGCCATCACCATCGCGCGCCGCGCGCCGCGCCGCATGACGGCCAGACGCCGCGTCAGCACCTATTCGGTCTGGGAGTCGGCGGTATTCGTGCTCAACGTGCTGGCTTTCGTGCTGATGGGACTTCAGGCACGGTCGATCGTCGGCCGGCTCTCCGGTGACGGACAGGGCGAGGCCTTCTTGTTCGCCGCGACGGTGCTTGGCGTCGTCATCGCGGCGCGCATCGTCTGGGTGGCGGGCTATGTCGCGGTCATACGCTGGTTTGCCCGCTACGCCAGCGAGGAGGAAAGGCGCGATGGCCCGACATTTCCGGGCGCCGTGCTCGTCGGCTGGTGCGGCATGCGCGGGCTGGTGACGCTGGTCGCGGCCGTTGCCTTGCCCGCCAACTTTCCTGGTCGTGACCCGATCGTGCTTGCCGCCTTCGCCGTGGTGCTGGGCACGCTGGTGCTGCAGGGCATGAGCCTGAAGCCGCTGCTGCGCTGGCTCGACTTCCCGCGCGATACCACGATCGACGGCGAGGTGGCGCTGGCGCGCGTCGCCATCATGCAGGCCGCGCTCGACGTGCTCAGCCGCAAAACCTCGGCCGCGGCGGCTGTGGTGCGCGAACAGTATGAGGCACAGCGCAAGGTCGCGGAGAACCCAGAGGACGCTCAAGCTGCGACCGAGTATGACCGGCTGCGGCTCTACGCCATCAACCGCCAGCGCGACACGCTGGAAGAATTGCGCCGCAACGGCACGATCGGCGACGAGGCCTATCACCGGCTGGAAGAGGAGATCGACTGGGCGGAGCTGGCGGCGTCGCCGGCCGGAAGCTTCCAGCCGCTGACGACCTATTAGACGGGCGCGGTTCGCCTGCCTTCGACTGGACTATTCCGCTTGGCCTCGCGGTCCATTGCAACGCAGTAGGTGGAGCGCTACTGCGATCACCAGAAGTAAGCCGGTTAATCAATGAAGCTGATCAGCTACAACATCCAGTATGGCTACGGCAGTGACGGGCGCTACGATCTCAGCCGCGCCGCCAGGCTGGTGGAGGGCGCCGACATCATCGCCCTGCAGGAGGTCGAGCGGCATTGGCTACGCAGCAATGACGACGACCAGCCCGCGATCCTGTCCAAGCTGTTGCCCAGCTATTACTGGGCCTACGGTCCCGCCTTCGACATGGATGCCAGCGACAAGCGCGACGGCCGCGTCGTCAACCGCCGGCGGCAGTTCGGCACGATGGTGCTGTCGAGGCTGCCGATCGTCTGGTCGCGGCTGCATGCGCTGCCGATGCGCCGCACGCTGAGACCGCTCAACACGCGCAACGCCGCGCTTGAATGCATGATCCGCACGCCGGCGGGACCGGTGCGGGTGTTCTCGCTGCATCTTGCCCATATCGCGGCCGAGGAGCGGTTGGAGCAGATCGACTATCTGCTCGCCGAGCACCGCCGCGCGCCATCCGACGGCGGCCCGTGGAGCGGTGCCGACGACGAGCCGCAGCGCAACTGGACCAATGGTCAGCAGGAGCCGGAAAACCCCCAGGCGGCGATCTGGCTTGGCGATTTCAACATGGAGCCGGGCAGCGCTGAGTACCTGCGTATCGTCGGCAATACGCCCTACCATCCCGGCGCTGCTTATATCGAAGGGTTCGTCGATGCCGCCGCTGTCGCCAGCGAGCCTGGTGCGGATTTCCACACGCATGAAAAGATCATCGATGGCAGGCTGGCAAAACGCCGGCTCGACCATTGCTTCGTCGGCGGCATGCTGGCCGATCGCATCCGTTCGGTGGCTGCGGAGGTCGGCGCGGTGGCTTCCGACCATTTTCCGCTCAGGGTCGATATCGACCTGGAAACGCCGAGTATCGGCTCAGACCTGGCGGGCAGGTGAGGCGGGCATGACGCTGTTCGTCTTCCCGGCTGTGCTCTCGGCGGCGGCCATGCATGCGATCTGGAACGCGCTGGTCAAGGTGCATCTCGACCGCTTCCTGTCGATCACACTGATGACGCTCGGCATGGGCGCCGCGGCTCTCGTGGTGCTGCCCTTCGTCGAAGTGCCGAAGGCCGAGGTCTGGCCATTCATCCTCGCCTCGGTTTTCTTCCATATGGGCTACCGGACATTCCTGATCGGCGCCTACAAGGCGGGCGATTTCGCCCAGACCTATCCGCTGGCGCGCGGCACCGCGCCGCTGCTTTCGGCGCTGGGCGGCATCGTGTTGGTCGGGGAGGTGCCTGCGCCGCTCGCCATCGTCGGCATCGTGCTGTTGTCGATCGGCACGCTGGTCATGTCGTTTCGAGGCGGCGCGCATCTGGAAAAGCTCAATCCGCGCGCCGTCGGCTTTGCGCTCGGCACATCGATCTTCATCGCCAGCTATACGCTGTCCGACGGCAGCGGCGCGCGGCTCGCGGCGACCGCGACGAGCTACGCCGCCTGGCTGTTCGTCTGCGATGCGACGTGGGCGCTGGTGCTGTGCGTCGCCTTTCGCGGACCGCAGTCGCTGCCCGTGCTGGCGCGCGACTGGAAGGCAGGGCTGTTCACCGGCGTGCTCAGCGGCGCCGCTTACTGGATCGTCATGTGGGCGATGACCAAGGCGCCGATCGCCTCGGTCGCGTCGCTGCGCGAGACCTCGATCCTGTTCGCCATGCTGATCTCGGTGCTGGCCCTGGGCGAGAAGATGACGGCCTGGCGCGCGGCCGCGGCGCTCGGCATCGTCGCGGGTGTCGTCGCGCTGAGAATGGGTTGATTGCCATTCACCCGAACACGGTCATCACCTCGCCGCGCCTCTCGGGGCTGAAGCGGATGACGACGATGATGCAGACCGCAACCACGCCGGCAAACAACGCCAGCCCGTAGCCGTAACTGCCACCGGGAGCCTCGGCGATGCCGGCCTGGTAGGGGCCGCCATAGGATGCCGCCAGATTGCCGGCCTGATAGATGAAGCCGGGCAGCGTCGCCCGCACGGAGCCCGGCGACAGTTCGTTGAGATGCACCGGGATGACGCCCCAGGCGCCTTGCACGGCCACCTGCATGATAAAGGCGCCGATTGCCAGCATGAAGGGTGTGGTCGTATAGGCCCATAGCGGGATCGCCGGCAGGGCGATCAGGCAAGCGAGCGTGATGGCGTTGATGCGGCCGATCTTCTCCGACAGCGCGCCGAAGGCGAGGCCGCCGACAATGGCGCCGATATTGGCGACAATGGTGATCCAACTCACCGTATGCGGATCGAAGCCGTGCTGCTTCTTCAGGAAGATCGGATAGAGGTCCTGCGTGCCATGGCTGAAGAAGTTGAAGAACATCATCAGCACCACGGCATAGAGCGCGATGCCCCAGTGCTTCCGCAGCGTTTCGAGCAGACCGGGCCGCGCCTGTGAACGGCCTTCGACGAAAGCAGGCGATTCCGGCACATGCGAGCGGATGAACAGCACGATCAGCGCCGGCGCGAAGCTCAAGAGGAACATGGCGCGCCAGCCGATGGTGAAGTCGCCGATCTTCTGCCCGTAGAGCAGTCCGTAAGCGACGGCGGCCAGCAGGTAGCCGGCCGGATAGCCGCATTGCAGGATGCCCGAGACCACGCCGCGCGCGTTGGGGGGAATGGATTCCATGGCAAGCGAGCTGCCCAAGCCCCATTCGCCGCCCATGGCGATGCCGAACAGCGCGCGCAGCGCCAGGAATATGCCGAGGTTAGGCGAGAAGGCGGCCAAGGCGCCGATCACCGAATAGCTGACGATATTCAGCATCAGCATAGGCTTGCGGCCATATCTGTCGGCAAGCATGCCGAAGAAGAACGCGCCGATAAAGCGCGTCGCCAGTGTCAGGAACAGTGCTTTGGAGACCGCCGGGACGTCGGTTTGGAATTCAGCGGCAATATCGGTGAGCAGGAAGGTCAGAAGGAAGAAATCGAAAGCGTCGAGCGTCCAGCCCAGGAAGGATGCGACTACGGTCTTCTTCTGCTCGACGGTGAGGTTCAAGGCAGTGCTCCTTTTGAATTCCCCAAAAGGAGCGATATGTTCCACAGCGGGCAAAAGAGAACGGGACAACTGCCGGTTTTAAGCCGGCGAGCGGTCACATTTGCGTCACCTCGAGATCGATGACCATCAGCCCCTCGGTACCGCCTTCGAGGGCGGCGACAAGGCGCGCGCCGGCGCGCTGGTGCGCCTCGTGCACCAGATAGGTGTCGCGCGCGGCGGTATCGCGGAAATCGATGGTGAAGCCATGCGTGAAGCCGCGCGCGAAAGGCTCGGGGCTGACATTGGCGCTGAAATGCATTTTGCCCATGCCGTCGATGACGGCGCGCAGGGCTTCGAGATCGGCATGGATCGCCGCACGCTCGATTTCAGGAACGTCGTCGCGAAAGCGGACAAAGACGCAGTGCCGGATCATCGTTGAGGCCTCATGCCGCCTTGTTGCCCCTGAACACGGCCGGCGGCAGCGGCTCGCGGCCGAGGATGAGATCGGCGCCCTTTTCGCCGACCATGATGGTCGGCGCATTGGTGTTGGAGGAAGGGACGCGCGGCATCACCGAGGCGTCGCAGACGCGTAAGCCCTCGATGCCGCGCAGCCTGAGATCCGGCGTCACCACCGCCATCTCGTCATGACCCATGCGGCAGGTGCCGACCGGGTGGTGGTCGGTCTTGGAGGTGCGGCAGGCATAGTCGAAGAGGTCGGCGTCGCTTTGCAGGCTCGGGCCGGGCAGCACTTCGCGCAGCACATAAGGTTGCAGCGCCTTCTGGCGCATGATCTCGCGCGCCAGCCTGAGGCCCTTGATCGACATGTCGCGATCATAAGGATCGGACCAGTAGTTCGGGTCGATCAGCGGGTGGTCTGCAGGGTCGGCGCTCTTCAGCCGCACCGTGCCGCGCGAGCGCGGGCGCAGGAAGGCGGAGTTCAGCGTCACGCCCGGGTTCTTCAGCTTCTCGACGCCGGCCTCGATGCCGGAGCCGAGGCCGAGATGGAACTGGATGTCGGGCGAGGCGGCGGTCGGATCGGCGTACCAGAAGCCGCCGGTCTCGAAGAGGCTGGAGGCGACGGGTCCATTCTTGAACAAGAGGTACTGCAGCCCGGCCCACAGGGTGCGGTGCAGCTTGGCGTAGTTGTCGTAGGTATAGTCGCCGGTGCATTCGGCGATCACGAACAGGTCGAGATGATCCTGCATGTTGGAGCCGACCCCGGGCAGGTCGTGGACAGGCGTCACGCCGACCGATTTCAAATGATCGGCGGGGCCGATGCCGGACTGCATGAGCAGCTTGGGCGAACCGATGGCGCCTGAGGAGGCGATTACTTCGCGTTCAGCGCGCAAGATGGATTTTTCACCGCCTGGCCTGTCGACCACCTCGACGCCGATGGCGCGGCCTTTCTCGACGACGACCCGGGTGACCAGCACGTCGGTCCGGACCGTCAAATTCTTGCGCTCGCGGATCGGCTTCAGATAAGCGACGGAGGCCGACGAGCGCCGCGCATTCTTCTGGGTGAGCTGGTAATAGCCGACACCTTCCTGACTGGCGCCATTGAAGTCCGGGTTGAAGGGGATGCCCATTTCCTGCCCGGCACGGAAATAGGCCTCGCAGATCGGCAGCGGCGAGATCGGGTTGGAGACGCCGAGCGGGCCCTGGTCGCCGTGGAAATCGTTGGCGAAACGCTGGTTGTTCTCGGCGCGCTTGAAATAGGGCAGCACGTCGCGATAGCCCCAGCCGGTCAGCCCTTCCTCTTTCTCCCAGGCGTCGTAGTCGCGGGCGTTGCCGCGCGTGTAGATCTGCGCGTTGATCGACGAGCCGCCGCCGACGACCTTGGCCTGGGTGTACCAGAAGACCCGGTCCTTCATGTTCTTCTGCGGCACAGTCGACCAGCCCCAGGAGGCGATGCCCTTGGTCATCTTGGCGAAGCCCGCCGGCATGTGGATGAGCGGATGCCAGTCCTTGCCACCGGCTTCCAGCAGCAGGACGGAATTGCCCGGATCCTCGCTCAGCCGGTTGGCGAGCACGCAGCCGGCCGGACCGGCGCCAACAATGATGTAGTCAGCCATTGTTCCTCACAAGCGTGGCACGGAGAGCGCGCCGTCGACATCGATGACCGATCCGGTCGAAAAGCCGAATTTGCCGGAGGCGAGCGCGGCAACAACGCCGCCGATGTCGGCGGCTTCGCCCCAGCGTTTTGCCGGCACCAGGCCGCCCTCGATCAGCGCGTCATATTTGGCGGAGACGCCAGCGGTCATATCCGTGCGGATGATGCCCGGCCGCACCTCGAACACGCCGATCCCTTCGGCGGCGAGCCGCAGCGCCAGGTTCTTCACCCACATCGAAAGGCCGGCTTTCGAGACGCAGTAGTCGGCGCGCTCCGGCGAAGCCATTTCGGCGCTGACCGAAGTGATGGTGATGATCGACCGAGCTGATACCGCAGGTGTCGCCAGCATGGCCTTGGCGACCGCCTGGCTGAGGAACACCGTGCCGCGCAGGTTGATGTTCAAGGCGCGGTCGAAATTCTCCGGCTTCAGGTCCAAGAGGTCGCCGCGAACAACGGCGCTAACGCCGGCATTGTTGACCAGGCAATCGATGTGGCCGAAGGCGTTGATCGCGGCTTCGACCATTCTTTGATGAGCGGGAAGATCGGCAATGTCGCATTGGAAATAGGCGAATTTCGCGCTGCGAGCCGCAAAGTTGGTGGCGAGCTTGTCTGGCGCTTTTTCGGCAAGATCGGCGACAAGGATATCGAATCCGGCATCGGCAAGCGCCTCGGCGCAGGCGAGCCCTATGCCGCGCGCGCCGCCAGTGATGATGGCTGACGGGCGGGTCATGCGGCAAGCTCCGTCTTGCGGAGATAGTCAGCCACGCGCAGCGCCTGCGCGGCGATCGACAGCGCTGGATTGACAGCCGCCGATGTCGGCAGGAAGCCGCCATCAACGACGAACAGGTTCCGGTGATCCCAGGCGCGGCAGAAGGGGTCGAGCGGCGAGGTGGCCGGATCGTTGCCCATCTTCACCGTTCCGCATTGATGCGAGGGCGTGCGCTTGTCGAAGGGGCGCGATAAAACGATCGGGTAGCCGCAGGCGCGCAGGTTCTCGCGCATCACCTTGGTCAGGCCTTCCAGCGACTGCATGTTGGAGCGCCGCCATTGCATGACGATCTCCTTGCCGTCGACCATGATGCGGCTTTCGGGATCGGGCAGGTCCTCGCACATCAGGTACCAGTCGACGGCGTGGCCGGCCATGTAGTCGAGCGCGAATTTCGGCATCGTCTTCACATTGGCCTTGAGCATGTTGCCGTCGATCTTGCCGAGCAGCTGCACATTGCCGAGCGGCTTGCCGCCCTTGCCGTCGGACAGATAGTAGTCGTTGAGCATCAGCGTCTTCTGGTAGACGGATGTGTTGCGGCGGCGCGGGTCGATCGCCAGCATGGCGCTCGAATTGTGGTTCATGAAATTGCGCCCGACCTGGTCGGAGCTGTTGGCGAGGCCTTTGCCTCTCGCGGAGGGCGAGCGCAGCAGGATGGCGGCCGAGTTGATGGCGCCGGCCGACAGGATCACCAGTTTCGGCGACAGCGTCTTTTGCGCGCCATCTTGCGTGTAGTGGATGGCAGCGATCGACTTGCCGTCCGGCGTGGTTTCGAGCCAGTCGACATGGGCGCTGGTTTCGAGACGGATATTCGGGTCCTTCAACGCGTCCGCCAGCGGCCCGGTCTGCGCATCGATCTTGCCAAGGCCGGTGTTGGGGAAGGCGTCCCAGCCGGTCCTGCCGTCCTTCAACCAGGTCTCGATGTCGACGCCGAGCGGCAGCGAAGCGGGATGCAGGCCGAGGTTCTTGAGCTCGGCGCGGGCGCGTGCGATCGGCGGCTCGTCCGGCACCGGCTTGAAGGCATAGGGGATCGAATGGAACGGTTCGGTAGGGTCCTCGCCCAGCGTGCCGCGCACGCGAAAGAGCTGCTCGGCCTTTGAGTACCAGGGCTCGAACTCGTCATAGGAAAACGGCCAGGCCGGCGAGACGCCGCCGAAATGCTCGAGCTCGGAGAAATCCTCCTTGCGATACCGGATCAGAACCGCGCCGAAGAATTTCGAATTGCCGCCGACATAGTAATAATTGCCGGGGTTGAAGGGCGCGCCTCCGGCCTCGCGCCACATCTCCTTCGGCCGGTAGTGCTCGTCCAGGAAAATCGATCGCGTCGAGCGTGCATGTGGTGTCGCGGGCAGCGGCTCGCCGCGTTCCAGGATGAGGATCGAGGCGCCGCTGCCGGCCAAGCCGGAGGCGATCGTGGCGCCGCCAATGCCGGAGCCGATGATGACGATATCCGGGTTTGTCATAGCTTTTTAAAGTATGCGCTTCTCGGTCGCCGGGTCGAAGAACACCGCCTTGCTGAGGTTGAAGGCCAAGGGCGTGCTGGTGCCGGGCTGAATCCTGGCATCGGCTCTCAGCCGCGCCACCACGCCCTTGCCGCCGAGATTGGTGACGGCGAAGGTGTCGGAGCCGGCCGGCTCCACCACCTCGATATGGCAGTCGGCGGTGGCGATGGCGGAGCCGTTGCGCTCGGCGCCTTCCGGATCGGTCAGCGCCTCCGGGCGGACACCGAAGATGACCTGCTTGTCCTTGAAGGCCGCAAGACCGGCGGGCGCGCCGGGCATCGGCAGCACGATCGGCTGGCGCGCCTCGCGGTCGAGCACGACGGAGAGCCCGCTGCCATTGGCGTCGATCTTGGCCGGGATCAGGTTCATTGCCGGCGAGCCCATGAAGTCGGCGACGAAGATGTTGGTCGGGTTGTTGTAGATCTCGGCCGGCGTGCCGAATTGCTGCACCTCGCCGTCGCGCATCACGGCGATCTTGGTCGCCAAGGTCATCGCCTCGATCTGGTCGTGCGTGACATAGACGATCGTCGTGCCGGTGGTGGCATGCAGGCGCTTGATCTCGATGCGCATGTCGACGCGCAGCTTGGCGTCGAGATTGGAGAGCGGCTCATCGAACAGGAAGAGCTTCGGGTCGCGCACCAGCGCCCGGCCCATGGCGACGCGCTGGCGCTGGCCGCCGGAAAGCTGGCTGGGCTTGCGCTGCAGGAGATGGCCGATCTGCAGGATCTTGGCCACCTTGTCGATCGCCGCCTGGCGCTCCGCTGCCGGCACGCCCCGCATCTCCATGCCGAAGGCGATGTTTCCGGCCACCGTCATGTTCGGGTAGAGCGCGTAGCTCTGGAACACCATGGCGATGTCGCGCTTCGAAGGATGCAGGTCATTGATGGCGCGGCCGTCGACGCGGATCTCGCCCTCCGTGATCTGCTCCAGCCCGGCGATGGTGTTGAGCAAGGTGGACTTGCCGCAGCCGGACGGGCCGACCAGCACCAGGAAGCCGCCCTTTTCGAGCTCGACATTGATGCCCTTCAGGATCTCGACACTCCCGAAGCGCTTCTTCAGCCCATCAATTTCCAGAAAAGCCATGGTCGTTCCTTCAGAAAATAGGGTCAGCCCTTGACCGCGCCAGCCATCAGCCCGCGCACGAAGTAGCGCCCGGCAACGACATAGACGATCAGGGTAGGGAGCGCGGCGATCATCGCCGCGGCCATGTTGACGTTGTATTCGACGACGCCGGTCGAGGTGTTGACGACATTGTTCAGCGCCACCGTCATCGGCATCACGTCGCCGGAGCCGGCATAGGCGGAAGCGAACAGGAAGTCGTTCCAGATGTTGGTGAACTGGTAGATCACGGTCACAACGATGATCGGCAGCGAATTGGGCAGCATGATGCGGCGGAAAATCTGAAAGAAGGAGGCGCCGTCGACCTGTGCCGCCTTGATCAACTCGGTCGGGAAAGCTTCGTAATAGTTGCGGAAGAAAAGCGTGGTGAAGCCAAGGCCGTAGACCACGTGGACGAAGACGAGATTGACGGTCGAATTGCCAAGGCCAAAATTGAAGCCGGTGGCGTTCTGCAAGGTCACGCCGAAGCGTCCGAGGCTGCCGAGAATGGTCGCCATCGGCAACAGCACCGACTGGAACGGGATGAAGCAAGCAAACAGCATCATCGCGAAGACCAGCGTGTGGCCGCGGAAGCGCCATTTGGTCAGCACGTAACCATTAAGCGCGCCAAGCAGCGTCGAGATCAGCACCGCCGGCACGACCATCTTGATGGAGTTCCAGAAATAGCCCTTCATGCCGACGCAGGTCAGGCCCGAGCAAACTTCGCTCCACGCCTTTACCCATGGTGCGAAAGTCGGCGCATGCGGCAGCGACAGCATGTTGCCGTTCTGGATCTCGTCCATGGTCTTGAACGAGGTGACCAGCATGACGAAGAGCGGCATCAGGTAGAAGATCGCGAACAGCGCGAGCAGGCCGTAGATGACGATGCGGTTGATCGTTTTGGCGCTCAGGCCGCTCGAAGCCTGGCGGGCGGGTGAAGTGATGGCGCTCATCGCGACTTCTCCCTGAGCTCGGAATAGAGATACGGAACAATGATGGCCGTGATGGTCATCAGCATGATCACCGCGCTCGCCGATCCGACCGCCATCTCGTTGCGCTTGAAGGTGAACTCATACATGAAGTTCGACGGCAGCCAGGCCGAGCCGCCGGGGCCACCGCTGGTCAGCGCCACGACCAGGTCATAGGACTTGATGGCGAGGTGCGCGAGCACGATGAAGGCCGACAGGAATACGGGCCGCAGCATCGGAATGACGATGCGGCGGTAAAGCTGGAAGGTGGAAGCGCCGTCGATCTGCGCCGCCTTCATGATCTCGCCGTCGATGCCGCGCAGCCCGGCCAGGAACATCGCCATGATGAAGCCGGAAGCCTGCCAGACGCCGGCGATGACCACCGTGTAGATGACGAAATCCTTGTTCTTGATCCAGTCGAAATGGAAGCTCGTCCAGCCCCATTGATGCAGCGTCTGCTCCAGGCCGAGGCCGGGATCGAGGAACCATTTCCAGGCGACGCCGGTGACGATGAAGGAGAGCGCCATCGGGTAGAGGTAGATCGGGCGCAGCACGCCTTCGCCGCGGATCTTCTGGTCGAGCAGGATGGCCAGGAACAGGCCGAGCGCCAGGCAGATCAGGATGTAGAGGAAGCCGAAAATGCCCATATTGGTGATCGAGGTGTACCAGCTCGACGGCGGGTCGCTCTCGAACGTCCATCGCCACAGCCGCTGATAGGCGCGGGCGCCGGTGATGGCATAAGACGGGAAGGTCTTGGAGTTGGTGAAGGACAGATAGATCGTCCAAAGGATGAAGCCGTAGACGAAGACGATCGTCGCCGCGAAGCTCGGCGCCAGGACGATCTTCGGCAGCAGATCCTGCAACCGCGAACGGACCGTCGCGCCGGGACGGGCGTCATGCTCCGGTGTCAGCTTGATCTGGGTTTCGGCAACTGTGCTCATCGGCTTGTCCAGTTCCGGTTGGTCGGAAACCGCCCGGCGCGAAAACGCACCAAGGTTGTCCCACACCTTTCATCGACAGGAGACCTCCCCCGCCGAAGCGGGGGAGACCTGCGTTCAAGCGAAGCTTACTTGGCGTCGTCGATCGCCTTGACCAGCTCGGTCACGGCCTCGTCGGAGGTCTTGATCTGGCCATGGACGAACTTCGACACAACATCCTTGTAGGCGTTGGCGACGGCCGGCGGGGCGCCGTAGCCCTGGGCCAGCGAGCCGAACAGCGTGCCGCCTTCATTAGCCTTCTTCAGGTCGGCGATGCCCTTCTTGCCGCAAGCGTCGAAGTCGGTATCCGGCACGTCGGTGCGGGCCGGGACCGAACCCTTCACCACGTTGAAGGCCGACTGGAAGCTCTTCGACAGGGTGGCGGTGGCAAGCGCCACCTGGGCGGCCTTGCGGTCCTCCGGCACGTTGAACATACCGAACATGTCGGAGTTGTAGACCACGGAGCCGTCGGTGCCCGGGAAGCGGTAGCAGAGGAAGTCGGTGCCCGGCGTCTTGTTGGCGGCGTGGAACTCGCCCTTGGCCCAGTCGCCCATGACCTGAACCAGCGCATCGCCCTTGATGACCATGGCGGTGGCGAGGTTCCAGTCGCGGCCCGAGAAGTTCGGGTCGACATAGGTGACCAGCTTGGCGAGGTTGTCGAACGACTTCTTCATCGTGTCGGACTTGAGCGAGTCCTCATCGAGGTCGTTCATCGCCTTCTTGTAGAATTCCGGCCCGCCAGTCGACAGCACGACGGAGTCGAACATGGTGGCTTCCTGCCAGTTCTGGCCGCCCAGAGCGAGCGGGATGACGCCGGCAGCCTTGGCCTTGTCGAGCAATGCGATGAAGTCGTCGAAGGTCTTCGGCTCGGTGCCGCCGATCTTGTCCATCACCGCCTTGTTGATCCACAGCCAGTTGACGGAGTGGACGTTGACCGGAGCGGCCACCCACTTGCCGTCATAGACGGAGAACTTCTGCAGGGCGGCCGGAACCGACTTGTCCCAACCTTCCTTCTTGGCGGTTTCGGTCAGGTCGCCCATGACACCGGCGGCGGCATAGTCGAGCACGGTGTAGCCCAGCATCTGCGATGCGGTCGGATAGTTGCCGGCCGCGACCATCGCCTTCAGCGCGGTCATGGCGGCGTCGCCGCCGCCGCCGGCCACCGGCACGTCCTTCCAGGCATAGCCTTCCTTGGCCAGATCCTGCTTCAGCACGTTCAGAGCGGCCGCTTCGCCGCCCGACGTCCACCAATGCAGCATCTGCACTTCCTTGACGTCCGCGGCATGCGCCGAGAACGCGAAGCTCGTCGCAAGAGCCGTTCCGATAAAGAATTTGCGCAACATGTACTACCTCCCTTGTTGCATTCACATAACCGGCGGGTGTCCGCCGGCGTCTCCCAACTCAGCCGACCCACCAACCGGTGCGCTGGCCGCGATGAAACTGGATAGTCTTTTCCTCGGTATAATCCTCGACGGCGCGTTTGCCGAGTTCGCGTCCCAGACCGGACTGCTTGTAGCCCCCGAAAGGCAGCTCGGGGTAACCTTCCATGAACGTGTTCACCCAAACCGTCCCCGAACGCACACCGCGCGCCACCGACATGCAGGTGTCGATGCTGGCGCTCCACACCCCTGCAGACAAACCATAGGGCGTGTTGTTGGCAATGTGCAATGCCTTCTCAATCGTTTCAAAAGTGAGCACGGACAGCACCGGGCCGAACACTTCCTCACGCGCGATCGCCATATCCTCGGTGACGTTGCGGATGATCGTCGGATCGAGATATTGGCCGGCGTTGGATGCAAGCCGGGTGCCGCCGGTGAAAACGCTGCCGCCGTCGGTTTTCGCCGCCGTTACATAGCCGGTTACCTTTTCCATGTGGTCGGCCGAGATCATCGCGCCGACCTTGGTGCGGTCGTCGAGCGGATCGCCGACGCGGACTTTCTGGGACAGCGTCTTGACCGCGTTGAGGAAATCGTCGGCGATCGCCTCATGCACGATGAGGCGGCTGCCGGCATTGCAGCATTCGCCGGCATTGAAGAAACCGCCGAACACAGCGGCATCCGCAGCCGCTTCGAGGTCGGCATCGGGGAAGACGATCTGGCCGTTCTTGCCGCCGAGCTCCATCGAGACTTTCTTCAGCGAATTGGACGCCGTGGCCATGGTCATCTTGCCGACACGGGTCGAGCCGGTGAAGGAGACCATCTCGACCAGCGGATGGCTGACCATCGGCGCGCCGACATCGGCGCCGTAGCCGGCGAGGATGTTGACGACACCGGCCGGCAGCCCGGCTTCGAGCAGGATGTCGCCAAGCACGAAAGTCGAGGCCGACGTCATCTCGCTGGGCTTCACCACCGCCGTGCAGCCGGCGGCGAGCGCGAAGGGCAGCTTCTGGCTGACGATCAGGAAGGGGAAATTCCACGGCGTGATGATCGAGACGACGCCGATCGGTTCGCGCAGCACCACCCCCAGCATATCGTCGCCGAGATTGGCGTAGCTCTCGCCATGCAGCGTGCGGGCGAGCGAGGCGGCGTAGCGCCAGATGTCGATCGCGCCGCCGATCTCGCCGCGCGCCTGGGCGATCGGCTTGCCGGATTCCAGCGCATCGAGGCGGGCGATCTCTTCCAGCCTGGTCTCGATCAGGTCAGCCGTCTTCAGCAGAATCGCTGCGCGTTCCGACGCCTTCATGCGCGGCCATGGGCCCGTTTCGAAAGCCTTATGAGCGGCCTGGACGGCAGCTTCCACTTCAGCCGCATTTGCCTGGGCGTAGCGCGAGACGACAAAACCGTGGCCGGGGCTGGCGCGCTCGATCGTTCGGCCATCGCGGGCCTCGACATGCTTGCCGTCGATCAGGAGCTTGTAAGCCTTCGGCGCTTGGGACGCCTCTTTCGGCATGGAGATGTTGAGCGGTGGGTTCATCATGTCTTCTCTAGGATCTCGAAAAGGCCGGCTTCTGCTTGGCCTTGAAGGCGCCGACGCCGGCTTTGAGGTCGCCCGTCAGCGCAATGAAGCCGCTGGCCAGCGCCTCGGTCGCGGCTGCGTCTTCCTCGCCCTCGGCAACGCCGATCATCAGCTTGGCGGCCTCGGTCGCCAGCGGGCCGCGCTCGGCGATCTTTTCGGCCCAGGCTTTGGCTTCGTCGAACGCCTTCCCCGTTTCGACCAGCCGGTCGACGATGCCGTGCGCGAGCGCGTCGGCCGCCAGGAAAATCTCGCCGCCAATCGCCATGCGGCGCACGATCTGCGCACCGAACCGGCGCACGGCGCGCTGCGTGCCCGACCATCCGGGCACGACGCCGATCGAGGTTTCCGGGAAACCGAGCTTGATCTGGGTTTCGGCGACGCGGAAGTCACAGGCCGCCGCCAGTTCCAGCCCTCCGCCGAGCGCATGGCCGGACAGAACCGCGATGGTCGGTTGCCGGAGCCGTGCCAGCCGGTCGAAGACGCGGTGTCCGTAGCGCACCCATTGCACCTGGAAATCGGCGGCACTCATCGCGCCCCAGGCCTCGACGTCGCCGCCGGCGCAAAAGCCCTTGCCTTCGCCGCGGATGAGAACGACGCGGACGCCCTCGGCCAGTTCCGCTTCGTCGAGCGCTGCTTCAAGCGCGCGCAGCATCGGGATGTCGAGCGCGTTGAATTTGTCCGGACGGCGCAGCGTGACGATGCCTATGGCACCGTCCTTTTCGAAGGTGACAAGCTCAGCCATGCGCGCCTCCGAGCGAAGCACTGCCATTGAGCGACAGGCCGATCGGCCGGTCTTGGTAGAGCGCCGCAGGCGTCACCTTGAGGTCGTTGGCGATGGCGAGCGGAATCTCGGCCTGCGCCAGCACGTCACGCTCGAGGTCGATGCCGGGCGCGAGTTCCGTCACCATCAAACCGTTCGGCGTCAGCTTCATCACGCAACGCTCGGTGACATAGGTGATGTCCTGCCCTTGAGCGACGGCGCGTTTTCCCGAGAAGGAGATGTGCTCGACCGCCTCGACGACCTTCTTGACCTTGCCTTCCTGGTCGATGCGGATGGCGCCGTCGGCGAGCGACAGCTTGGCGCCAGCATTGAAGAAGCCGGAGAAGACGATCTTCTTCGCCCGCGACGTGATGTCGACGAAGCCGCCGGCGCCGGCCGTCACATGCGGCCGCGCCGAGAGCTTCGAGACATTGACCGAGCCGTGCCGGTCGATCTGCAGGAAGGACAGCAGCGAGGCGTCGAAGCCGCCGGCCTGGAAATAGATGAATTGATGCGGCGAGGGCATGATCGCCTCGGCATTCGAGGCGCAGCCGAACTTGAAGTCGAGCAGCGGTACGCCGCCGACCGCGCCCTGCTCGATCACCCAGGTGACCTTGCCGTGCTGGCCTTCCTCCAAAAGGATGCGCGGCACGTTGGCGGAGATGCCGAAGCCGATGTTGACGGCCATGCCGTCGCGCAATTCCATGGCAACGCGGCGGGCGATCACCTTCTGGATGTTCATCTCGGGCGTGCGGAAGGTGGAGAGCGGCCGGAAGATCTCGCCCGAGATCGCCGGGTCGTAGGGCGTCTGTGTCGTCTGCAACTGATCGGGCGCCACGACGATATGGTCGACCAGCACGCCGGGAACGCGCACGTCATGCGGCTTCAGCGTGCCGTTTTCGACGACGCGCTTCACCTGCGCGATGACGATGCCGCCATTGTTGCGGGCCGCAAGCGCCTGCTCCAGCCCGCCGAGATAGGCGCCTTCATGCTCATAGGTGAGGTTGCCGCGCTCGTCGGCCGTCGTTGCCCGAATGATCGAGATGTTGGGTACGATGGCGCGGAAATAGAGCCATTCCTCGCCGTCGAATTGCTCAACCGAGACGATCGGATCGCTGGCCGCCGCGTTCATGGCGCAGCCCTGATGGCGCGGATCGGCAAAGGTATCGAGGCCGACCTTGGTCAGCACGCCCGGGCGCTTTGCCGCGGCCTCGCGATGCATGTCGAACAGGATGCCGGAGGGCACGTTGTAGGCGGCGACCGAATTGTCGCCGATCATCTTCCAGATCTGCGGCGGCTCGGCGGAGGAGGGGCCGGACGGGTAGGAGCCGCAGAGCGTGCGCTTCAACAGGCCGGGCTTTGCGAGATGGTCGATGCCCTTGATACCGTACATGTCGCCGGCGGCGATCGGGTGCAGCGTGGTGATATTCTTCGGATGGCCTTCCGCGTCGAAGCGCTCGCCGATCGCGGCAAGCACGGCGTCCGGGCAGCCAAGGCCGCTCGACGACGACACCGAGACGACCATGCCGTCCTTGATCAGGCTTGCCGCCTGCGCTGCGGAAACGACCTTGCTCAATTCATGCTCCCGAGTTTCGGGTCGATCTTGACGGCTTTGCCTGATTTGGCCGACTGCAATGCCGCTTCGGCCGAAGCCAGCGACCAGATGCCGTCCTCGCCAGTGGCCGATGGCTGACCTTCGCCGCGGATCGCGGCATGGAACTGGCGCAGCGAGCGGGTGTAGAGGTCCTCGCGGTCGAAGCTCAGCTCTTCCTCGCCGGAAGCTGTGCGCAGCAGCACCGAGCCGATCGGCTTCTGCGTCATGACGTTGGTGGCGATGAGCGAACCTTCTGAACCGTGCACCTCGAAGCCGGTGCCGGCGTATTTGGTGGTGAAGCCCTCATGCGATTGGGCGATGACCCCGGACTTGAAGCGCCAGATGCACATGGCGCCATCCTCCAGCCCGCTGCCGGCCATGCCGGCCGATTGCGTGAAGGCCGAGATCTCGACCGGATCGTCGCCGAGCACAAAGCGCAGCGTGTCGGCGTCATGCACGGTGATGTCGAGCACCACGCCGCCGCCGGCTTCAGGCCTGGCGATGCGCCAGCCCTGCAGGTTTTCCGGCAGGTAGACGGAATGGAAGACGCGGGCTGCGACCGGCTTGCCAATACGGCCGTCAGCAATCGCCTTGCGCATGGTGCGGTGCGCGCCGGCATTGCGCAGATGGTGATTGGTGCCGAACACGATGCCGGCTTCTCTGGCCGCCGCAACCATCTTGCGCGCATCGGCGCTGGTCAGGGCCAGCGGCTTCTCGCACAGCACATGCTTGCCGGCCTTGATCGCTGCCAAGCCTTGTTCGAGATGCAATTCATTGGTGGTCGAGATGTAGACGGCGTCGATGTCCTTGCTGAGCAGTGCATCGAGGGACGAGACGGCGGCAGGAATGCCATTTTCGCGGGCATAAGCCTCTGCGCGCTCGGCGCTCGAGCTCATCACGGCGGCGACCTCGCCGTCGGCCTGCGCGCGGATGGCATTGATCATGAATTGCTTGGCGATCGTGCTGGCGCCGATCAGTCCCCATCGCACGCTCATGCCGCGTCTCCCACTTGGCTGTTGCGGTCCGGGCCGCTGCTTTCCCGCACGACGAGGCTGACGGCGCCGATATGGTCCTCGGCGCGCGTGGTGCGCGACTGGATCATCTTCAGCATGACATGGGCGGCGCGCTCGCCGAGGCCCGCCGTGTCGACGGCAACGCTAGTCAGCGCCGGGCTGTAATGCTCGGCCTCGGCGACATCGTCGAAGCCGACGACGGCAAAGTCCGTTCCCGCCTCGAGGCCTCGCTTGCGCAAGGCCAGCATGACGCCGAAGGCAACCGCGTCGTTGAAACAAAGGGCCGCCGTCGGCGGTTCGGAGATGGCCAGCGCCGTCTCCAGGCAGGCCATGCCGCCCTTGCGGCTGGTCTCGCCCTCGACGATCGTCCGGTCGGCAACCGGAATGGCGAACGCCTCGCAGGCTTCGAGGAAACCGCCCAGACGCTCCTGATAGACGACAAGGTCGGACGAGCCGCCGAAGAAAGCGAGGCGGCGATGGCCCTTGCGGATCAGATGCTCGGTGGCGAGACAGGCGCCGCGACGATTGTCGGGCGCGATTGCCGGTATGCGGCTCTCGGGCAGCCTGCGCATGGCGAACACCACGGGCAAGCCCGCCGCTTCGATGCGCCGGAAAGCGCCGGGCGTCGTGCCGCGCGCCGGCGAGACGATCAGGCCGGCGACGCCCTGTTCCATCATCGACTTCAGCACCTCTTCCTGGCGCACCGGATTCTCCGCCGTGTTGGCGAGGAAAGGAACGACGCCCGCCGCCTGGAAGACGCGCTCCATGCCGACGGCAAGCTCGGCGAAGAAGGGGTTGGTGAGATCGTTGATCACCATGCCGATGACGTTGGAATGGGCCTTACGGAGATTGGCGGCGCCGCGGTTGTAGACATAGCCGACATCCTCGATCGCCTTGCGCACCTTGACCGCGGTTTCAGGCCGGATCAGCCCGCTGCCTTGCAGCACGAGCGACACCGTCGATTTGGACACGCCGGCCTCCCGGGCAATGTCCAGGATCGTCGCCTTGGCCCGGCTGGCCATCCTCGTCCCGTCCTCCACGCTTTTGAACAATTCTATTGGAACGTTCTAATCACTGTCCGAAATCAGAGTCAATCGTGATTCTTGTGACAAGGCCAAAATTGATTGGAGCGGTTCAAATCTTTCGATGGCGCAAGGGTTTCGCATCGCGGTGCAGCAGCCGACCGGCTCGGATCTCTTGAATCATAAAGCTTCTTGATTTATTGGAACGTTCCATTTATAGGAGCCGCGACGGGAGAGTTCGATGGACATCATCTTGCCTGCGGAGAACGGCGACCGGGTCAGCTACCGGCTCGTCGGCAAACCGGTTGCGCCGAGTGAAGGCGCGCGTTTTTCGCGCATCGCCTATGCCGCCGCCCATGTCGTTGCAGACCCCATCGCCATGACCAATCCGTGGTCGCGGCCGGCGGTCGACTGGGACAGGACCATGGCGTTCCGCCATCATCTGTGGCGGCTCGGCTTCCGTATCGCCGAGGCCATGGACACCTCTCAGCGCGGCATGGGCTTCGACTGGACAAGCGCCAAGGAACTAATCCGCCGCTCGATCGCCGAGGCGCGCGCTGTGCCAGGCGCCGACCTTGCTTCAGGAGCGGGGACCGATCACCTGGCGCCGGCGGCGGCCAAGACGGTCGATGACGTCATCCGCGCCTATGAGGAACAGTTCGCCTTCATCGAAGGCGAGGGCGGCAAGGCGATCATGATGGCGAGCCGCGCGCTGGCAGCGGTGGCCAAGGGGTCGGAAGACTATGCCCGCGTTTATGACCGGATGCTGTCCCAGGCCTCCGGCAAGGTGATCCTGCACTGGCTGGGCGACATGTTCGATCCGGCGCTCAAGGGCTATTGGGGCAGCAACGATTTCGACGCGGCGCTCGACACGGTCGTCGCCATCATCGAGCGGCATGCGGACAAGGTCGAGGGGATCAAGATATCGCTGCTCGATGCCGGCAAGGAAGTGCAGTTGCGCGACCGGCTGCCCGAGGGCGTCGTGATGTTCACCGGCGACGATTTCAACTATCCGGAGCTGATCGCCGGCGACGGCAGGCGGCATTCGCATGCGCTGCTCGGCATCTTCGATGCCATCGCGCCGGTCGCCAACGCCGCGCTGGCGAAGCTGGCCGATGGCGATCGTGCCGGCTACGACGCGCTGATGGCGCCGACCGTGCCGCTGTCGCGAAAAATCTTCGAGGCGCCAACCGAATACTACAAGGCCGGCATCGTCTTCATGGCCTGGCTGAACGGGCATCAGGACCATTTCACCATGGTCGGCGGCATGCAGTCGGCGCGCGGCATATGCCACTATGCGGACGTGTTCCGCCTCGCCGACCAGGCCGGCCTGCTGGCCGACCCTGATCTTGCCTCTGCCAGGATGAAGACCCTGCTGGCGACGGCCGGCATCTGAGCCGGTCCCCGCAGGGAGGATTTGCGTTCCGCCGGCAAATCTGTATTCGCTTGCCGGAAATGAGCGCGGACGAATATGGCAATGGCGGAAGGTTGCCGGGTGGACCAGACCTTCGACCTCGAAGGAAAGCGCATTTTCGTCGCCGGTCATCGTGGCATGGTCGGCTCGGCGGTGGTGCGCCGCCTGGCAAGCGAGGATTGCGAGATCGTGACCGTCGCGCGCAGCGAGCTCGATCTTCTCGACCAGGCCGGCGTGCGCCGATGGATGCAGGACCGCCGGCCGGACGCGGTGATCATGGCTGCCGCCAAGGTCGGCGGCATCATGGCCAATGACAGCTTCCCGGTGGATTTTCTTTACGAAAATCTCGTCGTGCAGACCAACGTGATCGAAGCTGCCTTTCGCAGCGAGGTGCAGAAACTCCTGTTCCTCGGCTCGTCCTGCATCTATCCGAAACTCGCGCCGCAGCCGATCCCGGAAGACGCCCTGCTCACCGGTCCGCTCGAACCCACCAATGAATGGTACGCCGTCGCCAAGATCGCCGGATTGAAGCTCTGCCAGGCTTACCGGCGGCAATATGGCGCCAACTACATCTCGGCAATGCCGACCAATCTCTACGGTCCGGGCGACAATTTCGATCTAGGCAGCAGCCATGTCATTCCGGCGCTGATGCGCAAGGCGCATGAGGCGAAGCGCACCGGCCAAAAGACCCTGCCGGTGTGGGGGTCCGGCCGGCCGATGCGGGAATTCCTGCATGTCGACGATGCCGCCGACGCCTTTGTCTGGCTTTTAAAGACCTATGCGGACGATGGCCACGTCAATGTCGGGAGCGGCGAGGATGTCACCATCGCGGAGCTCGCCAGCACTGTCGTATCCGTCGTCGGCGCCGCCGCCTCGATCGAACTCGATCCGACGAAGCCCGACGGCACGCCGCGCAAGCTGATGGATGTGTCGCGCCTCTTCGCAACCGGCTGGAGACCGGCATATTCGCTTCGACGTGGATTGGAACAGACCTATGCGTGGTTCCTTGAACATGTCGAGGGAGGCGATATCCGTCTTGGCCCTGCATGATCCTCAGTCGAAACTCATAGCGGCGACCAGGGAGGACGGTCTGGGCGGCCGCCTTCTGGCCATGGTCAACGCCAAGGCCCTTGCCGACACGCTTGGCTATCGCTTCGGCTTTACCTGGTGGCCGATGCATGACGACGAATTTCACTCGGTCGAGAAGGTCGACAAGATATTCTCCGCCGACTTTATCGAGAAGCACTGGCTGGGGGAGAGGGTCGAACCAACGGGTTTCGAAGTTCTCGAGGAGGTGGCCTTTACCCGTGCCAGTCTCGATGCCGCGGCGGGACGGCGAAGTCTTCGCGGCTGGATCTGCAACGAGTTCAAGATACTGGATTTTTTTCGCGGCGGACCCGAACTCGTCCGGCGATCGGAGACATTGCGAGGCTTCGGCTTTTCCCAGGCCGTGAATCAGGCGTTCGATGCCGCCGACAGGCGCCCCTTTCCTGGGCCGACCGCGGCTTTGCATCTTCGCAGCGGCGACATTGTCCGCGGCAAATATCGCTTCATGCTGGATTTCAGCGACAAGGTGGTAGCCTCGACCCTGGTCAAGTCCATCGCCTCGGAGCTTTCGTCGAAAGGCCTGACAACCCTGCTGATCGGTCAGGATCGCGCGACGCTCGAATATCTGCGGTCGCAAACCGGCGCATTGCTGAGCGATGATCTGGGATCGGCGGAATTCGAGGATGAGACGCTCAGGGCATTCTTCGAAATGAGGCTGATGGCGCGCTGCCGGACAATCTATGCAGGCAGCAGCGTCTATGCATCCGTGGCATCGACGATGGGCGATATCGCCCTCATCCACCCGAAGACCTTGTTCGGCGGTTCGAAAGCCGCAGAAATGATCCTGGGCGAACTGAGCCGTCATCAGGGCGACTACCACCCGCTCGAGGCCGCCTTCGGCTATCAAAGCGCATTTCTCGACCTCGAAGGCCAGATCAGCCCGACGCGGGCAAAAGACATCCTCGGAAAGGCTTACGCGCTGGATCCCGAGAACGACATCTATCCGCTCAAAATCGCGGCAGCGTTCTTTCGCGACTGTGATTACCGGTCCGGCGAGGCCGTTTTGAAGGGGCTCATGACCAGGCAGTTCGAAGCCTCCTCCGCAATGCCGTTGCGCGCGATTGGCGTTCTGGTCGGCAGGTCGTGGCTCGGCCATGTCATGTCGAAGGATTTCGAATTCTTCTTCGCGGCGGCCGCCGATGGGCATCCCTATGCGGCAGCATGCTCGGCGCATATCCTCCATGTCGTGTTCGGAAAGCTGGAACCGGCCCGCCGGATGATTGCGATGTCGCTGGAGGCGGAACCGGACAATGCCCTGTTCAAGAGGATCAAACGCCACATACGGCCATTGGTGACGCCTCAGTCCGGTCTTCTGGCGAAAGCGCGGCTGCGGCTCTGGAAAGCCGGGATTCGAATCTAAAGCGCGTCGCGATCCTTCGGATTCGCTCCATACGCTTTAGGTTTTTTGATTTACGCATGTCTTTATCCCGAAACCGGTTCCCACTTTCGGGAGACATGCTTTAGGGCTGCGGCCATGACCGGGTGCCCCGCGGTTGCTGGACACGGACAGGAACGCGGCCTGGTATCCCAATCTCGTGGAAACCTACGAGCACGTGAAAGCCACGGTGCCGTTAAGGGCATTGGGGACGGCCGAGGACGTCGCCAATGCCTGCCTCTATCTCGCATCGGACATGGGCAAGTTCGTCACTGGACATTTGTTGCACGTCAACGGCGGCGAGTTCATGGTGTAGGCCGGCAATCATTAGGGAGCGCTTCAGCGTGAAGGGATACTGGCTCATCGTCGGAACCGAGATTTCGGACCAGGAGGCGCAGGCCGAGTACGCCCGGCTCTGGAAGCCAATCGGCGAAAAATACCAGGCACGCACCAACACGACGAAACAGCCGCCGCTGCTCGTCGAGGCGCGTGACGCCAAGCGCATGGTGCTTGTGGAATTTCCGTCGCTGGAGATCGCCAAGGCCTGCTATGCCGACCCGGCCTATGCGCAAGCCATCCGCTTCGCGCTGAAGGCGTCTAATCGCACGCTTGTGATGTTCGAAGGGGATCTCGGGTAGCGGTGCCGCCAGACGCCAAACGCAGGAGATTTGTGCCGGCCAAGTCTCTGAGTTATGAGAAGGATGGTGGGCGTGACAAGGATTGAACTTGTGACCCCTGCAATGTCAATATCAGGCTTACAATTCCCGGCTGTACCGTCACCATCCCGCCGCTACTGAAATCATTGAAAAAACTGTCACTCTCCTACCCGCAAGAGCTGTACTTTTCCCTTCAATTTGATTACCACACGATTGCTGAATTGGGGGCCAGTTGCAGTGAAGATGCGAATTTCGAAGCGTTCCGTCGATGAATTGGTCGCCGGAGAGAAAGACACCTTTTGGTGGGACGATGCGTTGAAGGGGTTTGGTGTCAAGGTAACGCCATTGGGGAAGAAGGTGTTTGTTCTCCAATATCGTGTAGGCAAGTCCGGTACCCCTCGACGCATAACAATTGGAGAGTACGGTCAGCCTTGGTCGCCGGATCGCGCACGAGACGAAGCCATGCGCCTACGCGGGATAGTGGCCTCTGGGGTCGATCCAGCAGACAGGCCTCCCGACAAGGTTAGCGTTACGGTCAAGCAGCTCTGGGAAAAATATCTCGAGCAGGCTTCCGCCCATAAGAAACCAACCACTCTGGCACGGGATCGTAGCTCGGCAATTCGCCACGTCATTCCGCTCATCGGCGAGAAGGACGTTCGCACTCTTACCAAACCTGATATCCAGTCCTTCTTTTCCTCTGTGAAGGCTGGGAAAACCGCGACCGATGAGAAGACCGGTCCGAGGGGTCGAGCGATCGTGAAGGGAGGGCCGGGGACCGCCAATCGAACCCTAGACCTTCTATCCTCAATGATGACATTCGCCATTGAGTTGGGCATCCGGCAAGATAACCCGACGAAAGGGATCAAGAAGTTTTCGCTCCGGACCCGCGATCGATATCTCAATTCTGAGGAGCTCAAACGGCTTGGGGAGGCCCTTGTGGCCGAACAGGCGTCAGGTACGAACCCCGTGGCGCTGGCGGCTATTCGGTTCTTATCCCTCTCCGGGTGCCGCAAGAGCGAAGCTCTTGGCCTTAAATGGAGCTGGATAGATCTGGAAAACTCTTTGGTTTCGCTGCCTGACAGCAAAACAGGTGCGCGCCAGCTTCATCTTGGAAGCGCTGCCAAGGACTTGCTGATGAATATGCCCCGGTTTGCAAACTCCCCTTGGGTTTTTCCATCGGCAAGGGGGGAGGGGCCGGTGGTTGGCATTCGAAAAATCTGGGACGCTGTACGCATTCGGGCCGGTCTCGGTGATTTTCGCTTACATGATCTGCGGCACAGCTTCGCGAGTTCCGCGGTATCGGCTGGTCAGAGCCTCTATGTGGTTGGCAAACTTTTGGGTCATAGCCAAGCGCGCACCACCCAGCGCTACGCGCATCTTGCCAAAGGGCCGGTTCAATCAGCTGCCGATGCGATTTCGGATGAAATCGCTAAGAAGCTCGCGGCGAAGTGAGACCGGCGTAGCCGAACGCGTTCACAGGCGTTCTCGTTCCGAGCGGCTACTTCGCACTCATATACTCCAGGTCAAGATCGGCGAGCCTCGATAGGCGATCTACGCATGTACTATTGACATGTGTCAAAAATAGATGTATATGTGACACATGTAAAATGGGAGAGTGAAATGAGCAATGATCTAGGTCAACTCCGCTATGTGCCGCAGAATTTTCGCGACCTCGCAGAAACCGAACTCGGGAAGGAGCTTTGGTCGTTTCTCAAGCACCGTGACAACCTCATCAGGATGGAAACGGCCACTCTTTTGGACAGGGCAGCCGTTGAGCCCTTGGCCGCAGGCCTAGTGGCAGAGTTCGGCGAGGAGGTCTCGGATGATCGTGTAAAACAGATGATCGGTCACATGGTCAGGCAAGTTATGGCGGCAATGGGGTACGAGACGGATCGCTCAGCTTTGCGAATAACGCGGCCGAGCCTGTTCACCAGCGGGACCACCTATCGCCCAGCGGGGAGCGGTCCTCGGGAAGCCATGAAAATCACGAAAGAACAGCGCGACGCGTGGATAAAAAACACGAAGAATAGCGCGTTCAATACGTGGCTGAATAAGCAGGTTAGGGACGAGAATGGCGTCCTTCTCCTTGAACAGCTCTACGCGGTTGCCAGAAAGTACGGAATCGAGAAGCGTTACGACAATCTCAATCCCGGCCAGCAGCGCATGAACATTGGCGTTCAGCTCCGCAAGCTGGTCGACCCAAAAGAATATGAATCTACGTGAAGATCAAGGCCGAGCCTAGGTAGCGCTACAGCTTCTTCAGTGCAGTGGCGATCAGCTCGGCTCGCTTCTTCTGAAACTCCTCGAAGGCATCAAATCCATACACCGAAAGGTCAGGTATCAGATGCCGCGCTTTGAATGCCGACTCTCGGGTTTTGAGCCACTCGTCAAACGGCGTGGCATTCTTCGACAGGTTCTCCGATTCTGTCAGAAGCTGGAGGTTCACAAGCGTGTTGAATTTGCTCAGGTAGAGTTGAGCCTTGGCGTCGTCAAATCCCCTATTCTTCAACTTGCTTGTCTGAAACTCGGTTTTCGGGAAGACGTGGTCTTCGTGGAAGGCCGCATCCTTCCAGTCGCGATCGGGGTACAAAAGGGAAAGGGCAAGGTTTGTGTATCTCTCTTGGTAGCCGTATTCCAAAATGCGAGCGATTTCCGTCTCACTCAAACTTGGTTCGATACCCAGCGATTTATAAAGCGAACTAGCCGGGAATGGGGTCGTCGCGTTGCAATCCTTCAACAACTCTCGCAAGCGCGTCAGCGTCGTATCCGTTGATGAACCAAACGCATTCTTCAGCGTCGAAAACACGAACCATTTGCGGATTGTCACTTGGGCTTCGGCGTCCTCAACGCGTGACGAGGTATCAAATGACCAGTTGCCGCGCTTCCTGATATAGAGCGCAATAGGGAGCAGCGCCAAAGGAGCCACCACGTTCTTGCTGTTGAAACCGAACCGAGAAATCAGCCTTACTGTTGTTGAAAGCGCCTTTTTGATGTTTTCCCAGTTGGCCTCGATCAGGCGAAGGTTTTGTCTTGTGAAGTTCTTCACCTTGTACTGAATTGGAAGGCCGTCAGTCAGGTACAGGCTTGCCTTAAGGACGAAGTCTTTCCCGAAGCTGTACCCCGTTCCAATGTCATTAAGTGAATCGGTAAATTCGTGGATTTCGCTCCGCGCATCGAGCGATTCCCATTTAGCCGTTGCCGTTGCAAGGAGTAGGTCGGAATATTCTAGGGGCTGACCGCCAGAATTTGCCCGGACGAATACCTGTAGCACCTTGTCATAATCTTGAGACTTCTCTTCATAGTAGTTCCCTATGAGGGTCGTATGGACGCGGTTATGCAGACGTCCGATCAGTCTTTGGGCATTGTCGCGCTGCTCCTCGCCAAGGTTGGCTAACCGGGCTTTCATATCTCCTTTGGCGTCTTCGGCGTCTTCGAAATCCAGGATTCGACCGACGGGATACCATAGCTGGGGTTTCTCACCTTTCGGCTCATCGTTTTCCCTGAAGGCGAAGCCATAGGTGAGTTCCTCGGGGTTGTCCTCATTGGGCGTCGGAGCCTTGAGCAGATTCATGTATAGTTTCTCTTTACGCCACCGGTAGTGAAAATATCGATATGAACCACAAAGGCCAATGAAGAGGGATGTTATTCTTTGCTGGCCATCTAGTACCAGCGTGACGTCCTTGGTGATTCCAGACATATTGGCTGCGGGATTGTGCGGATCTTCATCGTCGAAGTCTCGGATAAATTCGTAGACCGGCCACTCGTCTTTGTTCTTCTGCTCCAGTCTCCAATATAAGAATGAACCGATTGGAAAATCGGACATCATCGAATCAAATAAGCGTTCGATCCGCTCCGGTCTCCACACAAACTCCCTCTGGATGGCAGGCAGGTACAGATCACGATTCAATTGTCGAATCAGGTCTCTCACGCGAACCGGTATATACTCCATACTTGCCCCCATCCTGGCTGAAGTTGTCTACGTCAAGAAAGAAGCAGCGCGGCCTGCGCCAACGATGCTTCCAAAGAAAACTGCCCTCCGGCCGGTTCGCGATGTTGTCCGTGAAAGTCCCAAAAACAGGGATGGCAGGTAGAATCGAAAAGTCGCTTCAACGGTAACTGCCAGCAGCATCCAAGGCAACGCCTGAGGCTGACAGCTGACACTTCAGCCTTTCCTAATGTGTACTCGACTGAGGCCGCTTGATGGGATGGAAGCGGAAGGCTCCGCCTGCCGGGGCGGGTAGCCGCAGACATTTCGGCTGCTCTGTCTGGCCTGGAAATACTCAGCTAACAATGCCCTGCTGAGGCAATCGTCGAGCGGATCTAAATAGCTGATCTTCCACGGCTTCTTGACAATAGGAAAATATTCCTGTATACTATTGGCGGCGAGCTGTGTCGATTGACGCGGCTAGGCCAGCACTTAACAGGAGCTATCACGATGCCTTTCACAGACCGACCCGGCACCTTGTGTCGGCAGCCAGCAAAGCACACCGAAGGGGGCCGAAAGGCCCCTTCTTCATTTAAGGAGGCAGGTCGATGAGTGTCGCCTCCGAAACCACCCCCTCATTGATCGTCTTTGGAAGGGATGAAACCTACAAGCCCCATGCATCGAAATTCCTGCTGGCCGACGTCGAGGCGGCCGAGGGTGCGGCGAAGCTGATGGGGATGCACTCGCACCGTATCGAGCCCGGAGAAGTGGCCGATGTCGTCATGCGGCTGCCTCTGGGCAAGCTGTTCGACAGCGGTAAGGCGTTCGTGCCGTTCTGCAAGGGCGATCTGTATACTCGCATCGCGGCCCTAGCAGGCGTCGCTGACGAGCCGCGACGGGCCTCGACCGGCACCGATGACCCCGAAGCCGCCGAAAACGCTTCAGCGGGCTCGCCTGAGGCCGGAAAAGGCCATGCCGACGACGGCCAAGGGGCCGGTTCGGGCGATGATGGCTCACCCGACCCGTGGGCCAAGCTGACGGTTGGTGACTTGGTTCTGGCATCGGAAGGCCCCGACGAGGGATATTTCGAAGCCCGCATTACCAAAGCCAAGGCCAGAGGCATATTCACTTTGAAGTTCCGTGATTACCCTGACTCCCCTTCGATCGACCGCAGCTACTACCAGCTCGGCCTGATCCACCCGCGGCAACTGGCCAAGAAGTAATCCGGCCTTGCGACGGGCTGGGTTCGCCCCGGCCCGTCACCGTTCAAGCAAACATCCACCCAAGGAACCAAATCATGACCTGCTCAACAGAGCGCGTCGATCGTGTCGCTGCCGACAGGAAGATGCGCATTCGAACCCTCAACGATCAACTGCGGAAGACCGGCGTCGGCGGCCGCATGGTGATGACCGCCGGTGTCGCCGCGCTGCCTGCGCATGACATCGCTGCCATCCTGCTGGCGGTCGCCAACTTCGACGCCTTCGATAACAACAACGATCCTTGGGGCGAACACGATTGCGCGCTCCTTCATGTCGGCGAGCGGCAGCTGTTCTTCAAAATAGATTGCTATGATCGGAATCTGGCGAACCTATCGCCGGACCCGGCCGACGCTGCCGTCACCATTCGCGTCATGACGGTCATGCTGCCGGAGGAATACTGATGCCGTCTGCTGCACAGGGCACACGGGCACAACTGCCCTTTCTTCTAACCCGCTTTTGGCTTTCTGCCCGACGCCAACGGCGCAGGCTCGCGCGCATCCTTCGGCGGCTCGATCAGAAGCTCGGCAGGAGGGACACCAAGTGCTTCTGCCAGAGCTGCCAAGGTATCGGTCGTGACGTTTTCCGAACCGCGCTCGATGCGCCCAACATAAGCGCGATCGATATCTGCGGCCAATGCGAGCCGCTCTTGCGACAAGCCGCGCTCGACACGGAGCTTGCGGAGATTCCAGCCAATGATCTTGCGGACGTTCATTGTCCGCAAGAAAGCAATACGAACGGCTTGACAATCGACGGACCAATAGTCCCCTATTTCAATGGTAGGGGCCTGCACGAGTCATGTGCACTTCGGGGGAAATGAAATGAAAATCGCAGTTGGAATAATTGGAATTTTGCTTGGCTTGGTTTCGATGCTGCAGTCCTGTGCAGTGGCGACCGGCGGAAGCCTCACATCGAACCACGACCTCGCCGGAGCCGGGTCGGTAGGTTTGTTGGTGGGCCTGTTGTTTTTCGTTGGCGGTGCCTTTGCGTTCGGCCTGCCACTCGTCTCCGCCATCATTTTCGTCGTGGGCAGCCTGTTCGCCTTTATCGCCGCCAGCACCTTTACCGACATGAAGATTTGGGCCTTCGCCGACCTCATCCTGGCCGCCATGGCGTTCTTCGCATGGAGAAACGCTCGCCGTCTCCGAGCCGGATCGGGTTCAACGGAGGCCAAGACGAAATGAATAAGGCCATATGGAAGTTCGCTCTAGTTGCTGCGGCTAGCCTTTGTTCGCTCGCCTCTGTCGCAGCGGAGCGGCCGTCAACGGAGAATTCAATAGTTGCTCAAGCGACCGATGAGGCTAGCGCCGATGCATCGTCCTTCCGTGGCATCCAGCTCGGAATGACCGAGGCGCAACTTAGTCAAGCCCTGGATCATTCGTTCGCCCTTAAAAGCCAGATTCCCACACCAGAGGCCTTGGGGGTACGAACTGATGGTGGTCCGAACGTGCTCGACGCGGGTCCGGGCTCGCTCTTTATAATGAAAGATCAACAGCTGTGCGGAACTGTCGCTTTTCAAAACGGACGGGCTGAGCGTTTGGATCTCGACCAATGCTTCTTCGATATCGAAGGCCTGATGGCGCTGCAGGATTTCGCGCAGCAACTGGTTGACAGCTACGGGCTCGAAAACGGCATGGAGGCGCGGTCAGAGTTGCGAAGCCAAGGTTCTGCCCAGTTCGAGTTCGTTTGGTATGTTGGGGTGAAACAGGCGGCAGCGGAACGATTTACGGCTTCCGCCAGCGCATGGGATGGAAAATTAAACCTCAAGGTCGAACGAGTACCGCAGGTCAAATTCAACTAGCGCCCCATAAACGAACTATCCGACAGCGGGTGGACTAGGCATTGCCGTCGGCCGGGCTTTCTTCGTCTAGTTCACACGGCACCGTTGGCCGTCAACCAGTCGGCTAGTATCGTCTCGACCAGATCAAGCTTGGGCTTGCCCATCTCGGCCGCCAGCTCATTGAGGATCTCGTCGGTGCCCGGCTCAATCGCGAGCCCGCCAACGTTTCGCAAGAGCAGCGCAGCACGGCGCAGCAACACCTGCAGATCGGCTCGCGAGGCATAGCCGATGTGGTCGGCGGCTTGTTCCAACTCTTGCACGAACTGGTGGCGCGACATCGATGTGGCTTTCTTTGACGGCGCTATCTACGCAGCTCCTGGCCGAGCGCGTTGAGAGCTTTCGTGATGACATCCACCGCCTGCAGATTGATGGCAATTTCGAGGTCTTCCCCTAAGGTTTCCAAGGTCAGCACCCCAACCTTTTCTTGACCGTCACTGATCATGCCGATTGAAACTCCGGTCGGCATATGAGGGGGTTTCTTGAGCATTTGCTTTCTCCTTCACCCACGTTCGAGGCGCGCGGTCACGCAAGCCGCTTCTGGGTAGGTCGTGACAGCGCATCAAGCCGCTGCTGAAGATGCCCGTTGAGCACGATCATCTCCTTAAGTGCCTTCACCGCGTCGCCCTTATGGAGGGCAATGAATTTATCCGCCGCGGTTTGAAGCGCGGCCTCTTGGCGGCTATCGAGCCGGACAATCTGGTCCATTTCATTGACTCCTAATGGTCCATGTCCACAGTGAACAAAATGGGAACAAAATTGTCAAGGTCGAATTGACTCGGCGAGGAATAGGTTCCTATCCGTTGGGCTATGCCGGAGCCCAGCAGCAGAACTCGACGCGTCGTTCAGACGTTAAACCGTGCCCACGAGATCGGGCAGTTGATCCGCGTCCGGTGCATCAATTGCAACATCACGCGGCACTATCTGCCCGGTGATCTGGCCAAGTTGATGGGGGACATTCCGTTTTGGGACGTCGAGCGGCATGAGCGCTGTCGCCGCCGCGAGTTCGATGTGGACATTTTGCTGCCCAGCGCTGCACAGGGCGTAAAGATACGGGTTAGGCGGCTTGTAGGGGTCCGTATGGTCCGTCGCGTGATCTGGAAGGACGACCTTTAGACGAGCGGCTTTGCAGTCCACTATTGACTTATTCATGGGCATACGCGTGGATTGTCTAAGAGGGGGAAGCTCAAATGAAGAAAGCAATAGCAGGCTCTCTTTGCTTTTTGCTCAGTTTTGCACCCGCATCATCTGCAGAATGGTGGCAAGACGCATTCCTTTCTGATCAAAGCACTACCGCTTGCCTCACCAGCGACACCCGAGTGACCTTCACTGCAAATGCGGTTCACTATTGGGAGCAGCCGGGTTGTCCCATCAAAAGAACCACAGCATTGAAAGGTCTGGACGGCGTAATTCTCGATATGAGTTGTCCCCAAGAGGACGGAACCCGCACGGCAGAACGACAACTTTTGCTGCGTTTAGGGAACGGAAAGATTGCCAGTTTTCCGCCGCTACAAGTCCTAAAGCGTTGCGATGCTGTCAACCTGAGCCAGCCACAATCAACGCCGGGCTCACAGCCCCGAGCAGCTTCAGGGACCGATTGTCCCTTCAACTCAAGGCTCTATCGCTCGCCCCTTTACGAAGACACGAATGCAGCGTCATTCCAGGAGTTGCGGTTCACTGACGGCGACACGCAAGGAAACGTTATGCTGACCGAACAAAGGGCGGGCAAACAGGTCTGGGCTGCACACGGCGAGTTCACCTGCTCAAATGGGTTCTCAATATGCAGCGTAACCTTCCCGTTGGCACCCAGAGGCGACGTCGAACTTCCTTATGAGACGACCGGTGACATCAATGCATCATCGGAAACGGTGGTAATCCCGGCATTTAGACAGGAGGCCTATCAGACTGGCCAATCTGCCGATCCCGCCAAAGGCGAACACGGAGGCCTAGTTGCCGACCTACTTGGTGGCTTTACTCCAACAGATGATGAGGTGATCGCGCCCTATAATTCGTATCGCTACGCCGATTGCGCCAGATAGAACGCTGCCCGGGCACGGCTAAAAGAGCGACCCTTGAGTTGGAGCCTGCGGCGGGAACTTGATCTGGGTGACCGGCTTTTCGACAATCACCAACGCATCGTCCGGGGCTGTCCGCTGCAGGTGTCTTGCTTCCGACCATGGCGCTGTGAGCCACATGTCCACCTCGTCCTTCGTGGTCAGGATCACTGGCATGGCCTTCTCGTGGATCGGTCTGATCAGAGCGTTGGGCTCAGTTGTCAGAAATCCGTAAACCTCGTGGTCGGCCGGGCCATCTTTCAATTTGCGCACCCCGTGCCAAGCGGTCCACAGGCCAGCAAAGAAGAACAGCGGGCGGTCCTCATTCAGAGCGAACCAGTAGCTCTTTTTGATGCCGGTCTCGGGGTCTTTCACATCTACCGGGCTAGGCTCCGCGAAGCTCGTAACCGGCACCACGCAGCGGTGCTCGATCCCAAGATACTGCTGCCAATGGAAGTAGTTGGTCTTGCGAACGTTCGTGGTCCCGTAGTCGGCCTTGCCTTTCACGCGTTCGGGCGGTGATGGCATCCCCCACAACAGATTTGCAAGCTCGCGCTGGCCGCCAGATGCGTTACGCACCACCGGGGCGGGCGTGTTGGGATAGATATCAATTGATGGCTCAAGATTGCCCGCGATGTCTCGCAGCGCGCGAGTCCACTGACGGATGGCTTCTTGACTGGTGGTGATGTTGTAGAGATTGCACATAGTTCGCAATCTGCAACATCGCCGAGCCTTCCGCCAGATATCCGCGTTGCCTCCCGTTGGGTACGAGCTATAAGGCGAACATGTCTGCTAAGCTCGCCCTCTACTCTTCGGTCATCCGCTCAACCCACGAAGCTGCCCTGCGATCTGATGTGACGCTTGGCGGGAGACTATTGTTGGAGCGTTCGGGAGACCTTGTTATCAGCTATGCGCCTTTCGAGCACATCGAGCGCGAAGCGCGCGTTGTCATCGTCGGCATTACACCGGGTGCGCAGCAAGCTGGCAACGCACTCATCGAGCTACGTCGAAGACTGATGGCAGGAGACACCGAGGAGTCGGCTTTGGCCGCCGCTAAGGTATTCGCATCGTTCTCTGGCTCGATGCGCACCAACCTTGTGGCGATGCTGGACCACATTGGGTTGGCAGAATGGCTGGGCATCACCTCAACCGCAGCTCTGTGGTCAACCCAAAAGCGATTGGTACACTTTACCTCGGCGCTGCGATATCCGGTGTTTGTAGGATCGACAAACTACAACGGCCAGCCGCCTATGACATCGCATCCGTCGCTAAGGCGCATGATCGACGAGTTCTTGCGCGAAGAGGCCGCAGCGCTTCCGAAAGCTGTATGGATACCGCTTGGGCCTAAGGCGGGGGATGGAGTCAACCACCTTGTGAAATCCGGGGCGATTGCGCGGTCTAACGTTTTGGACGGACTACCCCATCCGAGCGGCGCAAACGCGGAACGCATCGCCTACTTTCTCGGTCGCAAGCCTCGAGAGGCGCTGTCCGCCAAAACCGATCCCACCACCCTTGACGCGGCGCTCAAGCGCCTCAAGGGCATGGTATCGCAGCTTCCTGTTTGAGACGTGTCACGCGCCACTGCCAACATGAGCAAGTCTGAGAAAATCCGCGAATTGGCGAAATCTGGCATGAGCACGGCAGAGATAGCTCGTACTCTCGGCATTCGCTATCAATTCGCTTACGGAGTGCTCCACGCCGCTCGCACTAGCGTTGGAGATAGGCCTATCTCCAACGCGGTTTCGGCGGCGGCAAAACCAAGCAAACCACCGCTTCTGGTGAGCGATCTCAGAACTGCTGGCTTCGAGCACGTCGGCAGTTGGATACTTTCGGCGGAGCAGCGCCTCGTCCTCGACAGAGAGCTGCCAAAAGCGGTGGGCGTGTATGCGTTCGCGAAAGGCGATGCCGTCCTGTATGTTGGCGTGGCAACCATGGGACTCGCCAAGCGCCTCTATTTCTATGGTCGCCCGGGCGTCTCCCAGCGCACTAGTCTTCGGATTAACGCGATTATCATCGACGAATTGGCGAGGCACCCCAAGATTGATGTCTACGCTGCGTTTCCACCAGATCTGGAATGGAACGGTTTGCCGGTCCACGGAAGCGCGGGGTTGGAACTGGGTTTGATCAAGAAGTTCGCCCTGCCGTGGAATATGCGGAGCGCGGGTCAGTAGCCGTTTGGATACGCTTCGATGACCTTCGCTGCTTCTGAGTGATAAATTACTCTCTCGAAGTTCTTGAGCCTCGGATCGGATGCTGTCTCCGAACCGCAGAAGATCACGGTTGTCCAGTCATGGTGAGCGTTTAGCGTCTTGCGGCTTGGGTAGGTTTTGGCGAAGCAGGCGGCGCGAAGCGGGTATGCTTCAGGCTGGCCGTAGCCAAAGCGCTCTCCCGGATGCTTGAACTCGACATGAACCGCGAGAACACGCTCCGCGGAATTTCGAAAGAAGAAAATGGCGTCCGACTCGAGCCCCTTGCTGTCGGGAACTCGGCACGTGCAACGGCTGTCTAAGCCACACCAATAGTTCGCCCAAAAAGGCTGCTTCGTGGGTCGTGTCTGCCAGCGCTGAGCGCGTTGTTCCTCAATCAGGACGGAGCTTCCGGTATAGTGGGACGCAGCGGGGGTGCCTTTGATCAGCCAGTCCCTGACGAACCCGGACGCAAAGACGCTCTCTGCAATGGCATCCAAGTAGGGCTGAGCTTTTCCAGAATACGCAGGCATCAGAATTGCCCATCTTTGCCGCCATCGACACGATCACAAGACTATCAGCTCTGCGATATCGTCAATCGAGCCGATGCAAATGTCCAGTGGCCCAAGTCGCGGGTTAGCCGGTTCGGGAAGCCAACAGAATCGGTATTCATCCTGATAGCTGTAACCGAAAGGCTTGCTCAGAGGCACGAAAATCTTCGGAGTCTTCGGCAGGAGCGGATCAACATAGATAGCTGCTCCTTCCCTCATGGTTGCATTGCTTGTTGCATCGCGCGCACTTTCGATCAGTCGTTTGCGGAATTCGTCACGGTGCCGGACAAGGACACAGGCCTCTGCCTCAAAGTCTACAACGAGTCTCGGCTCAACGGACTGCGTTACGCAGTACATCCAAAAATCAGCCGAGGATGAAAATTCGATGTCAAGACGATGTTCCGAGACCGACTCAGGAACGTCCTGCGGATTTGCCACTAGAGCTTTCAACTGTTGCTTCGTAAGGGAAAATGACAGCGGCAGGCTCAATTCGTCATCGCGAACAGCTTGGTTTAGCTCGGGGCGTGAGAAGAAACTTGCGGGTTGCAGCCTGAGCTTACCGAGATTGAAAAGATCCTCCATGTAAACTCGCCTTCCGAGTTTCAGAAAGACCGAACCCCGACGAAGGCCTAAGGACGAAATTCGAGATGCTGCCTTTGCCGCAAGCTCCGACGCGTAATTCGGCAATGGCTCCGAGTGTAGGACGTCTTGATCAAATCCGTCGGGGAAAGGACCATACCGAAAGACCATCTCCTCAAGTACATGTGTCCACTTCATCCACCAGATGCCGTTATCGTTATCTACAGGTGGCACCCCAACCTTCGCGTCTGGCGTCAATCTAAGTAAATTGAGGAAAATATCCCTTATCCGCTTGTTAAGTTCACGCCGGTTAAGGTGTCGGGCATAAGGCCAATGCCGATATTCTCTTCGCCAATGTTCATGGAGTGACACTTTTGAACGTTGCGTCAACGTGGCGATCCCCGCAAAAGTTAACACACACCGATTGGTTGCGTCGCATAAGGTTCACGAATAAACAACACGATGGCAATGAGGAGAGAGAGTATGACGGTCGAAATTAACAACCAAGAAAGCGCGAATCTTTTGGGATTGACTGCAGATATTGTGGCAGCATACGTTCAAATGAACGCGGTGCCAGCGACAGGTCTTCCAGACCTTATCGCAAGCGTCAATTCTGCCTTAAGGGGAATCGGACGGCCGTCGAAGGCGACGGAGCCCGAGCTCATTCCCGCGGTCAATCCCAAGAGATCCGTGTTTCCCGACTACATTGTCTGCTTGGAGGATGGGAAAAAGTTCAAATCGCTCAAACGGCACCTCAGCGTCCACTACGGGCTGACGCCGGAGGAATACCGCTCCAAATGGACCTTGGCTCGAGACTATCCAATGGTGGCACCCAATTACGCCGCCCAGCGATCAGCTCTTGCGAAGTCGTCGGGCCTCGGACGCAAGGCGGGCGTGAAAGCCTCTAAGCGAGCGACCAAGCGCGCTGCCGTTCGGCGGCCGAAATCCTGAGTTAAGGTCAAGCCAATGATCAAAGCTGCAGCGTTTGCGATGATCGTATGGCTGGGATTGTGGGTCTCGCCCACAATGGCCCAGCAGACCTTCGAGGGCTACGATTGCACCGCGGACTGCTCGGGGCACCAAGCAGGATACGATTGGGCGGAACGAAATGGTATTTCGGACGCCACCGACTGCGACGGCAACAGCCAGTCCTTCAATGAAGGCTGTCAAGCCTATGTTGACGAGCAGCAGCCAGCGCCAGACGATGAGGTCCCCGCCGACGAAGGTGGCGAGGACAGTTCAGAATAGGCCGACGTGCCTTCTTCCTTCTCTAGACTCTTGCCCCAGACGGAAGCATTCCTCGTCGCGGGAGAGAGGGTATGGGGAAGCCTATACAACTATGGGCTCACCGGCGCGAAGGCCATTGTGGCGTTCGCTTCTTCGGGCTCGCTTTCCGATTTCTCTAGCGCTCCTTGGCACGGTGTCCCTCGCGTACGTCGCGACAGACACCCGGCACCTGCTTCCAAGTGTTCATTATCCCGGCACATCATCGACTCGGAGCGAGGCGCGCAGAGTGGGCTGTGACATCAAGGGGAATATCAATGATCGCGGCGAGCGCATCTATCATGTGCCCGGTCAAGAATATTACTCGGCGACACGCATCAACCCGGCTCGCGGCGAAAGATGGTTCTGCTCCGAATGGGAAGCGTGGTGGGCTGGGTGGCGGAAGGCCAAGGTCTAGGGAGGTTAGGGTGGCGAGCGAGTAAATCTGCATTGACTCGAAGGCAGCGCAGTCTTCATATTATATCCCTCTAATGGAGAAAGACGGAGGGCAGTAATGCTCACACGACGAGGCCTCATGCTAGGCGCGGCGGCCCTTAGCTTCTCATCGTCGAAATCGGCTGCAAGTGTCGATTGGAGAACTGACTTAGACGAATGGCTGAGCGAAAACGAAAATCAAGGGAAAACACTCGGTCCCAAACTTCTCCCAAAAGACGATGAGAGGTGGGAACAGGCACAAGCTGTGATGGACGCCTCGCCTTGGGGTGTCACACCCATCGAGGTCGCAAAATACTTTGTTGGCGATGTCGCTCAGAAATGGATACGAGCGTGGCCGACCGAATATGCGAATCCCATCATCGTGCTTTTTTTCGCCGCCACTCATGACAAGAGCGCAGGCGACACGACGCCTTGGTGCGCGGCATTTCTCAATTGGTGCTTGCAAAGATCCGAAATGGAAGGGACCCATCACGCTGGGTCCCAGAGTTTCGTGGACTGGGGAACAACAGTGTGGGCCGATCAGGACGGGGCATCGCTCAGTGACGCTAGGCAAGGCGACATAGCCATCTTCCGGCACAAGTCCGATCCCGTACATGGCCATGTGGCATTTTTTGAGAGCGTTAGCACGACCCAAGCCAATTCCGTTGTCGTGCTTGGCGGAAATCATATCGCAGGAAAGACGCATTTGATCCAGGAGAAAACGCTTCGAACCAACGCAGACCTCCAGCTCATCCGAATAGCCACAAAAAAGGGGTTGCACAGGTAACAACTGCTAGAGGTCTAAGGAGTTTGCTGTTGATCGAAAAAACCAACCGGCCAAGACTGAACTATAGAGAAGTCAACTAAAATGCGATTGTCGAAAGCAGTTAAATCAGCAGCGGGCCTGATAATTGCACTTCTGCTGACGATAGATAACGCCGCATGTCTGGAATGGACCGTGCCGCCAGCGTACGAAAGCCCGCCGAACTTAACAAAAGATCTATCGTTTTCTATCCTAGATAATCAGGGAGTAAATCACGTATTATATGACAATAGCAATGCTATAATCATCATTGAGGGGAACTACACAGATGGCGCGTGGGATAGCATTTCTTCCGAGGCCGATACGGCGCAGAAGCTTCTTGTCGAACCCCTAGAGAGGCGTGGTTTTAACGTTCATGTTTGGAGAGATCTCAACGGTCGGAATCTGCGCGAAGTTTTACAGCAGTTCTTCGCCAAGTACGGGTATGACCAGACAGGGCGGATACTATTCTACTATTATGGCCATGGCTATCAGATAGGAGACATTGGCGATGAGGGCGGGCCGAGGGCGTTTCTGGTTCCAACGGATTCGCCTAACCCAGTCACGAAGGAGGGTGACTTTTATGCTGTCGCGATGCCGGTGACACAAATCACTGAATTTGCTAGACAAATAACCGTCAAACACGCATTTTTCGCACTGGAAGCCTGTCGAGCTGGTCTAATCATGACCCAGCTAGACGGACCGACGCCACCCGATCCAGATGATATACTATTTACCCAGCAGCTGAACCGGCCGTCGCGGCAGATAATTACCGCAGGCTCCGTTGGAGCGGAAGTTGCAGCGAATCTAGCCTTTACCCGTCTGTTTGCTGCGAGTCTGGACTCCGGTGATAGCAACGGCGACGGGTATGTGACCGGCACCGAAATCTCTACCTTTATTAGGGACAATCTGTCGATCAACTCTCATAAGACTCAGATCCCTGAGATAGGAAACATAGAATTACTCCCCGGCAACATGGTTTTCGGGCCGGTCAAATCTGCAGACGGCACACCGCGGAATCGGAATGCTGTCGATTTTCTCTTGATTGCGGATGACTCATCTACGATGGAGGCTGAGCAGAAGAAATTGGCAGCGGCGATGGAGGGCTTTGTTAAAAGTCTTGATGGAACAGATATAGACTATAACGTCTGTCTTTTGACGACTGATATAGGATATTATCAGGGAAATAGAGTTGATTTTGGAACAAAACTTAATGGTTATTTTGCCAAAGAGCAAAGAGTCATATCTAGGCGCGTTTCCAACGGCGCAAAGCTACTAAAAGAAACCATCCTAAACATCGGATTTGAATGGAGTTCAGATGAGCGCGCGATAGCTCAACTTTCTTTGCACGTCGCTCGTAAAGATAGCTGTATAAGAAATGGCGCAGCATTGTTTGCGATTGTTGTGTCAGACGAAGACGAAAGAAGTACCGGAGGTAGAGCGGAAGAAAGTAGCGAGCAATTCTTTGCTCTTGAGGACATCGATAGAACGAATCACTTAATCAATCAAGTTGAAGCAAGGTGGCCAAAGAAAAAATTTGTCTGGAATTCGATCATAGTTATGCCAGGAGACGTAAAATGTGAGGCCGTGCAGGATAATCAGATTTTTCAGGACACACAGACGAAGGCAGGATCATTTTTCGGCTTGATGTATTCGGAACTTTCTGCGCTTACGGGGGGCAAAGTCTTTAGTATCTGTGAGAAGGATTATACCCCGTTGTTGACTAGCGTGGTAGAGTTAGCCGCTCGGACCGTGGCTGGGGTGGGGGATCAAGCGAATAGTAATAACCAGAACTCGATTATCCCCTACCAAGAGTGCGACCGGGTCTATCCCTACGGAGCCCACGCTGTTTCTCTCTTTGGTAGCGTAGTTCGACTTGTTTTGACGGGCCAGCAAGCTATCGATTCATGCACAGAGGCTGTTTCAAAATTCCCAAGCGAACCGCGATTTTCTCGGAATTTGGGAATTGCGCTTCTCGGAAGTGACCGGAGAGTTGAGGGAGTGAAGCTATTAGAGGCTGCAGCCAAGCGGCAGGATTCGATCGGAATGGTTATGCTCGGAAGCGCTCTATTCGACACGGATCCAAAGAGAACGTTGGGGCTCTTCGAAGCAGCAGCGAAGTTGGGAAGTGGCGATGCCGTGGCCGGACTCGGGGCACTTGCCGAGGAAGGCATAGATGGAAACGCAGACAAGGAGAAAGCCGCGAGACTTTATCGGCTTGCAGCAGAGATCGGAGATGATTGGGGAATGAACCTGCTCGCGAAGAAGTATGAGACCGGTGACGGCGTTCCGAAAAATGGAGAGTTGTCCAGAATTTGGCTTGAGAAGGCATCGAAAGCGGGCAATTCGGATGCGTCAATGGCGCTCGCTTTGCGACTGGAAGAGGCAAATCCGAAGCGAGCGGCAGAATACCTCTTACTAGCAGTAGCCCAAGACCCGGGTGCCCATTCAGGGGATCGTTTCGAGGGCCTGTCGATTGAAACCCGAAAATCGGTTCAGGAAATATTGACTAAATCCGCTGGCTATCATGGAAAAGTTGACGGGAAAGTTGGTGCTGCAACTCTCGAATCAATTCAGGAATTTATAGCGGGCTTAGGGATGAACTAGTCTAATTTGCGATGTAGCCACGTTGCCGATGGCGTTGGCCAAGACGTCACGTGGTATGGTCAGTACTAGCTATATGATCGGACAACCTTAGAACTCGGTAGACCTGCATACGCGAGCATCCGATCGCCCTTGCAATGTCCGACACGTTGATACCCTTCTTGTGCATCTCGACGATGTGTAAATGGTCGATACGTGCTTTCCCACCCCTATAAAGGCCAGCATTCTTGGCCTTGTCGATTCCCTCCCGCTGACGCTCCTTAATGAAGCGGCGTTCCATCTGAGCGACCATGCCTAACACGGTCATCACGATGTGGCCCATCTCGCCACGGGTCGAGACATGCGGGTCCAAGACCGTCACGAAGGCCCCGCGTTGCTCGCACTCGTGGATCAGGTTCAGAACGTCGCGCGTGTCCCGGCCGAGCCGATCCAACCGTGTCACGACAAGCTCATCCTCGGGCCGCAGAAAGTCGATGATGGTCGCTAGTTCGGCCCGGCCGTCCCGGCTGGCTCCAGATGCCTTCTCCGACCGGATGATGCTGCACCCTTCGGCCTTTAGCTTGGCGATTTGAGTGTCAAGGTCCTGATCGACCGTGCTAACGCGGGCGTAGCCTATCCGGCTCATGTGGTGTCACCTCAAGGTTTAGGCTTGAGGCTACCTTGTCACAAATAGTCGCTGTCAACTCCAATGTTACGCATGAATGCCTGACGCTGGTTACGTCACGCCGGGGTATACCCTGATGTACATCAAAACCTCCCCGCCGGTCGGTGTCGGCGGGCCATTCTATTTCAGCAGCCCGTTCAAATGCTTGAACGCCGCCTCGAAGCGATCCTTAGTCGCGTCGGACACCTTCGGCCACAAGGCGGTGAGATTGTCCGAGAAATAGCGGGCTGGCCGATAATGCCCGAATGCGCCGGACTTCATTGGGTTGTCGGCCAGCCAAGCCTCGATGGCCCGCAGCGTCCGCGGCTCGTTCGCATTTAGCTTGGTCAGGGTGATCTTTGCCTTGAGCTGCCCGCCGAATTCGTCGTTAACGAGCTGCAAGTAGAAGTCGCGGTCGAACATGTCCTCCACATCGGCCTCGGGGGTGCTGGTGAAGTCGGCGTACGTAGAGACCTGCTTCTTCGTGAGCAGTTTCTTCTTATAAAGGTCCTCGATCATTTGCTTGTCGCTGCTCTGGATGTCCAGCAAAGTGGCGACATTGAGTCCTGTCTGCGAGCCAAGTAGCGAGACGAACGTGGGCACCTTGCCACTGCCGCCGACTGGCGTGACGACCCACGCCTCGGACAACCCAATCCGCCCCTCGCGTTCCAACTGAGCGGAAACGGCGCGCAAATATAGCATGTCCGCAACCCCCTCCACGATGAGTGAGTTCGGACCGATGAACAGAGTCTGCTGAATTTCATACCCAAGCGCCCCCTGCAAGGGAAACAGGCTGTCGTCGGTGGCGTCGAAAATATTAGCCAGCACCTTGGTGCCGTCCTTATCCTTGGGCAGTGCTTCGGTAGCGTCGATACCCCGGTCCTGAACGATGCGAACGCGCTCGAACTTTGTCGGATCGATCATGAACGGTGAGTGAGTGGTGTATAGAAGCTGATGGCCAGACAGCTCGGCGTCGAAGTAGCGCAATAGATCTGCCTGCGCGCGACCGTGGAGTGAAAGACCGGGCTCATCGAGCAGCAAGATGACGTTCTGCTTCTGGCGTTTCACATCCTCGTACCATGCCAAGAACGAGAAGAACCAAACGAAGCCGCGAGAGCGGTTGCGCAGGGGCGTTGTAGCCCAGTGAACGGTGTCATAGACCTCACCCCATACGTTGACCCCTTGCCGCATCCCCTCGGGGTCCTCGGGTCGGGCGTCACGCACGTCGAACCGCATCTGAATGTGTCGGTTCTGGGACCAGTACTTGACGATGCGCTGGGTCAAGTGGTTGCCAGCGCCTTCCAGCTTGTTCTTGAGTTCGGTCGTGTTCTTGGTGGTCACGAGCTTGCGGTGATCCAACCGTGCTAGGTTGATGAGGCCGATCAGCGGATAGTCGGAGTCCTCAAGCTGGTCGTTGTCTTCGCGGGCGATGAGGGCGTCAAGATTGGCCTGCCCCTCCATCTGGTAGTACTCGTCGAAGTACAGATACTTGGGCGCGCGGGGCCAAATTAGCGAATTGAAGACGAAATGGTCCAGACCGTTTTCCTGGACCTTGGCGACAAGCTTCTTCAGTTCGTTGACGGCCTCGGTGGCTTCGGCCTCATTCAGCGCAGTTGCGAATGCTGACCAGTCGGCGGCATTGTCCAAAGAGGCCTTGAGTTCGTTTGACAGGCCGGGATTGCTGGCCAAGTGCTTGCGCGCCGCTGCTTGGTCGCAGGACATCCAGAATTTGTTGTTGGCCTTTCCGTAGTAAGTCTTCCGAGTAAACGTCTTGCCCTTGAGCGCCTTGGGCCCGAACACATCTTCGACCGCGAGCAAGTCGTCCGCATCGAGTTCATATAGGCACTCCACAACGACGGCCTCTTCTCGCTCTCCTTTCTCGACCGAGAAGCGGTAATCCTCAACCTCGCGCTTCGGGTAGTCGTAGGTTTCGTCAAATGCTGCGTCGCCCTTTCTGATCGGGTTGGTGCGATAGAGTGCGTCGAGAATGGTGGTCTTGCCCGCCTCATTCTTTCCCACGAAGCAGGTCGTCTGGCCATCGACCTTGATCGGCCCAGAGTCCCAAATACTCCGGAACTCGCGAACCCTGAATTCCTTAAGCTTCATTTCAAGCCCGCCCTGTTTGCCTCTGTACTCATCGAATGCCCAATGCATCTATGGCGGAACAGAAGTCGAACGGCAAGACTTACGAGCTGCTTACCTGTGGTCAATGGAGTGAAAAGATTGGAGGGAAACCCTCGCAAGTCCTGGTACGAATAAATCAAAGTCTCTTTTCGATAGGGTGTCACAAGAAGCGCTAACGGCATAGGGAGCACAGTCCAACCCGCCGAACGGAGAGTTTTGCAACGTCATGCAGACCTCGTGTGACTACTGCTGCTGCCGTGTGCGAGCGGCGCGACCTTGTATTGGCAAACGGTCGGGAATCCTGTTTTGACGCGGAGCGACAAGCGCATCAGGCATGGCGTTGGCAACGCCATGCCTGATACGCGAGTCAGATCCTAGGTCTGGCCTGTCTAGCTTGATGCCCAGATCGCGCGTCCGAGGGAGCCCCTCGTGCTTGACGTGAACGCTTCTGGCACCAGAGCTGATGTCGCTGGCTGTCAGTGCTCCGATCAAGGCACCGCCTCACCAAAGTCCTAGATTATTGAAACGCCGAGATATGAGAGCTTCGCGCGAGGCTGCTTGACGAAAAGAAGCCACCGCACTCGTCACGTCGGGAGCATCGCGTACACTCGTCGACATACTCATTTTTCCAATCGCTGATCGACCGCTTTGCGTATCCGTGGAGGGACCTATCAAGAAGACAAAGCTGGTGATTGTAGACGGAGACGTTGATCCTTGCTGCAGCCAGATACTGCACGGCCGCCCGCAGTTCATTGCGATAGTCATACGGGTCCATCCAGAGCTTATCCATGTTTGCTCTGGTGAACCCGGTGATCTCAAGGCCCATAAACGTCACGTGATCGACAAAGGTCAGGTTTCTGAAAATGAAATCCGATAGATCGACGAGCCCTTCGTAGGTCTGCTTGTGAACCACAACCCGTATCTCGACTTCAGCTCCGACGGCCTTCAGGTTCATGATCCCGCGGATAGTCTCATCGAACGCGCCCTTGGATTGAACGACAAAGTCGTGGACCTCTGGGTCTGCGGAATAGATCGGTATGCCCACCGAGAGACGTGGGTGTCCAATCGCTCTATATCTCTGTGCGAAGGCCCTGTCCTTGAATGTCCGCCCATTTGAAAGAATGTGGATTGGTGTGGAGGGCAGGTGGTCGCGGGCACAGGACAAAATCTCGAAAAAGTCCTCGCCGACAAGCGTTGGCTCTCCGCCGGTGATGCCAAGAAACGGTGTAGTCGTAGGCAGCAGCGGCAGTACATCTACGATCTCTCGCGCCAGCCAGTGATCATCAACATCCTTTGGCGGCTGAGAGCACATCAAGCAGAGATGGTTGCACCGCTCGGTCACAAGGAAATAGTTCGCGTTGGCTTCCTTGCGAAAGAGGACGCGCACCGCCTTTCGATCCGGCCCAAAGCGGATAACGTCCCCGTCGCTAAGATAGGAAAAGTATTCAGGCAGAACAATCAGCTCTCGGTTTGGGAAGATCTCCTCAGCCTCGGCCTGATGCTCTTCAAAGGTCACGACCCATCGGCAGTCAGGAGCAGATTTGTCACCCCGGAAAAGATAGGCGTCATGGTCTGGATTCGGTGCCTGACCTGTTGGTGCAGTCACAAGCCGCAGTGCCGATCGAGGGGCGGACGGGTCGATGTTGGCTGACGAGGCAAATCCGCTCAAACGTAGCATCTTAGTTCGCCCAGCTCAGAAACAGCTCACGAATAGCAACGTCGCTTTCCATCAGCGCAATCAGTCTTTTGAAGATTGACATGTTACGGTTGCAGAAGCCGGAGCGGGTCTTGAGGCCAACGAAGTCGCCATGCGTTGCGGTGTGGAACACCGGGTCGGAACCACAAAACGGCTCGTAAGCGCACTCGGAACACATTGGGACTGAACCCGCGAAGGATAGCTCGATCGGGTCCAGTAGAGCATCGGCCCCAAAGATCTCCGAATAGGTGTTTTCGTGAACATTCCCGAGCAGGAACGTTTTGTCGCCCATTTCAGCCAGCATCCGAGCCTCGTCAGAGGCGTATACGCTGGCGTCGTAGTTGTAGACCACGGCTGAGATACCGATGCCAGCTGGGCTCATAAGGTCCACGTATCCGGGCTCGAACGGCGTCAGCATCTTCGTGAGGATTGTCGCCGCATAAAATTCCTTGAAAGGAATGCCATTCCGATTCAGTTCAAGGATGTAGTTCAGCCCTTCGAAATAGAAATCGAGCCAGCGGTCCACGTCGTAGGCGGCATAGAACTTCGTCTTGACGGCGAAACCGTATGGAGAAAGCGGTCGAAGGAAGATCCCGGGGAACTGCAAGCCAACATACTCGTCGATGATCGTGCGGACTTGCGAGAGGCTGGCCTTGGTAGTGGTCATCAACGCGCTGACGCGCTCATGGCCGAGGACGTCTCTAGCCTTGTGAATGCCTGCGACGGCCAACTCGTAGCTGTTTTTTCCGGGACGGGGGCGGTTGGCGTTGTGAAGGGCAGCGGGACCATCGAGCGATGTGGAGATCAGGATGCTGTGCTGGCGGCAAAACTCTAGGATTTCGTCCGTCACGACGGCGAGGTTTGTCGTGATAACGAACTGCAAGGATCGCCCGGCCATCTGATTGATCTCTTCAGCACGGCGCACCACATGCTGGATCAAAGGGAAGTTTAGGAGGGGTTCGCCGCCTTGGAATTCGATCTTGATCGCCGGACTGGGGGATTGAAAAATCAGGGCCAACGCCTTCTCGGCAGTCTCCTCCGACATGTCGAAGGCCGAGCGATCCTCGCTTTGACGAGAAACCTGACAGTACGGGCAGGAATGTTCGCACCGCAGGGATACGACCATGATGTGAAGCGACGTGAAGTTCTCAAGCCGCTTTGCCTTGGTGCGAACCTTCAGCGCTAATAGGTCTCGCCCCAAATTTGACGAGGCATCGAACAGAAATTGTCTGCTGCGAAGACGTGAGTACGCCGGGTGAGCGCTTGGCAGTTCGTGCTTGACAAAAGAAGCCAGCACGGCGCGCGGCAGCACCAGATATTCACCGGCTTGGTTAGTCAGGACATAACGTTCGTCATCCAGCGGCGAAAAACGGAAGTAAGCCAGCTGGTACGTGTCGTCCACTGGGCGGCGAAAGTCGCTCGCCGGAGCAAACCTAGTCATCCGCCTGTAGGCCCGATCTCGAGAAGGCCAATGCCAATATCGCGTTCCTAACTGAAGCTGTTTCGGCTGCGATCGTCCCTCGCAGGTCTTGGTCCAAGACTTCGAGCCGCAGCCTCTCTATCGCTTCGTCGGCCGAAGCTCGCCCGACCGCCTTGCTGAAGTTGATCGTGCAGACTGCGAAGCCTCCTTCGATAGCGATCTCGACGGCAGCGTTGCCGGTTACCCGGTAAGCTGCGCGCTTCACACAGTCGAGGCCGAAGACAGACAGATCAAACTTGGCTTGGGCAGTCCGGACGAGCTCGCTATCGCGAGGAGTGTCCGCCATCAGCAATAGCTGTAGCCAGAGCAGTGAGACCCGTGACTAGCATGGCTCGAATGGCTGGTATGGTACGCCATGATGACGTCAGTGCCATTTGAGCGGTCGAGCACTTCACCATAGCCGAGGTTCGCCGGAACAGTGCCAGCTTCTGCCAGCTTGGTCGAAGGCTGATTTGCCGATTCGACAAGCGGTGCGGCCTGCACTTGGCCGCCAAGAATCATCGTGGCCGACAAGGCCACTGGCGATAGAAAACTACGTTTTGACATTATCCAAACCCCCGTTTGCACGGATTCATTAGCAAGGCCGGTCAATCTGGGCAAGTACCAATTGCGCAGAAGTGCTTAAGCTTCCACTAATATGATTGTTCAATACTGTATTGTGTCCGTAGACGGCTCGGTCCCACAACTCCGCTCACCGTCGGCTACGTCCCGGAAGTTCACCTCCCACGACCCATGCAAGATAGGCGGCTGTACCGTGCCTCTTAATCAATTCAGCGTCGCAGCTATCGCAGCAGGCCGTCCGGCGCATCTTTGGTGCGCCTGTTCCAAAAACCCAATCAAGGATACGTTCGGAAAGGGTCAGTCTTCGCCGGATTACGCCGTCACCGAAATAGCCACTGACCGATTTCCGAAAACAGGAGGTCGAACGAAGCATGGCAGCCACTTGATCGATGTTTCGGTTCCGCTGGTTCAGCATGACCGCTCTTTGCTGGTCGTCTCCCGGTGCGTTCGAGACCGTCAACTCAGCCATGTATCTGAGCCGTCCCGTGTCACCCCGGCCCGGGCCATCGTGGAAAATGACCGACGCCGACGGCTTACGATCTCGTCCAGCGCGACCGAACTCTTGCAACAAGTCCTCAACGGAGGCTGATTGCTGCCAATGTATCACAAGCCGCACATTCGGGACGTCGAGACCCATGCCAAAGGCGTTGGTGCAAATAATTTGATCGGCTACTGGGCGGCTCTGCCCCAAAAACCGCTTCACGAGTTCCTGCCGTTCCCAAGCGTTGCCGAGCTTGGAATGATAAAATGGGACATCCAGCCCTAGAGCGGACAAGGCAGCCTTGACTTCATCGCCCACTTTGACCGTAGGGACAAAGACCATCGCCTTCTGCCCTTTCAACTGAGGCAGCGAGAGCATGGAAGCTATTTCCAGCGCTCGCTGATCAGCCCGACACTGCCGCCGCAGCAGCGCGATGTTTGGCCTGTCCACGTCGCGAACGAATACCTTTGCGTCGGGGATGCCGAGGGATGCAAGGATCCGATCCTGCATTTCCTTTCCCGCGGTGGCTGTGAACGCCAGGACAGGTGGGGCACCGAGCTTTTCCCTGACCTCGCGCAACCGTCCGTACTCAGGACGAAAATCTTCACCCCAGCGGTCAACACAATGGGCTTCGTCAATGACCAGAAAGGACGGCTCGCTGCGCTTGATCTGGCTGCGCTCGGCGTCGCTACGAACGAAAAAGCGCTCCGGCGCGACATAGAGCAGCTTTATGGCCTTCTGGCTAAGCAGCGAGAATCGGATCGCCTTCTCCTCGCGGCTAAGATCACTGTTGATGAATGTAGCCGGTATCTTCTTCGCCAGAAGGTCGGAGACCTGCTCCGCCATCAGTGCCTTCAACGGAGATACAACTAGGGCGACCCCACGTCTCAGGACCGCAGGAAGCTGAAAACACAGGGTCTTTCCGGAGCCCGTAGGGCTGACAACCAATATGGATTTTCCGGAGAGAGCCGCCAGAACGATTGGGAGCTGCCCGTGACGAAATCGTTCAAGGCCAAACAGCCTGAGAGCAGGTCCGAAGTTGCCCGCCGCTTCGGTCACGACTCCTTCGCGGTCCAGCCATTTGGCGAGGCGCACTGCCCATCTTTCAATCGCCCGTCTTGCGAGGCCACCGGCCAAGTTGGGGTGGTGGCGCGCGTGGCAGCCGTCGCAGAGCGAGACCAAATTCGATAATTCGTCGGTCCCGCCCATTGAGCGGGGCAGCAAGTGGTGAACGTCCGCGTCTGCTGATTTGAGTTGGACGCCACAAGAGACGCACCGATAGCCGTCCCGTTGCAAAACCTGCTGCCGAATCATGGGCCAGCTGGTTGGCACGTTCACATCAAGCCTTTCCATGTAACCCGCAGCTGCGGGGCGTTCCTCGAAGCATTCAAGGCCGGAGAGAATATGAGAAACCTACGTTAAGACCGAGTGTAGGGCCGTTGACACCCTCGGCGGCCGCAGGCATCTCCTTGTCGATAAGGAATTGGACAGTCCGATGAAACTAACTTTCGCGCTATTAGCTGCCATTCTGCTCGGTATCTCACCGGCTGCGGCAGATCCAAAATTCAGCGACTATCCAACCAAAATGTACCTCAAGGGGAAGCCAGTCCTGCCAAAGTTTGCGGGCTCCGCTGCCCAATTCAAGACGAGGATTCGGAACGGAATGAAGTCCGGCCCGAACTACGGCGGCCATTTCTCCGTGATCGAAATTGGCTGTGGCACGTCTTGCATCTTCGCGTTTCTGATTGACGGCCGCGATGGCAGGTTGGTCGATTTCCCCCTCGGCGGCGAGGACAACTACCAGCTTCAACTCCACTATGGCATCGACAGCACTCTCCTGCAGGCTGACTGGATGGACACGAGCAACGGCAAATATGACACGTGCGTCCGGCGCTTCTACGATGTCGGATCGGGGAATCTGACGAAGATTTCAGAGGCCACGTATACGATCGAACCATCCTCGTTTTGCAGCCAGTGAGCGCGGCGGGCGGGTGGTGGGCACTTCGCCAATCTTTCTCGGGTTCAACAGGTCTCAGGGCGGGCTGCCGTCGGTCTCTGGTTTAACAGCATCCTGAGTTGCGTAACCGATAGCCAAGGTTTGCGACGGTGGATCATCCGATGGCAGTTTGCGCAGACCAACGCTAGGTCGCTCACAGCCGTCTTGTCGCCCTCACGCAGCGTGTGGAGAGGACGAAGGTGATGCACCTCGATGAAGCCGTCGCCATGCGGGCCATACCGGTCCGCGAAGGACAGGTCGCAAGCTTCGCAACGAAGCTCGCGCGTCTCGTCCAGCGCCTTCTGCTTGCGAGCTTCTACCAGCTTTCTGTTACGTTCTCTTCGTTGGTGCAGGACCGTGAGAAGGCGGCCTTCTTCCGCTTCTTCTATGTAGTCGAAATCAGGCGGGGACGTGTGTAGCGTTTCCCCGTTGATGGCGGCTCGGATTGCGGTCGCGACGGAGCGCAACAGGTCAGGAGTTTGGGAGAATTCCCTCCAGACGAGCTCTTCCTCGCGTCCACCATGGCTCAAGCCAGATTTGCCTGCGGTCGCGAACGTAGGATCAAAACGCCGAAAGTTCATTACCTTCATGTAGACGCCGTTTGGGTTGCGGAATTGCCCATCACCCGAAACACCAAGGATCACGGCCAACTTGTTCAGGTCTTCCGAGAGCTTAGCGATCTTGCTGCTGGTCTTGCCCGGTGGAGAGGCTGGGTTCTCCATATAGAAATCGAGAGCGAGGATCAGCTCATCACGGGTCCAAGTCGGATTGCGTGGCTTCGGTTCTGTGGAGCGCACGGCAAAGCCGAGATTGCCCAGCACGTGCGCAACTGTGTTCTCCCCGCCTGAGAAATCGATCGAGCGCAGCGGCAAATGCCGCCCGGGAAGATAACCATGGGCTGCCCCGGCAATGGCTTTTGAGTGATATTCGCGATTCCCAATGACCAGAAAATACTTTCGGGCTTTGGCGAAGCCATATTTTTCCAGAAAGCGCTCGGGACCGATTTCGTCGTACTCGGCTATGGCCAGTTCGACGGCGGACCGCGTGAGATCAGATAGGCTCATGTGTACCCCCAAAAAAAGACGCCGCCCAGCGTCCCAGATTTGATGGCAGCGTCCTGCGGCTTCGGTATTGACAGTTATATCAACTAATATTTGCAAAATGGGACCGGCAGGCTGTTACGAATATTTTCTATAGTGACACCCAGACCAGCTCTCACAGCGTGATGCAATAGACCCGCTGGCCGCCCACCGGCACGAAAGTTGGGGCTTTGATTGAGAGCTTCGGCTTGTTGCCCCCTTCGGACTTGAGCTTGCCATCCGCTCTGAGTCGCTGAAGAACCCGCTGGCAGTCCGAACCCAATGCCTGCTGAAGGTTCTCGGTGGGGACATAGTAGGTCACCACCTTATGGACACTTTTGCGATAAGCAAACGGCGGCTCCCAGAAGATGTGAGCAGCCTTTCCTTCGTTCAAATCCCTTGTGCGGGTGGCATACTTCTGAAGCACTGATTGTGTGCGCTCCAAAGCCCACTCGATGTCCTTCGATTCGGATGCCGTGGCTGGGCTGGCCAGATCAAAAATGGTTCGAACGGCCTTGGCAATGGTCTGTTCAAAAGCGGGAAGCACTCCCCATGCGCGGGCGAGCCGACCTGCGGCGTACGTGAGCGCGAAGGCATTGACGACACGGGCGGGTGCCTCTTTGGACGAAACCTGAGACCGGAAATCGCTCATCAAAAGCTCAATTCTGTCACCAAGAGCTTTCGCTCCACTCTCCTTGACTTGCTTGGCCACCGCTTGGACGAACTTGCGACCCGCAGTGCCGTACTGCACATCACAAAACTTTCTCAGGCCATACATGGCCTTCTCCGGATTAGAGAATCCTTCGGGGCATACCGTCATTATCGGTCCTTTAAACGCGATCGTGCAGGTTCGACTTCCGGCGGCGGCAACAACGTCCGCTTTGCCTTGCATCGCGTCCTTCGAGGCCTCGTTCGCTGTTGATAGTAGAGCTACCTTGATGCCCTGTTCCGGCGGCTGTCCTAGCCTGCGTCGGCCTGAAGAGGATGATTGTTTAAAGGCCATTTTGCCTGACGTTCTTAACGCCAGATCCATCTCGTTCTGTTCGTCAACAAAGAGCATTGAGTCCTGAAAATGCTTCCGGACGTCATCGAATGCTTGTTCGGTCATGTTCCATGTCTCACCACCCCCTACATTGCTATTGGGGTTTCCGGCGTAGGCACCTGCCGCCATGATCGCGAATGTGGTTTTGCCACATTCCGGCGGCCCCACAAGCTCAACGAACGGGTTGGTCAAATAGGATGGGGCAAAGCGTAGCAGCGGACCGACGAAGGCGTAGGACAACAAGAAGGCGGCCAGCGCCTCGCCCCCAACGATCCGGCTAATACCGGCCTTCCATGCTTTGATTTCCCCTACCGGCGTAAACCGAGCGTCATGCTTAAAGGCAATTAGAATCTCGCTGTCGAGGCCGTCCTCTCGGACCACCGCGCCGTCACCGAACACGTAGATATCGTCGCTCAGCCACCCCGGTCTGATGGCTACGAGCGCATCGCGGACGCTCGAATGTTGATCCAGCGCGGTCAAAAGGGCCGTTCGTGGCTTTGAGGAAAGGAAGGCGAAACCGGCGTCCACCAGATCGGCGAAAACGGCCTTGTCATCCCTGACGAGATCGGCGGCGGAAAACCAGATCGCAGCCTTGTCGGTCCCGTATTTGAAGTGGATGCGACCTTCTTGGTCCCGCACCTTATCGAGAACGCACGGACCGTTTGCCAATTGTTCAGATCCGGGCATTTCCCGACCCGACGACATCTCTTTTCCCACCTTCCCCACCTTTCCCACCTAGTTACGCACAGCGCCAAAAAATTGGCGTTCGCCATCATCGGCCACCGGTTGCAGTTATTCAGGTCTCACCTTCAACATGCCCCTTGAAGGCCTCAACCACGCCCCCGACGCCGTATTCCGAGGAATTTGCGAACTAACTCGCGCAAATCGGCAGCCATGAACTGCTTCATCAAACCCGGCTGGAAGCCCCTGAGAATCATGAGTTCGGCCATGCCGTGGCGCGCGTACCACTCAAGCCACTCAGCGCGCTCGGATGCTTGCATCCTATTGCGCTGCCGACCTTGGTTGCCGCGGCTATCCTCGTAGCCGGACCGTTCTTCAGGTTCGAACTTGGTGAAGTACAAGCCGGAGCCCCCGCTATGGTAGACCGACTCCATTTTAGAGTTGTGGCGAGGGCGACGGGGGACCACCGCCGATAGCTCCTCGTAGGTCGGACCCCTGATGATCATGTGGACATGCGGCTCGTAGAGCAGCCGACCGTCCACATCGATCAGCGACACCTCCACGATGCCGAAGACCTTGGAGGAGACCCCGGCGTTGCGCAGCTTTCCATGGATCGTTTTGACCATCCCCAAGGCGGCCGTAGGCCGAAACTGGTCAAGTGATCCCACCGGCTGCCGGTGGCCGATCTTGGCCAGCGCGACCGTATGCACATTCTCGCCGTCGGCGAACAACGGTGCGATTTTCGTCAAGACCGTCAGCCGAGCGCGGAAGCGCTCATAGACGCAGGCGGCGCTTTTCGCAGGACCCCGGTGGAGACTGTCGAAACCCTTGTGTATGGCATCCTTGTAAGCCCGAACGTCGAGACCAGCGGCCCTGACGTCATGGACGGCGTTGGCCTGCCTTCTCGCCAGCCCATCAACGGAAAACCTGACAGAGGATACGTTGCCCTTATGGCGACGCCCGGCCGCTTCCGCCGCAGCCGCAGCTTCAGGCACGATGCCCTTCAGGCGATCGCGAACATCCGATTCATGGTCGTAGATGAACTTGGAAATCGTCACGCAACGAAGCTCCCGCGATCGGACGTGCTTGTGCGCAGCCCCGCATCGACAAAAGCGCGAAGGTCTCCGACCATATACGATACCGTGCCCCCGATACGGGCATAGCGAGGGCCGTTGCGGGAAGTGCGCCAGTTCTGCAGTGTCTTCGGTTTGACTCGCAAGAAATCGGCAGCGGCGCGGGTGTTGAGGAAGTCGCTGTCTCGGTAGGCAGATCGGTCCAGTTGCTTGCCGGGTGAGAGGGCAGACAACACATCAAAGCCCGGCGAGAAAAAATTCGGCGTAGCCTGCAACGCTTCATAAATGTTGACGAAGATTTCATCACCGTAGCTGCTCATCGGATCCATCCTTCAGGAAGGGATGGACAGCTCGCTGAATGCGGACTCGCTGACCATCCCCAGTGTTGAGTTGGGGTTGTTCAGGCGGACCCGCTTGGACGGTGGGGGCAGCTCCCTCTGGATCCTCGGCATGTTAGCCGAGACTCGTGCCTTCAGTGGCGGTATTCCCGCTTCTTCTTCTTACGCTGCGGACAATTACATATGACTGATCGTTTCGGGTTGCAACAGAGCCGCAAAAAAATCCCCGAAGTACCCGGATTTGCCTGCCAGGATGATTGCTGTGCGATTGCTGGCTCGAATGCCTTTACCAACCGCTTAACGGTCAATCGGGTAAAAATCGCTACTTTTCAAAGGGTTCGGATGGTGGGCGTGACAAGGATTGAACTTGTGACCCCTGCAATGTCAATGCAGTGCTCTCCCGCTGAGCTACACGCCCATCCGACGCCGCGCATACACCACTTTTGATCCGGCGCGTCAATAGCAGGAATGTGGAAAGACGGCTTCCGTTTGTCGCATCGGCGAAGCGCCTGCCGATGCAAGGCCCGATATGGGCCGGAGGCGGCTAAAGCGCGTCGCGATCTTTCAGATTCGCTCCATGCGCTTTAGCTTTTTTGATTTTGCGCATGTCTTCGTCCCGAAACCGGTTACCACTTTCGGGAGACATGCTTTAGGCCGCCTGCAGCATCTTCTCGACCTCGTTGACGAGATCGCGCAGGTGGAAGGGCTTCGACAGCACCTTGGCGTCCTTGGGCGCCTTGGAATCGGGATTGAGCGCGACGGCGGCGAAGCCGGTGATGAACATCACCTTGAGGTCGGGATCGATCTCGGTGGCGCGGCGGGCGAGCTCGATGCCGTCCATTTCCGGCATGACGATATCGGTCAAAAGCAGCGAGAAGGGTTCTTCGCGCAACCGCTCATAGGCGCTGGCGCCATTGTCGAAATCGCTTACCTGGTAGCCGGCGCGTTCCAGCGCCTTGACGAGGAAGCGGCGCATATCGTCATCGTCTTCCGCCAGCAGAATGCGTGCCATCATATCCCGTCCGAATCACCCGCCCCAAGCCTGCCGCCGGGCAAGACCGTTAACCATCCCGTATATGAGATGGAGCCGGTAAACATCAAGTGAATGAAGGGCATGCCAGATGCGGTTCGAGGCGCGGTTTTGCCGCCTGAAACGCTGGACATGCCGCACGCAAGGTGGCAAGTTTTGCGTCATGATGCAGTGCTTCATCCTGGTTCGCACAAATTGAAGACGGCAGCCGAGGATTTTTCGGTCGTTCCACCCTTCGAAATCCGATCGGGCGCCGAGCAGCGCGTCCCCTTCCTGTTCAACTCGCCGCATAGCGGCCGCCATTATCCGGAGCGGTTCCTGGCCATGGCGCGGCTCGACCGCAACGCCATCCGCCGGTCGGAGGACTGCTATGTCGAGGAACTCTTCGGCGGCGCCGTGCCGCTCGGCGCGCCGCTGCTGGCAGCGAACTTTCCGCGCGCTTATCTCGACGTCAACCGCGAGCCCTGGGAGCTCGATCCACGCATGTTCGCGGAGCCGGTGCCGTCCTTCTGCAACATCCGCTCGGCGCGCGTTGCCGGCGGGTTGGGCACGGTGCCCAAGCTGGTCGGCGAAGGGCTGGATATCTATCCCGGCCGGCTGCCTTTGGCCGAGGCAGTGGGACGCATCGAGGCGGTATACAAACCTTATCACGAGACGCTGAAGCGGCTCCTGACCAGGACGCATGCCAGGTTCGGCTACGCCGTGCTGATCGACTGCCACTCGATGCCGGCCTCGATCCGCGTCGGCGACAATGGCGCGCGGCCCGACTTCATCATCGGCGACCGGTTCGGCATCTCGGCCTCGCCGGCGCTCACCGAGATGGCGATCAGCCTGCTTGTCGGCATGGGGTATACGGTCGCGCACAACAAGCCCTATGCCGGCGGGTTCATCACCGAGCATTACGGCCGACCGGCGCGGCATCTGCATGCGCTGCAGATCGAGGTCAATCGCGGGCTTTACATGGATGAGCGGACATTCCAGAAATCGGCCGGTTTCGACGCCCTGGCCTGCGACCTGACCCGCTTCTCGGCCGACCTGATGTCGATGCCCGACTATCATTTCGTCGATTTGCCGCTCGCGGCGGAATGACGGCGCGGTCGGCGCGCTCGAGTTCTTTTTAAACGCAATTCCAGACGGAAAACGCTTCACGCTTTTTCGGGAATTGCCCGAAAAAAAGACCGCATCGTTTTCACGACACGGTCGAAGTCTAGGGAGGAAACGCCCAAGGAGGGCATGGACAGGAAAACCTGTCCGATGACAAAATTATTGTGCGGCGCACAAATGTCAATCGACAGCAGGGTTTTTTAATTCAATATGATGTGGAAATTCCGCTTCGACGGTTCAGATGTGACATTAGGGCAACAGAAAACGGGCGCCTGACCATCGTCAGCGCGCCTGTTCTACCGAGAAAGAGCGGCTGGCAAAGGCCGCGACGGGGAGAGTGAATTGGATATCAGCACCGATTTCATGCGGCGCATAGCGCATGCCGCCGCCGCGGAAACCTTGCCGCGCTTCCGCAGCCAGGGGGCGGTCGCCAACAAGGAGGCGGGAAGCTTCGACCCGGTCACGGAGGCCGATCGCGAAGCCGAGCGCGCGATCCGGGCGCTGATCTCCGCCGAATATCCCGAGCACGGCATCCTCGGCGAAGAGCATGGCAGCCAGAACATCACCAACCGGCATGTCTGGGTGATCGACCCGATCGACGGCACCCGCGCCTTCATTTCCGGCCTTCCGGTCTGGGGAACGCTGGTCGGGTTGACCGCCGACGGCGACGCGGTTGCCGGCATGATGTCGCAACCCTTCACCGGCGAGCTGTTCTATGCCAACGCCTTCGGCTCGCACTATGAAGGACCGGGCGGCCCGCGCAGGCTCTCGACCCGCAAGACGACCGAGCTCTCGCAAGCGACACTGTTCACTACCACGCCCGCCCTGTTCAAAGGCGAAGCGCGCAAGCGCTACGACCAGTTCGAGGCGAAGGTCCAGCTCGCCCGCTACGGAACCGACTGCTACGCCTTCGCCATGGTGGCCGCGGGCTGTGTCGACATCGTCGCCGATCCGGGCTTGAAGCCCTACGACATCGTCGCGCTGATCCCGATCATCGAGAAGGCCGGCGGTGTCGTCACCACTTTCGAAGGAGGCCCGGCGGAGAAGGGCGGCGATATATTGGCCGCGGCGACACCGGAGCTGCACGCCGCGGCAATGGCGGCGCTGCGCGGTTGATCCGCCGCGGCCTGGTTGCGACCGCGATCAGGGGGCGTCGCCGGTGCCCGGAATGAAGGCATCGAAGGCGGCGAGCAGCTGCTCGCGGTAGATATCCTTCTCCTGCAGGAGTTCGTGCTCGGCGCCGTCGATCATCAACAGCGAGCCGACGCGCAGTTTCCTGGCATAGGCTTCCACCGCCTTGGTCGAGACCACCCGGTCGGCGCCGGCGGCCACGATCAGCATCGGCACCCGGACCCTTGCCATGAAATCCGGATCGCTGACGGCTTGCGCGGCGGCGGCCGCGGCCTTCAGCCAGCGGATGGTCGGACCGCCGAGCGCGAGCTGCGGCCAGGCTTCATAGATTCCGACATTGCGGCGGTAACGCGCCGGGTCCGAGGTCACCTTGTTCACCTCGAAAGGCGGCGGCACTTTCGGTCGCGGACCGATCGCCGCGTAGAGCCAGCCGAGGCCAAGCGCGCAGAAGATCGCGCAGACGCGCCGCACCGTGGCTATCGAGACCGGCATGTCCGGCACCTCCAGAAAAGGCGCCAGCAGCACCATGCGCCGCACCCGATTGACCATGGACGGCGAGGCAAGCAGCGCAATCACCGCCCCGGTCGAGTGGGCGAGGATGTAATAGGGGCCGCGGCAGTCGGGCAGCACGATCTCTTCGAAAAATTGCTCCAAGTCGCGCGTATAGTCGCGGAAGCTGCGGACATGGCCGCGCTGACGGTCGCGCAGCAGACGGCTGGAATCGCCCTGGCCCCGCCAGTCGAGGATCGCGACGCCGAAGCCGCGATCGGCGAGGTCGCGGATGGTCTCGAAATATTTCTCGATGCACTCGTTGCGTCCGGTCAGCAGAACCACCGTGCCCAGCAGCGGGCGGGCGACCGCTGCGAAGACGCCGTAGCGGATCTTCTTGCCGTCACGCGTGGTGAAGAAGCCGCCCGCCGCGTTCTGCGGCGCGAGATTGTCCTCGGTCAGATGGAAAAGATCCGTCATTCGGCGCGTCGTTGCCTGTTCTTTGCCCGGACGGGCGAGGCGTTGGCATGGTGATAGACGGCCGGGCGGCAAAAGCAAAGGCGTCGCGAGGCGTTACGCGGCAACTCGCAAAGGGAAGGCCGGAAGTGCCTGCGGCGCACTTCCGGCCTCTGTCGATCCGGGAGGAAGGGACGTTGCACCCGGTTCGGCCTCGTCGCGGTGCCGGGATCAAGGCGCCGCTTGTCTCTTTGTCTTGACGCAATTCTGCGGAAAGCGCCTCGCGCTTTTCCCGAATTGCCTGACTTGACCGAAACCTAACAAAGCCCGGGTGAACGGATGCCGAAGCCTGAGTTCATCCGCCGTTCATCAACATGGCGGTTTTGCGTCGATCAAAAAGCCTTGAAATGGCTTTCTCCGCTTCCCAAATGAAGTTTGCGGCCGCCGATGTCGGGGCCGCTGGCCTATCCGGAACGCCTTTCGAGGGTTTCGCACCAGGTCATACGCAAACCATGTTGCTCAACAGGAGAACACCTCATGCGTCACGTTGATTTTTCCCCGCTTTATCGTTCGACCGTCGGCTTCGACCGGCTGTTCACCATGCTCGATTCGCTCGGCCAGCCCGAGACCGCGCAGACCTACCCGCCCTATAACATCGAGCGCACCGGCGAGAACGCCTATCGCATCTCGATGGCCGTTGCCGGCTTCTCGGAAGACGAGATCTCGATCGAAGCTCACCGCAACGTGCTGACCGTCAAGGGCGAGCGCAAGGAAGAGGGCAATGGCGAGGGTTCCGAGCTGCTCTATCGCGGCATTGCCTCGCGCGCCTTCGAGCGCCGCTTCCAGCTCGCCGACCACGTCGAAGTGGAAGGCGCCACGCTGAAGAACGGCCTGCTCTTCGTCGACCTCAAGCGCAACATTCCCGAGGAGCTGAAGCCGCGCAAGATCGCGATCACCTCGTCCTCGGACAAGGCCAAGCAGATCGAAGCCAAGGCCGCCGCGTAATCCGCGGGCTCCATCACAGACAACGTCTCCCCCCGAGACGGAAGCGGCGCCGAGAGGCGCCGCTTTTCGTTGTGCCAACCGGCAACGGACCGTTCTGGCACATTACCGGCGCTTTGCCGCGACAACGGCCTCCACGTTCTGTCGGTGCACGGGTTCATAAGGCGCAAAATATTCAACCGCCGTCGTTGAAAACATGTCGGCGCCGAAGGTCTTCAGATCCTGTTTCGCCAAATCGGGGTCTTGCCGGCAGGCAAGCAGCTTTCGCACATAGGCTTCCGTCGCCGTGATGAAGCTTCTGTCATAGCCACCGGCCTTGATTGTCTCGAAGGAACCATGATTGGGCAGGATCCGATCGAATCCCCAACCGGACATGCGCTCGAGGTCGATCAAGTGCTCCTCCAGACGCTCTGGCTCAGAGACATAGGTGATGGAATCCTCCAGCGTGTCGCCGGCCAGCAGCAAGCCGGCATCGGGCATCAGCAGCACCGTGCCGTCATGGCTGTGGATTTCCACCTGGCGCAGTTCGATCGCGATCGCTCCGACCCGCAGGCTCAGGCTGTTGTCGAATATCCTGTTGGGCAGCACGAGCGGCTTGATCGGCGGATTGCCGCCCTCGATCTCGGCGCGGCCGCGTTCAAGCGCCGATGCGGTGAGGCTATTGGCGATGATCTCGCAGTCCTGGAACACTTCGTTGCCGGCGATATGGTCGTCATGCCAGTGGCTGAGCACGACGCGTATCGACGTCACACCCATCTCTCCAAGCGTGCGCCGGATGAAGCGGGCATGGGCGAGCGAGATATGCGTGTCATAGACGAGCGCCTGCGATCCGTCGACGATCGCATAGGTGCAGATGCCGAGCGTGTAGGCGCCGTCGTCGAGCCAATTCGGCTCGTCCGACCAGATACGAACCCGATCGACGCGGCCGTCGTAGAAGCCCAGCACATTCGGCGCCGGACGAACCAGCCGCATTGTCGAGCCGAGAGGCGGCTTGGTCATCCGAAAGCCCTCGACCTTCGATCAGCCAAGCAACTCGCCGAGACGGTCGATCTCTTCCGTCGTGGTCGCGAAGCTGGCGACGAAGCGGTAGATCGCTTCATTGTCGCCTAGGTGCCCGTCGAACCCCGAAGGCACGCCCCATTCGTAGAATTTGGCGCCTGCCGTCCGCAGCTTCTCGGCTGTCTCGCGGTTGAGGATCGCGAACACCTCATTGGCCTGCGGCAGCCAGGCGAGCCTCCCTGCCGGCGCATCCTCGACGGTCTCGGCCAGGTGGGCGGCCATCTGATTGGCGTGGCCTGCCATACGCAGCCACAGATCGTCGTTGAAATAGGCTTCGAACTGGGCCGAGATGAAGCGCGCCTTGGAAAAAGTCTGCCCGGCGCGCTGGCGCAACAGGCGCAATTCCTTGCCGACATCCGGATTGAGGATCACCACCGCGTCGGCCATCCAGCAGCCGTTCTTGGTGGCGCCGAAGGAGATGAGGTCGACGCCGCTCTTCCAGGTCATCTCGGCCGGGCTGACACCGGTCGCCGCGATCGCATTGGCGAAGCGCGCGCCGTCCATGTGGAGCGGCAGCTTGTGGCGGCGGCTGACCTCAGCGATCGCCTTGACGTCGTCGACGCTGTAGACCGTGCCGACCTCGGTCGCCTGGGTGAGGGTGACCGCCATCGGCTGGCCGGCGGGAGCAAGGTCCTGCGAATAGCGCCTGATGGCGCGGTCGAGCGCCTCCGGGTTCATGCGCCCCAGCGGTCCGGACACCGGCGCCGTGCGCGCGCCGCCGGTGTAGGAACCCATCGCGCCGAACTCGTCGACATTCATATGCGCTTCGGAGTGGCAAAGCGCGATGCCGCCGATGCGGTTCAGCCCGGCCATCGAAAGCGCATTGGCCGCGGTGCCGGTCGCGACGAAGAAGACCTGAACCTCGCGCTCGAAGATCTCGTTGAAGCGGCGATAGACGGCGCGGTCCAGGTCGCCGTCGCCATAGGCGGTGGCCGTGCCGGCGGCGTGGCGGGAGAGATTGGCCGAAATGTCGGGATGCACGCCCGCCCAGTTGTCGGATGCAAAGAACATCGAGAGGTCCGTATTGTGGTTGCCAAAAGCGGCGGGACTTGACCGCTTCGGCGGAAGAAGCGCAAGGGCCAATCGCCGGCAAAGCGGTGAAGCCAGCGCATCACCTCGAAAGGCCCGGACCAAAGCTTGCGTTTGCCGCACTCGTCACGAAATTTTGTGTCGCGGCACGCCCAAGTTTTTTGTGAATCGGTCTTGTATAGGTCCCTGATTTCTGCCATAAAAATTTAGGACAGTAGTGCTGTCTTATTTTGTCGCACAAAACAGGCTGGACTGGCGTATCATTGCTGCCATTCCGGCCATTGTCGCGAGCGGCGGGTAGACGGCCCGGCTCTAGCCTGTACGATACCGGATGCGAACCGGGCGTATAGCCGTATGGTTCGGTAGATTTCGCGAGACGTGCAGCAGGATGAAGGGGAAGCCTTGTGCTTCCCAAGGCAAACCAGCGCCCTCAGACAGTCAGGGCCAAGGTGGAGAACGGAGGATAGGACGATGACGGAACTGACGCCATCTGCGATCTACGGCCAGGCCGCGCAGACGAAAGCGGCAGCCGTTAAAAATACCGTCCTGACCAAAGCCGGCCGAACCACCAACGGCCCTGCCGCCCAGGGCCTCTATGATCCGCGCAACGAGCATGACGCCTGCGGCGTCGGCTTCATCGCCAACATGAAGGGCGTGAAGTCGCACCGGATCGTCGAGGACGGTCTGGCGATGCTGGAAAACCTCACCCATCGCGGCGCCGTCGGCGCCGACCCGCTGGTCGGCGACGGCGCAGGCGTGCTGGTGCAGATCCCGGACGCCTTCTTCCGCGAGGAAATGGCCGCCAAGGGCGTCGAGCTGCCGCCGGCCGGCCAGTACGGCGTCGGCCACTGGTTCATGCCGCAGGACGCGGCGCTTCGCGCGCATATCGAAGAAATCATCGCCGAATCGGCGCAGTCGGAAGGGCTGCCGCTCATCGGCTTCCGCGACGTGCCGGTCGACAATTCGTCGCTGTCCAAGGCGCCCGATATCGTGGCTTCCGAGCCTTTCCACCGGCAGGTGTTCATCGGCCGCACGGCCGACATTCCGGATGACGAGGAATATGAGGCGCGGCTTTATCTGCTGCGCAAGGTGATCTCTGGCCGCATCTACGCCGAGAACGACAACAAGGACATCGGCGCCTATTGCGTGTCGCTGTCGGCGCGCACCCTTGTCTACAAGGGCATGTTCCTCGCCTACCAGGTCGGCGCCTACTACAAGGACCTCAAGGATCCGCGCTTCGAAACGGCGCTGATCCTCGTTCACCAGCGCTTCTCGACCAACACTTTCCCGTCGTGGAAGCTGGCGCATCCCTACCGCATGGTCGCGCACAACGGCGAGATCAACACCGTGCGCGGCAACAACAACTGGATGGCGGCACGCCAGGCCTCGGTCGATTCCGAGCTGTTCGGCAACAACATCTCGAAGCTGTGGCCCATCTCCTATGAGGGCCAGTCGGACACGGCGTGCTTCGACAACGCGCTCGAGTTCCTGTTCCAGGGCGGCTATTCGCTCACCCACGCCATGATGATGCTGATCCCGGAAGCCTGGGCCGGCAACAAGCTCATGGACGCCGACCGCAAGGCTTTCTACGAGTACCATGCGGCGCTGATGGAGCCGTGGGACGGACCGGCGGCGGTGGTGTTCACCGACGGCCGCCAGATCGGCGCCACGCTCGACCGCAACGGCCTGCGCCCGGCGCGCTATATCGTCACCGACGACGACCGCGTGATCATGGCGTCGGAAGCCGGCGCGCTGCCGGTGCCGGAGGAGAAGATCGTGCAGAAGTGGCGGCTGCAGCCCGGCCGCATGCTTTTGATCGACCTCGCCAAGGGCCGCATTGTCTCCGACGAGGAGATCAAGTCGGAGATCGCGACCAGGCATCCCTACAAGACCTGGCTCGCCAACACGCAGCTGATCCTGGAGGACCTGAAGCCGGTCGAGCCGCGCGCGCTGCGCAAGGATGTCAGCCTGCTCGATCGCCAGCAGTCCTTCGGCTACACGCAGGAGGACACCAAGCTTCTGATGGCGCCGATGGCGACCACGGGCCAGGAAGCCGTTGGCTCGATGGGCACCGACACGCCGATCTCGGCGATGTCGGACAAGTCGAAGCTGCTCTATACCTATTTCAAGCAGAACTTCGCCCAGGTCACCAATCCGCCGATCGACCCGATCCGCGAGGAGCTGGTGATGAGCCTGGTGTCCTTCATCGGGCCGCGGCCGAACATCTTCGACCTGGTCGGCACGTCGCGGCGCAAGCGGCTCGAAGTCCGCCAGCCGATCCTGACCAATGGCGATCTGGAAAAGATCCGCTCCATCGGCCACACCGAGGACCGTTTCGACACCAAGACGATCGACATCACCTACGGCTCGAACGAGGGCGCTGCCGGCATGCAGGGCGCCATCGACCGGCTCTGCGAGCGGGCCGAGGCGGCGGTCGCCGGCGGCTACAACATCATCATCCTGTCGGACCGTCAGGTCGGGCCTGACCGCATCGCCATTCCAGCCCTTCTGGCCACGGCGGCGGTGCACCACCACCTGATCCGCAAGGGGTTGCGCACGTCGGTCGGCCTCGTCGTCGAATCCGGCGAGCCCCGCGAAGTGCATCATTTCTGCTGCCTCGCTGGCTATGGCGCCGAGGCGATCAATCCTTATCTTGCCTTCGACACGCTGCTCGACATGCACAAGCGCGGCGAGCTGCCGGCCGAGGTCGACGAATACGAGGTGGTCTCGCGCTATATCAAGTCGATCGGCAAGGGCATCCTCAAGGTGATGTCCAAGATGGGCATCTCGACCTACCAGTCCTATTGCGGCGCGCAGATCTTTGACGCCATCGGGCTGAAGTCCGATTTCGTCGAGAAGTATTTCACCGGCACCGCGACGCTGATCGAAGGCGTCGGCCTGGACGAGATCGCCACCGAGACGCTCAGCCGCCACTCGGACGCCTTCGGCAGCGATCCGGTGCTGCGCAACAGCCTGGAGGTCGGCGGCGAATACATGTTCCGCATGCGCGGCGAGGCGCATATGTGGTCGCCGGATGCGGTCGCTACCTTGCAGCATGCCGTGCGGCAGGGCTCCTGGGACACGTTCAAGGAGTATTCGGCGCAGATCGACAGCGCGACCGCGCGGGCACAAACCATCCGCGGCCTGTTCAAGATCAAGCTGGCCGAAGAAACCGGCCGCAAGAAGGTCGCGCTCGAGGACGTCATGCCGGCGGCCGAGATCGTCAAGCGCTTCTCGACCGGGGCGATGTCGTTCGGCTCGATCTCCAGGGAAGCGCACACCACGCTGGCGCGCGCCATGAACCAGATCGGCGGCAAGTCGAACACCGGCGAGGGTGGCGAAGAGGCCGACCGTTATCTGCCGCTGCCTGGCGGCGGCAAGAATCCGGAGCGTTCGGCGATCAAGCAGGTCGCTTCGGGGCGCTTCGGCGTCACGGCGGAATATCTGGTCAATTCCGACGTCATGCAGATCAAGGTGGCGCAAGGCGCCAAGCCCGGCGAGGGCGGCCAGCTGCCCGGCCACAAGGTCGACGCCACCATCGCCAAGGTCAGGCACTCGACGCCCGGCGTCGGCCTGATCTCGCCGCCGCCGCATCACGACATCTATTCGATCGAGGATCTGGCGCAGCTGATCTACGATCTGAAGAACGTCAACCCGGCGGCCGACGTCTCGGTCAAGCTGGTGTCGGAAGTCGGCGTCGGCACGGTCGCGGCGGGCGTCGCCAAGGCGCGCGCCGACCACATCACCATCTCCGGCTATGACGGCGGCACAGGCGCTTCGCCGCTGACCTCGCTCAAGCATGCCGGCAGCCCATGGGAAATGGGCCTTGCCGAGACGCACCAGACGCTGGTGCTCAACGGCTTGCGCAGCAGAGTCGCGCTGCAGGTCGATGGCGGCTTGCGCACCGGCCGCGACGTCATCATCGGCGCGCTGCTCGGCGCCGACGAGTTCGGCTTCTCGACCGCGCCGCTGATCGCGGCCGGCTGCATCATGATGCGCAAGTGCCACCTGAACACCTGTCCGGTGGGCGTGGCGACGCAGGACCCGGTGCTGCGCAAGCGCTTCAAGGGCACGCCGGAGCACGTCATCAACTTCTTCTTCTATGTGGCGGAAGAGGTGCGGGCGTTGCTTGCCGAAATGGGCTTCACCCATCTCGACCAGATCATCGGCGACAGCGACCTCCTGGAAAAGCGCGACGTGATCCAGCACTGGAAGGCGCGCGGGCTCGACTTCTCGAAGATGTTCTTCAAGCCCGATGCGCCGCATGAGGCGCTGCACTGGACCGAACGGCAGAAGCATCCGATCGACGACGTGCTCGACCGCAAGCTGATCGAATTGGCCAAGCCGGCGCTGGACGCCAAGCAGGCCGTCACTATCGAGCTGCCGATCCGCAACGTCGACCGCTCGGCGGGCGCGATGCTGTCGGGCGAGGTCGCCAAGCGCTTCAAGCACAAGGGCCTGCGCGAGGACACGATCCAGGTGAAGCTCACCGGCACGGCCGGCCAGTCCTTCGGCGCGTTTCTCGCGCGGGGCGTTTCGTTCGAGCTGGTCGGCGCCGGCAACGACTATGTCGGCAAGGGCCTGTCGGGCGGCCGCATCGTCATCCGCCCGCCGGAAGAAGCCAAGATCGTGGCTGCCGACTCGATCATCGTCGGCAACACGGTGCTTTACGGCGCCACCGAGGGCGAGGCTTATTTCGCCGGTGTCGCCGGCGAGCGTTTCGCCGTGCGCAATTCCGGCGTGGCGGCTGTCGTCGAGGGTGTCGGCGACCATGGCTGCGAATACATGACCGGCGGCATCGTGGTCGTGCTCGGCAAGACGGGACGCAATTTCGCGGCCGGCATGTCGGGCGGCGTCGCCTATGTGCTGGACGAGAAGGGCGATTTCGCCGAGCGCTGCAACATGGCGATGGTCGAGCTCGAGCCGGTTCCGGAAGAGGACGATTTGATGGAGAAGCTGCTCCATCACGGCGGTGACCTCGACCATAAGGGCCGCGTCGACGTGTCGGGCGACATGACCAGCCATGACGAGGAACGGCTCTACCAGCTGATCTCGAACCACGTGCATTACACCGGCTCGGTGCGCGGCCGCGAGATCCTGGACGACTGGCAGAACTTCCGGCCGAAATTCCGCAAGATCATGCCGGTGGAGTATCGCCGCGCCTTGATCGAGATGGAACGCATGCGCATGAGCGTGGCGGCGGAATAAGCATCGGGCATGGCCGGAAAGACGTCTTTCCGGCCGGCATCCTCACCAACAATCCTGACCCCGAGAGCATGACCCCGAAAAGTGGGAACTCGGCGAAGGTCATGCTCCAACAAGGTGCGGTTGCCATGGCGGCCTTATGGGGTTAACGGGTGCGCGACAAAAGCGTGCCTTCGGACAGCAGGGACTGGACTATGGGCAAGGTAACAGGCTTTCTCGAGATCGACCGGCAGGTGCACAAGTACCAGCCTGCCTCGGACCGCATCCGGCATTTCCGCGAATTCACGCTGCCGATGTCGGACAGGGAGGTCGAGAAACAGGCCGCGCGCTGCATGGACTGCGGCATTCCGTTCTGCCATGGGCCGACCGGCTGCCCGATCCACAACCAGATCCCGGACTGGAACGACCTCGTCTACAATGGCGACTGGGACAGCGCGATCCGCAACCTGCATTCGACCAACAATTTCCCGGAATTCACCGGTCGCATCTGCCCGGCGCCCTGCGAGGAAGCCTGCACGCTGAACCTCGAGGACATTCCGGTCGCCATCAAGACGGTCGAGCAGGCGATCGCCGACAAGGCCTATGAAACCGGCCATATCCGGCCCTATCCGCCGGAGAAGAAGACCGGCAAGCGGGTTGCCGTCATCGGCTCCGGACCGTCGGGCATGGCGGCGGCGCAACAGCTCGGCCGCGCCGGGCACGACGTGCATGTCTATGAGCGCGAAAGCCGCCCCGGCGGGCTGATGCGCTACGGCATCCCCGACTTCAAGATCGAGAAGCACTATATCGACCGGCGCATCGAGCAGATGCAGGGTGAGGGCGTGACCTTCCATTGCGGCGTCAATGTCGGCGTCGACATGAAAGTGACCGACCTCGTCGAGGAATTCGACGCCGTGCTCTATTGCGGCGGCTCGGAAACGCCGCGTCCGGCCGGCATTCCGGGGGCCGATCTCAGCGGCGTCTACGACGCGATGCCTTATCTGGTGCAGCAGAACCGCCGTGTCGGCGGCGAGCCGATCCAGTCGGTGGCATGGCCCTCGCATCCGATCATCGCCGGCGGCCAGCATGTCGTGGTGGTCGGCGGCGGCGACACCGCGTCCGACTGCATCGGCACCGCCTTCCGCCAGGGCGCGGTGCGCGTCACTCAGCTCGACATCCGTCCGCAGCCGCCCGAGAAGGAAGACAAGCTCTCCGTATGGCCCTATTGGGCGACCAAGATGCGCACGTCCTCCTCGCAGGCCGAGGGCGCCGAGCGCGAATTCCAGGTTGCGACGCTCGAGTTCATCGGCGAGGACGGCCAATTGACCGGCGTGCGCTGCTGCGAGGTGGACGAGAAGCGCAAGCCGATCGCCGGCAGCGAATTCGTCATCCGCGCCGACCTCGCCTTCATCGCCATCGGCTTTGCCGGCCCGGCGGGCGACAGCCTGATGAAGGAGCTGGACGGCAAGATCAAGGTCGTCACCGACAGCCGCCGCTCGCGGAATGTCGAGGCCAACGATCGCGACTACAGGACCAGCGTCGACAAGCTCTATGCCGCGGGCGACGTGCGCCGCGGCCAGTCGCTGGTGGTCTGGGCGATCCGCGAAGGCCGCCAGGCGGCGCGCTCGATCGATGAGGCATTGATGGGGTCGACGGTACTGCCGCGCTGAGACCGTTTCAGAAATTCTACTCCTGCGGCCAGCTGATGGCGTTTTCTGCGCTTCCGGTGCTCACGTACGACAACGTACGCTCCGCTCCGGTTCTCGAAAACACCACCATCTGACTCACAGGAGCGAATTTCTGAAACGGTCTCCGAGCCGATGAGCTACTGATTGATGCCCGTCGTCGTATCGGGCTGAGCGGCGGCGGTCGGCTTCGGCGGCCAGGAAAAATCGTCGGCGCGGCCGGGCGAGGCCGTGGGAGCCTCGCCTTCCAGTATCAGCTTTTCGCCGGGCAGATTCGGATCGGCCCTGGCAGGCTGCGCGGCACCCAGCAGTTCGGTGCCGCCGTCGAGCGCCGGGTCACCGAGCAGCATCGGCGCGGTGCGGTCGACGATGACGGGCGCGGCGGCGGGCTTCGGCGCCTCGACCGGAGCGCCGGCCGGCGCCGACACGGTGGTGATGCTTCCCGGCGCCGCCAGTCCGAGAATCTTGGCCAACGGCTTTTCCGTGTAGAAGGCCAGCTTGCGCTTGCCGGCCTTGGTGACGTTGATGCCGTCGTCGGAACGCAGGCGCACCGGCTGGCCGTTGATGTCCGGGCCTGAGGTGACGAACGCGCCATTCTCGTCGACGAAGCCGTCCCAGACATCGACGAACTCGCCGCCGTGGCTTTGCGCGGCCGAGTGATAGATGTCGTTGAAGGCGAGCATGTCGGAGTTCATTTTGGACACACCGAAAGCCGGCATGCCGACCCACAGGAACGGCACCTTGGTCTCCTGAAGGGCCTTGCCCAGCGCATCGGTGCGGCGCTCATATTCCTTGGTCCAGTTCTCCGAGCGCGGCTGCTCGCGCACGTCGCCGACCTTCATCTGCTGGCGGTCGTTGGAACCGAGCATGATGATCACAGCCGCCGGTTTCTCGGTTTCGATCAGCGCTTTTATCTGGGCTGGCCAATTGTAGACATCGTCACGAACGAATCCGGACGAACCGTTGGAGCGGGCCACGATCCTGACGGCGGGATTGTCGGCAAAGGCCGTGTCCAAGCCCTCCGCCAGCCCGCCCGCCAGAAAATCGCCGACCACCAGCACGACGCGGGCGTCGTTCGTCTTCTCGACGATCGGCGTCTCGGGCTCCGCCGGCGGGCGCGGCTTGGGCTTCTTCTTGGGTTTCGACCTTGGCTGGACTTCGATGGGCGGTTCGATGCGTTCGCTGCGCCGCGGAAACAGAAGGTCGCGCAGCGACCAGCCACGGCTTTCCTCCTGCGCGAACGCAGGGGCGTGGAAAGCGCCGGCGGCGGTGACGACAAGCACGGCAAGGGCAAGAATCAGGACGGGCGCCCGGCGAATGCTCTGCCTGATACGCGCAACCGACACCAAACAACTCTCCATCCCTTGGCGCATGACCAGGCAGACGCGGGAAAGTCATGCGCAAGCCGAAGCGCTACAGCATCCTTGCCGTCTTTGAAAGGATGCCTGGCGATTCCGCGGGTTCTACTGCTTGCGGAGCCATTTGAGCACTTCAAGGCTCGGATAGCCATCCTGCGTCAAGCCAACCTTGGCCTGATAGGCCATGATGGCGGCCTTCGAGCTATCACCGATCTTGCCGTCGAACTTGCCCTCATAATAGCCGTGCTCGTAAAGCCGCTTCTGCAGCTCCTGCCGCTCCTCGAAGCTGAGCTTGGTGAAGGGGCGTTGCCAGTCCTGCACCAGGCCGGTGCCGCCGGCGATCTCGTCGGCGAGCAGGCCGACGGCCAAGGCGTATTTGTCGGCATTGTTGTAGGCCTTGATGACCGAGAAATTCCGGATCATCAGGAAGGCGGGGCCGCCCCGGCCGTCCGGCACTTTCAGTGTCGCCTTGTCGGTCAGGTTCTTGAACGGCTTGCCGCTGGCCCGGACGACGCCGAGCGCCTGCCACTGGGCAATTGTCTTTGCGCCGCCGGGCAGCTTGCCGTCCGGAATGGTGACCTCGTAGCCCCAGGTCTTGCCTGCCTGCCAGCCATTCTTCATGAGCAGATTGGCGGAGGTCGCCAGCGCATCGGGGATCGAGTTCCAGATATCGCGCCTGCCGTTGCCGTCCATGTCGACGGCATAGCGCTGATAGCTGGTCGGGATGAACTGGGTCTGGCCCATCGCGCCGGCCCAGGAGCCCATCAGATGGCTCTCGTCGATGTCGCCGGTCTGCAGGATCTTCAGCGCCGCGATCAGCTGCGTGCGGGCATATTTCGAGCGCTTCGCGTCGCCATAGGCGAGGGTGGAAAGCGAACGGATGACATTGCGCATGATGTCGTCGCGCTTGAGGATCTCGCCATAGTTCGATTCCATCGACCAGATGGCCAAAAGGATGTTGCGGTCGACACCGAACCGCGCCTCGATGCGATCGAGCCAAGGCTTCCATTTCTTCGCCATCGTGCGACCATTGGCCACCGACTGGTCATGCACGCGATTGTCGAAATAATCCCAGGCGGGGGCGGTGAATTCCGGCTGGGTGCGGGCCTTTTCCAGCACGACCGGATCAGGCTCGATACCTCTCATGGCCTGATCGTAGACGGCGCCCGAAACGCCGCCTGCCACCGCGGTGGCGCGGAAGCCGGCAACCCACTGGCGGAATCCGGCATCGGCGAAAGCGGGTCCGGCAGGCATCAGCAGGGCCAATGTCAGGCCGGCTGCGGTCGCCAGTGCCGTCAGGCGCCTCGCGGTGTTGCGAACGGACATCATTTCCTCCTTCGTCAAATCAGGAAGGATCATTCAACGCCGAACCGGGTTAGTATTTAGTTTACCATAGGTGCCGCCGGGAACGAAAAGAGGTGTCGCGGCTTTTAGCTCTCACATTCAACCTGGCCGTTCGGTAGCCCAACATTCCGGCGTGAAAATGATTCCGGCGTGGAAATGTTTGGGGGGATTGCGGAGCGTGCCGCCGAGCGGATAATTGGCCGAAAAGCAGGGGTGTCAGCATGAAGCGCGTTCGCAAGGCAGTTTTCCCGGTCGCCGGCCTCGGCACGCGGTTTCTCCCGGCCACCAAGGCCATTCCGAAGGAAATGCTGACCGTCGTCGACCGGCCGGTCATCCAGTATGTGGTCGACGAGGCGCGCGAGGCCGGCATCGAGCATTTCATCTTCGTGACAGGGCGCAACAAGGCGGTCATCGAGGACCATTTCGACGTCCAGTTCGAGCTCTACGACACGCTCGCCCAGCGCGGCAAGGACGACCAGCTCGCCCGCCTGCAGCGCCTGCAGCCGGCGCCGGGGCAAACGAGCTTCACGCGCCAGCAGGTGCCGATGGGCCTCGGCCACGCCGTCTGGTGCGCTCGCGAGCTGGTGGGCGACGAGCCTTTCGCGCTGCTTCTGCCCGACATGATCATGCAGTCGGAAAAGAGCTGCATGAAGGACATGGTCGAGCTTTACGCCGAGACCGGCAACAACATCATCGCGGTGCAGGAATGCGATCCGGCCGAGGCGCATAAATACGGTATCGTCGGCCGCGGCGAGGACACCCATCACGGCTTCCGCATCACCGGCATGGTGGAGAAGCCGAAGCAGGGCACAGCACCCTCCAATCTTTACATCAACGGCCGCTACATCCTGCAGCCGGAAATCTTCGGCATCCTGGAGAGCCAGGAACGCGGCGCCGGCAACGAGATCCAGCTGACCGACGCGATGCTGAAGCTGGAGAAGAAGCAGCCCTTCTACGGCTACCACTATAAGGGACGCACCTTCGACTGCGGTTCGCCGGAAGGTTTCGTCGAGGCCAATGTCGCCTTCGCGCTGTGGCGCAGCGACATGAACGCAAGCATGGCCGGCGTCATCCGCACGCTGCTGGACGAAGTGCGGCCGGTCGAGCGCCGCGGGGTCGCTTTCTAGGAGGTGTGGGCAAATTCCGCATACCACCGTAGCCCCGAGCGCCCCTTGGGGCCGGCAGGGAGCAGGGCGCGAGGCCGACGACGGAGTGGACTCAAGGCTTCGCAATGACGCGAGGGCCGCTGCTTCGATAGGGGCCTTGGCCGACGAATTTTCGAAGAGGGTTTGAGCTTCTTGTTCGTTCCTTCGTCACGACGCCGAAACCCAAACCCTCCTCAATTCACAACCCGAAATGTTTACCATAGACGATGATGGACGAGAGATGTCGTCAAGACCTGATGAACGAGAGCAGGTCGGGGTTGAGGACATCCGCATGCGTGGTGAGCATGCCGTGGGGATAGCCGGGATAAGTCTTCAGCGACCCGTTCTTCAGCAGGTTGACCGCACGCGGCACTGAACTTGCGAACGGGACGACTTGATCGGCCTCGCCGTGCATCACCAGCACCGGCACGGTGATCTTCTTGAGGTCTTCGGTATAGTCTTCGAGCCAGGAGTCGACAGTCGCGTAGTGAGCGAGGGCACCGCCGGCCATGCCTTGGCGCCACCAGTTCGCAATGATTGCCTCCGAAGGCTTGGCCCCATCTAGGTTGTAGCCGTAGAACGGATTCTCAGGAACGAAACGGTAGAACTCCGCCCGGTTAGCCAGCACGCCTGCCCGGATCGCTTCGAACCACTCCGGCGGTTGACCAGCCGGGTTGTCCTCGCTCCGGTACATGTTCGGCGTCAGTGAAGCGACCAGCACCGCCTTCGCGACGCGCTCCTGGTGGCGAGCGACATAGCGCGCCACCTCACCGCCACCTGTCGAGTGCCCGATATGGATCGCGTCGCGAAGGTTGAGGTGTTCGGTCAGGGCCGCGAGGTCGGCAACCCAGTGGTCCATGTCGTTGCCGGTGCTGGGCTGGTCGGACCGGCCGTGGCCGCGCCGGTCGTGGGCGATCACCCGATACCCGTGATGAAGGAAGAACGTCATCTGGGCATCCCAGTCGTCCGCTGTCAGCGGCCAACCGTGGCTGAAGACGATCGGCTGACCTGAGCCCCAGTCCTTGTAGAAGATGTTCACGCCGTCTGTAGTGGTGATCGTAGGCATTGTTCAGTTCCTTTCGATTGGCCGCGGATGAGAGTCATCGCTCGCTGGCGCGGCGTTCCAGCGATGATCAGTGACTTAAGATGACCAGTCGTCTATTAATTGCCCAAAATGTTTAAGTCAGCAAAGAGGGCAAAACAAAGCGCTCGAAGCTGTCGAAGGGCGCCCGGCTACGTTCAACCTTGGCCCGCATGACCGCCCCTTCGAACGTGTCGATCAGCGCGACGGCAAGCTGCCCTGGATCCTTTCCGGCCGACAATTCCCCATTCTCCTGCGCTTCCCGCAGGCATGAGGCAAGCGCGGCCGACCACTCGCGATAGATCGCCGCAAGCTTGATCCGCACATCCTCGCTCGTTGGCGTGACCTCCAGCGCCATATTCCCAATCAGGCAGCCGACCGCATAGCGGCGGCGCTCGTGAAACTCGGCAAGCCCGGCGAAATAGCGCGTGATGCGCGACAAGGGTGGCGTTTGGCCTTGATTCAAAATGGCCCCAAACTCAGCGACAACCGCCTCCCAATATTCGGTCAGTACCGCGACGGCGAAGGCTTCCTTGCTGTCGAAGTAATTATAGAACGAACCCTTGGGCACGCCGGCTGCCGCGGTGATCTCCTGCACGCCGGTGGCGTTGAAGCCGCGGGTGCTCACAAGGTCTCCCCCTTTTTCCAGGAGGCGCGATCGCGTTTCGGGATTGGCTGGTCTAGGCATGGGTTAATATATGACCGGTCGTCTTATTATCGTCAAGCGGTTTTTTTGGCGCTTCCGGTGCTCACGTATCTTAAGTAAGCTCAGCTCCGGTTATCGGAAGCCGTTGCTCTCGACTCGGCCCGACCTGAATCTCGGCATGGGCTTGGCCGTCGCTACCGCTCAGCGCTGGACCTTCAGACCGAGATAGACGCTGTTGGCCGTGTAGTCGCGGCCGACCAGGTTGCTGGTCAGCTTCTCGGTCCTGACGCGGGTGGTAAGCCCGGCATAGCGGTTGAGCCACCAGGTCAGTCCGGCTTCGGCGCTCAGGATCAGGTCGTGGCCGTCGGAGCCGGTATAGTCGCGCCAGTCGAGGCCGAGCGCGGTGTTCGCCGTCAGGTTGGCGCGGATTTGGCGCTCGCCGGTCAGACGGCCGGAGTAGAGGATATCGCCGCTCTCGCCGGCGTTCGTTGTCGTCTCCACGCTGGTCTTGCCGGTTAGCCCGATCGTGGTGCCGCGCTCGGGTGACCATTTGAGGTCGGCATTGATGCTTGGGCCGGCCACCGCCGGCAGGCGGCTGTCATCGATCGCTTCGCGCAGCCAGCCGACGGAGAACTCGCCGGACAGCTTCTCGCCCATGTCGAGCTCGAGGCCGGCGCGCGCGCCAAGCCTGGTCGAGGACCTTTGGAAGCCGTCGGTGTCGGTGCGCAGGTCATAGACGCGCCGGCCGGCCTCGACCTCCGTGAAGGGCGTCAGCGCGGGCGAGACCTCGTAACCAGCGCGCAAGGTCGCGGTGTAGAGCGTGGAGTCGCGATCCTTCTGCGACACGGTGGTGCCGTTGGAGAGCTCGGCATCGCCGTAGAAATCATGCGAAACCGCCCCGGTCAGCGCATAGCGCATCTTGCCGACAGTCTTTTCGAGACCGAGGCTGCCGTCCACGGTCTGGCGCAGCGGCTGCGAGGTGACGCCGGCGATCGCATCCGGCGAGGAAGCCGATTCGGGCGCCGCCTCGTAACCTAGCTTGGCGATGGCGCGCAGCTCGTTGTCGAGATCGACATTGAGCTGGCCTTCGATGCGGCCCTGCGCGTCGTTGATCTTTTGGCCCGAGACGGTGTTGCGGAACTGGCCGTAACCGGTGATCAAAGCCGAATTCTCGCGCCAGTCGGAGGTCGCGGTGAAACGCAGCGCAGTCTCCGACAGGACGGCCGATTTGCCGGTGCTGCTGGAATCGGCATTGGATGTCGCGGTGAAGCCTTGCTCGAGCGTCGGCCGGAACAGAAACGTGCCGATCCTGACGCCGGGAGCAGCGAACGGATCTTCCTCCGGCTTGACCTTCTGTCCATCGATCGATCCGGTACGCTCCTGGCCCGGGTCGAGCTTCTGCTTGTCGACGCTGTCGATGGTGACGGCGCGGCGGTTGCTGCTGTCGTCGTCGACCGCTGCCGCATCAGCCTTGTCGCCTGCGGAAGCGGTCGCGGCAGTGGTGGTGCTGTCAGTGGCCTCGCCCGCTTTCTTCTTGGCCTTCTTCTTGTCAGCGGTCTTGGTGTTCGCCTTGGTGTCGGTCTTGGCGTCCTGAGCGCGCTGCCTTGCCGTCGAAGGCCGGCGCGGCTTTGTTGGCGCTGTCGTGTCGGCCAGTGGATCGGTGGCTGCCTGCGGCTGGTCGAAGATGCTGTCCGACGCACCCGCCGTCTGGTCGTCATCGGGAACGGCGCCGGGGCTTGCCGGTTGGTAGGTCGTCGACGCCGTGTCCTGGACGGCCGCGGCGGGAGCGTTCTGATCCTGCGACCCTTGCGCCCGCAATTGCCTGGCCTTGCGCTGCTGGTCGGCAAGTATCGCCGATTCGGAAACCTCGCCGCGCAGCTCGGTTTCCTGCGAAAATGCCGGCGCCGGACGCAGCAAGGCAAGCGCGCTCGCCGTCAGCAGCAGTGCTGCGACGGCAATGCCCCTCCGACCGATTTTCGCTTCAGGCTGGCCCCCGGACATCGTCACCACTGCTTGCGCGGCGCGGTTGCGCCATACTTACCGAACCGTAAATGCGGATGGTTAACGGAGGGTTGAGAGAGCCCCCTCGAAAGCCTTCCGAGGGGCGGCTCAAGGCAATTCTGTTGGACAATTCTGTTGGACAGGGGCGCGGCAAAGCGCTAATCGCTTCGCCCATGCATGCGGGGTCCCCAGAAAGAAAGCAGCCCAACAGGCAGGCTGCGATCGAATCGGCGCTGAGAACGGTGGCGACGGAGCAGGCCGGCATGGCGGCCCTGGCCGCCGGGCTCGCAAACGGACTGGCCGAGCCCTTTGCGGCGGCCATCGACCTGATTTCGCGGATTGACGGCCGCGTCATCGTCACCGGCGTCGGCAAGAGCGGCCATATCGGCTCCAAGATCGCCGCCACGCTGGCCTCGACCGGCACGCCAGCCTTTTTTGTCCATCCGGCGGAGGCCAATCACGGCGATCTCGGCATGATCGCCCGGGACGACGCCATCATTGCCATGTCCTGGTCGGGCGAGAGCAAGGAATTGATGGGCATCGTCGCCTATTCCAGGCGCTTTTCCATCCCGCTGATCGCCATCACGTCGGGCGAGAGCTCGGCGCTGGCGCGGGCCGCCGATGTCGTGCTGCTGCTGCCGCCCGTGCCCGAGGCCTGTCCGCACGGGCTGGCCCCCACAACCTCCGCCCTGCTGCAGCTCGTCATGGGGGATGCCTTGGCGATCGCGCTGCTCGAGGCGCGCGGTTTCACGCCGGACCATTTCCGCACCTTCCATCCTGGCGGACAGCTCGGCGCCAATCTGACCCAGCTGCGCGAGATCATGCATGTCGGCGAAAGGCTGCCGTTGGTGCCTTCAGGCACCGGCATGCAGGAGGCGATCCTGGAATTGTCGCGCAAGGGTTTCGGCTGCGTGGCGATCACCGGCGCCGACGGCGCGCTGGTCGGCATCGTCACCGACGGCGACATCCGCCGCCACATTGCAAGCGACCTCCTGACGATGAGCGTCGATCAGGTGATGACCAGGAAGCCGAAGACGGCCAGCCCGGACACGCTGGTGGCGACGGCGCTGCAGACCATCAACACATCCGAAATCACCAGCCTCATGGTCGTCGAAGGCGGACGCCCGGTCGGACTGGTGCATCTGCATGATCTGCTGCGCATCGGCGCCGCCTAGGATTCATTGATATTCAGGTGAGGCCGGCCTGCAAATGGCGGCTTCCTGCGCTTCCGGTGCTCACGTACTTAAGTACGTTCCGCTCCGGTTCTCGGAAACCGCCATTTTCGACTCGGCCTGACCTGAATCTCAATGCACCCTTGGAAGCTCGGCTCAGATAGCCTCCACGGTCAACTCCAGATCGGTGTCCGCCGCCCCGGTCACACGCACCTGCGTGCCGACCGGCAGGTCGGGTCCGGAGACGCGCCACAGCGTGTCGCCAAGCCGGATGCGGCCGCGGCCGTTCTTGATCGGCTCGGACAGCGTCGCCGTCCGGCCGACCATCTGGGCGCCGCGGCGGTTGAGCAGCGGCTGGTCGATGCTGCCTTGGCGCGAGACCGCGATCTGCCTGCCGATATAGGCCGAGACTACTGCCAGCACGAGGAAGGCCAGGACCTGGACCTGCCAGGTCCAGAAGGCGGCGTCCCAGATCGCCAGCGACACTGCCCCGACGATCAGCGCAGCGATGCCGATCCACAGCATGAACACGCCGGGCGCCACGACTTCCATCACAAGGAGCACGATGCCGAGAACCATCCAGTTCCACGGGCCGAGTTCCGAAACGATGCGGTCGATCATTGATGTTCTCCCACCCAGACGGCGTCACATCAGTTGTCGCTGGGCTTGACGACCGGCGGGCGGGATGCCTGCCGCTGCGAGCCCGAAGAGCCATCGCCCTTGAAGACTTCCTTGGCGATTTCGCCGATGCCGCCGAGCGTGCCGATCAGCGAGGAGGCCTCAAGCGGCATCAGAACGATCTTGCTATTCGTGGCCGAGCCGATCTTGGTCAGCGCCTCGGTGTATTTCTGGGCGACGAAATAATTGAGCGCCTGAACGTCGCCCTTGGCGATGGCCTCCGATACCACCTGTGTGGCCTTGGCTTCGGCTTCGGCGGAACGCTCGCGCGCCTCGGCGTCGCGGAAGGCGGCTTCCCGGCGGCCCTCGGCCTCGAGGATCTGCGATTGCTTCAAGCCCTCGGCGGCCAGGATCTGGGCGCGCTTGTTGCGCTCGGCCGTCATCTGGCGGCCCATCGATTCAATAAGGTTGGCCGGCGGATTGATGTCCTTGATCTCGACGCGTGTTATCTTGATGCCCCAGGGATGCGCCGCCTCGTCGACGACGCGCAAAAGGCGCTCGTTGATGGCGTCGCGATTGGAGAGCAATTCGTCGAGGTCCATCGAGCCCATGACGGTACGGATGTTGGTCATGGTGAGGTTGAGGATGGCGTTCTGCAGGCCTGAGACCTGGTAGGCGGCCTGCGCGGCATTGAGGATCTGAAAGAAGGCGATGCCGTCGACGCCGACGATGGCGTTGTCACGGGTGATGATCTCCTGCGTCGGGACATCGAGCACCTGTTCCATCATGTTCATCTTGGCGCCGATGCGCTCGACTATCGGGTTGAGGATGTTCAGGCCGGGGGTCAGTGTCTTGGTGTACCGCCCGAAGCGTTCCACTGTGTAGTTGTAGCCCTGCGGCACCGTCTTGATGCCCTTGAAAAGGAGGATGACGACAAAGAAAACAAGAACAATGATCGAGATGCTGAAACCGCTAAAGCCCATTTCGTTTCTCCCTCAAAAGGCGGCGACCTCACGGAATCACTTAAGTGTGTTTCCGTAGCGTTACAATCAGGTGATCGCCAATATTGGTTAGCGGCGGGTTTTGCGCACCGCTTTCGAGCTGTCGATGAAGCCGGTCACACCCAGCCGGAAAGCTCACGCCGCACCAGCGCCTCGATGACCGCCATGCCCTCGGCGCTGTCATTGAGGCAGGGGATATGCGCGAAGTTCTTGCCGCCGGCATGATGGAAGGTCTCGGCTCCCTCGCGGCCGATCTCGTCCAGCGTCTCGATGCAGTCGACGGAAAAGCCCGGATTGACGACGGCGATCGACTTGATGCCGTCCTTGGCCAGTTTCTCGACCGTGACGTCGGTATAGGGCTGCAGCCATTCCTGTGCGCCGAAACGCGACTGGAAGGTGGTGATGAGCTTGTTCTCGTCCCAGCCGAGCCTTGCCCGCAATAACCGGGTCGTCTCCAGGCAATGCGTCTGGTAGGGGTCGCCCTTGTCGGAATAGGGTTTCGGGATGCCATGATAGGAGGTGATCACCACTTCCGGCACGAAATCGAGCGCTGCGATATGCTGCTCGATCGAGCGGGCGAGCGCTTCGATATAGACCGGTTCGTCATAATAGGGCGGCACGCTGCGGATCGCCGGCGCGTTTCTGATCTTCATCAGCGCGCGGAACAATTGGTCGTTGGCGGTCGCCGTCGTCGTTGCGGAATATTGCGGATAGAGCGGGAAGGACAGGATACGGTCGCAGCCCTGCTCGACCAGTCTTTGCGCGACGCTTGCGGTCGAGGGATTGCCGTAGCGCATCGCCCAATCGACCACCACATCGGGCAGGTCGGCGAGCGCTGCGGCCAATTTCTGTCCTTGAGCGCGGGTGAAGGTGCGCAGCGGCGACTCGTTCTTCTCCCGGTTCCAGATCCTGGCATAGTTCGCGCCGGATTTTTTCGGCCGGGTGGTCAGAACCAGGCCGTAAAGAATCGGGTACCAGATCGCCTTGTTGAGCTCGATGACGCGCGGGTCGGAGAGGAATTCCCTGAGATATCGCCACATTGGCTTGAAGTCGGTGCCGTCCGGCGTGCCGAGATTGACCAGCATGATGCCGATCCTGCCCGGCCTGACGGGTGCGGCGTCGGCGGACAGCGGACCGACAGCCTTGGCGGCTTTGGCATCGGCGGGGCTGGCAAGCGTCATGAACGGTCTCCGGTAGCGCCGCGGAAATTAGCGATGCCCCGCCGGTTTTCAATGCTGCGTCTGGCCGCACCTTATCGTGTCTGGCAGCGAAAAAGGAACACCCGCCCGCTTTCGGGCGGTGTCGTGAATTTCGGGCGGCCGCTTATTTCGCGGCCGGCGGGATGGTCAGCGTCGCGCCGAGCGGCAGGCGGCGCGGCTTGAAGTCTTTGTTGGCCTCGGAGATGAGCTTCCATTTGGTGGCGTCGCCATAGGCTTTCCTGGCAAGGTCCCAATAGGTATCGCCGGCGGCGACGGTGTGGCTGGTTTCCGCCGGCTTGGTTTCAGCGGGCTTTGCCGGCTCGGCGGCGGGAGCAGGGGTCGCCGGGGCTGCCTCGGCGGGAGCGGCCAGGGCGGTTTCAGCCGGAACGGCCGGTGGTGTGCCGGCTATGTCGCTGGAACCGGAAGGCATGGCCGGCATTGCAGGCTCGGCAGCGGGCGCCTGGGTGGCGGTCTCGGCGGGCTTCGCCGGTTCCACAGGCTTGGCCGGCTCAGCCGCTGCAGTCGTTGCCGCAATCTCGGTGATGCGGCCGTCAAGCTTCGGCGTGTATGGGCGATGGGCGCCGAGATAGTCGGCCACCACCTGCTCCAGGCCTGGGCCGTAGTCATAGGCGTCCGTGGCCTTCTCGGCGAAGACCTTGTAGCCGTCGCCGCCCTGGCGGACATAGTTGTTGGTGGCGACGAGATACTGCTTGTCCGGGTTGATCGGCGCCCAGGCGCCGTTCTCCATCACCTCGACCGATTTGACGCGGCCGGCATTGGGCGCGGCGGATTTGTCGAAAGAGTATTTCAGGCCGGCAACCTGCGGGAAACGGCCGGCGCCGTCCTCGACCTGGCTGAGACCGTTTTCGAGGCCCGCGACCAAGTCCTTGCCCGAGATCTTGAAGGTCGCCAGCGTGTTCTGGAACGGCAGCACGGTCAGCACCTCGCCCATGGTCACCGTGCCCTGGTCGATCGAGGCGCGCAGGCCGCCGCCATTCGAGATGACGATCTCGACGCCCTGGCCCTTGGTGCGGTCGAGGATGGCATCAGAAACGAGATCGCCCATCTCGCATTCGCGCGCGCGGCAGTTCTCGCGGCTGCCGTCGATCGCCTTGGTGGTCTCGGCCACCTCTTTGTTCTTCAGCGCCTCGATCGGCGCGCCGAGCTCCTTGATGCGGGCGAGCACGGCGGGATCGGGCGTGATCGACTTGTCGAGATAGATCGGGGCGCCGCTGGCTTCCTTGACGACACCGTTGTCGTCGAACACGACCTTGAACTCGCCGAGATATTTCGAATAGGACGCGGCCTGCACGACCGGCACCTTGGAGCCGTCGGGGTTGTCGACCATCGTCGGGTAGGGGCCTTCGGCCTTCGGGTCGGTGTTGGAAAGAAGCGTGTGGCTGTGGCCGCCGACCACCACGTCGATGCCCGGGATCTTGGCGATCACGTCGCGTTCGCGCCTGTAGCCGATATGAGTGACCGCGATGATCTTGTTGATGCCTTGCGCCTTGAGCTTCTCGACCTCGGCCGTGATCGATTTGACGTCGTCGGCAATAGTGATGTTCGGGCCGGGCGAGGCGAGTTCCGGCGTGTCGTTGGTGACGGCGCCGACGATGCCGATCTTCTGGCCGCCGACCTCGACGACGATCGACGGCTTGAACTTGCCGGCGGCGCCGGACTTGTCGTTGGGCACGACATTGGCGCTGACGACCGGGAACTTCGCCTTGTCGAGGAAAGGCACCAGTGCTGTCTCGCCGTCATCGAATTCATGATTGCCGAGCGTCACCGCGTCGGGCTTGATCTGGTTGAGGAATTCCTCTTCCACGGCGCCCTTGTAGGTGGTGTAGAACAGCGAGCCCTGAAAACTGTCGCCTGCATTGAGCAAGAGCACGTTCTGCCCTTCGAGCTTCTTACGCTCCTCAGCGATTGCGGTGATCAGCCGGCCAGCGCCGCCGATGCATTCGCCCTTGGTCTCCTCTTCGGCGGAACAGGTCGACTCGTATTTGTTGTTGCCTTCGATGCGGCTGTGCCAGTCGTTGAAATGAAGGATGTTCAGCGTGTAGTCGGCAAAGGACACGCCGGCCGACAGGCCAAGCGTCGAAGCGGAAAGGGCTAGGATGGCGGCAATCTTCTTCATCTTCGTCTCCCGGTAAATTGACTTCGACAGTGCTTAACGCCTTCGCTTGACTGGAAAATAACAGTCAGCCTCGGGTCATGTTCACATCGGGTCCCGGTCGATGCAAGCACAAATCGGGGAGATATTTGCCGGCACAAAAAAGGACGGCGGCTCGCGCCGCCATCCTGTCGGATTGATGTCTGCGAGCCTCAGGCCCGGCGCGTCAGCACGAAATTCTGGCCGCTGGCGCTGGTGCAGTTGAGCTGGCTGATCGAAACCATCAGGCAGTTGAAGCTGACGGGCGTCTGGCGGATCAGCGAGGTGCCGTGGATCTCGACCGAGGTCGGTCCGGTCATGGTGTAGCTGCCTTCCGACAGCTTCTGGCCGGTGTCGGTGGCGACCGTGGTGAAGTTGCCGGCCGCGAAGGTCGACAGGCCCGTGCCCTTGGCGTCGATCCAGTTGCCCTCGACGCCCTTCGGCGCGGCGGAGGCCGGTGGTTCCGATGGGCCGGTGGTTGTGCAGGCGGCGGCGGCCAAAAGGCTTGCCGCGGCGCCCAGCGAAAGCAGTTTGCGCGCAATGGTCATTCTTGAAAATCCTCTCCTCGGTCCGCTCCCTTCAATCGCCCGATTTCCGGGCGATTGCAAGGCGGTGAGGGTCGTCAAGCCGCCTGCTATCGGACCAGAATGTTGCGGAACTGCCACGGGTCGTCTTTGTCCAGGTCCTCGGGGAAGAGTCCCGGGCGGTTATCCAGCGGCGTCCAGTCGGTGTAGTATCCCCTGACCGGCCCGAGATAAGGCAACTGCACTTCGAGGCAGCGCCGGTAGTCCATCTCGTCGGCTTCCACGATGCCTGCCGCCGGGTTCTCCAGCGCCCAGACCATGCCGGCGAGCACCGCCGAGGTGACCTGCAGGCCGGTGGCGTTCTGGTAGGGGGCGAGCTTGCGCGCCTCGGCCAGAGACAATTGCGAGCCGTACCAGTAGGCATTCTTGTCGTGGCCGTAGAGCAGCACGCCGAGCTCGTCGACGCCGTCGACCAACTCGTTCTCGTCAAGCACGTGGTGGACCGGCTGCGGCTTGCCGGCGGCGCCGAACATCTCGTCCAGCGACAGCAAGGCGTCGTTGCAGGGATGGTAGGCGTAGTGGCAGGTCGGGCGGTATTGGACCTTGCCCTTCTTCGAGCGCACGGTGAAGAAGTCGGCGATCGAGATCGACTCGTTATGCGTCACCAGCAGGCCATATTGCGCGCCCGGCGTCGGGCACCAGCTGCGCACGCGCGTGTTGGCGCCGGGCTGCTCCAGATAGATCGCCGCCTTGGAGCCGTGCTTGTGCTTCTTGCCGTTCTTCGGCATCCAGCTTTCATGCGTGCCCCAGCCGAGCTCGGCCGGCTGCAGGCCTTCCGAGATGAAGCCTTCGACCGACCAGGTGTTCCAGAACACATTCATCGGCTTCGGCTTCTTGGTGCGCTGGGTGTCGCGCTCGGCGATATGGATACCCTTGACGCCGGCCTTCCTCATCAGCTTGGCCCAGCCCTCGCGGTCTTCCTGCGCGGGTTCCGAAAACTCGAGGCCAAGGTCGGTGGCGAGGTTGACCAGCGCCTTCTTGACGAACCACGAGACCATGCCGGGATTGGCGCCGCAGGTGGAGACCGCCGTCGGGCCGCCGGGCTTGTCCTGCTTTTCCTTGATCATCGCCTCGCGCAGCGCGTAGTTGGAGCGGCTGGCATTGTCGGCCTCGGGGTCGAAATAGAAGCCCAGCCACGGCTCGACGACGGTGTCGATGTAAAGCACGCCGAGCTTGCGGCACAATTTCATCAGGTCCACCGAACCCGTGTCGACCGACAGGTTGACGCAAAAGCCCTGGCCGCCGCCATTGGTCAGAAGCGGCGTGAGCAGCTTCTTGTAATTCTTCTCGGTCACAGCGTCCTGCTTGAAAGCGATGCCGCGCTCGTCGAGCAGCTTGCGGTCGGTGTCGAGCGGGTCGATGACCGTCATGCGCGACTTGTCGAACTTGAAATGGCGCTCGATCAGCGGCAGCGTTCCCCGCCCGATCGAGCCGAAGCCGATCATCACGACGGGACCGGTGATTTCACCGTAAACGGGCCAGTTTTCATTCGCCATTTTTTCGCACACTCCTTCAAACACGCGCAAAACCGGGCGCTTTTGGCCCGACGGCCAAGCGCTACACCACAGATCATTGTCATAAACCAGCGAAAAGCGCCAACCGCCGGCTAGGCCAGCCTGGCGCCTTGGTTAAGGCGTGCGGGCCATGCCGCCGAGGAATTCGACTAGCCGGTCGCGGTCGGCGGTCAGGCCCTTGTAGTCGAGCTGTTGCTGGTCGAGGGCCAGGAGCTGCTCCGCGAATGAGGCCGCCAGTGCTGCCCGGTCCGGATGCGCATCAAGCACCTTGAGCGGATCGAGGTGGATGCGGATGGTAAAGAGGATGTCGCGCGACGCAGGCAGCTTGCGCAGCGTCTGGCGTTCGACGCGGATGAAGGCATGGGCTTTGACGTCGCCGTCGGGGAAGCGGCTCGGACGGTTGGTGGCGCGGTCGATGCGCTCGACGTTGGAGAGTGGATGATAGAGCCTGTCATTCGCCTGGATCGACCAGTTGAAGCGCTCGACCGCCTGGCCCTGCAGTCCGTCGAACATGCGGTTGATGAGCTCGGCCGGCCGCGTGCCGGGGCCGAAGCCCGGCACCGGCTGGTGGATCTCCTGCAGCGGCTTGCCAAATTTCTCCCGCAGCGACCAGGATGAAGGAAAGCACAGCGAGCCGGCGGCGAGCCGCCAGCCGTGCTCGTCGCGGCGCATCAGGATCAGGTCTTCCTGAACGAGCAGCGAAGCCTTTGCCAGCGGCGCCTCGCGCAAGGCGGGGGGCAGTCTGTCGCTTGCCCCATCGAAACCGACCGGCTCGAGATCGGCTCCGTTGCGGCGGTGCGTGTCGGGATGCGCGGCTTCGAGATGGGCGACGAGCAGGTCGAGCACTTCGCGCTGAGCGTCGCTTGTACCGTCTTCCTCGACAAAGACCCTTTCCGGGATTTCCGTGTAGAGCCGCTGCTTTTCGGCCAGATGCGGCAGCAGGAACTCATCGACCTCGATCCAGCGATCGAATTCGAGCGGCTTCAACCCGATGGTGAAGAGCTTCGAGGATCCGTCATAGGGCGTATGGGTCGGGTGGCGGACGGTCATGCCTGTTTGGTTGTTATCCAGTTTATGTCTCCAGCCCGGTCAGCCAAGCCGCGCCGGGATCAGCCCGCGCAGCGAGTTGCCGACGAAGATCGCCTTCGCCGCCTTCAAGTCGTCGAAGCTGTAGATCGCTTCCACGGCGCGGCCTTCGTCCAGAAGCTCGCCGCGCAATATTCCAGGCAAAAGGCCGCAGTCGAGCCGGGGCGTGGCGAGCGGGCCGTCGCCGAAATCGGCGAAGAGATTGGTGATGGTGCCCTCGCAGAGCTCGCCGCGCTCGTTGGCTAAAAGCACTTCATCGGCGCGGGTGGCGAGATATTCCGCGCGGGCATGCGTGTAGACCTGACGCAGGCTGGTCTTGTGGCGCAGCAGCATGTTGGTGGAATCGAGCCGGATCCGCGCCAGCTGCAGCCGCCAGACCTTGTCGGCGGGCAGCGGTTCATAGGCTTGAGCGGCAGCCGTCGCTTCGCCGTTGTGCTGCAAGGCAAGGCGCACGCGCAAAGCAATCAGCTGTCCGTCGACGGCGTTCGAAAGCACTTCGCCGATGCGTTCGGGATCGCAGGCGAAGCCGAGTTCGGCGGCGGACGCATAAAGCCTGGCGAGGTGTCGCTCGAAGCGCAGGAAGCCGGAACCAGGCTCCCAGCGCATGGTCTCGATCAGCTCGAAGCCGGCACCATTCCCGTCGCGAAGCGCGCTTTCAACAGACACTCCCGATACTCCTCCTCGGCGGTGGAATCGAAGACGACGCCGCCGCCGACATTGTAGACCGCCTCGCCGTCAGCAAAGAGCGAGATGGTGCGGATCGCCACCGAAAAACGCATCCTGCCGCCCGGCGCGATCCAGCCGATGGCGCCGCAATAGACGTCGCGCGGCGCGTCTTCCAACTCGTGCAGGATTTCCATGGCGCGGATCTTCGGCGCACCGGTGATCGAGCCGCAAGGGAAGAGCGCGGCGAAGACCTGGCGGATGCCGATGTCCGGCAGAAGCTTCGCCCGCACGCGGCTGACCATCTGGTGCACGGTCGGATAGGACTCGATGCGGAACAATTCCGGCACGTCCAGCGTGCCGACTTCGCTGATCAGCGAGATGTCGTTGCGCAACAGGTCGACGATCATGCGGTTCTCGGCCTGGTTCTTCTCGTCGTTGCGCAGGAAGGCCTTCAGCCGGGCATCCTCGGCCTTGGTCGCGCCGCGCGGAGCCGTACCCTTCATCGGGTGCGTTTCGATCATGCCGTCGGCGTCGATTTCGAAAAACAGTTCGGGCGAGCGCGACAGAACGACCGGATCGCCGAGCGAGATCAGCGCGCCATATTTGACCGGCTGGCGCTCGGTCAGCGCGTCGAAGGCGGCAAGCGGATCGCCGGACCATTGCGCATGGACCGGGAAGGTAAGGTTGCCCTGGTAACAGTCACCCTTGCGGATGTGATTGTGAAGGCGCGCGAAACGGCCGGCATAGTCCTCGGCGGACCATGTTGCCCTCGCATCGAAGATCGGGCCGTTGCTGGCGGGCCCGGCGCTTTGCGGCACCGCCTGGTCGACAGGCGCATCGAAGATCCCGAGGCAGACCAAGGGCGCGCGGCGGCCCTCGGGCAGCAGCGGCACCAGTTTCGGCTCGAGCAGGTAGCCGGCCTCGTAGGAGAAATAACCCGCCAGCCATTTGCCGGAGTCGGAGGCGGCCTGGGCTCGCTCGAGCGCCGGCACGAACTCCTCCGCAGTGCGCGCGAGAATGATCTCGTGCGGCCGGTCGAACACCAGCTGACGCGCGCTCTCGTCGTTGCGGAAAATGGCTGCGGGCAGGGACATGAGCCTTGAAAGCGGACAATTCAGTCGATCGCTCTATATGGGGGACCGGCGAGGCGCAATCGAGGGAGCGGCGTCGGGCGGCGCAAAGGCGTCCGGCCCCAAAACAAAGACGGCGCCCGTGCGGGCGCCGCCTGCGGCCAATAGGCTCGTTCATCACGTGTTATTGGCGGTTCCAGCCGTCGGGAACTGCCTGGCGAACCCGGCCTCGTCGCCGGCGGCAAGCAATTTCGCCTGCTCGATCCATTTCTCGCGCGCGATGCGGCCGTCGAAATTGAGCACCTCCTCGATGCGTTTGACGTCGGCGTCGGTCCAGGCGGCGATCTGGGCATAGGTGGTGACGCCCAGGCCCTTGAGCAGCCTCTCGTTGACCGGGCCGATGCCGATGAGGCGGCGCAGATTGTCGGCCTTGGCTGTCGCGGCCTTCGGCGCGGCGGTCTTCTTGGCGGGAGCTGGCTTCTTCGGCGCGGCTGCCTTGGCTGCGGGCTTCGCTGCTGCAGTTTTCGTGGCTGCCGGCTTCTTCGCGGCGGCCGGCTTCGCCGGCGCGGCCTCTGCCGAAGTCGCGGCCGTCGGTGTCGAGACCAGCGCCGCCGGGGCCGGCGTGGCGGCCTTGGCGGCGCCTGCCTTGGCGGCAGGCGCTCCGCTTAGCCGGCTTTCGAGATCGGCGCGGGCACGGCCGCAGGCATCGAGCTCGCCCTTCAGCCGGTCGCTGTCGGCCTTCAGCCTGTCGCGTTCGCTTCGCGTGCGATCGAGATCGCCGCGCAGACTGTCGAGCTCGCCGCGCAGGCGGCCCCAGATGAACCAGCCAACCAGGATACCCACAACGAACGCCAGGAGCATGTAGAAGAAAGTGCTCATTTCCCTCTCCAGTCCGATCCGTCGGCCGCGGCTGGGAGGGCACGCTTGCCGCCAATGATCGTCAAAGGTTCCGTGTTCGGTGGAACCGCCGGCTTCAATCGAGCCATCGGCGTTTCGGTCTTGTCCGGACCGACGGCCATCATCGCATTCGCCGTAGCGGAGCGGCAGGCATCTCTGGCCTGCGCGATGCGTCCGGCTGAGCTTGAGGCCGGACGCTATCATATGGCTTGTCGAAAGCCAGTTGAAAATGCGCCGGAGAGTTATTCAAGAACAGCTATTTACTAAGAATAGAGTCCGGCTAATATGCGTCTCGGCTAAACTATAGCTATCGATGCACGCTTCGTTGCTGTTCACTCGTCCAGCGCTTCCAACTCGTCGATCAGCGAACCGATCACGCCAAGGCCGATCTGCCAGAACGCGGGATCGGTGGCGTCGAGGCCGAAGGGCGCCAGGAGTTCGGAGTGATGCTTCGTGCCGCCGGCGCGCAGCATCTCGAAATACTTCTCCTGAAAGCCGCGCTCGGCATTTTGGTAGACTGCGTAGAGCGAGTTCACCAGGCAGTCGCCGAAGGCATAGGCATAGACATAGAAGGGCGAATGGATGAAGTGGGGGATATAGGTCCAGAAGACCTCATAGCCCTCGCGCAGCTTGATCGCCGGCCCCAGGCTCTCGGCCTGCACCTCCAGCCAGAATTCGCCGAGCCTGTCCGAGGTCAGCTCGCCGTTCTTGCGCTCGGTATGGACCTTGCGCTCGAACTCGTAGAAGGCGATCTGGCGCACGACCGTGTTGATCATGTCCTCGACCTTCTGAGCGAGCATGGCTTTGCGCTCGCGTCTGTCACTGGTCTGCTCGAGCAGCGAGCGGAAGGTCAGCATCTCACCGAAGACGGAGGCAGTCTCGGCCAGCGTCAGCGGCGTCGAGGCCATCAGGGCGCCCTGGCCGGCGGCCAGCACCTGATGCACGCCATGGCCGAGCTCATGCGCCAGCGTCATCACGTCGCGCGGCTTGCCCATATAGTTGAGCAGCACATAAGGATGCGCCGACGGCACGGTCGGGTGGGCGAAGGCGCCGGGCGACTTGCCCGGCCGCACCGGCGCGTCGATCCATCTGCGATCGAAGAAACCGCGCGCGATTTCGGCCATGTCGGGTGAGAAGCGTTGATAGGCGGAGAGCACCGTGTCCCTGGCGTCATCCCAGCGGATCACCGCCTTCGGCGTCTCCGGCAGCGGCGCGTTGCGGTCCCAGTGGTTCATCACTTCCATGCCGAGCCAGCGCGCCTTCATCGCGTAGTAGCGGTGCGACAGCCTGGGATAGGCCTCACGCACGGCCGCCGCCAGCGCGTCGACCACGTCGCGCTCGACGCGGTTGGCGAGGTGGCGCGAGTCGGCGATATCCTGAAAGCCACGCCAGCGGTCGGAGATTTCCTTGTCCTTGGCTAAAGTGTTGGTGATGAGCGTGAAGGTGCGCAGGTTCTTGCGGAAGGTTGCCGCGAGCGCCTCTGAGGCGCGGCGGCGCACTTCGCCATCCGAATCCTGCAGGCGGTTGAGCGCCGGCTCAAGCGTCAGTTCCTCGCCGTCGACGTCGAAGCGCAGGTCGGTCATCGTCTCGTCGAACAGGCGGTTCCAGGCGCCGCGACCGGTGACCGACTTTTCGTGAAACAATTGCTCGACGCGATCCTCGAGCTGGTAGGGCTTGTCCTTCCTGAGGTCGAGTACCCAGGGCCGGTAGTGGCCGAAGGCCTTGTCGGCGGCCAGAGCGCTCTCGATCGCCGCATCATCGATCAGGTTGAGCTCGAGCGCGAAGAACAGAAGATGGGCGCTCGCGTCCGTCATCTTTTCCTGGACGTCGCCGTAGAGCTTGGCGCGCTGCGGATCGGCGGTGTTGCCGGCATAGACGAGGCCGGCATAGGAGACGATGCGGCCGATCAGTTCCTCGATCGCCTCATAGGCTTGCAGCGCCTCGCCCAGCCGGCCGGCGCCGCCGCGCCCGGCTTCCGCGGCCAGCGTGCCTTTCCAGCGGGTCTCGAAGGCGACGGCGTCGCTGGCCGCCTTGGCGATGTCGCGCTTCAATTCGGGCGCTTCCATGCCGGAATAGAGATCGGCGAGATTCCACTCCGGCAGATCGCCAAGCTCCGCCGCGCCGTGTCCGGACGCTGTCGCCACAAGCCGCTGACCAAACTCCATGCGCATCAGCAATACCTTCTTTGAATCGATGCCAAATCAGAGGGAAGGAGGAAGCCGGTCAAATCCTAAGGAATTCGTTCACCGGGTTTTTTGAAACCTTATTTAGAACCCTGTGCCAAGATGATCCATGGGGATTTCCTCGGGCGGACAACTCGAACAGTCATGACAGGTTCCATACTCATAGTCGATGACGATCCGGTGCAGCGCCGGCTGGTCGAGGCCGCGCTGACAAAGTTCGGCCACAGCGCGATTGTCACGGATGGCGGCGAGGCTGGGCTCGACGTGCTCGACGGGCCGAACGCGCGCGAGGTCTCCGTCGTCATTCTCGACCTCATCATGCCCGGCCTCGACGGCATCGGCGTGCTGAAGGCTATGCGCGAGCGCGCCATCAACATTCCCGTCATCGTGCAGACTGCCCAGGGCGGCATCGAGACGGTCGTCTCGGCCATGCGGCACGGCGCCTTCGACTTCGTCGTCAAGCCGGCGTCGCCCGACAGGCTGCAGACCGCGATCTCCAACGCGCTCAAGGTGGAAGCCGTCGAGGACGAGATGAAGCGCGCGTCGCGGCGTCGCGGCGGCGGCCATCTCACCTTCAAGGACATGATCACGCGCAGCCCGGCAATGGACCGGGTGATACGCCTCGGGCAGAAGGCGGCGGCCTCCAACATCCCGATCCTGATCGAAGGCGAGTCCGGCGTCGGCAAGGAACTGGTGGCGCGCGCCATCCAGGGCAGCGGCGATCGCCGCTCGAAGCCCTTCGTCACCGTCAATTGCGGCGCCATCCCGGACAATCTCGTCGAATCGATCCTGTTCGGCCACGAGAAGGGCTCCTTCACCGGCGCCACCGAGAAGCATACGGGCAAATTCGTCGAGGCGAATTCCGGCACGCTGTTCCTCGACGAGATCGGAGATCTGCCGCTCGACGTCCAGGTCAAGCTGCTGCGCGCCGTGCAGGAGGGCGAGGTCGATCCGGTCGGCGGCCGCTCGACCGTCAAGGTCGATATCCGCCTGATCTCGGCCACGCACCGGAACCTTCTGCAGCAGGTCAAGGACGGCAAGTTCCGCGAGGACCTGTTCTACCGCCTGAACGTCTATCCGATCTTCGTGCCGCCGCTGCGCGATCGTCGCGACGACATTCCCTATCTGGTCCGGCATTTCATGGAAAAGGTGGCGCCTACCGATCCGCGCCGCCGCCTTGCCGGCATATCGGCGCCAGCGCTTGCGATGCTGCAAGCCTATGACTGGCCGGGCAACATCCGCCAATTGGAGAATGCGGTCTTCCGCGCGTCGGTGCTTGCCGAGGGCGACGTGCTGACCGAGGAGGAGTTCCCGCAAATCCGGGCCCAGGTGGAAGGCACCGTCAATCTGGGAGCGGAAACGGCATCCGCCACAGCCGAAACGGTTGCGGATGGGGCAGGACAAGCGGACGAGGCGGCTGCAGAGACAACGAGATCTGTCCTGTCGGACGACGAAACGTCGGCCAGGCCGCAGCCACGGTTCGGAACGCTTCGTGCTCTCGACGAGCGCGGCAATGTGCGGGCGCTGGCCGATGTCGAGCTCGAGATGATCAAGCTGGCGATCGACCATTACAATGGCCAGATGAGCGAAGTCGCGCGCCGTTTGGGCATCGGCCGCTCGACTCTCTACCGCAAGTTGAAGGAATATGGCATTGATCCCGAAGCTGGTCGCGTCGACCGGCTTGCCTCATGACAGGCGAGCCTCGAACTAGCTTGCGCGCCTAAAATCCGAGTCAAAGGATCACGCATTAACGCTAACGGTAACAGATCGTGTTCTGGCGGAGGCCGGATTCTTGATCTAAACCAGCGGTTTACCACGAAATGCTGTGCATCATTTTTGACGGGATATCGCCACGGTGTTACCGCATTTCGGCTTCAATAAACGATGATTAACCATTAGGATCGATACTCGGATGTGAGAACCACGCATCCGTTTGGTCAAATCCGGGGACAAACGGCAGCCTGAAAGCCATTTGATTTGAACAAAGTCGAACGACATACAAACGGGCGGCATTTTCACATGAGCGTCTGGCCGAGGTGGCTGACGTTTGTGATTTTGGCTGTCGGGTTTTTGTCCGCGGCAATGTCGGGCGCCAGGGCTGAGGTTCGTACGCTCAAGCTCTATCACCTGCACACGCATGAGAAGGCCGAGATCGTCTACAAGCGCAATGGCCGCTACGATCCGGAAGGCCTGCGCAAGATCAACATCATCCTTCGCGACTGGCGCCGCAACGAGCCGACCAAGATGGATCCGCGGCTGCTCGACCTCGTCTGGGAAGCCTATCGCGAAGCCGGCGCGACTGACTATATCCAGGTCGTCTGCGGCTATCGTTCGCCGTCGACCAACGCGATGCTGCGTTCGCGCAGCCGCGGCGTCGCCGAGAAGAGCCAGCACATGCTGGGCAAGGCGATGGATTTCTACATCCCCGGCGTGCCGCTGAAGAAGCTGCGCAACATCGGCCTCAAGATGCAGGGCGGCGGCGTCGGCTACTACCCGACTTCCGGCTCACCCTTCGTGCACATGGATGTCGGCAATGTGCGCCATTGGCCGGGCATCAGCCGCCAGGAGCTGGTCAGCCTGTTCCCGAACGGCAAGACGCTGCATGTGCCGAGCGACGGCAGGCCGCTGCCCGGCTATGAGCAGGCGCTGGCCGCCTATCAGTCGCGCAAGGGTGCAGGCACCCCGAACATCGAACTGGCCAGCGCCGGCGGCTCGACCAAGCGCTCGGGCGGATTGCTTGCCGCCTTATTTGGCGGCGGCGCCGACGAGGCTGACGATGATGCCGATACCGGTGACGGCGGCGGTGCGCCCCAGGCGAATGCCGTGAAGCAGGTCCAGGTCGCTACGGCGCGCAGCAGCAATCTTCCGGGTATCGCGATTGTCTCGCCGAAGGACGCGAAGCGCGCCAACGTCCCGCAGATCGCGGATGACAGCGCCGACGACTCGCAGCAGCCGCAGCAGGATACGCCGGAGACGATCATCGCCGCCTTGCCGCCCAAGGAAATCCCGCTGCCCGATTTCGCGCCGCGTCCGAAGGTCGATGTCGGCCAGCAGACGCCGCAGAACGTGCCGTTCGCCATGGCGGATGCCTCGGCGACGACCGAGCAGGCGGTTTCGACGGCGCAGGCGCCCTTGCCTGACAAGGTTCCGTTCGGCGCTGCCAGCGCGGCCGAGGCCGCGGGCACCGATCCGGCGCAGGTGGCGGTCAACAACATTCCGCTTCCGACCTGGCGCCCCGACCGCTCGACGCCAGCCGAGCTGGCGTCGAAGGATAAGAACGTGCTTCTGGCGCTGGCCGAAACGGCTTCGCAGGACAAGAGCGCGACCGACGCGTTCTCGGTGCTGCCGACCGCCCGGCCGCAGCCCGGCAAGCAGGATGAGGTCAAGGCCGTTCTCGAACAGGCCAATGCAACCGTCGAGGTTGGCGGCGCCGGCGCCGAATACCAGCTTGCGTCGCTGACGCAACCGGAGCCGCGTTCGGCGTTCAACGATCCCTCGGATGCGGATGCGGCCTCGCCGCGCAAGGCCATCGCCGCCCTTCCGGCAGGGACCGATCCTTCGCAGGCGATCGGCGGCAGTGTAAAGACGACAGCCAAGGAAGCCAGGGCGTCCGCCCACGATCTGAAGCCGGGACCGAAGGCCGTGGTGGTGGCGGCAGCGCCGCAGGCCGCGCGCTGGGCACTGGGCAGCGGCGTGAACATTGCTTCGGTTTCCGATCCGACGACGGCTCCGCGTTATGCCTATAACATCGTGCATACGCCGCCGAGCGAAGTGTACACTGCGGGCTTCCAGACGGATGGCGGGATGCAAGATGCCAGCCGTTTCAGCGGCAACGCGGTCAAGTTCTTGTCGGTCGCCCGTTTCCAGACGAAATAGCGATCCCGCTGGACACCGGAGAAGCCGCGTTGCAGGACAACGCGGCTTTTGTTTTTCATCCCTGAAGGCCTGTTCGATCGCCAGGTCTTCCCGCTTCGTCTAATGGTAGGACAGCGCCCTTTGAAGGCGTGAATCGTGGTTCGAATCCATGAGCGGGAACCAGCCCTCGGTTGGCGTTATTTGGCATTGCGCGAGCTGCATCGGCTTGAACTTCCCGTGAGGAGGTGGGCGCAAGCCGGCTGGTTTCTTGCTCAGTCGACTTCCAGCGTGGGCGCTTCACCCTTGGCAAGAAGCCGCGCGGCGTCGCGCGCGGGCGGCAGGCCGAACTGGCGCGCATATTCGCGGCTGAATTGGGAAGCGCTTTCGTAGCCGACGCTGAAGGCGACCTGCGCGGTGTTGCCCGGTTGCGCGATCAGCAGATGGCGCGCCTCCAGCAGGCGGAGCTGCTTCTGATACTGGATCGGGCTCATCGCCGTTGCCGCCTTGAAGTGGCGATGAAAAGCGGCATTGCTCATATGCGACAGCGCGGCCAGTTCGCTCACATCGATCGGCTCGTTGTAATGCGCCCGGATCCAAGCCGTGGCGCGGCGGATCCGCGACAGGCGCCCATCGGCGAGCGCGAGCTGGCGCAGCTTTTCGCCCTGCGGGCCCTGCAAGAGCCTGAAGGCGATCTCCCGTTCGAGCATGGGCGCGAGAACCGGTATCTCGGCCGGCTTGTCGAGCAGCCGCAACATCCGGCGCCAGGCGTCGAGCAGCAAGTCATCGACCTGATTGGTCGCGAAGCTATCGCCGTCGATCGCCGGCTTGTGGTCGATGAGCAGGCCGGCGATCAGCTCGGTATCGAGCGAGAGGGCGATGGCCGTGTAAGGCTGCGCGACGCTGGCCTCGACCAGTTGGCTGGTTGCGGGTGTCTCGACTGCATAGACGAAATAACTGCCGGCGCTGTAGGCGAGCGTGCGGTCTCCCAGCAGCACCGTTTTGGTGCCCTGCAGAACGAACAGCGTGGTCGGCTGGCAAAGCTCCGGCAGCGGCGGCGTCGGAACCTCGCTGCGGCCGATCGTGACGCGTGGAATGGCCGTCTTCGTGCGCCGTCCGCGCGCATGGCGGCCGGCGATGGCGATCAATTCCCGAAGCGCTTCGTTCATCGTTTCAGCATTGCCGATCCATCGCGGCCAAGCAACCAAGCGAGGCGCTGACGCGCCCGCGTAGACGCGCACCTGGTGACGCGAAGACGCGCACCTGGGTGACGCGAAGACGCGCACCTGGGTGACGCGAAGACGCGCACCTGGGTGACGCGAAGACGCGCGCCTGAGAGGATCAGGCAAGAGGTTGAGAGCTTTTGGCGCGCGCAGCGAGCCGGTTCAAGTCATCTCTAGGTCACCGAACAGGAGACATGGATATGACGACGCGAAAGAACGCGCTGGTGACCGGCGCCAACAAGGGCATCGGCCGTGAGACGGCCCGCCGGCTGGCGGCACTGGATTACAAGGTGTGGCTCGGCGCGCGCGACGCCGAGCGTGGCGAGACCGCTGCTCACGCGTTGCGCGGCGAGGGACTGGACGTCGAGTGGCTCGAGCTCGACGTCGCCAGCGACGACAGCGTGACGGCCGCGGCCAAAGCCGTCGCGGCGCGGGCGCCCGGCCTGGACGTTCTGGTCAACAATGCCGGCATCGCTCCCGGCTATGTCGAGGCGCTCGGCCCGGACGGCCGCTACGAACGGCCGCCGAGCCGCGAGAGTCTCGCTGACATGAAAGCGACCTATGACGTCAATGTCTTTGGTCCGGTGCGGGTCACGCAGGCATTCCTGCCGCTGCTCCTGGCATCGCCCGCTTCACGCATCGTCATGGTGAGCAGCTATCTCGGATCGCTGGCGCGCGCGGCCGGCAACAGCCAGTCGCCCAATGTCATGGGCTATGGCAGCTCGAAGACCGCGCTCAACGCCGTTACGCTCGCCTTCGCCAGGGAACTCGCGCCGCACGGCATCATGGTCAATGCGGCCGCTCCCGGCTACACCGCGACCGACCTCAACGCGCACAAAGGCGGCCGCACGGTGCAGCAGGCGGCCGAGATCATCGTGCGCCTGGCGACGTTGGAGCCAGGCGGGCCGACGGGCGGCTATTTCGATGAGAACGGCACGCTGCCCTGGTGAAAGCGCTGATTACGTCTTGAGCTTGCTCGCCTCGCGCGCCAGCACTTCGATCTCGTCCCACTTGCCGGCCTTGATGAGATCGTCGGGCGCCACCCAGGAGCCGCCGACGCAGATGACGTTGGGCAAGCTGAGATAGTCCGCGGCGTTCTTGGCCGTTATGCCGCCGGTCGGGCAGAATTTCACGTCGGCGAGTGGCGAGGCGAAAGCCTTCAACGACGCGATGCCGCCGGACTGCTCGGCCGGGAAGAATTTCAGGAAGCGCAGGCCGGCTTCGCGCGCGGCCATGATTTCGCCGGGCGTGATGGCGCCCGGCAGCAGCGGCACGGGGCTGTCCTTGGCCGCGTCGAGAAGCTGGCTGGTGATGCCCGGGCTGACAATGAATTTTGAGCCGGCGCGGGCTGCTTCGTCGAACTGCCTGGCATCGAGAATTGTGCCGGCGCCGACGACCGCGTCCTCGACTTCGGCTGCCACGCGACGGATCGCTTCCAGCGCGTCGGCGGTGCGCAGCGTGATCTCGATGGCCCGCAAGCCGCCGCGCGACAAAGCACGGGCAAGCGGCACGGCATCGGCGACATTGGCGATCTTGAGCACCGGGATAACCGGCTGACCGTTGAGGAGCGACAGGAGCTTTTCGGTCTTGCTGGTCATGTGCTGGTCTCCATTTCGATCGTTTTAAACCGATTAGCAGAAGGAATATCCCAAGTCCACGAAGGGTGGCGTGTCGTGATGCCGCGTGGCCAGTTGCATATTGGTTGCCTTGAAAGCGCTTTCAGCACGGTCTAGTGGCATTGCCATGACAACAGCCACGGAAGTCCAGCCAATCCGCGTCGCCGCACTCTACAAATTCGCGCGGCTCGACGGATACGAGGCCCTTCGCGCGCCGCTCGCCGCTTTCTGTTGCGGGCGCGGCATCAAGGGCACGCTGCTTCTGGCGCATGAAGGCATCAACGGTACCGTCGCCGGCTGCGAGGAGGCGATTGCCGCGCTCATTGGCCATCTGCAGGCCATCGAAGGCCTTGCCGGGCTGGAAGTCAAATACAGCAGCTCCGCCGAGATGCCGTTCCACCGCATGAAGGTGCGGTTGAAGCGAGAGATCGTCACCATGGGCGTCGAGGACATCGATCCGGCGACCAGCGCCGGCGCCTATGTCGCGCCGGCCGACTGGAACGCGCTGATCTCGGATGCCGACACCGTCGTCATCGACACGCGCAACGCCTATGAAGTCTCGCTCGGCACGTTCAAGGGCGCGGTCGACCCGAGGACCTCCAGCTTCCGCGAGTTCCCGGCCTGGGTGGAAGAGCACCGTGAAGAGCTCGAGGGCCGCAAGGTGGCGATGTTCTGCACCGGCGGCATTCGCTGCGAGAAAGCGACGGCCTATGTGAAGTCGCTTGGCCTCGAAAATGTCTTCCATCTCAAGGGCGGTATCCTGAAATATCTCGAAGAGGTGCCGGCCGAAGACAGCCTGTGGCAGGGCGAGTGTTTTGTGTTCGACGAGCGGGTGTCCGTCTCGCATGGGTTGGCCGAGGGCGAGGCGGAGCTCTGCCGCGCCTGCCGGCATCCGCTGACGGTCGAGGACCGGCTGTCGCCGAAATACGCAATCGGCGTCTCCTGCCCGCATTGTTTTGGAACGCGCTCCGACGAAGATCGAGCGCGCTATGCCGAACGGCATCGCCAGGTGGAACTTGCGCAGGCGCGCGGCGGCAAGCGCCATATCGGCAGCTAGAGCCTCACGCAAAACCCGCCTTGTCATTGTAATGTCAAAGCGCGGGGCCTACCTCTTGCCGGTCCGAAACCTGCCCGGGCGCATTCGGCCGGGCCAATTCTGGAGGCATTGATGCTCGACCCCAAGAAGCTGCTCGACGACCTTCTCGGCTCGCAAATTCCCGGGACCGGCTCGACCGTCCGCGACAAGGCGGGGCAGGCGGTGCAGATGGCGAAGGACAATCCGCTTGCCGCCGGCGCGCTTGCCGCCGTGCTGCTCGGCACAGGCACCGGGCGGCAGGTGACGGGCGCGGCCATCAAGCTTGGCGGCCTGGCGGCGATCGGCGGCCTCGCTTACAAGGCCTATCAGAATTACAAGGCCGGCAACGAGCCGGCGCAGGCGCCCGCGTCCGGCGAGCCTGAACTGCTCCCGCCGCCGGCCGATACCGCTTTCGATCCCGCGCAGGCGCCGCAGGGCGAGGCCGAGTTCACGCTGACGCTGGTCCGGGCGATGATCTCCGCGGCGAAGGCCGACGGCCATGTCGACGACGAAGAGCGCAAGAAGATCGCCGACAAGCTCAAGCTCGCCGGCATCGGCGCGGAAGCCGAAAAATTCCTGCTTGCCGAACTCGACAGACCGCTCGATCTCGACACGCTGGTCGCCGGCGCCAAGACCGATGCACAGAAGCTGGAACTCTACACCGCCTCGCGTCTGACCATCGATCCCGACACACGCGCCGAGCGCGGCTATCTCGACCTGCTCGCCGGCCGGCTCGGCCTGCCGGATGGTCTGGTCGATCATGTCGAGGCGACGGTTTCGGCGGCCAAGGTGCCGGCCGGCAGCGCGCCTAACTCGCCGTGGTGAACCACGTTGGTAAACGCCGCTGCGCACCGCCTTGCCGGTCATTAATCTCTCGTTAACTCAGCAAGCGCATCATTCTAATCAGTCGGACCGGCTTTTCCTCCTCCCAAGCGCGGTTCAGATCGGGGCGGTCGCCAATGGCCGCCCTTTTTGTTGGCCCTTTCTTTATCGCCAATAGCGGCTTGCCTTGATCCCTGGCATTTGCGATGCCACGTCTTTCCATGCATGACCGGGAGGACGGCGATGACCGCCATAGCAGAGAAGACCGCTATCGTGACCGGCGCCGGCACCGGCATCGGCAAGAGCGTCGCCACGGCGCTGCTCCAGGCGGGCTGGAACACGGTGTTCTGCGGCCGGCGCAAGGCGGTGCTGCAAGAGGCGATCGCCGAGGCGGGAAAGACCCAGGCCAAGGCATTGGCCGTCGCCTGCGACATCAGCAAGGCGGCAGAAGTCGACGACATGTTCGAGACCGTGCTCGAGGCCTTCGGCCGCGTCGACCTGCTCTTCAACAATGCCGGCATGGGCTACAAGTCGACGCTTATCGACGAGATCCCGGTCGAGGTCTGGAACGACGTCGTCGGCGTCAATCTCACCGGATCGTTCCTGTGCGCCCGCGCCGCCTTCGGCGCGATGCGAAGGCAAAAGCCGATGGGCGGACGTATCATCAACAACGGCTCGGTGTCGGCCTATGCGCCGCGGCCGGGCTCCGTGCCCTACACGGCGACCAAGCATGCGATCACCGGGCTCACCAAGACGCTGGCGCTCGACGGCCGGCCCTTCGATATCGCCTGCGGCCAGATCGACATCGGCAATGCGCTGACCGAGATGGCGCAGCCGATGACGGTTGGCGTGCCGCAGGCCAACGGCTCGATCGCCGCCGAGGCGGTGATGGATGTGCAGCGGGTCGCCGACGCAGTGCTGCATATGGCCAGGCTGCCGCTCGACGCCAATGTGCTGTTCATGACGGTGATGGCGACGAAGATGCCGTTTGTCGGGCGCGGATAAGCGCCTGACAGCTCACTTCTTCAGAAACGCCTCGACCCGCTCCAGCGCGCGCAGGATGTTTTCCTCGGAATTGGCGTAGGAAAGCCGGATATAGCCTTCGCCAAGCACGCCGAAATCCGGGCCTCCGATGAGCGCCACGCCGGCTTCCTCCAACAGCGCCGAGGCAAGCTTCTTCGCCTTCCAGCCGGTCTTCGACACATTGGGGAAGGCGTAGAAGGCGCCTTTCGGCGTGATGCAAGAAATGCCGGGCAGCGCGTTCAGCCCCTCGACCACGATCTTGCGGCGGTTGTCGAAGGCGCGCATCATCTTGTCGACATCGTCCTGCGGGCCGTCGATCGCGGCGATACCGGCAAACTGGCTCGGCGCATTGACGCAGGACCAGCAGTTGACCGCCAGCTTGCGCACCTTGTCATAGAGATGGGCGCCCTTGTCGCCGTTCGGCCAGATCGACCAGCCCATGCGCCAGCCCGTCATCGCCCAGGTCTTCGACCAGCCGTTGAGCACGATCAGCCGGTCGCGGATTTCGGGGAAGTTGAGCAGCGAGCAGTGCTTCTCGCCGTCATAGGTCATGACGTCGTAGATCTCGTCCGACATGACGGCGACCTCAGGATGCTTCTCCAGGCCCTTGACCAGCTTCTCGATTTCGGCGCGCGGCGTGACGCCGCCGGTCGGATTGGCGGGCGAGTTGAGGATCAGCAGCCTGGTCTTCGGCGTGATCAGCGCCAGCGTCTCGTCGGCCGAGAAGGCAAAGCCGTTCTCCTCGCGGATCGGCACCGGCACCGGCGTCGCGCCGGTGAACTCGATCATCGAGCGGTAGATCGGAAAGCCGGGATCCGGATAGAGGATCTCGGCGCCGGGTTCGCCGAACATCAGGATCGCGGCGAACATGGTCGGCTTGCCGCCGGGCAGGATCATCACATTCTCGGGCGAAACCTCGACGCCGGTGGTGGTCAGCGTGCGGCGCACGACCGCCTCGCGGGTGGCGAGCAGACCGTTGGCCGGCGTGTAGCCGTGGTGGCCGTCGCGCAGCGCCTTGATCGCCGCCTCGACGATGTGCTGAGGCGTCTTGAAGTCGGGCTGGCCGATGCCGAGGTTGATGATGTCGCGTCCCTGATGGGCAAGCGCGGTGGCCCTCGCCAGCACCGCGAAGGCGTTTTCCTCGCCGAGACGATCGAAGGCCGCGATCGTGTGGAGCATTTTTCCCGTCCCTGTGGTTCTTTCTGTGAGCGAGCGTTTTTGTGACCGTCCGCTGGGAAAAGTCAACGGATTGGAGTGGTCGGTGTCGGAAGATCTGAAGAATTGGCAGCCGCGCCCACGGCCGGAACGCAAGGCGATCGAGGGACGCACCGTCAGACTCGAGCCGCTGAGCGCCGCAAAGCACGGCGACGGCCTCTACGAGGCCTCGTCGGTTTCGGATGTCGGCGGACGTTTCGCCTGGCTGCCCGATTACCCGCCGGAGACCCGCGCCGCCTTCCAACCGTGGCTCGACAAGGCGGAAGCGAGCGAGGATCCGCTGTTCTTCACCGTCATCGACAAGGCGAGCGGCAAGATCGCCGGGCGCCAGACGCTGATGCGTATCGACGCCGTCAACGGCGTCGGGGAAATCGGCAACATCTATTGGGGTCCGCTGATCTCGCGCAAGCCGGCGGCTACCGAGGCGCAGTTCCTGTTTGCGAAATATCTTTTCGACGATCTCGGCTACCGCCGCTACGAATGGAAATGCAACAATCGCAACGAGCCCTCGAAGCGCGCCGCCGAGCGCTTCGGTTTCAAATTCGAAGGCATCTTCCGCCAGCATCTTGTGGTGAAGGGTGAAAACCGCGATACGGCGTGGTATTCGATCATCGACAAGGAATGGCCGGCCTTGCGCAAAGCCTATGAGGGCTGGCTCGATCCGGCGAATTTCGATGGCGAAGGCGTCCAGAAGCGGCGGCTGGAGGATTTCCGCTACGACTTTGGCGCGTAAACCATGATCCCGAAAAGTGGGCAACCGGTTTTTGCTGCGCTGACCTTCGGTTCGGATAGGATCATGGTCAGTAACGAGGAGTTCCGCGATGGCGCATGACCACGGTTCGCATGGGCACAACCATGGCGCCGGCCATGTGCACGGCTCGACCGACAAGAAACGGGTGCTGATGGCTACTTGCCTGACAGCTGGCTTCATGGTCGCCGAGGCCCTCGGCGGTTGGCTCACCGGATCGCTGGCGCTTGTCGCCGATGCCGGCCACATGCTGGCCGACGCCATCGCGCTCGGTCTTGCCTGGTATGCCTTCCATCTCGCCGGACGCCCGGCAACGGGCCGTCTCACCTATGGCTTCGGCCGGGTGAAGACGCTGGTCGCCTACACCAACGGCATCGCCATCTTCGTCATCGCGCTGTGGATCGTCTACGAAGCCTGGGGACGACTGATGCACCCGGCGCCCGTGCTCGGCGGGCCGATGCTGGTCGTGGCGGTGGCTGGCCTCCTGGTCAACATCGCCTCCTTCTTCGCGCTGCATGGCGGCGACCGCGAGAGCCTCAACATGCGCGGCGCCATCCTGCATGTGCTGGGCGACCTGCTGGGCTCCGCCGCGGCCATTGTCGCTGCCATCATCATCCTGGCAACGGGCTGGACTCCGATCGATCCAATCCTGTCGGTGCTGGTGTCGCTGCTGATCCTGTCGACGGCGTGGTCGCTGATGCGCGAGGCCGCGCATGTGCTGCTCGAAGGCGTGCCGGCGAGTCTCGATCGCGACCTGATCGCCAAGGACATCGAAGGCGCGGTCAAGGGCGTGCGCGAGGTGCACCACATGCATGTCTGGTCGCTCGACGGGACCTCCAACATGGCGACGTTGCATGCCTGCCTGAACGATGGCGTGAATGCGTTTGTGGCGGTAAGCGCCATCAAGAAACGGCTTGCCGCCAAGCACGGCATCGATCATGCCACGGTCGAACCGGAATTCGGGCAATGCGCCGACAGCCATGACATGCACGACCACCACCACGATCACGATCATGCGCGTGGCGCGCCCGCCGATCGCCGGCACTACCACTGATCACCATTATGCCTAACAGCTCGAAGCCAGGAAAGCCTGCTGATGGATCGTGACACACGCAACGCGGCGATCGCTGCGGCTGTGATACTGCTCGTGTTCGGTCTCGCCGCCTATTTCCTGCCGGCCATCATGCTGGCCGCGGGCAAGGTATCGACGGTGCTGGCGGCCGTCATCGCAGCGGTCTTCATGATCGGGCTGTTCGTCGTCCTGTGGCTGCGCGGACGCAGCCAACGCAAGAAAGGTCTCTGAAGATGAGAATTCTGATCACGGGCGCGGCCGGCATGGTGGGCCGCAAGCTTATCGCGCGGCTGGCCAAGGACGGCGCCTTGCGCGGGCGCAAGATAGCGGCGCTCGACCTGCATGACATCGTGGCGCCGCAGGCGCCGGCGCTCGCGGGCGTCGATGTGTCGATCCATACCGGCGATCTTTCCGCGCCCGGCGCCATGGCGGCTCTCGTGGCTCCGCGCCCGGACGTGATCTTCCATCTGGCCGGCATCGTGTCGGGCGAGGCCGAAGCCAATTTCGATCTCGGCTACCGGGTCAATCTCGACGGCACGCGCGCTTTGTTCGACGCGGTGCGGCTGGCGTCGTTCGCGCCGCGTCTTGTCTTCACCTCGTCGATCGCCGTGTTCGGCGCGCCGTTCCCGGATGTCATTCCGGACGAGTTCCATCCGACGCCGCTCACCTCATACGGTACGCAGAAGCAGATGAGCGAAGCGCTGCTCGCCGATTACACGCGGCGCGGCTTCTTCGACGGTATCGGTATAAGGCTGCCGACGATCTGCGTGCGCCCCGGCAAGCCGAACAAGGCGGCCTCCAGCTTCTTCTCCGGCATCATCCGCGAGCCGCTCGCCGGGCAGCAGGCGATCCTGCCGGTGCCGCGCTCGGTGCTGCACACCCACGCCAGCCCGCGCTCGGCGGTCAACTTCCTCATCCATGCGGCCGAGATCGACGGCGACAAGGTCGGACCGCGCCGCAACCTCACAATGCCTGGCGTCGCCGTCACCGTCGGTGAGCAGATCGAGGCGCTGGAGCGCATTGCCGGCGCCGAGGTCGCGAAGCGGATCCGCGAGCAGCCGGACGAGACCATCTGGGCAATCGTCAAGGGCTGGCCGACGCGGTTTGAGGCGAGGCGCGCGCGGGAGCTCGGCTTTGCCGCCGAGAGCAGCTTTGACGAGATCATTCGGGCGCATATCGAGGACGAGCTCGGCGGGAAGATAGCGTAGGGCTATTCGGCGCTGGGCGGCGAAAATTCGGGCGGTCAGGCGCCGCCCGACAGACTCGCCGACAAAAGCAGCAGGCCGACCAGGAAGATGAAGGCGGCGCCGCCGATCTCGACGATGGAGTGGATGCGGTTGCCGATGCGGCCGTCGCCGGCGAAGTAGACGGCCCAGTTCTTGGCCGTCACGGCGATCGTGGCCAGCGCCGAGACGGTGATCGCGGTGCCGATCGACATCGCCAGCACCGACAGCAGCCCGCCTAGCCAAAGTCCGTTGAGCAGCGCGAAGCTCAGCACGATCAGCGCGCCGGAGCAGGGGCGGATGCCGACGGCGGCCACCGCCGACCAGGCGGTCTTCCAGTCGAAGCGGTCGCCCGAGAGCATCGCCGGATCCGGCGCATGCGAATGGCCGCAGGTCTCGCAGACCTCGCCCGGGCCATGGTCGTGGTGGACGTGGTCGTGCGCGGCGTGATGGTGGTGCTCATGCGCGCCATGATCATGGGCGTGGGCATGCGAATGGTCATGATGATCATGATCGTTATGCACATGCAGCGCATGGGAATGCGCGTGGGCATGCGCATGGGAATGGCCGGCATGGGCATGCGCGTGAGCGTGGGAATGCCCGCCATGCGAATGGCCGGCATGCGCGGCCGACAGGCTGTAGGCCGGCGTCCTGCCGAACAGGCGCAGCACCGACGGACCGAGCTTGCGCCAAAGCAGCCAGGCGCCGAACAAGGTGACCAGCACAAAGCTGGAGATTTCGAGGAACCAGGCTGCGTCGGTCATCGAGATCGCGGTGCCGCGCAGCACGAAATAGGCAAGCATCATCACCACCACCGCCGTAAGGCCCTGCAGCAGCGCCGAGACGAAGGAGAGCATGATGCCGCGCCTCAGCGCGACTTCATTGGCGACCATGTAGGATGAGATCACCGCCTTGCCGTGGCCGGGGCCGGCGGCGTGGAAAATGCCGTAGGCGAAGGACAGGCCGATCAGCAGCCAGAGCTTGCTGCCGTCCTGGCGCATGGCCTTCATGGCGGCCGCCAGCGAATGGTAGAATTCCTGCTGCCTGAGATTGATCCACATCAGGATATGGGCGAACGGACCCGTCGCGGTCGGCGCCATGCCGTCATTGGTGCCGATGCCGAGCGAGCTTTGCGCATGCGCGGCGCCCGGCAGGTGGGTGATTACCAGGATGGCAGCCAGCAGGCCAAGCGCCAGGCATAACGAAGGTTTCATCACCAAATCATCCTTCCGGCGGGCAGTCCAATTCGAGCTTGGTGGCGAAGATCTTGCTCATGTCGGTGCCTGTCGGATCGTTGAAGAACGCGTCCGTCAGGGTCTTCTGGTTTTCCTTGATCGCCTCATCCGGATCCGGGCGGATGACCTTCTTGGTGCAGGTCGAGGGCAGGCCTTCGACCGTGAGGTTGGCGTCGTCGGTGAAGTCGATCGCGGTGTAGAAGGTCGGGTCGTACACGCCGATATCGATCTTGCCGGCGAGCTTGATCGACGTCTTGGGCTGCGATTCGAACAGGATGATCAGCTGGTCGTTGTCGAAATTCGCCATCAGGTGCGGCGGCGGCACCATGGGCACGTCCTTGCCGTCCTGGGTGACGAGCTGGAAGTAGTTGAACTCGGCCAGCGAGGAATGGACGGTGTCGGCCACTTCCTTGAGCTCTTTGTCGTCAAGTTTCAGATCGGAATTCTTGTCGAACTCCATCATCACTGTACTCGAAAACAGGTCGTCGAAGCGCCAAAGGTGGCGCAGCGCCGTCACACTTTGGTGATCCTGGCTGAGGATGACGTCGAGCCGGGCTTCGGCAAAGACATGCGGATGGACTTCAGCCTGCTCGACCGAGGCCAATGTGGCCGCAAGGGCCGAAGCCAGCATGGTTGCTTGCCGTTTCAGATGCATTCCGTGCCGCGATTCCTTTGACATTGTTTTGCGCAATTCCGGACGGAAAACCGCTACGCACTTTTCCTGGAATTGCTCTAGGGAGCGAGCCCGAGGGTTGACATAAAGCAGGCGAAATTGGGACGCTTGCTTAATCAGACTGTGTCGCGCGTCCGGAACCAGTGCACCAGGAAGTCGACGAAGACCCTTACCTTGGCCGGCAGATAGCGGCGGTGCGGGTAGACGGCGAAGATGCCGGTGCCCGACAGGAGCCGATCGTCGAGCGCTGTGACCAGCTTGCCGGACGCGACGTCGGGGGCGGCGATGAAATCGGGCAGCATGGCGAAGCCCAGGCCGGAGAGTGCGGCGGCTCTCGCCACGATCGGGCTGTTGACCTCGATAGGCCCGGAAACGGCGACGCTCATGGATTCCTCGCCTTCGCCCTTGAAGCGCCAGTTGGCCAGCGAGCGGCCATTGGTGTCGACGATGCAGGGCATGTTGGCGAGATCCTGCGGCCTGGTCGGCGCGCCATGCTTGGCGATCAGCTCCGGCGACGCGCAAAGCCTGACCGAGAACGGCGCCAGCCGCCTGGCGATCAGCGAAGAGTTCTCCAGCCGCGAGATGCGCACGGCAAGGTCGAAACCTTCCTCGACAAGGTCGACGAAACGGTCGTCGAGATGGATGTCGAGCACAATGTCGGGATGCTGCCTGGTGAAATCGATCAGCGATTGGCCGATCGGCGCGTCGGCGAAGGTGCGGGCGGCCGACAGCTTGATCCTGCCGCGGACGTCGCCGGAAGACTGGCGCACCGTCTCGGCCAGGCTGTCGACCTCGCGCACGATCTCCGAGGCGCGCTGATAGTAGGTGTGGCCGGCTTCGGTCAGCGAGAACTGGCGCGTGGTGCGGTTCAAGAGCAGCGCGCCGAGCTCGTCCTCCAGCTCGCGCACATATTTCGACAAAAGCGCCTTGGAGCGGCCGATCTTGCGCGCCGCGGCCGAAAAGCCTTCCGCCTCGACCACGTCGATGAAGGCGCGCATGCGGGTCAATGTATCCATGGTCAGACCTTTCGTGCCGCGTCGAGAATCCTGCGGCCGAGCCGTATCAGGGCAACGTCGCTGCCGGAAGGGCCGAGCAGCGAAAGGCCGAAGGGTGCGCCGTGGACGGAACCGATCGGCAAGGTGATCTGCGGAAAGCCCGAAAGGCCTGAAAGGCACAAGAGATGCAGCGCCCTTTCGCGATAGGCCTGGAACTGTTCCGGTGTGCTGGCGGCGAGCGGTGCCGCGCCGGGAACGGTGGGCAGGACCAGAAAGCCGTTGTTGCCGAGCAGGGCGCCAAGCTCGGCCCGGAACGCCAGCCGCCGCGCCGCTTCGGCGGCGGTGGTCTTGGCATCTATGGTGCGGCCGAAGGCAAAACGCTCCTCGACGCCCGGGCTGAGGCGGCCGCCGGCCGAAATCCACGGGCCATGCTCGCGCCAGGCCTCGAAGGCCTGCAGGCGGCGAAAGCACCAGTAAAGCTCGTCGGGGAATGAGGCGAAGGCGTATTCGGTCTCCACCGGCTGGCCGATGACAGAGGCGGCCAGCGCCTTCATGCGCGCATATTGCACGGCCTCCGCCTGACCCATGACGAAGGCGTCCAGCCAGCGGATCGACAGCGGGCGGCTGAGCGGGTGCTGGTGCGGGTCGCGGCCGAGCAGAAGCTTGCCGACCGTCTCGTAGGTCTCGATGTCGTCGGCGAACCAGCCGAACGTGTCGAAGCTCGATGCCAGCTTCATCGCGCCGTCGAGGGAGATGCGGCCATGGGTGGTGCGCAGCCCGATCAGGCCGCAGAAGCTCGCCGGGGCGCGGATCGAGCCGCCGGTGTCGGAGCCGGTGGCGATGTTCGCCAGCCCGCCCGCAACGGCGGCCGCCGAGCCGGAGGAGGACCCGCCTGCGACGCGATCGGGCGCGGCGGGATTGACCGGGTAGGGGAAATGCGCGTTCTGGCCGAACAGCGAGAAGGCCAGCTCATCGGTCTGGGTCTTGCCGACGAATCGCGCGCCGGCATCAAGGATCGCCTGCACCGCTTCAGCCGTACGCGAGGCGGCATGCGCCTCCTCGAATTTCTGCGGGTTGCCGCAGCCGGTGCGGTAGCCGGCGACGTCATAGATGTCCTTGACCGCGAGGCGCAGGCCAGCGAGCGGGCCCAATTCCGCATGCGCCACAGGCATCTGGCGCAGATCGAGGAAGGCGTTCAGCGGTCCTTGAGTTCCTGGCATCGTTCGATTTCCGGATACGGTGCGACCAACATTGTTCGATGCCAGAAATTTTACAACCTGGGCTTACGATTTTTATTGATTGTGAAACCCTTCGCCCCTATATCGCGCTTGCCCAAAGTCGCACGTGCCTGTGGGTGTCCGCCGATCCTCGAATGGTGAGGGCAATCGGTAAGGTAACTGGAGCCAACCACTCCAGTCGGTCAGTGGCCAACCACAAGATCGAGGACACCTTGAAGCAACGACGGTGCGGGCCTTTCTGGTTCTCTTCCGGTCGTCCAAAGACCGGGGTTACTAAAGAGGCACACCTTCATTGCCGGCAGTGCGGACGGGGTCTCCCATCCAAGCCAAGGCAGACAAAGCGAACCGAGGCCGGGCAAGGCCAAGGTTCATCGCCGCGAGACGGCATTTCATGGTTCCGGGGTCTCCACCGGCTGGTTCCATGGATTTGACGTCCCGCCTTTGTTTGACCGCGAGTTCGCGAGGCTGAGCGCCCGCGTTTCGCAGCCTTTGTGCGCGCCGAAAGGCGTTATGGAGAGACCCGATGGCCACCCAGCGCATCCTTGACTTCCTCGCCACCCGACGTCCGAACGGTCCCTGCCTCGTCGTCGACCTCGATGTCGTGCGCGACAATTTCCGCGCCTTCGAGAAGGCGTTGCCCGATTCCAAGATCTATTATGCGGTGAAAGCAAACCCGGCGCCGGAAATCCTGCGCCTCCTTGCTGCGATGGGCTCGTCCTTCGACACCGCATCGGTTGCCGAGGTCGAGATGGCGATGGACGCGGGCGCGCCCGCCGACCGCATTTCCTTCGGCAACACCATCAAGAAGGAGCGTGACATCGCACGCGCCTACCAGCTCGGCATCCGCCTCTACGCCGTGGACTGCGTCGAGGAGGTCGAGAAGATCGCCCGCGTCGCGCCCGGCTCGCGCGTGTTCTGCCGTGTGCTCACCGACGGCGAAGGCGCCGAGTGGCCGCTGTCGCGCAAGTTCGGCTGCGTGCCGGCGATGGCCGTCGACGTGCTGCGCCATGCCAAGGGCCTTGGCCTCGACGCCTATGGCGTGTCGTTCCATGTAGGCTCGCAGCAGACCGATCTGACGGCTTGGGACCGCGCGCTCGGTGACGCCAAGAACGTCTTCGCGACGCTCGCCGACGAAGGCATCGTCTTGAAGATGGTCAACATGGGCGGCGGTTTCCCGACCCGTTACCTGAAGGACGTGCCGGTGGCGCAGGCCTACGGCCAGGCGATCTTCTCGGCGCTGCGCAAGCATTTCGGCAACGCGCTGCCCGAGACGATCATCGAGCCGGGCCGCGGCATGGTCGGCAATGCCGGCGTCATCAAGTCGGAAGTCGTGCTGATCTCGAAGAAGGCCGACAACGACAATGTGCGCTGGGTGTTCCTCGACATCGGCAAGTTCGGCGGTCTCGCCGAGACGATGGACGAGGCGATCCGCTATCCGCTGGTCACCCGCCATGACGGCTCGGAGACGGCGCCTTGCGTGCTCGCCGGCCCGACCTGCGATTCGGCCGACGTGATGTACGAGAAGACGCCTTATCCGCTGCCTTTGTCGCTGACCATCGGCGACGAGGTGCTGATCGAAGGCACCGGAGCCTACACGACCACCTATTCGGCGGTCGCCTTCAACGGCTTCGAGCCTCTCCGATCCTACGTGATCTGAGCCGTTCGCAAGGACCGCTCAGATCGACCGGCGCGGGCGATTTCCATCGCCCGTCCGGGCTCGCTTGTGGAACAGATCTCCGCTCGTGAAGGATCGCGGACATGGAATACCTGATCAAATCGGCCATTGCGGCCACCGAAATTGCCCCCTCGTCCGGACCGTCGGCTGAGCTTTTCTCCGCGGGGGAGAAGAGTCTTTCGGCGGCGCTGGCGCCCTCCCTTGCACTCCGGGCACAGGCTGGCTCGCGCGGCGCGCCGGACGAGGGGGCCGCCCAGGTGCCAGCCTTCGTCATCGTGGGCGAAGGCGCCGGCGACGCCGCGGCGCGCGAAATGCTGCTCGACCGCGCCATGGGGCCGAAGCGCAAGAAGAAGTCGTCCGAAAAGCTGCGGCGCGGCCGCCGGCCCTCGGAGGGCCTGGCCTTCGTCGCCCGCGATGCGTCGGGCGTCGTCGTTGGCACGGTGCGGCTTTGGGATGTGAGGCTGGGCGAGGGCGGTCCTGCAGCGCTTCTGCTTGGGCCGCTCGCGGTCGAGCCTGGCTTGAAGAGCGGCGGCATCGGCTCGGCACTGATGCGGCATGCGGTCGCCGAGGCCGCGCGGCTCGGCCATGGCGCGATCCTGCTCGTCGGCGACGCTCCCTATTACGGACGGTTCGGCTTCTCGGCCGATCGCACCGGAGCGCTTGCCATGCCCGGCCCCTATGAGCGGCACCGGCTTCTGGCGCTGGAGCTGAAGGACGGCGCGCTGGATGGCGCCTGGGGCACGATCAAGGCCGCCGGTCGAAAGATCAAGGGACAGGCCCAGGGCTTCGTCGCCTGAAGGCTTTGTTTTCACGCTATTCCGGACGGAAAACCGCTACGCACTTTTCCTGGAATTGCTCTAAGTTCGACAAAAAACAACGCCGCCCGATGGGCGGCGTTGTTTTTTGCGAATGATCAGCCGAGCAGCTGGCTGAGCGCCATGGCGACGGTCATGTCGCCTTCGACCTTGAGCTTGCCGGCCATGAAGGCCATCGTGGGATTGAGGTCGCCGGCGATCAGCGAATCCAGATCGTCGAGCGACAGCTTGACGGTGCAGTCGGTCGGCGCGTCGGTGGTCGAGACGGTCGCGCCGTCGATGACGATGACGCCGTCGCTGCCGGTGTCGAACTTGACCGAATGCTCGAAGCCGGCGCTTGCCACGCGCGACCTGATCCTGTCGGCAATCTCCTGAACGCCCATGGCGGTTCTCCTCATTGGTTGCGTTGACGCGCACCGGCCTGTCGAGCCGCTGGGCGAGGCGCCGCGCCCTGGCGCGGCCACCTGTCACCGGCGCATATAGCTTTGAGTTGACGTTAACGTCAACGCGGTCACCATGCGTCATCTCGCATCATGGGTAAGCTGGTTCAGGCATCCATGCCAACCTTGGCCGGACGATCAATGCTCCGGCGCGGTCTTGAACGCCTTGGTCATCGCCGCCGCTGTTTCGCCGGCGCCCCTGCGGCGGCGCAGCGCGTTGTCGCGGATATCGTCCTTGGAGAGGAAGTTGACCTGGTCGATCAGCACATCGTGCACCAGCTCGACGCCAATGCGGGTGTTGATGGTGTCGCGGATCGACTTGCGGAAGGCGTCGAGATCGATCGATTCCTTCTTGGTGAAATCGATCTGCGGATTGGAGTAGAGATAGGAATAGACCTGGTCGGTCATCAGCGCCTGCGCCGGGACCGACAGCTTCTTCATCTGTTCCGGCTCAATCGTGTAGACGAGCTTGGTGAGGAAATAGCCGTCGATCGTGCCATCGCGCAGCAGCGGCACCGAGATCATGTCGGTCTTGACGTAGTCGAGGCCGCCCAGCATCGGCTTCGGCGGTTCGGCCGCGCCGCGTTGGCTGGCCGCCTGGAAGGAATAGAAGACCGCGCCGAGCGTCACGGCGCAAATCCACAGCGCGGCGGCGATGAATTTTATCACCGGATCTGCCCTCGCGCCGTGATCATCGTCATCAGGCCCTGGCCATTCCAAACTCGCCGGCCGAATAGGTGCCGTCGGCGTCGGCGCGTTGGATGGCGTTCCTCAGAAGCGTGGCGACCTCGTTAACGGCGTTGAGATGGGCGAGGATCGCCGCTTCGTTCTTGGCCAGTTTCTGGCGCAGCCGCAAAAGGCCTTCGCGATGCTGCTCGAGGAATTCGATCTCGTTGGCGCCCTTCAAGGCGCGGTTGAGCTCGTAAAGATACCGGCTCTTGCGCGCGTTCGAGGACTTGAGGTCATAGGCCGTTCCACTGCGGATGCCGGCGGTCTCCTCGTCCACGACTTCCTCGATGCGGCCGATGATGGCGGCGAGGTTGCCGGGTCGTGCGGCGGCGGGCGCTTCCAATGCATTGGCGCGCGCGGGAAGGCTGGAAAGGTCCGTCTGGTCGGCCATGTAGGTCCCTAGATCTTGATGTCCGTTTTTATGGTTGTGTCGTCGCCGGTCATAGACCGTGCGGCCTTGCGCTCAAGCTCCTCGACCATCGAGGTCGAAAGCCTGGTCTGCTGGTCGATCTCCGCCTTCTGGGGTCCCCCGGCAACGGGGCCGACCGGCACCTTGTGCTTGCCGTCGAGATAGTGGTCGGCGAGCATGGATCGGGCGATGCCGATGCCGCCATGCGCGGCCATGACATCGGCAACCTTTTCGGCGAGCTGTGACTTCCACATGTCGCCGGCCAGGCCCTTGCCGTAAACGCCCTCGGTGTCCTTGGGCATCATGTTCTGGATGAAGGTCGTCAGCACCATCGCCTCGAAGCGCTGGAACTTCTTCGCGGGATTAGCGGCTTCCGCCTTGTCGGCGGTCGCACGCGAGAGCACGGAGCCGGCATCGACGGTCGCGGATGGGTCGACCGAGAAGGCGCCAGGCGCACCACCCGCGCGCCTGAGGAGCGCCGCGCGAGCGGCCTCGACATCGGCCGGCTCCGCTGCGCGGGCAACGTCCATGACGATGTCGCTGGGTGGGGATATGGCCAAGAAAGTCCGCCCTTTGCCGATTTTGTTATCCGCACAATGACTGAACAAGCTTGTGGCAGGCTTGCGGGAAACGGAGGCGGAATGCGGATGTATGGGTCGGCTGTCTGCTTCGCGCCAAAGGACTTTCGCGGCGTCCAGGCAGGCGTCGGCGAAGTCATCGCATGGCGCAACACCTTCCATGCGCTCGGCGACGCCATGGTCAAATCGCGGTTCCATGGGACGGTACCGACGGGTACAACCTCCCCAACCTCAATGCCGGGCTTGCTTACCCGTGCTGGCACCGGTGGCTTACCCCAGGATCAAGGAGCTTATCGAACGGCACGTCGCCAGCGGGCTGATCTACCTGCCGTCGAGTTCGGCCGATTTCGAGAGCGAGGCGATCCGGCCCTATCTCGACTGCTTCGTGCGCGGTTCGAACGGTTACGCAGCGCTCGACCGCGTCAAGCTGCTGAAACTGCTTTGGGACGCCATCGGAACCGAATTCGGCGGACGACACGAACTTTATGAACGAAACTATGCCGGCAACTATGAGAACCTGAGGATTGAAACGCTGAACGCCGCTGCCGCGACCGGAGATCTGGCTTCGATGCAATCGATCGTGAAGGACTGCATGAGCGAATATGATCTTTCCGGCTGGACGAGTTCAGACCTCATCAATCCGGACGACATCAGCCTCGTCGGCCGAGGCACCGTTCAGGCGGCGTAGGATGATGGGACCGTTCCCTCGTGGAGGAGCGGTCCCAACCTTCCTCTCAGCAGCCCGGAATCGACCGATGCTTTGATCGCGGATGGGAATGTGTTGGCGCCGTCCGTGCCAATCTTTTCTGGCGAAAGCAGTAGTTCGTCCTTGGGCATCTTGCGGAAGAAGCGTTCACGCTGATCATGGATGCTTTCGATCAGTCTGCAAAACGAAAGCCAGATCTGGTCGAAGTTACCGTCAGACCGGAACTTATTCTGCCCTTCGAGAGCACCGAAAATGGGGTGCCGACCACCGCGCGTCTGAAATTCAGTTCGTCATGGTCCGCGAAAGCCCGGGAGTGGGAAATGAGGGACGCCGGCAGCGATGATCGCCTTGGTGCGCAGCGCAGAGGCTAACGCGCGACCCAGTCCGCCAGTTGAGCCGGTGATGAGGATCGTGCGGTCGTTGAGGTCAAAAGTCACGCGGAAATCCATTCATCCGTTGGCCGTGGCTCCTGTATGGCAGGCACCCGCGAGCGAGCAGGCTGTTGCGCTTCCAGCTCGCGCAATAGTTCCTGGAAGCGCGCGTGCCGCCGCAAGTGCCAATCCATCACGGCGTTGAACACGCCACGCAGCAAATTGATGGGCGCCCAGCGGCCCGGCGCGATGATGCGGGGACTGCGCGACTCGATTCCCTTCACGATCGCCCGCGCCATCTGTTCAGGCTGGATGGGGCGACGCAGAGGGCTGGGGAGCACAACCTCGCTCATCCGTGTGGCGAGAGCGTTTCCGCCGAAAGCGGGCTTGGCGATCGCCGTCGCGGTCCAGCCCGGATAGACAACGCTGGCCGTAGCCGTGGTGCCGCCGAGTTCGACCCGCAGCGATCGCGTCAGCATCTCCACCGCGGCTTTCGAGGCGGCATAGGGTGCATTGGCAACGCCGTTGAGGAAGGCGTAGACGGAAGAGGTTACCAAGATCTGGCCTTCGTTGCGAACAACCTCCGGCAGCGCGGCTCTGATGGTGCGCCACACGCCGAACAGGTCCACCTCGACGATGTGCTCGAACTCCCGCTCATCGCAGCCCATGATGGTACCGGGCGTGCCGCGCCAGGAGATCCCTGCATTGGCAAGGGCGACATCGAGACGCCCGAATTTCTCGATGGTCTTGCGCACGACTGCCTTCGTCGCGCCGGCATCGGTGACATCCAGCGCCAGCGGCAACACGCGCGCGCCATCGAACTCTTGGGCGAGGCAGTCGACTGCCGACTGCTGCATGTCGGTAAGCACCAGGGACGCGCCCCTCGCGTAGAGCTGCCGTGCGGTGGCCGAGCCGATGCCGCCGGCGGCGCCAGTTATTAAAACCACTTTTCGGTTGAGGTCATACGTCATTCGTGGGCACCTGGTTGGTGGCGTTTCGGAAACTAATTCGTGGGAACGGTGCGGCGCAGAAAGTCCAGTTGGTCACGGACCACTCGTTCGAAAGCCTTCCCCACGTAGATGTCGAAGTGACCGTCGACATACCGCTTGATCTCATGTCGGGGCGCGCGGCTGGCGTGGCGCAGCGTGGTTTTCGCCGGTGCGACCGAATCGGTGTCGCAAACGCAGAACAGGATCGGGCTGCGTATCTGCGGCGTCCGGCGACCCGGAAAGTAGCGGATGATGTCGAGCGCGAAACGCGCCGCGACATGGTTGGGGACGCCGCCGTCGGGTGGCATAATTCCGAGATACCCGTCGTAGGCGTCCGGCGCATTCATTAGGGCCGTCGTGCCCGGTCGGCCTGCCGTCGCGACCATTACCGGCCTGGCGCACAGCCACGACCCGATGCGGTCGCGCAGCGCCAGGACTGTGAGCTTCAGCAAGGTGACGGGATTCATGGCGAGGCTCGACGCGACACCGTCGGTGAAGGGACATTGGCAAATGACGGCCGCCAGCCTGGGGTCGTCGGCGGCGGTGGACAGAACATGGCCGCCGCCGAACGAGGAACCCCAGAGAATGATTTTCGCGGGGTCCACGTCATCGAGACTGCGTGCGTAGGCGACCGCGGCCTTCCAGTCTTCGAGCTCACGCCCGATGTCGAGTAGCTGGCGAGGCTCGCCCTCGCTGTCGCCGAAATGCCGATAGTCGAAGACAAGGCAGGCGTAACCGGCGGCCGCGAACTGCTCGGCGAACGCCGGCAGCCGCATCCGTTTCGTACCGCCGAGGCCGTGGCCCATCACAATGACGGGAAATGGCCCGTCGCCCAAAGGGCGATACAGCCAGGCGCTGCAGCTCAGGCCGCCCGAGGTGAACTGAACATCGGTCGGCTCCAGGATTTGTCTGGATTGCTGAGACATCGCGCTCCCCATCGAGTCGTCGGACCACAATTCTCGATGAGGCAGGCGGTGTAGTCTTGACACTACCCGACAACTCGCTTGACACTTTGCGCCACGATGACAATGCCAATCGGAATGGGAAAACCGTTGCACCGACGGGTGGTGCCCGAGACGTACGCCCAACTTCTCTACGAGTACCTGGAGGCTCACGGACATACCCCCGAGTCAGTGCTTGGGGAGCCCTGGCCGGAGCATGATCCGACCGGCCTGGGTGGAGTGGACGTGGATCGCTGGGAGCGGATGTTGGCGTGCGCCGAGCAGCACCTGGGCGACCCGCTACTGGGCCTGCATGTCGGCCAAACGATCACGGCCCGGCATCTTGGCATCCTTGGGCCGGTGCTGCTCGCCTGCGACAATCTCGGCGCTGCGCTTCAGCGGCTGGAACGCTATCAGCGGCTGATCTTCGATGTGGTTCCGATGTCCCAGCGGGCTGGCCCCGGTTGGGTTGACGTTGTTTGGGACATCAGCCGGTACCGTCCTGGGCGGTTGGTCACCGAGACGGGGTTCGCGGTTTTTACGCAGTTTTGCCGCAGCATAGTGCGCGGCGTCGCAAATCTGTCGGCGGTGGAGTTTGCGCACCTCGAGCCAACTGACATCCGACCCTACGAGGACTTTTTCGGGTGCCCTGTCAAATTCGAGCGACCTGAACCTGTCATTCGCGTCGGCCTCGACTTCCTAGCGTCGCCACTGAAGAGTCCCGACCCAGGCCTGATTCTGGTTCTCGAACAGCATGCAGACCGCCTGTTGTCACAGCTTCCGCAGGAGGCGGAAGTCATCGAACAGGTTCGCAAAGCGATCGCCCACCTGCTGCTCGAGGGAGAGCCGGATATCGGGAAGGTTAGCGTGAAGCTCTGTTGCTCCTCTCGAACCCTGCAGCGTCGCCTGAGGACCGCCGGCACCGGCTTTCGCGACGAGCTCAATTTCGTGCGATATCAGCTTGCCACGTCATATCTGCGGGATCCCGGCTGCAGATCGTCGATGTTGCTTTGCTCCTCGGATACTCCGAGCACAGCGCCTTCACTCGTGCGTTCAGGGAGTGGGTAGGCAAAACGCCGCAGCAAGTGCGAGAGGAATCACCGCAACGTCGCAGCAAGTCATAGTGTTCCGGGTTCCGGTGGTAACAGTTCGGTTGGAAAGAACCGATGACGCGTGAGCCCGGAATCCCTCCTCGCCGTGATAGGTTCCCATTCAGCAGGGACGGCCGCCAGATTCCGCTCGACCAGATTGGCCATTCCGAGATCCGCCTGGAAGAGCCGATCCTGAAGGGTCGCGACCGGACGCCGGTTATCTGGGCCTCTCGCGAACAAATGTCTACAAGCATCTCGGACTATGATCAGCGCCGCCGTCTGCTTAGGGGAGCGAGTGAGTTTGCTTGTACGACCGACATGGGGCGCATAGCGGTCGTGGTGTCGCCCGTAAATCACCTTCGGGTTGCTACCGAGCTACTCCTCGGCTCGCTTCTGCATGATCAGGTCGAGCCGCTCGCGGTCGGAGCGCTCGCGTTCGTCGCGGCGGCGCACGTCCTTATAGGCGCGCTCGACCATGTTGGTGCGCGCCGTCGCGGTGGCGATCAGCGCGGCTTCCTGCCTGGCATCTTCCAGGTTCTGTTTCTGGCGGCCGAGTGCGTCGGTGATGCGCTTGTGGTAGAGCGCGGGAAAGAGGCCTGCCAGCGATTTGTCGGTGTCGAAATGCTCGATCAGCTCCTTGGCCTCCGTTTCCGCCTTGACTGCGGCGGCGAGGAAGCCGGCATGGCGGGTCTCGTGCAACGCCTTCAATTGTTCCTGCACCTTGACCAGTTTCTTCAGGCGGTCTTTTCGCGTCGTCATGGCGCCTACCTTGCCAAGGTGAGGTCGACGAAGCCGTCGACGAACAGCGACAGCAGTGTGCCGACGGCGAAATAGAAGATGATCATGCCGCCGGCGATGACGAAGGGCAGCGAGATGAAATAGACCGGGATCTGCGGCGTCAGCTTGTTGACGAAGCCGATCGTCAGGTTGACCAGGATGGCATAGGCCACGAACGGGCTGCCGAGGCGGATGACCAGGAAGAAGGCGTCCGACACCGTGTCGGTGACGTCGACCAGCGCCGCCTGCGGGTTGAAGAAGACGTTGACCGGCGCGACTTGGTAGGAGGCGACGAGCGCCTTGACGATCTCGTGGTCGAAGTCGAAGACGAAGAGCAGAAGCAGCGCCGAGAAAGAGATGATGGCGGCAAGGGCCGCCTGCGGTTCCGGCTCCTCGATCGCCGGCCCGCCGGAGCCGCCATAGCCGATCAGCGTGGCGATGGCCGAGCCCATGAAGCGCAGCGCTTCCATGTAGAGCCTGGTCATGGCGCCGATCAGGCCGCCGACCAGCAGCTCGGAGACGATCATCGGCGCGAGCACCTGCGGGCGCGGATCGACGAAGGGGTAGATGCGGTCCCACAGGAAGGCGAGCAGGCCGCCGGTCGCGGCGATCGACACGAACAGGCGGACCTGCAGCGGCACGCGGGCGCTCGACAGGCCGGGCATCAGCATGAAGCAGGCGCCGATGCGGCAGAAGGCGAGGAAGGCGGCGATGACGACGCCTTGCGAGAGCGCGTTCACGAGATGGTTCCGAGCACCTTGATCTCGACGCCCTTGGCGATCTCGACATGGCTGAGCACGGGAAGCGTCGTGAACAGTCGCTCGATGATCATGCGCACATAGGGACGCGCGTCGGGCGCGGTTACGAGCACGAAGCGCTCGCCTGCCTCGAGATGCTTGCGGATCGCCTTGGTGGCGTCCTGGCCGAACTCCTCGAGCTGGCGCGGATCGATGTCGAACTCGCGCACCTCGCCCTTGGCGTCGCGCTTGAGGCTTTGATGGAAGGCGAGGTCCCAGCGGTTGCCGAGGCGCAGCACCTTGAGCGTGCCGCCTTCGGAGAGGTCGCCGCAGATCTGCTGCGCCATGCGGATGCGCACATGCTCGACGATCTGCTCGGTGCGGCGCACATGCGGCGCGATCTCGGCGATGGCCTCGATGATCAGATGCAGGTTGCGGATCGAGACGCGCTCGGCGAGCAGCAGCTTCAGCACCGCCTGCAGGCCGGGATAGGAGATATGCGAGGTGCAGATCTCGTCTGCGAGCTTGCGGTATTCCGGGTCGAGCCGCTCCAGCAGCGCCTTCATGTCCTTGTAGGACAGAAGCTGCGGCAGGTTGTTGCGGATCACCTCGGAAAGATGTGTGAGCAGCACCGACATATTGTCGGCGAAGGTGAAGTTCTCGCGCCTCAGATCCTCGGCGAAGGTTTCCAGCACCGAATAGGCGCGCATGCCGAAGGCCGGCTCGCGGATCTCCTCGCCGGGGATTTCCGGCACGCCGCGCGTGCCGAGCAGCACCATGATCTCGCCGACGCGCATCTGGTATTCGGCGACGACCGTGCCGTGCACCTTGATCTGGTAGCTCTTCGGCGGGATGGCGAAGTCGTCGGCGACGCGCACTTCCGGCACCACGAAGCCGTATTGCTGGGCGAATTTCTTGCGCATCTTCGACATGCGGAAGACCAGTTCCTGATGCGCCACCATCAGCCGGGTCGACAACTGCTTGCCGATCAGAAGCTCGATCTCGGCGGTGACGAGCGAGGCCTTGACCGAGTTCTTCTCCTCCTCGACCTTGTTCGCCTTCTCCTGCGTCTTCAGGGCTTCGGCGGCGGCAAGCGCGCGGTGCTGGCGCAGCGGGATGATGTAGCCCAGGCCGGCCATGCCGCCGGCGAGCGCGAAGAAGGGGAACAGCGGCAGGCCGGGCATCAGGCCGAGGATGACCAGCAGCGAGGCCGCGACATAGAGGGCGCGCGGATGCGCGCCGAGCTGGCCGAACACCGCCTGGTTGGCCGAGCCGCGCGTGCCGCCCTTGGAGACAAGCATGCCGGCGGCGAGCGAGACGATGAGCGCGGGGATCTGGGTGACGAGGCCGTCGCCGACCGATAGCTTGATGAAGACGTCCGCCGCCTGGCCGAGGCCCATGCCGTGGCGCAGATAGCCGATGGCGATGCCGCCGACGATGTTGATGGCGGTGATGATCAGGCCGGCGATGGCGTCGCCGCGCACGAATTTCGAGGCGCCGTCCATCGAGCCAAAGAAGGATGATTCTTCCTCCAATTCGCGGCGGCGCAACTGCGCGGTCTTCTCGTCGATCATGCCGGCGGAGAGGTCGGCGTCGATCGACATCTGCTTGCCGGGGATGGCGTCGAGGGTGAAGCGGGCGCCGACTTCGGCGATACGGGTGGCTCCCTTGGTGATGACGATGAAGTTCACCACGATCAGGATCATGAAGACGATGAGGCCGATGACGAAGTCGCTCGACATCACCAGCTTCGAGAAGCCGGAGATGACATAGCCGGCTGCATGCGTGCCCTCATTGCCGTGCGACAGGATCATGCGCGTGGTGGCGATGTTGAGCGACAGCCTGAGCATCGTGGCGATAAGCAGCACGGTCGGGAAGGACGAGAAATCGAGCGGCCGCTGGATCCACAGCGCCACCATCAGGATCAGCACCGAGAGCGCGATCGAGAAGGCAAGGCCGATATCGATGAGGAAGGCGGGGATCGGCAGGAACAGCACCGCCAGGATGACGACGATGCCGAGCGCGAAGAAGACGTCGCGGCCGTTCTTCGCCGCCAGGCCGGACGGGAGTGTTTCGCTGATCGCCATGTCGTCCCCAAATCAAGAACCGCCACGCACAAGGCAGGCCCTCGACCGTAACCCTCCAAGCTTGCGCGAAGGTGGGAGAGTGGCTACGGGACCTTGCCTCGGTCTTGCGAAGGGATGGCAAATGCTTCTGATCACCGGCACGATCCGGCTGTCAGCCGACAGGCTCGAACGGGCAAGGCCGGCGATGCAACGCATGATCCTGGCAAGCCGCGCCGAGCCGGGCTGCCTTCACTATTCCTACGCGCAGGATGTGCTGGACGCCGGGCTCATCCATGTTTCGGAAGCCTGGAGCGACCGCGCCGCGCTCGAAGCGCATTTCAAATCGGCGCATATCGCCGAATGGCGCGCGAGCTGGGCGGAACTCGGCATCGGCGACCGCAGGCTCATGCTTTACGAAACGGCCGGCGGCGCGCCGACCTGAACGTCCGAGGCATTAAGACTAATTCACGCAACGCCAAATTGGCGCCATAAGCGGCCGGCATTGCGGTTGCCACGCCTAGCCGCCGCGCGTATCAGGCACGACAGTTCTTTTCTTCCGCATACCGGCGAGCCGTTCCGTTGCCTGCCAGAAACGACCCACAAGTCTACGCCCGCCGGCTTCGCGCGGTGCTGATCAGCTCGATCCCCGTGCTCGAGGCACGCGGCATCGTGATCGTGCTGATGGCCGGCATGGTCGGCGTCATCGCGGGCGCGCTGGTCACCGGCATGAGCGCGCTGGTGCAAGGCATGCATTATGTGCTGTTCGATGTGCAGCCGGGCGGCCGGCTGTCGGCGATGTTCTCGCTCGCCGATCCGGTGCAGGCAATGTTCCCAGCCATCGGCGGTCTTTTGCGCGGCCTTTCTGTGATCTGGCTCAGACGGTACAAATTCCGCACGCCTGTCGACCCGATCGAGGCCAACGCGCTCTATGGCGGGCGCATGTCGCTGACTGACACCTTCATCATCGTGGCGCAGACGATGATTTCCTCGGGCTTCGGCGCCTCGGTCGGATTGGAAGCCGGCTACACGCAGATCGGCTCCGGCATCGCTTCCCGGCTGGCGCGAGCCTTCCGGCTGCGCCGCAACGACGTGCGCATCCTGGTCGGCTGTGGCGCGGCCGGCGCGATCGCGGCCGCTTTCGACGCGCCGCTGACCGGCGCCTTCTACGGGTTCGAGCTGATCATCGGCATCTACTCCGTCGCCAATGTGGCGCCGGTGATGGCGGCGGCGATCTCAGCCTCGCTGACGGCGGAAATGTTCGGCGGCGTGCCGTTTCCGCTGGAATTGTCGGGTCTGCCGACTTTGACCGCCGGCGAGTATGTGCCGTTCCTCCTGCTGGGCCTGCTCGGCGGCGCCGCCTCGATCGCGATCATGCATCTGGTGAGCATCGTCGAGAGCATCTTCGTGCGGCTGTCGATCGACGCCTCGGTCAGGCCCTTCATCGGCGGCATCTTCGTCGGCCTGCTCGGGCTGGTCACGCCGCAGGTGCTTTCCAGCGGGCATGGCGCGCTGCACCGCGAGTTCGCCATGAATTACGCGCTTCCGGTGGTTGCGAGCGTCTTCGTGATGAAGCTCGCGGCCTCCGCCATCTCGCTCGGTTCCGGCTTCCGTGGCGGCCTGTTCTTCGCTTCATTGTTCCTGGGCGCTTTGCTCGGCAAGGTCTTTGCCGGCGTCATGGCGATGACCGCGCCGTCGGCCGGCATCGACCCAGCGGTCGCCGCCGTCGTCGGCATGACCTCGCTTGCGGTCGGCGTCGTCGGCGGTCCGCTGACCATGACGTTCCTGGCGCTGGAATCGACCCGCGACCTGACGCTCACCGGCGTGGTGCTGGCGGCCTCGATCATGTCGGCGATCCTGGTGCGCGAAACCTTCGGCTACTCCTTCTCGACCTGGCGCTTCCATCTGCGCGGCGAGACGATCCGCAGCGCGCATGACGTCGGCTGGATGCGCAGCCTCACCGTCGGCTCGATGATGCGCAAGGACGTCCGCACCATTCCCGCCTCGACCACGCTCGCCGAATTCCGCAAGGAGGTCCCGCTCGGCTCGGCGCAGCGCGTCATCGCCGTCGAGCAGGCCGACCAATATGTCGGCATGCTGCTGGTGCCGGAACTGCACAGCGACCGCTCTGACGACGAGACGCCGGTGAGCGCGCTGGCCCAGTTCAAGAATGCGGTGCTGGTGCCTTCGATGAACGTCCAGACCGCGGCCGAGACCTTCCAGCGCACCGGGGCCGAAGAACTGGCTGTGGTCGAGGATTTCGACGAGCGCATCGTTCTCGGCCTGCTGACCGAAAGCCATCTGATGCGCCGCTACGCCGAGGAGCTCGACAAGGCGCGGCGCGACCTGTCAGGCGAAGGTTGACCCCGATCGACAGCCCGGCCAATAAGACGATCACCCCTGGAAGCCACCCATGCAAGTCAAGCGCAACGGCGACATCTCGTTCTGGTATGCGGATCTGGGCGCTATCCCCGCGCCGCGTCCGCCTTTGCCGGGCGACATCGAGGCGGATGTCGCGATCGTCGGCGCCGGCTATACGGGGCTGTGGACGGCCTATTATCTGAAGAAGGCCAGGCCCTCGCTGCGCATCGTGCTCATCGAACGCGAGTTCGCCGGCTTCGGCGCCTCAGGGCGCAATGGCGGCTGGCTGTCGGGCGGCTTCGGCTGGTCACGCGAGAAATATCTGAAGAATTCGACACGGCAAGGCGTCACCGCCATGCAGAAGGCGATGGCCGGCTGTGTCGACGAGGTGATCCGGGTGGCGACGGAAGAGGGCATCGATGCCGACATCCGCCGCGTCGATAATCTGACGGTCGCCACCAATCCGGCGCAGTTGGAGCGCGTGCGCGAGGAATGCGAGACGACCCGCTCCTGGGATGCCGATCCCGAACGGATCGAGCTGCTTGACGCCGAGGCGACGCGGGCGCGCATCAAGATCAAAAATGTCATGGGCGGCTTCGTCATCCACGGCCAGGCGCGCGTGCAGCCGGCAAAGCTGGTGCGCGGGCTGGCGGCGGCGGTCGAGCGCCTCGGCGTTTCCATCCATGAGAAGACGACGGTGACTGCGATCGCCAAAGGTGTTGTGACCACGGATCGCGGCGCGGTGCGGGCCGAAACCATCATCCGCGCGACGGAAGGGTTCACTGCCGGCATTCCGGGCGAGGAGCGCACCTGGCTGGCGCTCAACAGCGCGCAGATCGTCACCGAGCCGCTGTCGGAAGAGCTCTGGCGCCAGATCGGGTGGGAGGGCCATGAGCTTCTCGGCAATGCCGCGCATGCCTATTGTTACGCCCAGCGCACGCGCGAGGGGCGTATCACCATGGGTGGCCGCGGCGTGCCCTACCGCTACGGCTCGCGCACCGACGTCAACGGCCAGACGCAACAGGCGACGATCGACCAGTTGCATACGATCCTGACGACACTGCTGCCGCAGACAGCCGCATGCCGCATCGACCACGCCTGGTGCGGCGTGCTCGGCGTGCCGCGCGACTGGTGCACGACGGTGGGGCTCGACCCGGCGACGCGCATAGGCTGGGCCGGCGGCTATGTCGGGCTCGGCGTGTCGAGTTCAAATCTATCGGGGCGCACGCTGACCGATTTGGTGCTCGGCCGGGATACCGAACTCACGCGGCTGCCCTGGGTCAACCGCAAGGTGCGGCCCTGGGAGCCGGAGCCGTTCCGCTGGCTGGGCGTCCATTCGATGTATCAGCTCTACCGCGTCGCCGACGAGCGCGAGGCGGCCGGGCTCGGCCGCACTTCAAGGCTGGCCGCCCTTGCCGACAGCATCACAGGCCACTGATCGGCCGAGAGATCAGTGATCGATCGGGCCCTTGGGCGACACAAGCGTCGTGCCCGCGGTGGTCGGGCGCTCGATCATGCGGCGCACGCGCGGCGGGTTCTCGCCGCTGTGCAGCGCGCGGAGGCGTTCGCCGACCACGGCATCGGCATGGGTGGCGCGGCGGTTGTGGCGGATATACTCGACCCAGGTCGGCGTGTGGTAGTGCTCGATCCAGATGCCGGGATTTTCGAGATCCCGCGCGAGCGTCCAGTTGCGCGCGCCGTCACGGCGGCGGATGCGGCCGCGCTCGGCCATGGTTGCCAGGAACTCCGGGACGTCCTCCTCGCGGATGATGTACTCTATCATGATGGCGATCGGGCCGCTGCGCGGCTTGAGGTCGAGCGAAAGCATCGGCTCCTTGAAGCGGTTGAGCGGATCGAGGTTGAGCACCGTCTGCTTCGGCAATGGCAGGACGAAGCCGATCGCCGCGCCGGCAAGCATGGCGACCGCCGCCGCGATCAGCGCGATCTCGGCGCCATGCGCGTCGGCGACAACGCCCCAGATCCAGCTGCCCAGCGCGATGCCGCCGAAGGTCGCCGTCTGGTAGATCGACAGCACACGGCCGACCACCCAGCGCGGCGTCGACATCTGCACCGTGACGTTGAAATGCGAGAGCGCGATCACCCAGCAGGCGCCGCCGATGAGCAGGCCCGCCGACGTCTGCCAGGCATTGTGGCTGACGGCGGCGTTGAAGGCGCAGAGCGCGAAGCCGGCAAACGCCATGCGCACCATCACCTCGCTCGACAGCAATTGCCGCAGCCGCACGCTGATCAGCGCGCCGCCGACCGCGCCGATGCCGAAGGCGCCGAGCATGATGCCGTAGGTCAGCGCATCGCCCTTGACGACGTCGCGCGCCACCAGCGGCAGCAGCGCCAGCACCGCGCCGGCGCTGAAGCCGAAGGCCGAGCCGCGCACCAGCACCTTGGCGATGTTGGGCGACATGGCGACATAGCGCAGTCCGGCGCCCATTGCCGCGCCCAGCGACTCGCGCGGCAAGGTCTGCTCGGGCAGCGCCGGCTTCCAACGGAACAAGACGACGATCAGGCCGATATAGCTGACGGCGTTGGCGGCAAAGGCCGCAGCGGCGCCCGCGGCGGCGACGATGACGCCGCCAATCGCCGGACCGACGCTGCGGGTGATGTTGAAGCCCAGCGAATTGAGCGCGACCGCCGCCGGCACCTTGGCGCGCGGCACCATGTCGCCGACCGAGGCCTGCCATGACGGGCTGTTCAGCGCCGTGCCGCTGTCGATCAGGAAGGTGAAGGCAAGCAGCGTCCAGGGCGTCATCCAGCCTTGCCAAGTGAACAGGGTCAGCAGCGCCGAGACGACCAGCATGAAGGTCTGCGCCACCAGCATCACCTTGCGGCGGTTGAAGCTGTCGGCGATGGCGCCAGCGACGAGCGCGAACAGCATGATCGGCAAGGTGGTCGAGGCCTGGACCAGCGCCACCTGATAGGGCGAGGTGGCGATCGTGGTCATCATCCAGGCGGCGCCCACGCCCTGGATCAGGCCGCCGAAATTCGACACCAGGCTGGCCGACCAGACGGCGCGAAAGATGCCGTGCCGGAACGGCGCCAGCGCGGAGACGCGTTCGCTTTCCGGCTCGTCGTCGATCATGGTTGGGCCTTCGTCCGCTATTGAGGCTCGCCATGCCCGAAGAGGCCGGCGACTCGCCAAAGAGTGAGACCCAACAACAGGATGGCAAAGGCGAAAATGCGTCGGCGAAGCTTTAAACCAAGCATCTCGCCGGTCTGGACCAACCCCGGGCTATTTTTCGCCTCTCGTCTCGACGTGCAGGGCCTCGGTCAGGTCGCCTGTGGTGTCGCCGCGCATGTAGAGCCTGAGCAGCATTTCCATGCCGACGAGCCGCAGGCGCGACGTTTCCTGGCCCCTTGCCATGTCGATCAGGTCGTCCACTTCGGAGGACGACCATTTCATCGCGTCGCGGAGCAGACCGCCGCGCAGCAGCCCTTGCGTGCCGGCCGAAAAAGCATCGGCCATGTCGAAGCCGATCTTTGCCGCACGAATGTTTTCGCGCGGCAGATGGTGTTCGGCGACTTTCTTCAGCAGCCACTTGCCGGTTCCGTCGCGGTATTTCTGCCGGCGCGGCAGGTGAAGGGCGAAGTCGATGAGCCGGTTCTCGAGGAACGGCACCCTGAGCTCGACGGAAGCCGCCATGCTCAGCCGGTCATGCCTGTGCAGCAGGTCCTGCAGATGCGAGTAGAGGTCGTAGAAGCAGCTTGCCAGGAAGGCGCGGTCGTCGAGGGGCGTGACGCCGTCCAGCCTGTCGAACAGCTTCGTCTGCAGGAAATTCAACTCGGGCGACAGGGCTCTGAGCGCCATGCTGCGCTCGGAGGGCGAGCCGCGGCCGATCGAGTTGCGGAACGGTGCGCGGCGTAGTTCGGCGAATTTGCGGTCGCATCTGGCCTTCGAGCGGAACAGGCGCTGCAGCCAGGAGTGGCGCCAGAGCCGCATGGTCGATGCCTGCCATTTGTAGCCGCCGAAAAGCTCATCGGAGCCCTCGCCGGTGAGCAGCACCTTGACGCCGTCGGCGCGGCACTGCTCGGCCAGTGCCAGCAGCGCGGCGTGGCTGGCATGCCAGCCATCGGTTTCGAGATGCCAGACAGCGCGCGGCCAAAGCTCGAGGAACCGGTCCTTGTCGAAAGGAACCCTGCGCAGGCTGACACCAACATGGCGGCCGGTCCGCTCGGCGTCCTGCGCCTCGCTGCGGCCGAGCTTCGGGTCGACGACATAGCCGTGCAGCTCCGGCCTGAAGCGCTTGGCGAGCGCGGTGATCAGGCCGGAATCGACGCCGCCGCTGCAGGCGGTGGCAAGGTTGGCATCGGCGATGCAGTGCAGCTCGACACTTTCGTCGAGCAGTCTCTGTAGCGTCGCCATGTGTTCGGCGTCGGATGTCTTGTCGCCGGCGATGCGCGCCGTCTCGATTACATCGAGGACATGCCAGAAGCGGCGCTTCTCGATGCCATCCCCGGTGATCCGCCACAGGCCGGCCGGCGGCAGCCGCTCGATGCCGTCGAAGACGCTGTAGCTCGAATCGCGGCTCTGCCAGGCCAGCCGCAATGTCAGCTCGCGCGTGTCGACACGGCGCGCAAAGTCATGGCAGGCAAGGATCGCCTTGTCCTCGGAGGCGAACAGCAAGCGCTCGCCGGTTTCAGCGACCGACAGCGGCTTGATGCCCAGCCTGTCACGGGCAAGCCACAAGGCGCCGTCGCGGGCATCGAAATAGGCGAAGGAGAACATGCCGTCGAACAGCGGCACTGCCTTTTGCGGGCCCCAGTGATGCAAGGCCTGAAGCACCACCTCGGTGTCGGATACCGTGCGGAATGTCAGGCCTTCCGCCGCCAGCGTCTTGCGCAGCGCGCGAAAATTATAGACCTCGCCATTGTAGCACAGCACGCCGTCGCCGGGTCCGGTCAGCATCGGCTCGCCAGCGGCGGGTGAGGGGTCGATGATGGCCAGCCGTCGATGCCCGAGCGCCAGCCGGGCGTTGTTCCAGTTGCCGTGGTCGTCGGGGCCGCGATGCGCCAATGCCCGCATCATGCGGGCCACATCGGAAAGATCGCCGCTGCCGATCGGATCGCGCTTTCGCCAGACGCCGGCTATTCCGCACATGGCCCGCCGGCCGTTCTTGCCTGATGCATCGCTTCCAGAAAATCGCGTGAGACAACGACTTGCAATCTAGCTGCAACAAAAGTCGCTGCAAGCGATCTTACGGCCTGCAAAATGCCGCCTGACGCTCGCTTAACGCTTTGCGTCAGAAGCCGTGCTCGATGCGCTCGAAGATGACGTTGGTAAAGGCCGAGATCTGGCTGCCGATGAACGGGCCGGTCAGCGCCACCACGAGCATGATGGCGACGATCTTCGGCACGAAGGTCAGCGTGATTTCCTGGATCTGAGTCAGCGCCTGGATGAGCGCGATGCCGATGCCGACCACCATCGCCACCAGCACCACGGGGGCGGAAGCGGTGAGAACCGTCCACACCGCGTACTGGACGATATCGAGGGCATCGGCCTCATTCATACGGGCACACTCCCAGCGATCCGACTAAAGCGCGTCGCGATCTTTCGGATTCGCTCCATGCGCTTTAGGTCTTTGGTTTTACGCATGTCTTTATCCCGAAACTGGTTCCCACTTTCGGGAGACATGCTTTAGCTGGCCGGCTTGATCGAAACGCCGGCGCCGACCGGAACCTTGGTGCCATCCTGCAGCACGGCGATCAGGCCGTTGCTGGAGAGCGTAACCGAGGCCACCGTGCCGGTCGTCTTGCCGTCGGCCGAGGTGATCGAGCGGCCGATCAGCGCGTCGGCCTGCGAGAGCGCCGAGGATTGCATGATCTGGTCAAGCTTGGTGTTGGTCTGGACCGACTGCTCGACCTGGGAGAAGGTGGCGAGCTGTGCGACATATTGCGTCGAATCCATCGGCTTGGTCGGATCCTGGTTCTTCATCTCGGCGATCAACAGCTTCAGGAACGACTGGTAGTCCACCGCCGTCTTCGAGGTCTTCTGGCTGGCCTGGTTGGCGCCAACCGGGATCGTTGTCGTCATGTCGACGGCCATCTTATGCTCCTACAGCCAGTGCGCGGGGCGTCTCGGGAATGTCGTCATTGCCTTCGAGCGCCTTGCGCTCGAGTGGATAGAGCGCGCGGATCGCCTTCAGCGCCTCGTAGATCTCGTCCTCACCGACCATGCGGTCGATCTGCTTCAGGCTGTTGCAGATGTCCTGGTTGTCGAAGCTTGCGATCAGCATCGGCAGCGAGCGGCGGAACATGTCACGAGCCTCCGCGGCGCCCGCCGGGTTGATCAGCATGATCTGCACGATGAAATAGAGCTGCCTGAGCGGCGTCGAGGCCTGGTCGGCCTGGATCACATGGCTTTCGAGCAGGAACTGCACATCGTTCATCAGCTCGATGGTGACCTTGCGGTCGACGCGGATGACAGCGCCGTTGATGTAGATCTTCTCATTGGGCTTCAGCGAGATCTTCAGCGTGTTGGTCATTGGATGCCGTCTCGGATGATCTGAGAAACCTCGATCAATCCTTCGAAATTGTTGGTGCGGCCCTGGCGGATGTCCTCTGTCTCGCGCAGCAGCCACAAGCCGATGGAGATCAGGTTGGCGCGCAGCTCCTTGGGGAGCGCGTTGTCACTGGAGCCGAGATCCTCGACGAAGGTGGTCCAGATGCGGTTGGTGAAGTGCAGCGCCTCGACCGCCTCCATGGAGTCGGTGCCGACCGCGGCCGCCGCCGCCAGCATGTCGATCGAGCGCGTGAGCAACTGCCGCTCCCGATCCTTGGCATCGGCGACGGAGTCGGTCTGGATGTCGGCGTAGGAGAATTGATACATCGTCGGCGCTCTGGCGTTCCGGTTTACGTGTTCAAGTCAGATAGTTGAGCAGGCTGAGCTGCTGCAGACGCGCGGTCAAGGCAAAGGATGTCTCGATATGCTGTGTCAGGTCGGCCACGCGGGTCGCCGCTTCCGCGGGATCGACCCCTTCAAGATCAACGATGTGCTTCTCGAAGAGGTCGACCTGGGTCTTCATGCGGTCGCTGGCATCGGACACCCGCTGCTGCGCAATGCCGGTTTCGGCCCGTATTTGGGTGATGCCGCCGATGGCTTCGCCTACCAGCGCCTGCGCGCGGCTGACGACCGCGTTCTGCGCGGCCTCGCTGAAGCTGCCGGTCATCAGGCTGCTGACCATGGCGGCCGCCATGGCGAGCTTGCGGATGCCTAGGTCGTTGGCGCTGACCGAGGTCTGGGTGGTCTCGTTGAGCGAAATGCGGCTGGTGATCTGCTCGTCGGTGGCGCTTGACCAGTTGGCCTGCCAGCCGGAGCCCAGGAATTGCGGCTCGACCTGCGTGGTGATGAAGTTGTCCATCTGCGCGGCGGTGATGTTTGCTGCCGCCGGGGCTGTCTGGGAAAAGCCGAAATAGCTGGTAAAGGCGGCGTCGAACGCCGCCTTGGCCGGCGAGCCGGCGGCGTTGAAGTCGTCGATCGGCTTGACGTCGGTGTTGGTGCCGGCAAACAGATATTCGCCGTTGACGCTGGTGTTCAGGATGCCGGTCATCTGCTGCAGCGCCGAGGCGCCGGCGGTCCGCAGGATGCTGGTCGAAGAGTCGCCCGACACGCCGCTGGTCAGCGCCGACAGGAAGCTCTGCGCGCTGTTGGCGATCTGGCCGAGGGAATCCTGGGTCGATTTCAGGCGCGCCGTCACGAGCGCGTTGGAATCGACAATGCCGTTCAGCCGGTCGAGATCGCGCTGGAAGGTGACGGCCTGGGTCGTGCGGCTGCCAAGCGCCAGGCCGATATCGGCGACCGTGCCGGTCTGTGATTCCTTCGTCGCCTTGACGAGGTCGGCCTGCATCCTCGCCTGCTGGTAGCGCAGCGCGTTGGAAATGGCAGCTGAGGAAACGCCTGTCGCTTTCATGAATTATCCCACCGCGGCCAACAGGGAATCCAGCATGTCGCCTACCGTCTTCATCATATGCGCGGATGCCTGATAGGTGTGCTCGAGGTCGAGAAGCAGGGACATCTCCTGGTCGACATTGACCCCGGTGTCGTTGGACAGCGCCTCGGCCGTGCGTGCCGCCAGCGCCTGCTTGCTGTCGGCATTGGTCGAGGCCTGCTGGCGCACGCCTTCGAACCAGCCGATGGCATTGGCCGCGTAGTCGGAGACGCCCGAACTGACGGCGATGCCGGTGGAAGTATCGAAGGCCATCGGCTGATCCAGCTTGTTGCCGTAGCTGATCAAAAGGTCCGCATAGGATGCGCCGCCGGTGTTGACGACATAGGCCGCACCGTTGGCGCCGCCGTCGCGCAACAGCGCCGGGTTGCCGCCGGCGCTCGGATCGAAGGCGGCGTTGACGCTGATCGAGCCGGCGAGGCCATCGACCAGGGTGCCCGCTGCCGGAATTGCCGGCGCGCCGGACCATGTGAACAGGCCGGTCGCATTGGGTTGCGACGGCGCGGTCTCGGCAAATGCCGTGATCAGGCCGCGCGCGATTTCGTCGAGCTGGCTTTGCATGGTCGAGGCGACGCCGTCGCGCAGCTTCAACAGGCCCGCAAGCTTGCCATCGGCCGTGGTGTTGTCGCCGGTGCCGGCGGAAACCGGCACGTTGTCGATGTAGACCGTGTTGCCGGGCGTGCCGGCCGAATAGCCGGACGATGGCGTGAAGGTCACCGAACGCGGCACGGTCTCGAACAGCGTCGAGCCGTCCCTGGTGGTGATGACCATGTCGTTGTCGCCGCGCGTGAAGGTCGAGACCGGGACATATTCCGATATCTTCTTCAAAAGCGCGTCGCGCTGGTCGAGCGCGTCGGACACGTCCGTGCCCGAGCGGGTGCCCGAGATAACGGCCCTGTTGGCATCCTGGAACTGGCTCAGCAGCGAGTTGAGATCGTTGACGGCCGTGGCGATCTGGCTGTCCGCCTGGGTGCGGAAATCCTGGATCGCCTTGGTGCCGCTGTTCAGCGAATTCACCACCTGCTTGGCGGCGTCGACGACGCTGGTGCCAAGGTTCTGGTTCGACGGCGTTGTGGCGTAGAGCTGCAGGGCTTTCTGCAGGTTGGCGATTGCCGTCGAGGGCGACGACGCATTGTCGACCCCGTTGACCGACAGATCGAGCTGATCCATGCCGTCGTAAAGCGCGCTTTGGCCGCTCCATGCCGACAGCGCCGAAAGGTTCTGGCGGAACAGAAGGTCATTCGCGGTACGCTGGATTTCCACCGCCCTGGCGCCGGGCGCCGTGCTGGTCACCACGGCGATGCGACGGGTGTAGTCCGGGTTCGACGCATCGGCCACATTGCGCGATACGACGCTGGTTTGCTTGGACGTGGCCAGAAGCGCCGACTGGGCAATGCTTAGTGCGGAGGAAAGCGACATGCTGATCTTTCACGGGACGGCGCCCGTCGTTTATCTCTTCAGGTTGACGAGGACGTCCATCAGGTCCGAGCCGGTCTGGAAGACCTTGGAATTGGCGGTGTAGCTGCGCTGCGCCGCAATCATGTTGGTCAGTTCCTCGGCGATATCGACATTTGAGTTTTCAAGCGCGCCGGAGACGATGGAGCCGAGCTTGCCCTCATTGGCAAAGCCGATATGGACCGCGCCGGAATCGGTGCTCTCCACATAGACGTTGCCGGGCATGGCGGTGAGGTTGTCTGGGCTCTGAACGTCGGCCAGCGGGATCTTGTAAAGCGCCTTGGTCGAGCCGTCGGCGAACTGCGCGTAGATGATGCCGTCCTGGCCGATCTGGACCTTCTGGATGGAGCTCGGCGCGTTGCCGTTGACCTTGGCGTCGGCGACGGTGAAGCCGGTGCCGAGCTGGGTCAGCTTGGAGAGATCGAGGTTGAGGCTCTGGCCGCCCGGAACGGTGAAGGACACGCCCGTGGTTGCGCCGGTGAGCTTGCCGGTGGTGGTGTCGAAGGTGAGGTTGGCCGTACCCAGCGCGCCGCCCGTATAGGGGAAGGAGGTGCCCGGCGTTGCCTTCGACTGGTCGAAGACAGCGACCTGCCAGGTGCCGGCGCCGGTGTTGGTGAAGTAGACGTCGAGCAGCTTCTTGTTGCCGAGATTGTCGTAGGCGACCAGCGAGGTTTTCGACGTGTATTGGGCAGTCGCGCTGTTGGTGGAGGGCAGGCTGCCGGCCGCGACCGGAGTGGCGCCTGCCGGCAGGTTGCCGCTGAATATTCCGCTCGTGCTCGGCGTCGCCGTCATTTCCTGATCGGAGATCTGCACCGGCACGAGGCCTTCGAAGCCGTTGGCGGTCGCGGCCGGATCGCCATTGGCGTAGTCGTAGGCCATGAGCTGGTAGCCCGCGGCATTGACCAGCCGGCCCTGCGCATCCGGGACGAAGGAGCCGGCGCGGGTCAGATAGGGCGTGCCGCTGGCATCCTGCACGACGAAGAAGCCATCGCCGTTGACGGCAAGATCCGACACCGAAGTGGTGTAGGTCATGACGCCTTGCGTGCTGATGGCCGAGCGGATCGTCGTCGTCACGCCGCCGGAATTATAGGCGCCGCCGGTGCCGGGCATGATCAGTGACGAGAACTCGGCCGAAGAGCGCTTGTAGCCGGTGGTATCGGAGTTGGCGATGTTGTCGGCCACCGTGGACAAGCGGTTTGCCTGGGCGTTCATACCGGAAACGCCGGTCCGCATCATTCCGTAGAGGCTCATCGATTGATCTCCGCAGTGCCTGGGTAGGAGGCCATAAAACTATGCCTCATGTCTTGCGCGAGGCTGGCGCGGGATGTGCCTTGGGCGGTCATCAAAACACCAGCCGGTAGCCGAGGAACCGCTTGGAATCGATCGGGTCGTGGCCGAGCTTCTCGCGCAGCTTCTTGCGCAGCTTCGAGATGTGGCTCTCCACCACGTTCTCCTCGACCTCCTCGTCGAAGATGCCGTAGATGGCGTTGAAGACCTGCGTCTTGGTCACGCGCCGGCCGCGGTTGCTGGCCAGATATTCGAGGATGCGCCGCTCGCGCCGCGGCAGCGGCAGCGGCTCGCCGTCGATCTCCGGATCGCGGCCATCCATGAAGATGCGCATCGAGCCGACTTCGGTGTAGGCGGCCTCTTCGGAGCCGCGGCGGCGAATGGCGGTGATGCGGGCAAGGATCTCGCGGATATGGACTGGCTTGCGGACGACGTCGTCGACACCGCTCTCGAACAGCCGCAACGTATGTTCGAGCGAGTGATGCTCGCTGAGCGCGATCACCGGCGCGCCGGTCCGGTCGCGGATCTGGCGCGGCGATACCGCGCCCTCGCGGCAGTCGCCGATGAGAAAGGCCCTGACGGATCTGAGATCGGTGTCGGCGGCGGAACTCACCCACTCGCCGAATTCACCTGGCGCGAAACCGGCCGTGGCCACGCCCTCGCGATCGAAAAGTGAAGAGTAGCCCTCTGTCACGAGCTCTCGCTCGTCAACGATCACGATCATCGGCCCGCCCTCCGAATCAATTCATTTGCCCCGTGGGGAAAGGGGTAGCCGGGTCGGCGAATCCTGAAAAACCATCATTTCTTGTAGCTATTTTCTTGGGAGTTTTTTTTGGGAGCCGTAATAAAAGCGGTTGTGCAGGTGTATTCGCGCTCATTTTTGGTCGATGAATATTGGCGCCGGCGACAGGCCGGCGCGGGCCGATCGGCATTCAGGAGAGAGCAACTATTGGTTGCAGAATGCGCTGGCATTCGGCGTCCATTTGCCGAAGCCGGTGGCGACCATGTTGGCGATGACGCGGCAGACATAGACCTTCTGCGCCGGGTCGTTGTCGGGGCCGGCATGGTAGCGGGCGACGGCCATCGACCAGGTCATATGCCGGGCGTGCAGGGCGGCCAGGAAGCGTGCGGCGTAGTCGACATTCTGATGCGGGTCGAGCATGTCGTCGACGCTGCGGAAATGGTCGCCATGATAGTGCTGGTTGATCTGCATGCAGCCGAGGTCGATCAGCACCTTGCCTTCGCGGCGGGCATTCTGGAAGGCGGCTAGCGCTTCATCGCGGCTGCGCGGGAACACAGCTTTTCCCTCTATATTCAAAGCATTAGGCTGAAGGCTACCTTTCTTTCCGGTCTCTGTCAGCCCGACCGCATAGAGTATGCCGGCCGGCACGCCGTAGCGATCTGCGGCGCGCAGGATCTCCGGCTCGCAGGGATTTGTAGCGGCGCTCGCGCCGCCGGCCGCCAAGCTAGATATACATATCGTCGCCAGCGCGCTCGCGAAGAGGCGAAGCCGGGCGAGCGAATTCCTGTGCGCCATTGCCGTCGTTCCTTCCCGGTTGCCGGCCGCCGCCCGCGCCGTTGCCGCCTGAGTTCCCGGGCTGGAACGAAGGCTGGTCGCGGCCTGTCGACATCGGCATGGCGCTGTTGGCGTCGGCGCGGCTCGCCGCATGCGCTGCTATCGAAGGTTGCAGGACGGTGACCTTGTCGACGTCGAAGCCGAGGCTGCGCATCGACTTGACGATGGCATCGCTGTCGGTGGTGAGGCGGCGATATGCCTCGTGCGTCTCGGGCTTCATCTCAATCGAAAGTTGCTCCCCCGAGAGCCGCAGGCTGGCAGTGACCGCCCCAAGCTCGGCAGGGTGGAGCTCGATCTTGAGCACGTGTGTCGGAACGGCAACAGAATTGGTCGTCTGGGAGCCTGCCGAGGCGCTTGCGAAAGCCTGCTGAACGCCTTTGTCGGAGGCAAGCGCCTCAACCAGCGCAGATGCCGTCTGGCCGATCGGGTTTTGCGCCGGCGCAGGGAAGCTCTGCTGGCTGACGACTTCCACGCGTGTGGCGGAAGAAGATGGCTTGGCCGGTGTCTGCTGCGCGGTTGGCTGCGATTGTTGGGAGACCTTGGAGGTCGAAGCTGGCCGCCAGCCCTGCGGCGGCACAGGGCTGTCGGGCTGCGGTTCATTCCCCTGCGTCTGCAAGATTCTGGTTTCGCCGCGGCCGGGCATGTCGAGAGCCATGTCCGCCTTCACCGGCTTCTGCCCGAAGTCAGGCCCGGAAGCTTCAGCCGCCATCGAACGGGCGGATCGCGACTGCGGCTCGGCGGAATTGCCGACCGTCGCGCGCTTGCCCATGCGCAGTTGCAGCTCCAGTCCTTCGTGCTCGCCGGCGCCTTCTCCATTGGCAGCGGAATCCTTCCCGCCCGCGCCCGACGATTGCGCGAAGTGTTTCATGTCGCTCAACGCCATCAGCAACGGCAAGCGGTCCTGCAGCGGCGTGGAATCGTCAGTTTGCGCCGTGGCACCTTTGCCGGTCGTCGGCTTCGCCTCATCGGCTCGGGTGGCCGTGGTCCTCGTGGACTTTCCCGCGGCTTTCTGCGAGCCGGTTTTCCCTTGTGGATCCTGGTCCGGCTCCTGCTTGCCGTTGTCGGCCGCCGAGCGCTTTGCCAGATGCGCGCCCGGCGATACGGTCGCGTGCTTGTCCTGCGGCCGATCGGGCTTTTCCGTCCCGTGCACCATCTCGCCGAAACCCTGATCCTTGTCCTTGCCGCCGGCGGTGTGCTGCCGGGGCTGGGTCGAAGCGAAGCCCGGCAGGGTCTGGTTGACGCTGGTCATTTGGGGGCTGCTCCGAGGAGTTGGTCGATCTGGTCGAGCTGGCGGCGCGTGCTGGCCACCGCGGCGTCGATGGGGTCTTGCGCATTCGAGGCCGTCGGCGCGGAGGCCTGAACCACCGGCGCGGCGTCAGCTTGCATCGGAGCGGCGGCCGGCGTTTCATCCGTTGTCCGCGCCGGTGGCCGGGCAGAGGGCGGCGAAGCCGCGGGTGGAGTGTCCTTCGCCGGATCGCCCAACGCGACCGGCGGATCGCCCAACGCGACCGGCGGATCGCTTGCCGCGACCGGCGGATCGCTCGATGCGACCGCTGGCTGGTCGGGCATCGCTCCTTCCACCGGAGGCAGATCCGCATTGGCCGGATCGGCAGAGGCCTCGGCTGCCGCGTTCGCCTCGTTTCCCTTCGCCGCGGCCGGCGCGGCTTCCGCCTTGGCAGGCGTCTTTACCGGCGCCACCACTTCGCCCGCCACAGCCTGCGCGGCGTCAAGCAGGTCGCGGTCGCTTTGCGAAAGCTTGCTGCGATCGATCTTGCCGAGCTTGGCACGCACTTCATCGACGCTGGCCGATGTCATGGTGGAAAGGCTCGAATAGAGCTGGCTGCGCGGGTCGTCCTGGCTGCCGCCGTTGCGGCCCAGTTCCGCCTTGGCCGCGGCAAAAGCCGAGAGCTCCGTCATCCCGTCGATCGCGGCGCGGCGCGCGATGCGCAGATAGATCACCTTCTCGCGCTCGGGATCCATCATCGAGGTGATGTCGGCGATCTTGTCCTGGCTGATCGCCATATGCAGCGTGATGACGCCGGAAACAAAGGCATCGGCGAACTGGCTGGCGTAAGGCGAGTAGAGATAGGACGCGACATACTGGGTCGAGGCCAACGCGAAGCGGGCCGCGTCGCCCTGCGCGGCCGCGATGCCGACGGAGCGGCGAAGCGCCGCCTCCTCGACCAGCGTGCCGGGGCTGAGCAGGCGCGCCTCGTCCAGCAGGGCGAGCGCCTGGGCAGGATCATCGGCCGCAAGCAGCGAACCCTGGACCAGCGCCAGAAAGGCGCCGATGTCCGGGGGCACGCTCATCGGATCGATAGGCTTCAGCATTTCGATCGCATTGGCCGGCCGGCCGTTCAGATAGGCGACGACGCCCTTGGCGATGGCGAGGCTTTGCGGGTCGACCGACGCGCGCGAAGCCGCCGCCGCGACCGTCACCGGATTGCCGCCGCTCATGCCGTAGACCAGCAAGGCGCGGAAATTCTTCGGCTCCTTGAAATCCTCGGCATTGGCATCGCGCATCCGGGCGTCGATCATTTCGAGGAGCTTCGCCTGCATCGGCAGAGCGGCATGATCACCGCCGGCAATGCGGTCCTGGATCAGCTGCAGCGAACGCACCAGCTGATAAGGCTGCAGCGCGTCCTGCGCCAAGGCCGCCGGTGGCGACCCCGCCGCAAGCAATAGCAGCGCGATCGCGCCGCCGATGACGCTCCTGCCCTTCATCCGCCGGCCGCCATCAGGATTTCAATGCGGCGGTTCGCGGCCGCCATAGGATCGGAGGCGATCTTGGGCTGCCGGTCGGCGAAGCCCGCGACCTCGGTGATGCGGCTTTCGTCGACGCCGCCGCGCACCAGCATGTAGTAGGCCGCATGGGCACGCGCGGTGGACAGCCGCCAGTTGTCGTAGGTGTCGCTGCGGAACGGTCGAGCGTCGGTGTGGCCGCTGATGGTGATGGTGCCCTTCTTCTCGTTGATGATGTGGCCGATCTTTTCCATCGCCAGCACCAGCTCGCGGCGCGGCATGGCCGAGCCGATCTCGAACATGCCGAAATCGAGCTGATCGGTGATCGAAATGACGACGCCCTTGTCGGTGGCCTCGACCGAGACGCCGTCGGCGAGCTTTTCGCCCGGCAGGAATGCCTTGGCGAGTTCCTTCTTGATGTCCGCGGCCTGCTGGAGGGCGGCTTTGCTCGGCGCCTTGTCGCCCTTGTCGGCGGTCTGATCGGGTTCAGTCTTTTCGGCCGTCGTCGCTTCGGCCTTGGCGTTACCGGACGCGGCCTCGCGCTTGTCGGTCTCGGCTTTCCCACCTTGTGCTTTCTCGGTCTTGTTGCCTTCACCCGACGGCTTCTCGGCCTCGGCCTGCGCGGCTTTCTGCCCGCTCCTGGCTTCGGTTTTTTCCGAGGTTGCCAGCGGCTCCAGCGGCGCGGCCGTCAGCGGAGGGGCCGCAGGAACGGCCTTCACCTTCGGCACCGCGGCCGTTGCGACCTTCTCGCCGGGCTTGGCCGGGTCGCCCTCGATCCTGGCGCGTTCGGCCGTGGCCTCGGCGCCTGGCGCCGCCACCTGCTGCGACCAGAAATCAGGCGCGAAGGGGTCGCGATAGGATTCACCACCGGAAGCGCCGGTCGCCGGGCCGGCCGTCTGGGCGCCGCCTTCGCCCTTGGTGCTGACGTTCTGCAGCACCCCGGTGTCGGCGGCGATTTCCGCCAGCACCGCATAGGGATCGGCAAACAGCTTTTCGTCGGACAGCTGGGCATCCTGCGCGCCGGTCTTGGTCTGCCGGCGTTCGGACGAGCCGGCGCCGCCCTTGCCGTCCTCGCCCGCCTTGGTCGCGCCCTGCTGCGGATTGTCCGCGGTCAATCCGACCTTGCTCGGGCCGTCGCCGAGGTCCTCGAGGCCCTTGCGGCTGGAATTGCGGTCGATCAGCTCGACCGGATTGAAGTAGCTGGCGACGGCCGCCTTGGTCTGCTCGTTGGCGGCGTTGATCAGCCACATGACGAGGAAGAAGCACATCATCGCCGTCATGAAATCAGCGAAGGCGATCTTCCACACGCCACCATGGTGATCATCGTCATGGCCGTCGTGATTGCGCTTGACGATGATGATCTCGTGCCGGGGCTCGGCATGGTCGATGGCGCTCATGACAGGACCTCGGACAAGGACGCAGACCACTCGGCGATACGCGTCTCGAACACCGTTTCGTCGATGCTGACGGTCAGGTCGAAGCCCGGCGCCTCGACGAAATCGAGATTGGCGGCGCGGGATCCAAGCGCCGCCTTCAGGGGCTCGAACAGCGAGAGCGGTCCCCTAACACCGATGCGGACGGCTTCGTTGTCGGCGACCGCGGCGCCGATGGCGCGTGAAAGGGCCTGCAGCGAACGTTCCTGCAGGTCGTCGCTGAGAAGGCCGCCGATGATGCGGGCAACAGTCGAGCCGGTAAGCTCGGCAACGCGCCGCTCCATGGCCTCGATGCGCGTGGCGACAGCGGCGCCGAGGTCGCCGCCGAAGCTTTCCAGAAAGGCTCTCGCGGCATCGTCGCTGGCCTGGCGCTCGGCGTCGAGCGCGGCCTGATGGGCAAGCGCAAGGCGTGCTTCGAGCGTGGCCTCCGCGTCGGCCACCGCCTCGGCGATCAGCGCGCCGATATCGGCCTGCGGGGCCTGTGCGGCCGGCGCCGCCGGCATATGTCCGGCGTCGCGCGGGGTCGCTGCGTGGCTGGCATGCGGGGCCCGCGAGCCGAAATCGGGCAGGAGATCGAAGAGGGCTGCCGAGACCATGGCCTAACCCACGGCTTCCGGGGCGGCCGCCCATTTGCGCAGAATCTGCGCGGTGCGCTCCTCATTGAGGTCGACCATGCGGGCAAGCCGCTCCTGCGGCGCCGGCCGGATCTTCTGGCGCAGATCATCGAGCGGGGTTGCGCCGGCGCGCGCCCCGGGCAGGGGGCCGGCTGGGGTCTCGGCGGTGATCGCGGCAACCGGCGCGTCGGGCGTCGGCAGCGAGCGTTGCACGTCGTCGAAGCTTGGGCCGGCAATGGCCGCGGGCTTTGCCGATGCCGTCAGCGCAGTGGCCATCGGCTTCAGGCCGAAGAAGGCAACCAGGAAAACGACGACAATGAAGGCGCCGGCATTGATGAGCGTGCCGGTATAGGTGCCGATCGAGGCGAGGATGCCAGGCTGGTCGATCGGCTCACCGTCGAGGCCGTTGATGAACTCGACCGCCGACACATCGATTACGTCGCCGCGCTTGTCGTCGAAGCCGGTCGCCGAGGCCACCATCTTCTGGATATCGGCGACGCGCTTGGCGATCTGCTCCGGCGTGGCGTCCTTGCCGAGGATAGTCTTCAGCCGATCCTGGTTGACGACGACCGCGATCGACATCTTGTTGACCGTGTAGCCGTTGGAGACGGTGGCGATCTTCTTCGAGTTGATCTCGTAGTTGGTGATCTCTTCCTTGCGATCGTTCTGCGAGGAGGATTGCGGTCCCTCCGTGCTGGTGGTCTGCGTCTCGGGCAGGTTCTGCTCGACACTGGTGGGGGTCGAGGCCTGCTTCTGGTTACTGGCCTCGTTGGTCTTCACCGACTGCACCGAACGCTCGACGCGCGAGTTCGGATCGAAGATCGTTTCCTCGGTCTGGCGGCTGTCGGTGTTGACGTCGGCCTTGACGCTGGCGCGGAAATTGTCGGGGCCAAGATAAGGGGTGAGCGCGCGGCGGATGTTGTCGCCGATCTGCGCCTCGACCGTCTGCTCGACGCCCAGCGTGCGCGCGGCGCTCGTGTTGGAAGGATCGTCGCCGGCGGCCAGCAGATTGCCGTTGGAATCGAGCACAGTGACCTTGTCGGCCGAGAGGCCGGGAACCGCCGCCGCAACCAGGTGGCGGATCGACATGGCGCTCTTCTCGGAATCATTGCCGGCGTAGCGGATCACCACCGAAGCGGAAGGCTGCTGCTCGTCGCGTCGGAAATTGGCGCGCTCGGACATGACGATATGAACGCGCGCGGCCTTGACGCCGGAAATAGATTGGATCGTGCGCGCGATCTCGCCTTCCAGCGCGCGCACACGGGTGATCTGCTGCATGAAGGAGGTGAGGCCGAGCGAGCCGACATTGTCGAACAGCTCGTAGCCGGCGTTGGCGCTGGTCGGCAGACCTTTCTCGGCAAGCAACATGCGCGCCTGCGCGGTGGTGCCGGCAGGCACCAGCACCGAGGTTCCGTCGGAGCCGACATCGAAGCCGATGCCGGCATCGGCCAGCACCAGGCCGATCTGGTTCACGTCGGAACGCTCGAGGCCGACATAGAGCGTCTCGTAGGCCGGGCGATTGAGATAGACGGAGGCGATGCCGATGACGGCCATGACCAGGACCGCGATGCCACCCATGAGCGCCAGACGCCTCACGCCGAAGCTCTTGAAATTCGCGATGATGCTCTGGATCTGTTCCGGCACGATTCAACGGCTCCCAGCACGACTGTCCGCCGGAAGACTAGACCGTGAAGCTTGTGCGAGGATGATAGGGTGCGCTGCCGAGGAACCAGAAAACTACCGAACCGCCGGGTTTTTCCGATCAACGAAAAAGGCCGCGCCCGAAGCGCGGCCCTTTTTCGTTGATCGGGGTTGGTTGGCTTAGCCGTTCTTGAACAGCTGCAGGATCGACTGCGAGGAACTGTTGGCGATCGACAGGGACTGGATGCCGAGCTGCTGCTGGACCTGCAGGGCCTGGAGGCGGGTCGATTCCTTGTTCATGTCGGCATCGACGAGCTGGCCGACGCCACGATCGATGGAGTCCATCAGGCTCTGGGTGAAGGTCTTCTGCAGGTCGATCGAGCTCTTGGCGGCGCCAAGCACTGTGGCGGCGTCGGTGAGCTGACTCATGACGTTGTCGATCTTGGTCACCATCTGCGTGATGATGTCGTCGGTCACGCCAGCCGCGGTGATGTCGAGATTGAAGGCGGAGACGTTGTCGATCTTGACGGGCGTGCCCGACACCGCGGCCTGGCCGGCGGTGTTGGCGGCGATGTCGGTGGCGCCGCCGGCGATCGCGGTGGCATAGGCGGCGTCATACGCCGACTGGTCCGCGGCGGTGGAATAGATCGAGGTCTTGCGGTCGAGAATGCCCTGGTTCTTGACGGCGGTGGAGAGGCCGGAATCGAACAGTTTGGTGCTCTCGACATTGATGTCGATGGTGCCGAGCGAGATGGCGCCGGACGAAGAGCGGTTGAAGGACGAGACGATCTTGGCGTCCTGCTGGACGCCATCATTGGGGGCCGCCACTTCCGTGGATGTCACCGAAAGATAATTCGAGCCGGAGAAGGTGGCGGCGTCGGCGAAGGATTTCATCTGCGCCTGCAGCGAGGTGATTTCGGTTTGGGTCTTTGCCTTGTTGGCTGCCGACTGGCCGACGGCCGACAAAAGCTTGGTCTTGATCTGGCCGATCGTCGAAAGGACGTTGTTCATGCCGGTATAGGCGGTGTCGACCTTCGAGGCGCCGAGGCCGAGCGCATCCTGCACGGTCGACAGCGCCGAGTTATCGGAGCGCATGGTGGTGGCGATCGACCAGTAGGCGGCGTTGTCGGAGGCCTCGGAGACCCTGTAGCCGGTCGAGATCCGAGCCTGCGTCTGCTCGAGCGATTTGTTGGTGGCGTTGAGGCTTTGAAGTGCAGTCAACGCCGCAGCGTTCGTCATGATGCTCGCCAAGAAACTCGCTCCTTCTCAAAAGCCGGCATGCCACAGGCCGGGCTTGGCCTGCCATTGATCGCGATCGTGCCGGATAGGCCGATACGGCAATCTAAGTCATTGGTTAACCATACCTAGCGCGATATGGTTAATGGCATGTTAAAAATAGGCTTTGGAGAAGTTAAGAAACGAGGGTTGCGCGAGCCTTGAGCAAAGCAATTCCAGGAAAAGTGTGAAACGGTTTTCCGTCCGGAATTGCTTCAAAGCAAATAGAGATGGAGCGGTTCACCGTTTCCGTGAAACGGCGAGCCGCTCCAATGAAAAATCGGGCCGCGCTTTTGGCGCGGCCCGATGCTTTAGCGCGGTCAGTATAGAGCGATCAGCCGCGGAAGAGCGACAGGATCGACTGCGACGAGCCGTTGGCGATCGACAGCGCCTGGACGCCGAGCTGCTGCTGAACCTGCAGGGCCTGGAGGCGGGTCGATTCCTTGTTCATGTCGGCATCGACGAGCTGGCCGACGCCGCGATCGATGGAGTCCATCAGGCTCGAGGTGAAGGTCTTCTGCAGGTCGATCGAGCTCTTGGCGGCGCCGAGCTTGGTCGCGGCGGTCGTCATGTCCTTCAGCGCGGCGTCGACGACCTTCATCATGTCCGCGATCTGGGTATCGCTGGCAGCCGTGGTGCCGGAGAAGATCTTCAGAGTCGCGACCGAATAGGTGTCGCCCGCTGCAGCGGCCGCACCCAGGGTCGGGTTCTGCGCGGTAGCGGTGACAGCGCCGGTCGCGCCGACGCGGTCGGCGTCGAGGATGCCCTTCGACACGCCCGCCGCAGTGCCGGCCTCATACAGCTTGATGCTGTCCACCTTGACGTCGATCGTCGAGATCGAAACCACGCCGGTGGAGCTGCGGTTGAAAGCCGAAACGATCTTGACGTCGGCAGCAGCCGTGGCGGTGGCGCCGCTGTTGACCGACAGCATGTTGGTGCCGGAGAAGGTGGCGCCGTCGGCATAGGCCTTCAGCTGGTCCTGAAGAGCCTTGATTTCAACCTGGGTCTTTTCCTTGGAAGCGTCGGTCTGGCCGTAGGATGCGGTCAGCTTCTGCTGGATCTGGTTGATGGTCTTGATCGCGCTGTCCATGCCGGTGTAGGCGGTGTCGACCTTCGAGGCGCCGAGGCCGAGCGCGTCCGAAACGGTGGACATGGCCTGGTTGTCGGAGCGCATCGTGGTGGCGATCGACCAGTAAGCGGCGTTGTCGGAAGCCTGGGAGACGCGATAGCCCGTCGAGATGCGGGACTGCGTGGTGTCGAGGGCTTTCTGGGTGGCGTTCAAGCTCTGCAGAGCGGTCAACGCCGAGGCGTTGGTCATGATACTGGCCATGGTACTCGTACCCTATTTTTACACGGATTTTTTTGACATACCGGCATGTCCGGTATGACGGTGCGGCATCATGCCAATGATCTGTGAAACCCGATCACCCGCCATCTGCGAGCAATATGCGGGCCAGTCCCTACCAAAGCGCTAAATCGCAGGGTTAATCGAAAATATATTGCCTAAAATTCGAGCGCGTATCCGGCGCCGGCCTCTGGTTTCAGGTGAAGGATCGCACCAGGCTGCCGACGAGAAGGTTCCAGCCGTCGATCAAAACGAAGAACAGGATCTTGAACGGCAGCGACACCACCGTCGGCGGCAGCATCATCATGCCCATGGCCATGGTCACGGTGGCGACGATCAGGTCGATGACGAGGAACGGCAGGACAATGAGAAAGCCGATCTCGAAGCCGCGCCGGATTTCCGAGATCATGAAGGCCGGCACCAGGATGCGCAGATCGACGGTCTCGCGCGAGACGGTCTGGCCGCGCTCGCGGGCGAGGTCGGCGAAAAGGTCGAAGTCCTTGTCGCGCACATTGTGCAGCATGAAATCGCGGAACGGACCGGAAATCTTCTCGAACGCCTCGGCCTGGGTGATCTGGTTGTCCATCAGCGGCTTGACGCCGGTGTTCCAGGCCTGATCGAAGGTCGGCGCCATGACATAGAAGGTCATGAACAGCGACAGCGAGATCAGGATCAGGTTTGCCGGCGTCGACTGCAGGCCGATGCCGGCACGCAGGATCGAGAAGGCGATGACGAAGCGGGTGAAACTCGTCACCATGATGAGCAGGCCCGGTGCCACCGAAAGCACGGTCAGCAGGCCGAACATCTGGATCAGGTAGCCAACGGTCGTGCCGTCGGCCTTGCCGATGCCGCCAAGATCGAGCTGCTGGGCCGCGGCGACGGAAGTGGTGATGGCGATGAGCGCCGTGGTTATGAGGAACTTTCTCATTCGAGCAGCATCGTCCTGACGAGAACCTGTTTGACGTGGCCGCCGCTGCGCAGCGCCGCGCGCTCATCGAGATCGGCCTTGAGATGCTGGTAGCCGCTGGCGCCTTCGATCTGATGCAGCTTGATCGTGCGCACGAAGGCAAGCAGATCCTGGTGGATCTGCTCGGTCACTTCCGGCGGCTGCGGGGCATCATAGAGCACCGATACCTCCAGCCGGATCCAAACGTCCGACGGCGAGGCGAGATTGGTGGTGATCGGCGCCAACTGAGCCAGCGTTGGCCCGGCGGCCGCCTTGCCGGCTTCGCCGGGCTTCTCCGCCTTGCCGGCATTCTCCGACGCCGCGGGCACCGGCGCCGGCGTTTCACCCTGCTTGAGATAGCCGCCGGAAACCCAGCCCATGCCGATGGCCGCGCCTGTCATGACCAGCAGCATGGCGAGCTGGATCACCAGGGAAGGTCCCTTCTTGGGCTGGACCTGCTCGACATTGGCCACGGCGGCGCTCTCCCGGTCCTAGAAAGGAAGAACCTGGTCCAGCACCTGCTGGCCATAGGCCGGCTGCTGGACCTCGCTCACACGGCCGCGGCCGCCATAGGAGATGCGCGCCTCGGCGATGCGCTCGTAGGGGATGGTGTTCTCCGCGCCGATGTCGGACGGACGAACCATGCCGGCGATGGTGAGCACCCGCAGCTCGTAGTTGACGCGGACCTCCTGCGAACCCCTGATCATCAGATTGCCGTTGGGCAGCACCTCCGTCACCACGGCCGCTACATTGAGCGCGATATCTTCCGAGCGCTTGATCTCGCCGTCGGCATTGGTCTCGGTGCTGGAGCTCAAGCCGGCGTCACCCTTGCCGCTGGTGCTCGCCGTTTCCCAGCCGAGATTGACGTCGTAGCCGAGCTTGCGCGCGGCAGTGCGGCTGCGATCGTTCTGGTTCTTGAAATTGGCCCGATCGTTGAGCCTGATGTTGACGGTCAGGATGTCGCCGGCGCGCAGCGCGCGCGGATCGGTGAAGAGCCGGCTCTGGCGATCGTCCCACAGCGAGAATTTCTTCGGCCGCGAAGCGGGCGGCTCAGGGTAGCTGTATGGACCGGAGCCGCCCTCGCCGATGCCGGAACCGACCGGCGACAAAGCGGGCTCCCTGTTGATTTCCCTGGGATCGGTGCCGCAGCCGGCCAGGCCGGCCAGGGCGATCAGGGCGAGCAATTTCAACTTCATGACGGATCAACCCTTCGCGCCGCGCTGGCCATGATGCCGGTGAGCGTCGCCGCCGCCTTCTGGTCCATTTCATTCAGGATGACGCCGGCCTTGCGCGAATCGAGCTTCATCAGGATGGCCGCCGCGAGCTCGGCATTGACCATCGCCAGCCGTTCGGCGGCGGCGTCCGGCTTCATGCCGGCATAGATCTTGACGACGCCGTCCTCGGCGCGCGCCAGGAAAACTTCGCGGCGCTTCAGCCACTCTTCATATTCGGCTTTCTTTGCCTCCAGCGCTTTCATGCGCTCGTCGATGCCGGCCTGCAGCTGCTTCAGCTGCTCCGCCTGCAGGGCGTAGCGGCGGTCGCGCGCGGCATCCGCGATGTTGGAGCAGAAGCGCTGGATCTCGCTTTCGTCAGGCGCTTTGCCGCCCGCAAGTCCAACCGGTTGGGCCGATGCCGTCTCGCGCGTGAGCTGGGCCGGCTGAGCCGGCGCCTGACCGCCAGGCAATACCTGGCGCACTTCATCCGCGCGGACCGCGCCGCCCGCCAGCGCGACGATCGCGCCAATGGCGAGGAGGCCGCTCGCGGAGTGAAGCCTTGGGCGACGATGCAGTATCGAGGAGAGGAGCGCGATCATCGGTGTGCCTATTGGAGAACCAGGTCGGCCTGCAGGGCGCCGGCCGACTTGATGCCTTGCAGGATGGCGATGATGCCGTCGGGCTTCACGCCGAGGCGGTTGAGGCCGGAGACAAGCGTTTCGAGATCGGGGCCGTCGAGCACGGCGACGCGCGCGTTGGGCCGGCTCGCATCGATGGCCGTGGACGGTGCCACCGCGGTCTCGCCCCTGGAGAAGGGTTCAGGCTGGACGACCCGCGGCGCCTCGGTGATGCGCACGGTGAGTGTGCCATGGCTGATCGCCACGCGCGAGATCCTGACATTGCTGCCGATGACGATGGTTCCGGTGCGCTCGTCTATGACGACGCGGGCAGGGGCATCCGACTCGACGACGAGGTTCTCGATCTCGGCATAGAAGCGAGCTGCGGAGATGTTCTTCGGTCGCCTGATCTGCACGGTTCGGGCATCGCGCTCGGCGGCGACCCGCATGCCGAAGCGCTGCGAGGTGTAGTCGTTGACGGCATCGGCGATGCGGATGGCGGTCGAGAAGTCGGGATTGCGCAATTGCAGCGTCAACACGCCCTGATCGTCGAACTCGGCCGGCACGGCGCGCTCGACGATGGCACCGTTCGGCACGCGGCCGGCGGTCGGCACGCCTTGCGTCAACTGCTCCGCCTGGCCCTGGGCGGTGAAGCCGCCGACGATCACCGAGCCTTGCCCGACGGCGTAGATCTCGCCATCGGCGGCCTTCAGCGGCGTCATCACCAGCGTGCCGCCGGCGAGCGAGGTGGCGTCGCCCATCGAGGAGACGTCGATGTCGATGCGGGCGCCCGACTGGACGAAGGGCGGCATGTTGGCGGTGACGATGACGGCGGCCACGTTCTTGGCACGCGCGCTGCCGCCTTCGGTGGCGATGCCGAGATTCTCCAGCATGGCGCGGATCGACTGTTCGGTGAAGGGCGAGTTGCGCAGGCTGTCGCCGGTGCCCGCGAGGCCGATGACCAGGCCGTAGCCGACGAGCTGGTTGTCGCGCGCGCTTTGCAGCTGGGCAATGTCCTTGATGCGCGCGGCGACCTGGCCGGGCGGCAGCGTGCTTGGCCCGGTGGAAACGCGGAACATGCGCTGGGTCGTGGCCGGATCATATTCCGGATCGTCGTAGACGCCGCCATTTTTCTGCGCCAGCTCGCGCTTGGCCTTCGGCGTCAGCCCGTCCGCCAGCACCGGCTGGAGGCCGATGGCCATGCTCATCAGAACGACGAAGGCGCGCATCACGAAGCGCCGACCTTGATGGTGCCGTCGGCCATTACCGTGCCGGAGATGATCTTGCCGCTGTCGGTGTTGCGGATCTTGATCTGGTCGCCGGCAGCACCCGGTTCGAGCGTGACGCCGGCGGCCGAAATGGTGAGCGCGCCGGCGGTGAAATAGACCTGCACGGAAGCGCCCTGCTCGACCAGCCAGGCCTCGCGGATAGCGGTGACCGGGATATAGCGGCCGGGCAGAAGCGTGCGTTTGGCGACCTTGCCCTGGAGTTCCTCGGAGCGCGTCGCCATGCCGTCAGGCTTGTGCTTGCCGGGGATGAGCGTGACCTGTTTGAGCGAGGCGGCCTCGATGGTCTCGCCGGGATAGATGACCCGGTTGGGGATCAGCACGGCTTCGCCGGCGGGCTGGCCGGCGGCTATCTGGTTCGCCGACTGGCCGGTGGCGTCCTGCGCGATAGCCGGCGTGCCGGCGGCCAACAGGGCGGTGGCCAGCACGGCCCGTCGGAGTGCGAAGGAGATCGGCCCGGCCATCACCCGTTACCTGATGTTCTTGGAGACAACCGAGGCCATGTCGTCGGCGGCCTGGATGACCTTGGAGTTCATTTCATAGGCGCGCTGCGCTGAGATCAACTCGGTGATTTCCTTGACCGGATCGACGTTGGAGGATTCCAGGTAACCCTGCTGGATCGTGGCGAAGCCGGGATCCCCTGGAACGCCGACATTGGCCGGGCCCGAGGCGGCCGTTTCCTGGAAGAGGTTGTCGCCCAGCGGGGCCAGGCCCGCTTCGTTGGCGAAATTGGCGATCTGGAGCTGTCCGAGAAGCTGGAGGTTGGTCTGGCCGTCCAAACGGGCAAAGACCTGGCCGGTCTTGTTGACGATAACCTCGATGGTATCGGTCGGCACGGTGATGGCCGGAATGACCTCGGCGCCGTCGACGGTCACCAACTGCCCGGTGGCATTGGTGTTGAAGGAGCCGGCGCGCGAGTAGAGCGTGCCGCCGTCGGCGCCCTGGATCTGGAACCAGCCCCTACCGGTCAACGCCAGGTCGAAGCTGTTGCCGGTGCTGGCCAGCTCGCCCTGCGTGTGGACGTTGCGCACCGCCGTCGTCTTGACACCAAGGCCGATCGAAACGCCTTCCGGCACCAGCGAGGTGTTGGAGCGGTTGGGCACGCCTTGCGTGCGGTCGACCTGGTAGAGCAGGTCGGAGAATTCGGCCCGCGCCCTTTTGTAGCCGGTGGTGTTGATGTTGGCGATGTTGTTGGCGATGACTTCCAGGTTGGTCTGCTGGGCGTTCATGCCGGTCGCGGCGATGGCGAGTGCTTTCATGACGCGGTTCCTAGATACTCATGCGACTGATTTCGAGGTAAGCCGAGACGACCTTGTCGCGGATTGCGATGGTCGTCTGCAGCGCCTGCTGGGCGCTCAGCACCGCATCGACAACCTGACGGGTGTCGGCGTCGCCCTTGAGCGCCTGTATCGACATCTGCTCGGCACCCTGCAGCGTGTTGACGGTCTTCGTCGCGGCCTGGCTGAGGACGTCGGCGAAGCTGCTGCCGACGCTTTCGCTGGCCTGCGTCCCGACGCCGCCCTGCAAAAGGTTTGGTGACGCCGACTCCGCGCCGTCAACCGCCGTCTTGAATTGTATTGCCCCGATACCGCCGATCATTACTGGTTCCTCATCAGGTCGATGGTCATGGAAATCAGATCGCGAGCCTGCTTGATGACCTGCAGGTTGGCTTCATAGGAGCGGTTCGCCTCGCTCATGTCGGCCATTTCGACCAATGTGTTGACGTTGGGCATCTTGACGTACCCTTTGGCGTCGGCGGCTTCGTTGCCGGGCTGGAATTCGATCGGAAAGTCCGAGGGATCGCGATTGATGGCGCTGACTTCCACCAGCGAACCGCCGGTCGCGCGGTCGACCTCGGACTGGAAGGTGATCGTCTTGCGGCGATAAGGATCGGCGCCGGGCGTGCTGCCCGTCGACTGGGCGTTGGCGAGGTTTTCCGAGACCACGCGCAGGCGCTCCGACTGGGCGCCGAGACCGGATGCCGCGACTTTGAGGGCTGCGGTGAGGGCGTCCATGGTCAGCTCTTCACCACCATCGTCATCATCGAATGGAAGGCCTTCACGATCGCCGTGTTGAGCTCGAAGGAGCGGCGGACCTCGCCGGCCTTCATCAGCTCCTGCTCGAGAACGACGGTGTTCTTCGACGGCATGATCGCGCCGTCAGGGTCCTCCGGCTTGACGTTGAAACCGGCATTGGTGGTTTCGGCACCAAGATGGCCCGTCTGCGTGGCAGCCAGCGTCACCGCGGTGCGGTCGAGGACCTTTTCGAACGGCTCGACATCATTGGCCGTATAGCCCGGCGTGTTGGCATTGGCGATGTTGGAAGCAATCGCCGACTGGCGCACGGCCAGCCATTGCGACTGCCGCGTGGCAAGATCGAAAAGATTTACGGGTTCCATGGGAATCTCCCGGACAAGTACGCACAAGACTAGGCGGCCAGTCTTGCGCGGACCTTGCGCGGGGGCGGGGCTGTACGGCCCGGCTCCGTTACTTCGAGAGCGGGATCACCTTGTCCGTGCTGGTGACGATCACCCACTTGCCGCCGCGCTGCTCGATGGAGGCGACGCGGCTCGAATCCGGCAGAACGGAGCCGCGCTGAACGACCCACAGACCCGTATCGTCCTCGATCATGGCGCGGCCGTTGGCGACATGCACCATCTTGAATTCGGAAGCGGCGGCCGGGAAAGGTTGGTCGGCGGGCGGCGGGGCGGGGTCATCCTCAACCGTTCCGGTGGCAAAGAGATCGATATCGGGATTGGGAACGTCCTTGGCCGTCAGCGGCCCGCTGCGTTGAGCCACAACGCCGCCGCCCTCGCGTCCGGAATTGCTGCCGCTGCCGCCGAACTTGATGGCCTGGACGCCGAACTGCTCCTGATTGAAGAAGATGTACCAGGGAAACAACGCGCAGATCAGGCCGAGCGTGATGCCCAGCGCGGCGATGACGAAATCGCTTCGTCGGTCGGCGCTCCTGTCGGCAAGGCGCGGGAACTGAGCTTTCGGCGGCTCCGGCCATTCGGCGCGCGGGAAAAGCCCGTCGATCAATGAATCGCGGCTGGCCTGTGCCGCATCGGCTCCCTTGGCGATGGGCACCCTCGAAGGATGCGGCCTGTCAGCTCTGGTCAGCAGTGCCGCCGCCTTCTCCGTCCTGGCGCGCGCGGCTTGATCCTTGGCAATCCTCGCTTTGTCGGCCTCGGCCCGCTCCGCCGCCTCGGCCTCGGCGAGCATGTCGCGCAGCATGCGCTCGGTATATTGGAGCTCAGTCTCCTTGATCGCCATTCAGCTTCCCCTTGAGATGGCGGGCGAGGTCGGCAAACGGATCGACCGACGTGCGGTCCCTCGGCGATTGCGTGAGCGCATCGTAGATCAGCGGCACCTGGCGCACCGCGTTGTCGAGCTCGGCATCGGCGCCGCTTTGGTAAGCGCCCAAAAGACGGATGTCGCGCGTGTCCTCGAAGCGCGCGATCATCGATTTCAGCCTTGTCACCAGCACGCGCTGTTCCGGGCTCCAGGCCTTGTCGGCAAGGCGCGAGATGGACGACAGCGGATTGACCGGCGGATAGCGGCCCTGCTCGGCCAGGGCGCGGTCGAGCACGACATGGCCGTCGAGGATGCCGCGCACCGAATCGGCGACCGGATCGTTGTGGTCGTCGCCGTCGACCAGCACGGAAATGATGGCGGTGATCGAGCCTTTTCCCTCGGCGCCAGGGCCGGCGCGTTCGAGCAGCTTCGGCAGGTCGGTGAAGACCGAGGCCGGATAGCCGCGCGCGACCGGCGGCTCGCCGGTTCCTGTCGCAACCTCGCGCAGCGCATGCGCGAAGCGGGTAATGGAATCCAGCACCAGGAGCACGCGATGGCCCTGGTCGCGGAAATGCTCGGCCACGCACATGGCGGTGTCGGGCGCGCGGCGCCGCATCATGGCGCTTTCGTCGCTGGTGGCGACGACGGCGACGGTCTTGGCCATGCTCTCGGCGCCGATCGTATCCTCGAGGAACTCGCGCACCTCGCGGCCGCGCTCGCCGATCAGCGCCACGACCACCGTATCGAAGGCTTCGGCGCCGGCGAGCATGGCAAGCAGCGTCGACTTGCCGACGCCGGAACCGGCGAAGATGCCGAGCCGCTGGCCGAAGCAGAGCGGGGTAAAGATGTCGATCACCCTGACGCCGGTGAGGAAGCCGGTGCCGACGCGCTGGCGCGACAAGGCGCCCGGCGTCGCGCCATGCATCACATCGGTGGCATTCGACCGGATCAGCGGAGGACCGCCGTCAATGGGACGGGTCAAGGCGTCGACGGCGCGCCCGCGCCAGGAGACATGCGGCGTGACCGCGAGCGGGCCGCGGCGAAAGACGGCGTCGCCGATACCGGCATCGGCGCTGCGCTCGAAAGGCGCGATCACGACCTCGTCGCTGCCGATCTTGACGATCTCGCCGCGTCGCGCGCCGGCCTTGCCGCGCTGCTCCACGATGTCGCCCAGCCTGGCGATCCCGGACAGGCCGCGGACCTTGTAATGCGTGGGCGATATCTCGGCGACACGGCCGCCGCGCGCAAGCAGCGCCTGCGGATCGTCGAACCGCCGCCAGACGCGTTCGAGCGCGGCCAGCCGGTCCGTCCTTCCGGAATCGGCAGGGCTCTCGGAAGCGCGCAACAGGGACGGGCCGGTCGTCATGCCGTTACTTCGAGCCGAGCGTCTTGATCGCGTCCTCGGTCGAGGAATCGGTCTGCCGCATCAGCGCCGCCGTGTTCTCGAAAGCACGCTGCACCTGGATCAGCCGGGTCATCTCCAGCACCGGGTTGACGTTCGACTCTTCCAGAAATCCTTGCGCGATGCCGATGTCGGAGCGATCGGTGACGGGTTCGGGCGTGCGCGCCGGAACGATGCCTGAATTGCCATAGCGGACGAAATTCTCTCCGGGATCGAAATTGTAGAGGCCGATGGCGCCGACCAACTGGTCATTCTGCCTGAGCGAGCCGTCGGCGCCTGCCTTGGGCGGGCCGTTGCGCGGATCGAGCTGGATCGGAGCGCCGCCGCTGTCCAGCACCGGATAGCCTTCGATCGACATCAGTTCGCCGTTCTCGTTCATGGAGAAACGGCCGTCGCGCGTCATCACGGTGCCGGCGGGCGTGTCGATGGCGAACCAGGCATCGCCCTGGACGGCGAAGTCGAACGGGTTGCCGGTTTCGGTCAGCGCGCCATGCGCGCCGGAAAGATAGGTATTGCCGGAGGAGGCGAAGGAAACCGACCTCGGCCCCGTGCCGGACACGACGTCCTCGAACTTCACGCCGGTGGCACGAAAGCCGATGGTCGAGGCATTGGCGACATTGTCGGCGATGGTGTCGAGACGGCGCTCGAGCGCGATCTGAGAGGAAAGGGCGACGTAAAGACTGTCCTGCATGATCGTCTCAGAACTTCAATTGCTGCATGGCCATCATCAGATCGGTGGAGATGCCGACTGTGGTCGGCTGCGCGAAAAGCACGCTGACCGACGTCACTGCCGTCGAGGTCGGGTGAGCGATCTCGTACATGCTGGTGAAGCGGGTCAGGAACTTGCCGAGCTTGTCGGGGTCGGTGAAGTCCTTGATGTCGAGCTTCTGCCCGAACAACTGCGCCTGCTTATCGATGTCGGCCGTGGCAAAGGAATCGGGCAGGCCGAGCGCGGTGCGCACCACGCTGGCCAAAGCGGTGTCGGCCAGCACGTCGTACCAGCTGGTGATATCGGGCGCCTTGCGCTGGAAATAGAGCGCCAGCCGCACGCCCTCGTTGGTCTTGCCGGCATCCTCCTCCAGCGTCTGGCGCATGTACATGTCGACGGTCGGCTGCTGCGCCTGAACATAGGTGGTGGCGTTTTCGCCGTATTGCTCGAAGTTGAAGGCCGAGGCGAGCCCGGCATAGGCCTTGTTTGTCTGCTTGTTGGCGACGCTTTCGGGATCGCGCACGCCGCCTTGCAGGACCGACTTGATCAGGTCCTTGTCCTCTGTCGCCGAATCCAGGCCGTACGCGGCAAGCGCGTAGGTGTAGAGCCGGTTGTTCGACATCAGATCGTCGACCGATTTCACCTTGGTGATGTTGGCGAGATAGTAGGTCGTCTCGCCCTTCACATAGTCCGAATTCGGGTCGAGGCCGGCGATCTCGGCCTGGATGGCGTAGTTCTTCGTCACCAGCTGCTGCGCTGGGTTGTAGACGGTCGCATCGGCGCCATCCGCCGCGAAATTGAAAGCCTTGACGAACTGGGCGTAGCGCTTGTCGGTCAGCTTGTAGGCGAAACTGTCGGGGTCGGAAACGCCTTCCTTCAGCGCCTTGACCATGAAGGCCTTGGCGTAGTCCATGTTCTCCAGCCCATAGGCTTTCATGGCATATTTGAACAGGCGGTCATTGTTGACGAAATCGTCGATCGATTTCACCTTGGTGATGTTGGCCAGATAATACTGGGTATCGCGATCGACCATCGGCTGTTTCTCAATCCGGTCGATCGACTTGCTGATGTCTTTGGCAATCAACTGATAGCTGGTGTAGGTATTGAGCAAGGACATGCCTCCGGCCGAAGCTATCCCTGGACAATAACGTCACTTCCTTGCGCGAAGCTGAATCGCGTCCGCTACCCTCGATTCAAGCCTCACACAAGGCACGGGGACTATCCCTGATCCACGACGTGACATGCGGAAGGACCTGTCGTGGGCATTCTGATCGGACTTGTGGTGACGCTCGGCTGCGTTCTCGGCGGCTTCATGGCCATGGGTGGCCATCTGCACGTGCTGCTGCAGCCCTGGGAAGCGGTGGTCATCTGCGGCGCGGCGCTCGGCACTTTCCTGGTCGCCAATCCGATGAAGACGGTCAAGGACACCGGCAAGGGCATTCTCGAAGCCTTCAAGCAGGCGGTGCCGAAGGAGCGCGATTATCTCGAGACGCTCGGCGTCCTGCACAGCCTGATGCGCGAACTGCGCTCGAAGTCGCGCAGCGAGGTCGAGGCGCATATCGACAATCCGGAAGAGTCGGCGATCTTCCAGGCCTTCCCGACCGTGCTGAAGAACCACGACCTGACGCATTTCATCTGCGACTATTGCCGCATCATCATCATCGGCAATGCCCGCTCGCACGAGATCGAGGCGCTGATGGATGAAGAGATCCAGACGATCCGCAGCGACAAGCTGAAGGCTTACCACGCGATGGTGGCGGTCGGCGACGGCCTGCCGGCGCTGGGCATCGTGGCCGCCGTGCTCGGCGTGGTGAAGGCGATGGGCGCGCTGGACCAGTCGCCGGAAATCCTCGGCGGCCTGATTGGCGCCGCACTCGTCGGAACCTTCCTCGGCATCTTCCTGTCCTATGCGGTGGTCGGTCCGGTCGCGACCAAGATCAAGACGGTGCGCGAAAAGAAGAACCGCCTCTACATCATCGTCAAGCAGACGCTGCTTGCGTATATGAACGGCGCCCTGCCGCAGGTGGCGATCGAATTCGGCCGCAAGACGATCTCCTCCTATGAGCGTCCGACGATCGATGCCGTCGAGCAGAGCACCATGAACGCCGGCTCCGCCGAGAAGAAGGCGGCCTGAGCATGCAGCATCCGAGACAGGGCCGCCTGCCGCCATGACCAGTCCGGCCAGTCCGTCAGAAACGCGGGCCTTGATCATCGAGCGGCTTGTCGGCGACAGCGGCGAGGCGGCGCAGGTGATCGGCGCCGGCCGCAGCATGGCCGAGCGGGCGCTGCCGGTGCTGCAAAAGGCGCTTACCGGCGAGCTCGGCGCGCCGGTGACCGTCGACCTGCAGGCGGTAGAGGTCGGCCGCGTTCCCGAAGCGCGTTCGCGCGCCGGCGATGCCTTCGCGCTGACCATCGTTTCCTCGCCTTCCTCGGCTGACGCCATGACGCTGGTGATGGATGCACAGGCGGTCGCCGTCATGGTGAGCGCGCTGTTCGGCGGCGATCCCGACCAGCCGGTCGCGCCGATCGAGCGCGACCTGTCGCAGATCGAAGCCGATGTCGCGACGACCGTCTTCCAGGAGGTCGCGACGGCGCTCAACGGATCCGGCAAACGCTCGCTCGACCTGCGCCTGCCGGTGCCGAGGGCCATGGCCGGCAACGAGGCGAGGCGGCGCGTGCTGCGCGACGGCGCTGCCGTGCGCATCGTCTTTGGCCTTTCCACGCCGTCCGACAGCGGCACGCTCACGGTGATGATCCCGCAGCGCCTGCTGCTTATCTCGCGCGACGGCGCAGCCGCCGCGGGCAAAGATGGCGAGGCCACGGAGTTCGACTGGCGGGCCCGCTTCTCCGAAGAGGTGATGCGCTCGACCGTCCGGCTCGAGGCGACCATGCCGCTCGCCAGGCTGACGCTCGGCGACCTTGCCGCGTTTGCGCCCGGCCAAGTGATCGAGTTCGAGGAGAAAGCGCAGCTCAACGCCAGGCTCAGCGCCCGCGACAAGACATTGTTTGTCTGCGAGTTCGGCAAGCTCGGACAGAACTACACGGTCCGCATCAGCCATCCGCATGATGCCGGGCAGGATTTCATCGACGGACTGATGCCGGGCTGACGCCAGGCCCGGGATTTATGGAGACGAAGTATGGCAGCGACAAATGTGGAAGCCGAGGCCGAAACGGAAACCGGCCAACCCAACGAGCAGCTGGATCGCGCTATCGAAGAACTGCGTGGCGTGCTCCGTGAAGAGGAGGGCCGTCCAGATGCCGCGCTTCGGTCGGGGGCCAATTCGTCGATCATCATGACCATTCCGGTCGACGTGCAGATCATCCTCGGCAGCACCGAGATGCCGGTCTCGGAGCTGATGGCGCTGCAGAAAGGCTCCACGGTCGCGCTCAACCGCCGTATCGGCGAGCCGGTCGACGTGGTCGTCAACGGCCGCAAGATAGCGCGCGGCGAGATCACGGTGCTGGAGAGCGATCCGACGCGCTTCGGCATCAGGCTCACCGAGATCATCGCCGCGACGAAGAGGGCGTGAGCATGGTCGGCGGGCGGACCAATCGGCAGCGAGGGCAACACGCATGACGACGGCATTGGCGCTCACAGGTCCGCAAAAGGCGGCGGCCATACTGGTGGCCATGGGCAAGCCCGCGGCCAGCCGGCTGCTCAAATTCTTCAAGCAGGATGAGCTGAAGGCGCTGATCGAGGGCGCGCGTCTCTTACGCACCATCCCGCAGGCCGATCTGGAGCGCATCGTCGCCGAGTTCGAGGCCGAGTTCACCGAGGGCGCGGGCCTGCTCGATTCGGCCGACCGCATGGATACGATCCTCAACGAATCGCTGTCGCCCGAAGAGATGAGCGCCATCATGGGCGAGAGGAAGTTCGAGCCGGTCGCGGAAGGGCCCGCGCCGATCTGGCCGGACCTCGAAAAGCTCGAACCGGCACGGCTGGGCGCCTTCCTTTCCGGCGAGCATCCGCAGACGTCCGCGATGGTGCTTTCGAAGCTGGCGCCCCAGGCTGCCGCCAATGTTCTGCTCACCATGGAAAAACCGATGCGCAGCCAGATCATCAAGCGCATTGTGACGATGGCCAACATCCCGGATGCGGCTTCCCGGATCGTCGAGAACCAGCTGCGCGTGAGCGTGCTGTCGCAGAAGGCCAGCAGGGACACCACGGCCGGGCAGGAACGCGTCGCCAGCATGCTCAACGAGATGGCGAAGCCGGAACTGGACGACCTGATGCAGGACCTGGAGCAGGCCGGCACGCCCGATCTCGCCGGCGTCAAGTCGCGGCTGTTCGCCTTCGACGATCTGCCGCTGCTGCCACAGAAGGCCCGTGTCCTCCTGTTCGATGGGCTGTCGACCGAACTCGTCACGCTGGCGCTTCGCGGCGCGTCGCCGGAACTGGCCGAATCGGCACTGTCGGCGATCGGCGCGCGCTCGCGCCGCATGATCGAATCCGAGCTTGGACAGGGATCGGAAGGCATTGCGCTTGCCGACATCATGGCGGCCCGCAAGAGCATATCGAGCGCCGCGATCCGGCTGTCGCGCGAAGGTGCTTTCGAGCTGCCCTCGATGCAGACCGCCACTGCCGCCGAAGCCGCCTGACGATAGTAACCCGGTCAGAGCGTCATGGCTGAAGCGGTCGACAAGGACTCCAAAACCGAGGAAGCCACAGAAAAGAAGATCCGCGACACGATCGAACAGGGCAAGCTGCCCCATTCGCGCGAGACCGCGATCTTTGCGTCCTTTCTCGCCATCCTGGTTTTCGCGGTCTTCTACGCCAAGGACGCGATCGTCGATCTCGGCATGTTCCTGTCCACATTCCTGGAAAAGCCGGAAGCCTGGCCGATGGACACCGAGACCGACGTCATCTCGCTCTACCGGCAGGTGATGACCGAGATCGGCCGCGCCGTGGTCAGCCTGCTGGTGCTCCTGACGGTTGCCGGCATCGGCGCCTCGGTGTTCCAGAACCTGCCGCAGATCGTCGGCGAGCGGATCAGGCCGCAGCTGTCGCGCATCTCGATCGCCAAGGGCTGGAGCCGGATGTTCGGCGTGCAGGGATGGGTCGAATTCCTGAAGTCGCTGGCCAAGCTTGGCTTTGCCATCGCGGTGCTGAGCTTCACGCTCTCGCAAGATCATCGCAAGCTGCTTGCCGGCATGATCACCAACCCGATGTCCTTCGGCATGGTTATCCGCGGCATCTTCGTCGACATATTGGCGGCGATCGTTTTCGTCATGGGCCTGATCGCGGTGGTCGACATCGTCTGGTCGCGTTTCCACTGGCGGCGCGACCTGCGCATGACCAAGCAGGAAGTCAAGGACGAGCTGAAGCAGTCGGAAGGCGATCCGATCGTCAAGTCACGACTGCGTTCGCTGGCGCGCGACCGGGCGCGCAAACGCATGATGACGGCGGTGCCGCGCGCGACGCTGGTGATCGCCAACCCGACGCACTTTTCGATCGCGCTGAAATATGTGCGCGGGGAGGATTCCGCTCCCATCGTGCTCGCCAAGGGGCAGGATCTGGTGGCGCTCAAGATCCGCGAGATCGCCAGGGAGAACAACATCCCGATCTTCGAGGACGTGGCGCTCGCACGCTCCATGTACAAGCAAGTTTCGGTTGATAGCGTGATCCCGTCGCAATTCTACCAGGCGGTCGCCGAATTGGTGCGGATCGTCTACTCGAAGAAGTCCGCCCGCAAGGCAACCCAATGAACGGACGCCGCTAATCCATGGACCGGCAACCACACGCCAATTCCCGCGAGCTGATCGTCGCCAGCGCCATCGAGCCTGTTGTGGGCGAGTTGAGGCTCATCGACGTTGCCGACTATATCGCCTTCATCCGGCTCGAGCATTTCGCCTGCCTGTCGGACCTGGTGGACTCGGCCGCCGAGCTTTACTTCCGGCCGGGCACGCTGCGGCTCGGCCATGGCGGCGAGGCGCATGTCGACTGGAGCGGCAGTCCGCGTATCGTGCTCGATCTCGAGCTGCGGCCGCGCGGCGTGACGGTCTATTTCCAATTGACGCTGACCGAGCGCGGGCCTTCCGTGGTGGTCAACTACGTGTCGTTCGAGAAGCCCGGCGAGACGCCTGAGCACAACACTGCCTTGCTCGAGGGCGCCGTAGAGGAGGCCCGCATCCGCAGGACCGAGCCGCTGGCATTTCCCTGATGATTTGATTGTGGCGAGCCGAGCTCGCCGCGTCACCTTTAGCGCTGCATGCGTGACATCACTCGATCAGGCCGAGCCGCAACGCCTTGGCGACCGCCTGGTTGCGGTTGACCGCGTTGAGCTTCTGCGTCGACTGGGTGAGGTACTGGTTGGCGGTGTGCACCGAGAGCTTGAGAAGCTTGGCGATCTCTTCGCTGGTGTTGCCGTTGGCGGTCAGCTTCAGGCATTCGAGCTCGCGCTTGGAGATCGAGCGCATCCGGCCGCTGTCGGTGGGGCGGATGCGGGCGACCGCCGCGAACAGCGCGAAGGAGCGCGCGTGGATCTCGCACAACGTGTCGTCGGACAATGCCATCTCGGAGCCCAGGAAGACGACCAGGCCGCATTGACCGCGGTCGGCATGCACGGGAAGGGCGATGCCGGTTGTGCCGGGCGCCAGCGGCGCGGTCGGCTCTGCCCAGGCGAGCGACTGAAAGACCTGCCGCGATCCGGCGATGCCGTCGTCGGCCCACCAGCGCGGCGCGGTCGAGATGCGGCTGTGCCGCACCACATCCTCGCCATTGGCGCCGGAGATGAATTTGGTTGCGACCGCGGTGCTCGGGTAGTCGGAATCGAAGCACGCGACGAGGCGAGCGCGTTCGGCCGACGGGCTGACGAAATAGAGCCCGAAGGCCGAGGCATTGATGTCCACCGCGATCCAGCGGCAACGGCGCACGGCATCGGGAATGGTGGCCGCGTGATGCGTCTCCGAGCCCAGCGAGAAGGCGCCGAAGGGGTTGCGCTGATCGTTGAAAAGGGCGGCGGCCGCCTCTTTGACCTGTGCGTGCTTCAAATGATGCCGCTCCTGATCGCCGTCGCGATCGCCATCGCGCGGTTCGAGGCCGCGAATTTCTGGATGGCGTGCGTGATGTAGCTGTTGACGGTGTTGGACGAGACGCCGAGGATGAGGGCCACCTCGTCGGTGGTCTTGCCTTCCGAGACCCAGAACAGGCATTCGCGTTCGCGGTCTGACAGCGGGTCCTGCATGGATGCCGCCGCGATAAGCTGCGGAATGCTGGAAAGCGCATAGCAGCATTTGAGCTGTGCCTTCATCAAGGCGGTCAGGTCGATCTTGCCTGCCTCGGCGGCCGAGAACAGCACGAACAGGCGCTGCCGGCCGACATTGAGCCGCAACGAGTAGATTTCGGCATGGCCGAGCACGTCGAGCAGGCGGGCCTCTTCGCCGGTCAGCAATGCGCCGGCGTCGGGCGCGTGCGCCGCAACCAACGGCTTGGGGCGCACTCCGGGCGCCACGGTGAGAGGGCCGAGCGCCAGATTGGCGATCAGCCTTTTGCCGATCAGCTCTATGGCATCGAAGATCCAGTTCGAGGAGACGATGCGCGCGTCGTTGCGGTCCTGGTCATGCACAATGGCGACCAGCATGTAGCTGTCGGCGCCGATGTCGGCCGTAAGCTGCATGAAAAAACCGGTGAGATCGCCGCGGGACGTCAGGTGCGGGCCTGAAGCATCGGGTTGGAGAAGCGCGGCGGGACTGCTCATTTTAATTCTTGGATTCTTGCCGGAATCGATCCTTGTGCCCGGTGCTGGCGAAGCCAGCGGCCGGACCCCGAAACGCGTCACGTTTACGAAGACACACTCACGGGCGCGAACGGCGCCCAACCGCGCCGAATCCCTCTAGGGAACGCGAAACCGTCCGCGTCTGGTGCCGGCCTGGCGCCGGAACTTGAGACTTTGGGTGGTCGCCGCGCCCCCCGTGGACCGGCTGATTCGGGTCTAATCTACCCGCAGATGAATCCGACATCAAACGCGATTTGACAAAATCGAATCCGATGGACTCGCGTTGCGACTCAGCGGCCGATCTTCGCGTTGCTTGGCGATGATCTCAAAGTCGAATTGAGCTGATGATTTCCTGGCCGGGCCGCAAAAAAAAGACGCCCCCGGTTGCATTCGGGGGCGTCTGCCTTTCGGTCGAACTGCGCTTAGCGATCCTCGAATCCGGTCAACACACCGACGGCGTTGATGCCGATCTCTTCCACGGCATAGCCGCCTTCCATGACGAAGAGCGTCGGCAGACCCAGCTTGGCGATACGACGGCCGATCTTGGGATAATCCTCGCTCTTCAACTTGAACTGGCTGATCGGATCCTTCTCGAAAGTGTCGACGCCGAGCGACACGATGACGATGTCGGGCGCGTAGGCCGCAAGCCTGGCGCAGGCATCCTCCAGCGATGCGCTCCAGCCGTCCCAGTTTGTGCCGAAGGGCATTGGATAGTTGACGTTGAAACCCTCGCCTTCGCCTTCGCCGCGCTCGTCGGCGTGGCCGAGGAAGAAGGGATACTCGACCATCGGATCACCATGCAGGTTGAGGACCTGGATGTCGCCGCGGCGATAGAAGATCTCCTGCGTGCCGTTGCCGTGATGGTAGTCGACATCGAGGATCGACACGCGCCTGGCGCCCTGGTCGCGGAACCATTGCGCGACGACGGCGGCGTTGTTGATGAAGCAATAGCCGCCCATAAAGGCGGCACCCGCATGGTGACCGGGCGGCCGGCAAAGCGCGAAGGCGGTGCGCTCGCCGCCCTTGACGAGCGCGGCGGCAGTCAGGGCGACGTCATAGGAGGACTTGATCGCCGCCCAGGTGCCCTCGACGAAGGTGGCGCCGGCATCGAAAGAGTAATAGCCGAGCAAGGCATCGATGCGCTTCGGCGGCACGTCGCCGCGCAGGCCCCGCGTCGGCCAGGTGAAGCCCATGGCCGAGCCGGTGAAGCCGGCGGCGATCCATTCCGGCCAGACGGTCGGCAGGAAATCGATGTAGCGGGCATCGTGCACGCGCTTGGCGGCGGCGAGGTCGTGGTCGACCGGCCCGATGATCGGCCCGAGCTTCTCGCTCTCCACCCGCGCCTTGATGATTTCGGCCCGCGACGGTTTCTCGAAGCCGGGCACGATGGCCGATGTGACCAGTTCCATCTGGCCTGAATGACCGGCGTGAAGTGGCGAAAAGACAGTCTTCATGGAATTCCCCTGGAAGCGCGAAATCGGTTGGAGGTGCGAAATCAGTCGAGGTTGAGATAGGGGGTCACGAGAGCCAGCCACATGGCTTCCACATCGTCCTCGATGAGGTCGAATGTCTTGCGATCCCGCTTCAGTCCGACAAGCCTGCAGGCGTGCCCGACCTCCATCATCACCAGGCCCAGCCGCTTGGCGGTCTTTTCCTCAAGCGCCGGGTTCACATGCTGCAGCCAGGCTGCGTAGAGGGCGATGATGTCCTTGTCGTATCCGTCCTGGATCGGCCTCAGGTCGGCGTTGCCGGAAATGGCCTCGATCACCGGCATCAGGGTCGCGTTTTCGAGATAGATCCGCGACGTGTCGATAAAGAGCTTGCGCACTTCGCGGCGAAACTCTTCGCGGTTGGTGGGTGGGGCGACTTTGATGCGCTTGGCGATCACCTCGGGAAAGGACGACAGCCAGCGCCTGCCGAGTTCGAGAAGGATGGCTTCCTTGTTGGGGAAATATTGGTAGACCGAACCGACTGACAGGCCCGCGCGCTGCGCGATGGCGAGCGTCGTCGGGGTCTTGGTTCCTTGCTCGCGGGTCAGGATCAGCGCTGCGTCGAGAATCCTGTCGACCACCTTGCTCGACCGTTGCTGCCGCGGCTGCTTGCGCGGTTCGAGCGCTATTTTGGTCTTGCGGTCGAGACTGCGCTTCACTGCCCGTTGCCCCCGTTCCCCGCTCGGCCTCACCATCGGCGCGCGGTGCAGTCCACTATACATGCCAAATTCCGGCTGTTGACAAACGCGAATAAACAGTCGCATTCTTTATCCACGCTGTCTTCAACGATAACAAGGGGAATTTCGAAGACGGCGCATCGGCATCGACTTTCGTCCATGGCGTCGCCCCGGTGGAGCGGCCGCTTGTCGGGTGTGGCGTTGTCGGTCCCTCAGCAAAATGTGGAGTCGCGATGTCGGTTGGTGGTGCGGATCTGATTGTCGTCAACGGCCGTGTGCTGACCATGGACGACGACAATCCCGCCGCTGAGGCTATTGCCGTCAAGGACGGCGTCATCATCGCCATCGGCAACCGCGCTTCCATCGAAGAATTCAAAGGACCAGCGACAAAAATTGTCGACGCCCAGGGCGGGTCGGTGCTGCCGGGTTTTATCGAGGCTCATATGCACCTCTTCGGCGGCGCGGCCGAGCTCGACAACCTGTATCTGGCGGGCGTGCACGGCTTCGACGCGCTGCGCGACGCGATCCAGGATTTCGCCGCGAAGCGCCCGGACGCCAGGCTGCTGATAGGCGCCGGCGTCGATTACGCCATCCTGCCCGAGCCGGTGACGCGCCACGATCTCGATCGCATCATTCCCGACCGGCCTTTCGTCATGTCGGCGTCCGACCATCACACGATGTGGGCGAACACCAAGGCGCTGGAAGAGGCCGGCCTGCTCAATGGCAGGCAAGTCGGGCAGGGCAACGAGATCGTCATGGGCGCCGACGGGCTTGCCGCCGGCGAGCTGCGCGAGAGCGAGGCCTTCGGGCCGGTCCTCGACCACTACGGGGCGAACCGCGCGCGGCTTGGCCTGGAGGGAGTCGAGCCGGACCCCCATCCTACGGCAAACGAGCTGGCGGCGGATCGCGACCTGATGCATCGCGGGCTTGAATGGTGCGCCAGGCACGGCATCACCTCGATCCAGAACATGGACGGCAACCTCTACCAGCTTGAGCTTCTGGCCGGTCTGGAGAAAGAGGAAAGGTTGCTTTGCCGTACCAAAATCCCGTTCCACTTCAAGAATTTCATGAAGCTGGAAATGCTGGAAAAGGCCTCGCGCATGGCGGCGGCCTACAATTCCGAGTGGCTGTCCTCCGGCATGGTCAAGGTCTTCTATGACGGCGTGCTGGATTCCTGGACGGCGGTGATGGTCGACGACTATGCCGACCGTCCCGGCTGGCGCGGCGAGCCGCTGTTTTCGCCTGAGCATTTCGCCGAGGTGGCGGTCGAGGCCGACAGGCGCGGGTTGCAGATCGCCGTGCATTCGATCGGCGACGGGGCAGTTCGCGCGGTGCTCGATGGCTATCAGGCGGCGGCGAAGAGGAACGGCAGGCGCGACAGCCGCCACCGCGTCGAGCATATCGAGGTGATCACGGCTCCCGACGTGCCGCGCTTCGCCGAACTTGGCGTTCTGGCTTCGATGCAGCCGGCGCATCCGCCGGGGGCGATGAACTTCCCGATGGAGCCGACGATCTCCCGCATCGGTCGCGACAAGTGGCCGTTGAGCTACGCCTGGCGTACGCTGAAAAATGCCGGCGCGCGCGTGGTGTTCGCCTCCGACTGGCCGGTTTCTCCGGTCGATCCGATCCTGTCCATCCAGGCGGCGGTCATGCGCAAGCCTTGGGCAGAAGGCATGCCCGACCAGAGCTTCTCCCTGCGGGAGGCAATAGAGGGCTACACGGTCGAGGGGGCCTATGCGGAGTTCATGGAAGATCGCAAGGGTCGGCTGAAAACCGGCTACCTCGGCGATATCGTCGTCTTGTCGGCTGATATCGAGGCGACGGCGCCGGAAGCGCTGCAGACAGTGCACCCGGTGACCACCATCTGTGGAGGGAAGATCACCTACCAGGCCTGAGGTGCGGCATGGGAATTGCGTTTGAAAATCAGGTAGCAGCTCCGCAGTTGCCAAGCCGCACGGCTTATGGTGACAATCAAACAGGAACACACCTGCCGGAAAGAGCAGGCTTTCTCAATGGGGTAATCGTGCCGGAACAACCGGGTAAGAACGCGATCGAAGTTCGCGGTGTTCGCAAGGTTTTCGGAACCGGCGAGAACCAGGTAGCCGCCCTCGACACGGTATCGGTGTCGATCCGCGAGAACGAGTTTTTCACACTGCTCGGCCCGTCGGGATGCGGAAAGACGACGCTGCTGAGATTGATTGCCGGCTTCGACTTCCCGACCGCCGGCGAGATCCTGCTGCACGGCCAGGACATCGCGCCGCTGCCGCCCTTCAAACGCCCGGTCAACACCGTCTTCCAGAGCTATGCGCTGTTCCCGCATATGACGGTGGCGCAGAATATCGGCTTCGGGCTGGAGATGCTCGGCAAGCCGAAAGCCGAGATCGAGGCCCGCGTCGCCCAGATGCTGAAGCTGGTCAAGATGGAGCCGTTGAAGGCGCGCCGCACCAGCCAGATTTCCGGCGGCCAGCAGCAGCGCGTGGCGCTCGCCCGCGCGCTGGCGCCGCAGCCGAAGGTGCTGCTGCTCGACGAACCCTTGTCGGCGCTCGACTACAAGCTGCGCAAGGAAATGCAGATCGAACTGAAGCGGCTGCAGCACGAGACCGGCATCACCTTCATCTTCGTCACCCACGACCAGGAAGAAGCGCTGACCATGTCCGACCGCATCGCGGTGATGTCGTCCGGCAAGATCCTGCAGGTCGGCACGCCCTGGGATATCTACGACAAGCCCGCGGAACGCTTCGTCGCCGACTTCATCGGCGAGACCAACTTCCTCACCGCGGCCGTCGCCGACATGGGCAACGGCAAGGCGCGAGCGACGCTCAAGTCCGGCGCCGTCATCGAGGCAACCGTAGCCGACGGCTTCCAGCCTAAAGACAGCGCCACCGTGGTGGTCAGGCCGGAACATGCCAAGCTGATCAAGGGCAGGGGCGATCTGTCTGGCACCGTCGCGAACGTCGTCTATTTCGGCACCGACACGCATATCCATGTGCAACTGGACAGCGGCGAGGCGTTCACCGTGCGCCAGCAGAACACCCGAACCGCCGGCTGTGGGTTCGAGGTCGGCGACGCGGTCGGCATCTCGATCGGCAACGACGCAGCACAAGTGCTGAGGGACTGATGGCCAACGCGGAACAGGTCGCGAAGGAAGCGGAGCGACGCGACGTGCGCACGCGTTGGCTGTTGTCGGCGCCTGCGCTCCTCATCATCCTGCTGGCGGCGACCGGGCCGTTGCTGATCGTGCTCATCTATTCGTTCCTGACGCCCGGTCCTTACGGCGATGTGAAATGGCAGTTTTCGCCTGAGGCCTGGGTGTCGGTGTTCATGGAGCGCGACATCTTCGACGACACGCTCTCGCTGGCGGCCGCCCACATCACCATCTTCTGGCGCTCCATCAAGCTTGCCGTGGTGACGACGATCGCCACTTTGGCGCTTGGGTTTCCCACGGCCTATTTCATGGCCACACGCAGCGAGAAAACCCGCGACATCTGGCTCTTCCTGATCACCATACCGTTCTGGACCAACCTGCTTATCCGCACGTTCGCGGTGCTGCAGATCATCCGCAACGAGGGCATCATCAACACCCTGCTGATCAAAGCGGGGATCATCTCGGCCCCGATCCAGATCCTGTTCACTGATACCGCGATCCTGATCGGCATGGCTTATGTCTACCTGCCGCTGATGGTGCTGCCCATCTATGCCAGCATGGAAAAGCTCGACTTCCGGCTGGTCGAAGCAGGCTACGATCTTTACGCCAATCGTTTCCAGGTGCTGCGGCGCATAATCTTCCCACTGGTCAAGCCTGGCGTGATCGCGGGATCCATTCTCGTCTTCATCCCGGCGATCGGCGCCTATGTCACGCCAGTCGTGTTGGGCGGCGGCAAGAACATGATGCTTTCAAACCTGATCGAGCTGCAGTTCGGGCAGGGCCGCAACTGGCCGCTTGGCTCGGCGCTGTCGATTGCCGTCATGATCATCGTCATGGTGGCGCTGCTTGCCTACGTTCGAAACGCCGGACGGACCGAGGTGCGCCATGGCTAATTTCTCCATCAAGCACCAGCCCGGCTTCACCGCCGTCGCCGCGACCTGTTTCGTGGTTCTCTACATGCCGATCGTGGTGCTGGTCGTCTATGCGTTCAACGCCGCGACATCGACCTCCGAATGGGGTGGCTTCTCGCTCAAATGGTTTCAGTCGGCGTGGCAGAACACGCAGGTCATCGATGCCACCTTGCTGTCCTTCCAGATCGGCTCCGTCGCGGCCGTGCTTGCAACCATTGCCGCGACGATGGCTGCGCTGGCGACGACTCGGACGGCTCCGTATCGAGGACTGACTTTCAAATATGCGGCGATCAACCAGCCTTTGATGGTGCCGGAGATCGTCACCGGCGTGGCGCTTCTGATCTTCTTCTCGCGCGTCAAGATTTTTAGCGGCTACTCGGGCCTCGGCTACCTCATCGCGGCCCATACGGCGTTCTGCATTCCCTTCGCTTATCTGCCCATCCGGGCGCGGCTGGAAAACATGGATCTGACCCTGGAACGCGCCGCGGCCGATCTCTATGCGACGCCCTGGCAGACCTTTCGCCGCGTCACGCTGCCGCTGCTGTGGCCCGGCATTCTGGCAGGGCTGATGCTGGCTTTCGTCATCTCGCTCGACGACGTCGTCATCACCGAATTCGTCAAGTCCGGCGGCCAGGACACGCTGCCCACTTACATGCTCGGCCAGATTCGCCGAGGGATAACGCCCGAGATCAACGCGATATCGACCGCCTTCCTGCTGCTTTCGGTCGCGATCGTCACGTTGTTTTTCTTCGTCAGCAGGAAACAAGACTGAACAGACAATGGGAGTCAAAGCATGAACTGGAAGACAACAGCGACCGCCATGGCGCTGACATTGCTCGCTTCGACAAGCGTCGTTCGCGCTGACGGTGTCCTGAACATCTACAATTGGGGCAACTACACCAGCCCGGACGTGATCAAGAAGTTCGAGCAGAAATACAACGTCAAGGTGACCATCACCGACTACGATTCCAACGACACGGCGCTGGCCAAAGTCCGCCAGGGCGGCACCGGCTTTGATATAGCGGTGCCGTCGCAGACTTTTGTTCCGATCTGGATCAAGGAGGGCCTCCTGCTCGAGACCGATCCCGGCAAGATGGAAAACTTCAAGAACGTCGCGCCGGAATGGGCCAATCCGGAATTCGATCCCGGTCGCAAATACTCCGTGCCGTGGGCCTGGGGCACGGTCGGCGTCGTGGTCAACACCGATGCCTACAAAGGTCCGGCAGACACCTGGGGCGTTATCTTCAACACGCCCGACGAGTTGAAGGGCAAGGTCAATGTCGTTCCCGAAATGAACGATGTGATCTTCGCGGCCATCAAATATCTTGGCGGCCAGCAATGCACCGACGACAAGGCGCTTTTGAAGAAGGTGCGTGACACGCTCGTAGCCGCGAAGCCGAACTGGATCGCCATGGAATACAACACCATCGAAAAGATGGGCGCCGGCGACTTCAAGGCGACCAGCGACTGGAACGGCTCGGCGCTGCGCCAGCGGCTGGCCAACCCGGCCATCCACTACAATTATCCGAAGGAAGGCTTTGGCCTGTGGAGCGACAATGTGGTTGTCCTCAAGGAAGCCAAGAACGTCGAGAACGCCAAGCTGTTCCAGAACTTCATCATGGATCCGGAAAATGCTGCCGGTCTTTCGGCTTTCCACCGCTACGCCAACGCCATCACCGGCTCGGACAAATACATGCCGGCCGACATGAAGGATGCTCCGGAAGTGATCATTCCGGCCGACGCCAAGCCGCGCGGCGAATTCCAGCGGATGTGTGCTCCCGAGGTCCAGGATATCTACACCAAGATCTGGACCGAACTGCAGAAGTAGCCATTTTGCTTGAACGGACCCGTCGGCACGTGCCGACGGGTCCGTTTTCATGTTGTCAGGGTAGTTGGTCATGGATTCCTACCGCAACTCCGATCCGCGGCCGCCGATCATGCAAGGCTCGCCGCCGAAGCTGGTGTCGCCGAAGCTTGATTGGGACAGGCCGCCATGGAACCGCTGGGCCTTCCAGCACATCCGCGAATTCCTGCCGACCGTCGAGGTCTGGCGCGGCAGCGGCCATCGCCATCGCCTCGAACGCGCGGAGGTCGACCTCGACGATTTGGCCGTCGTCGACAGCAATGGCGCGCCGACGACGCTCGCCGGCCTGCTCGACGAAACCTATGCCGACGGCTTCCTGGTGCTGAAGGACGGCAAACTCGCCTATGAGCGCTATTTCAACGGCATGAACGAGCGCACGCTGCATCTGTCGCAGTCGATGGCGAAGTCGGTCACCGGGTCGGTGTGCGGCATCCTCGTCGGGCGCGGCCTGATCGATCCGGCGAAGCTCGTTACCGATTATCTTCCGGAGCTCGGTGAGACCGGCTGGGCCGGCGCCACCGTGCAGCACGTACTCGACATGACGACGGGCGTGCGCTTTTCCGAGGAATACACCGACCGCTATTCCGAGATCGGCCAGGTCGATGTCGCAACCGGCTGGAAGCCGATCCCGCCGGGCAGCGATCCGGACTTTGCGTGGCCCTCGCACATGTTCGAGCTGATCCTGCGGCTGAAGGACAGAGTGCGCCCGCATGGCGAGGCTTTCGAATACCGCTCGATCGAGACCGACGTGCTCGCCTTCATCATGGAACGCGTGAGCGGCAAGCGCCTGGCGCAGCTCGTCTCGGAAGAGCTCTGGCAGAAGCTCGGCGCCGATGAGAGCGCCTGCTTCACCGTCGACAGCGCCGGCTATGCGCTGGCCGATGGCGGCTTCAACGCGACGCTGCGCGACTATGGCCGCTTCGGGCAATTGATCCTCGACAATGGCGGCGGGGTGATCCAGGCCGACTGGATCGAGGCGACGCGCAGCGGCAGGCATGGGTCGGATTTCAGCCCGAGCCTTCCGGACGGCAGCTACCGCAACCAGTTCTGGATCGAGGATTCGCGCTCGCGCTCGCTGATGTGCCGCGGCGTGTTCGGCCAATTGATCCATATGAGCTGGGAACACAGGATGGTCGTGGTGAAGCTCTCGACCTATCCGGATTTCCTCAACGCCGCCTATTCGGTGGCGACGCTGAAGGCGGTGCACGCCATCGCCGCCGCATTGGCCTGAGCACCCCAAGATAGCAACCGCGAGAGCATCATGAACGGCAAAACCGCGTTCGAGATCCAGTATGGCTTTGCCCGCAAGGATGTGCGGCTTGAGACCTGGCGGCTTTCGCCGTTCAACCGATGGTCGTTCCAGAATGTCGGCGAACTGGTGCCGAGCGTGCATGTCTCGGCTGCGCCCGGCGGCGAGGAGCAGGCAAAATCGCTCGGTGCGCTGCTCGAGGAGAACATATCGCTCGCCGGCGGCAGCGAAACCGTCCAGAGCTTCTTGAAGCGCTCCGATACGGACCGGCTGACGATCCTGAAGGGCGGCAAGCTGGTCGGCGACTGGTCGGCGCCGCATATGCCGTTCGGCTCCCGCCACATCATCTTTTCGATCAGCAAGTCGGTGACCGCCATTCTTGCCGGCATATTGGAAGGCGAGGGGCTGTTCGATCCCAACGCGCCGGTGACGCACTACATCCCCGAGGCCAAGGGCTCGGCCTATGGCGATGCGAGTGTGCGCCACGTGCTCGACATGACGGTCAGCCTCGATTTCGAGGAAGCCTATCTCGATCCGGAAAGCGCGTTTGCCCGTTATCGCCGTTCGACCTTGTGGAATCCGGGCGGCGGGTCGGAAAGCCTTGCAGCATTCCTGCTGACGCTGCAGCGTCTCGCTGAGCCGCACGGGCAGACTTATCGCTATCGATCGCCTAATTCGGACATGCTTGGCATCTTGGTGGAGCGGGCGTCGGGTATGCGCGTCACCGAGTTGCTCGCCGAAAAACTGTGGCTGCCGCTGGGTGCCGCGAGCGACATGTCGGTGACGGTCGACATGGAAGGCACGGCGCGCACCGCCGGCGGCATGTCGATGACGCCGCGCGACCTCGCCCGCATCGGCGAGATGATGCGGCAGGGCGGCATGGCGAACGGCCGCCGCATCGTGTCGGAAGCCTGGGTGCGCGACACGGTTGCCACCGGCGGCAGCTTTGAGGCCTGGCAGCGCGGCACGATGGCGTTCCTGTTCCCAAAGGGGCGCTACCGCAACAAATGGTACCAGACCGGCCATGACAGCGCCGCCTTCTGCGGCATCGGCATTCACGGCCAGTGGCTCTACGTCAATCCGAGGACGGAAGTGGTCATCGCCAAGATGTCGTCGCAGCCGGAACCGGTGGATGACAGGCTGGACGAGCAGGTTGTTGCCTTCTTCGAAGCTTTGAGCGGAATGGTTTGAGCCGGTCGTTGCTTCTCTCGTTCGGCTGTTTCCTGTGGACCTTTGGCGCCGATTGAAACCGGCGCGGTTGGCGTAGCGGCTCTCCCGGCCTATGGTCGCCGCTCTTTTCGACAGGGACCAGCATGGCATCGGACATCAAGCGCATCGCAGCAATCATCGCGACAGAGATCGGCGCGCGACCGGAGCAGGCGGCAGCTGCGATCGGGCTGCTGGACGAAGGCGCGACGGTGCCTTTCGTGGCCCGCTACCGCAAGGAAGTCACCGGCGGGCTCGACGACACGCAGTTGCGCGACCTTTCCGAGCGGCTCGCCTACCTGCGCGAGCTTGATGCGCGGCGCGAGACGATCGTCAGCTCCATCCGCGAGCAGGGCAAGCTGACCGAGGAACTGGAAGCCAAGATCGCGGCGGCCGCCACAAAGGCGGAACTCGAGGACATCTACCTTCCCTACAAGCCGAAGCGGCGCACCAAGGCCGAGATCGCCAGGGAGCGCGGGCTCGGGCCGCTCGCCGAGGCGATCCTCGCCGACCGCTCGAAAGTGCCCGCCGAGCTCGCGCTCGCCTATGTCACCGAAGAGGTGGCCGACGCCAAGGCGGCTCTCGAAGGCGCGCGCGACATCCTGTCGGAGCAGTTCGCCGAAAATGCCGATCTGGTCGGCAAACTGCGAGCCTATATGAAGGAACGCGCCTTCCTGCGCGCGAAAGTCGTCGACGGAAAGCAGGAGGCCGGCGCGAAATTCTCGGACTATTTCGATCATGTCGAGCGCTGGTCCGGCGTGCCCAGCCACCGCGCCTTGGCCATGCTGCGCGGCCGCAACGAGGAGGTGCTGTCGCTCGACATCGAGGTCGATGCCGACGACGCCTCGCCGGTGAAGCCGGTGGAGCGCATGATCGCCAATGCCTATACGATAGGCGGCAGTTTGCCTGGTGACAAATGGCTGACGGAAGTGGCCGGCTGGACCTGGCGGATCAAACTGTCGCTGCATCTGACGCTCGATCTGATGCGCGATCTGCGCGAGCGGGCCGAGGAAGAAGCGATCCATGTCTTTGCCCGCAACCTGAAGGATCTGCTGTTGGCCGCTCCCGCCGGCTCGCGGCCGACCATGGGGCTCGACCCCGGCATCCGCACCGGCGTCAAAGTGGCGGTGGTCGACGGCACCGGCAAGCTGGTGGCGACGACGACGGTCTACCCCTTCCCGCCGAAAAACGATGTGCGCGGCACGCAGGCCGAACTTGCCGCCCTCATCCGCCAGCACAAGGTCGAGCTGATCTCGATCGGCAACGGCACCGGCAGCCGCGAGACCGAGAAGCTGGTGGCCGACATGCTGTCGGACTTGCCGGCCGGTGCCGGGCCGAAGCCGCTCAAGGTGATCGTCAGCGAGGCTGGCGCCTCGGTCTATTCCGCGTCGGCCACGGCAGCGGCTGAATTCCCCGGCCTGGATGTCTCGCTGCGCGGTGCGGTGTCGATCGCACGACGCCTGCAGGATCCGCTGGCCGAACTGGTCAAGATCGAGCCGAAATCGATCGGCGTCGGCCAGTACCAGCATGATGTCGATCAGTACCGGCTCGGCCGATCGCTGGAAGCGGTGGTAGAGGACGCGGTGAACGCCGTCGGCGTCGACCTCAACACGGCGTCAGCGCCGCTCTTGGCGCGGGTTTCGGGACTGGGGCCGTCGCTCGCCGAGGCGATCGTCGCGCATCGCGATGCGGCCGGGCCGTTTGCCAGCCGCAAGGACCTGCTCAAGGTGGCGCGGCTCGGGCCGCGCGCCTTCGAGCAAAGCGCGGGTTTTCTGCGCATTCCGAATGGCGCGGAGCCGCTCGATGCGTCCTCGGTGCATCCGGAAGCCTATGGTGTGGCGAAGAAGATCGTTGCCGCTTGCGGCCGCGACGTGCGCGCGCTGATGGGCGACAGCGCCGCGCTCAAGGCGATCGATCCGCGCGTCTTCGTCGACGAGCGTTTCGGCCTGCCGACGGTGCGCGACATCATCGCCGAGCTGGAAAAGCCCGGACGCGACCCGCGCCCTGGCTTCAAGACGGCGACCTTCGCGGAAGGGGTGGACGACATCAAGGATTTGAAGCCTGGCATGCTGCTCGAAGGCACCGTCACCAATGTCGCCGCCTTCGGCGCCTTCATCGATATCGGCGTGCACCAGGACGGGCTGGTGCATGTCTCGCAACTCGCCGACCGCTTCATCAAGGATGCGCATGAGGTGGTGAAGGCGGGCGATGTGGTGAAGGTGCGCGTCGTCGATGTCGACATCAAGCGCAAGCGCATCGGCCTGTCGATGCGCAAGGATGGCGGGGAGGGTGGTGCGCCGAGAGGCCCGCGCGACAATGGCGGTGGCAAGCCGATGCCGCGCTCGCCGGCGCCGCAGCGCCAGCCGGAAAGGCCTTCGCAGGGCGCGTTCGGCGCGGCGCTCGCCGAGGCGATGAAGCGCAAGTAGCTACCAGGCCAGCACTGCTGGCTCTTTGCCGATCTGGCCCAGCAGCCAGTCGCGAAAACTTGCGACCGGCGGGTGGCCGCGCTTGTCGTGCGGTACGACCAGGTAATAGGCGCTGCGGCTCTGCATCGGTTGGCCCGGCGCGGGCACCAATTGGCCGCGCTGCAATTCCCCGGCAATCAGGATTTCCGGCAGCAGCGCCACGCCGAGGCCCGCCATGCAGGCCTGCGCGACCGTGCCGAACTGCTCGAACTGCATGCCGGGCCCGGTCGGCGCCTCCAGCCCCTGATACTCAAACCATTTGCTCCAGGCGCCGGGGCGGGTTGCCATATGCAGCAACGGCAGACGACTGATATCGGATGCCGCGACGATGGCGCGGGTGGCCAGGAATTCGGGCGAAACTACCGGCATCACAGTTTCGCGCATCAAAAGCGTGCAGTCGGCGTCCGGCCAGTCGGGCATGCCGTGATGGATGGCGGCGTCCAGCCGCTCGCGGGCGAAGTCGAACCGTCCGATGCGGGTGGCGAAATTGATGGTGATGTCCGGGTGCCGGGCGACGAAATCCGGGATCAGCGGCATCAGCCAGCGCGTGCCGAAGGTCGGCAGGATCGCAAGGTTGAGGACGCCGCTATGCCGATTGCTCATCAATCCAAGCGCGGCGTCGCGCAACTGGCCGAGCGCCGAGCGCACCGCCTCGGCGTAGATCTCGCCTGCGACTGAGAGCCGAACGTTGCGGCTGTCGCGTTCGGACAGCCGGCGGCCGAACTGTTCTTCCAAGAGGTTGATCTGGCGGCTGACGGCGCCTTGGGTCAAATCGAGCTCACGCGCGGCGGCGGTGAAGGAGCCAAGCCGCGCCACGGCCTCGAAGGCGGCAAGCGCGGCGGTGTTCGGCAAGAGGCGGCGCTGAACGTTCATGATCCATTACTAACGCTCATCAATGCGTGATGCAATTTCGTTTGATTTTTCGCGTGCGCAGGCGGATAAGCCCGGCACATCAAAAATACTGGGAGCCCGAGGCCATGGCCGCCGAGAAGAACGCCTTCGTCTGGAACGATCCTTTTCTCATCGAGGACCAGCTCTCCGAGGATGAGCGCATGGTGCGTGACGGGGCGGCGGCATTCGCCGCCGACAAGCTGGCGCCGCGTATCGAGGAAGCCTATGCCGACGAGAAGACCGATCCGTCGATCTTTCGCGAGATGGGCGAGGCGGGTCTGCTCGGCATCACCATTCCGGAGGAATATGGCGGGCTTGGCGCCGGATATGTGACCTATGGGCTGGTGGCGCGGGAAGTCGAGCGCATCGATTCCGGCTATCGCTCGATGATGAGCGTGCAGTCGTCGCTGGTCATGTATCCGATCCATGCCTATGGCTCGGAAGCGCAGCGCAAGAAATACCTGCCGAAGCTGGCGTCCGGCGAATGGATCGGCTGCTTCGGCCTGACCGAGCCGGATGCCGGCTCCGACCCGGGCGGCATGAAGACGCGCGCCGAGAAGACCGCGAACGGCTACAGGCTCTCCGGTTCCAAGATGTGGATTTCCAACGCACCGATCGCCGATGTGTTCGTCGTGTGGGCGAAGTCGGCCGCGCATGACAACCAGATCCGCGGGTTCATTCTGGAGAAAGGCATGAAGGGGCTTTCGGCGCCGAAGATCGGCGGCAAGCTGTCGCTGCGCGCGTCGATCACCGGCGAGGTGGTGCTGGAAGGGGTCGAGGTCGGCGAGGAGGCGCTGTTGCCCAACGCCAGGGGTCTCGGCGGTCCGTTCGGCTGTCTCAACCGCGCGCGCTACGGCATCTCCTGGGGCGCCATGGGCGCGGCGGAGGATTGCTGGCACCGGGCTCGGCAATATGGTCTCGACCGCAAACAGTTCGGCAAGTCGCTTGCCGGCACGCAGCTCTTCCAGAAGAAGCTCGCCGACATGCAGACTGAGATCGCGCTTGGCCTGCAGGGCTCATTGCGCGTCGGCCGGCTGATGGACGAAGGCAAGATGGCGCCGGAGATGATCTCGATCGTCAAGCGCAACAATTGCGGCAAGGCGCTCGACATCGCCCGCCAGGCGCGCGACATGCATGGCGGCAACGGCATCCAGATCGGCTACCACGTCATGCGCCACGCGCAGAACCTGGAGACGGTGAACACCTATGAAGGCACGCATGACGTGCATGCGCTGATCCTCGGACGGGCGCAAACGGGCATTCAGGCGTTTTTCTAAGGTATGCCGATATTCAGGTGAGGCCGGCCTGCAAACAGCGGTTTCCTGCGCTTCCGGTGCTCACGTAATGAAATGTACGCTCCGCTCCGGTTCTCGCAAACCCCTGGTTTCGGCTCGGCCTGACCTGAATTTCGACACACCTTAGCCGGCAACGCTGCTTAATTTAGTTGCAGCGCAACATCTCTGCTTGGAGAATGGCCAGCATTTATGTCAGGGTTCGGCGACTGAAACGCCGAACTCCGGGGTACCATGGCAATTCTGGCAGCCGTCCATCACCTGACCCATTACAAATACGACCGGCCGGTGGTGCTTGGTCCCCAGGTGATCAGGCTGCAGCCGGCGCCGCATTCGCGCACCAAGGTGCTCAGCCATTCGCTGAAGGTCGAGCCGAAGAACCACTTCGTCAATCTGCAGCAGGACCCCTACGGCAATTTCCTGGCCCGCTTCGTCTTCCCGGAGCCGGTGACCGAACTCAAGATCGAAGTCGACCTCGTCGCCGACATGACGGTCTACAATCCGTTCGATTTCTTCGTTGAGGAATCGGCCGAGAATTTCCCGTTCGATTACCCGGAGGAGATCAGGGAAGACCTCGCCATTTACCGGAAGCCGGAGCCGGTCGGGCCGCTCCTGTCCAAATTCCTTGACAGCATCGACCGCAGCCCGACCAACACCGTCAATTTCCTGGTCGATCTCAATGCCAGGCTGCAGCGCGAGATCGCCTATATCGTGCGCATGGAGACCGGCGTCTTCTCGCCGGAGGAGACGCTCGCCGCGGCCAAGGGTTCGTGCCGAGATTCCAGCTGGCTGCTGGTGCAGATCCTGCGCAATCTGGGCATCGCCGCGCGTTTCGTCTCCGGTTATCTGATCCAGCTGAAGCCGGATCTGATTTCGCTCGACGGGCCGCCCGGAACGTCGGTCGATTTCACCGATCTGCATGCCTGGTGCGAGGTCTATCTTCCAGGCGCCGGCTGGATCGGCTTCGACCCGACCTCCGGCCTGCTGACCGGCGAGAGCCATGTGCCGCTGGCGGCGACGCCGCACTACCGCAATGCAGCGCCGATCTCCGGCATGGCAAGCTTCGCCAATGTCGATTTCGGCTTCGACATGCGGGTCGACCGCATCGCCGAGCATCCGCGCATCACCAAGCCGTTCTCCGACGAGAGCTGGGAAGCGCTCGATGCTCTCGGCAACAAGGTCGATGCCGTCCTGCGCGAGGAGGACGTGCGGCTCACCATGGGCGGCGAGCCGACCTTTGTGTCGATCGACGATTTCGAGTCCGCGGAATGGAACACGGCGGCCGTCGGTCCGACCAAGCGCGACAAGGCGGACCAGCTCATCCGCCGGCTGCGCGAGCGCTTCGCGCCGGGCGGTTTCCTGCATTACGGCCAGGGCAAGTGGTATCCCGGCGAAAGCCTGCCGCGCTGGACGTTCTCGCTCTACTGGCGCACCGACGGCGAGCCGGTCTGGCGCGACCCGTCATTGATCGCGCGGGAGAAGGGCAATGCCGCGGTCGGACCCGAACAGGCCGAAAGCCTGCTCACGGCGATCGCCGGCGAACTCGGCATCAACAAGGCGATGGTCAGCGAGGCCTATGAGGATCCGGCCGAATGGCTGCTCAAGGAAGGCAAGTTGCCGGACAATGTCGATCCGTCCAATTCGAAGCTGGAAGACCCGGAGGAGCGCAGCCGCATGGCGCGTGTCTTCGAGCGCGGGTTGACCAAGCCATCGGGTTATGTACTGCCGGTGCAGCGCTGGAACAGCCAGGCCGCCGGACAGCGCTGGCGCTCGGAAAAATGGAAGACAAGGCGCGGAAGGTTGTTCCTGGTGCCCGGCGATTCCCCGGTCGGCTATCGCCTGCCGCTGGGGACGCTACCCTACGTGCCGCCGGCACAGTTCCCTTACATCGTGCCGGTCGATCCTTCGGTGCCGCGTGGCCCGCTACCGACGCGCGCCGAAATCCTGTCGGAAGCCACTCCAGCAGAGCCTGAAGGCGCCGATGAAATGGCGCGTCGCCAGCAGACGGTGTCCTTCACGGCCGCGACCGGCCAGCAGGACCGTGTCGAGCAGGAGATCACGGAGATCGGCGGCGCGGTGCGCACCGCGCTCACCGTCGAGCCGCGCGATGGGCGGCTCTGCGTGTTCATGCCGCCGGTCGAGGCGCTGGAAGACTATCTCGAACTGGTGGCCGCGGCCGAGAACGCGGCGAAGACCATCGGCCTGCCGGTGCATATCGAGGGTTATGCCCCGCCGCACGATCCGCGCCTCAACGTCATCCGCGTGGCGCCTGATCCCGGCGTGATCGAGGTGAACATCCACCCGGCCGCCAACTGGAACGAATGCGTCGCCACCACCACGGCGATCTACGAGGAAGCACGGCAGTCGCGGCTGGGCACCGACAAGTTCATGATCGACGGCCGCCACACCGGCACCGGCGGCGGCAACCATGTCGTGGTCGGCGGCGCGACGCCGAATGACAGCCCGTTCCTGCGCCGGCCCGACCTGTTGAAGAGTCTGGTGCTGCAATGGCAGCGACATCCGTCGCTGTCCTACCTGTTCTCCGGCCTGTTCATCGGTCCGACCAGCCAGGCGCCGCGCTTCGACGAGGCGCGTCACGATTCCCTATACGAGCTGGAGATCGCGCTGGCGCAGGTGCCGCATCCGGACAAGGGCGCGGCACCTTTGCCCTGGCTGGTAGACCGGCTGTTCCGCAACCTCCTGACAGACGTCACCGGCAACACGCATCGGTCGGAGATCTGCATCGACAAGCTGTTCTCGCCGGACGGCCCGACCGGCCGGCTGGGGCTGGTGGAGTTCCGCGGCTTCGAAATGCCGCCCAATGCGCGTATGAGCCTCGCCCAGCAGTTGCTGGTCCGCGCCATCATCGCCCGCGCCTGGAAGAACCCGCTGGACGGACGCTTCGTGCGCTGGGGCACGTCGCTGCATGACCGCTTCATGCTGCCGCATCATGTCTGGGCGGATTTCCTCGACGTGCTGGAGGATCTGAAGCTCAACGGCTTCAACTTCCGCCCCGAATGGTTCGCGGCCCAGCTCGAATTCCGCTTCCCCTTCTGCGGCGAGGTTCAGCATGCCGGCGTCAAGCTGGAATTGAGGCAGGCGCTGGAGCCCTGGCATGTGATGGGCGAGCAGGGCGCCATCGGCGGCACGGTCCGCTTCGTCGATTCCTCGGTCGAGCGGCTGCAAGTGCGGACCGAGGGGCTCAACCCGGAGCGTCACGCCATCGTCTGCAACGGCCGCATCGTGCCGATGAAGGTCACCGACAACCGCGAGGTCGCGGTGGCCGGGGTGCGCTTCAAGGCCTGGCAGCCGGCCTCGGGCCTGCATCCGGCTCTGCCGGTCAACACGCCGCTGGTCTTCGACATCTATGACCGCTGGTCGGGCCGCTCGGTCGGCGGCTGCGTCTACCATGTCGCGCATCCGGGCGGCCGCAACTACGATACCTTCCCCGTCAACGGCAACGAGGCCGAGGCCCGGCGCCTCGCCCGCTTCGAACCGCGCGGTCACACGCCCGGCGGCTATGTGTTGCGTGACGAAGAAGTCTCTGAAGAGTTCCCGATGACCCTTGACCTCAGGCGGCCGGCGAGACTCTGATCGACAATGGCCAAGGGGAATCAGAAACGGGCGGGCGGCAGGCCGCGGGCGCAAAGCCTGCTGGAACGCTATCGGCCGATTGAAGGCGTCGTCGACGAAATGGTCGACGCGTTGGGCAGCCCGCGTCCGGCCTGGCGCTCCTTCATCGACGCGCTCGACGGTTTGGGGGCGGAGCGGCTTGGGCAGCGTTTTGCCCGCGCCGACCAGTATCTGCGCGATGCCGGTGTCTATTACCGCGTCTACGACAAGGCAGGCGCCAATGAGCGGGAATGGCCGCTCGCCTACGTCCCGCTGCTGATCGACGAGAAGGAATGGGCTGAGATCAGCGCCGGACTGGTCCAGCGCGCAGACCTGTTCGAGGCGATCCTGGCCGACATATATGGGCCGAACCGGCTGATCGAGAAGGGCATCCTGCCGGCCGGGCTGATCGCGGCGAGCCCGGAATATCTGCGCCCCATCGCCGGCATCAGGCCGGCTAGCGGGCATTTCCTGCATATGGTCGCCTTCGAGCTCGGCCGCGGACCGGATGGCCGCTGGTGGGTGCTGGGTGACCGCACCCAGGCGCCGTCGGGCGCCGGCTTCGCGCTGGAGAACCGTGTCGCCACCACGCGCGCGCTGTCGGATATCTATGGCGAGATGCATGTGCACCGCCTTGCCGGCTTCTTCCGCCGTTTCCGCGACGCGTTGAACGGCATGGCGAAGGAGTCGGGCGGTCGTGTCGCCATTCTGACGCCGGGGCCGCTCAATGAAACCTACTACGAGCACGCCTATATCGCCCGCTATCTCGGCACCATGCTGCTCGAGGGCGAGGACCTGACCGTGTCCGGCGGCAGGCTTATGGTGCGCACCGTTTCCGGCCTGATGCCGATCGGCGTCTTGTGGCGGCGGCTCGATGCCGCTTTTGCCGACCCGTTGGAACTCAAGCCGGACTCGCAGATCGGCACGCCAGGGCTTGTCGAGGCGATCCGGCGCGGCACGGTGTCGGCCGTCAATGCGCTGGGCTCAGGTCTGATGGAGACGCGGGCGCTGCTGTCCTTCCTGCCCAGGATCGCGCGGGAACTGCAGGCTGACGACCTCAAGCTGCCGAACATCGCCACCTGGTGGTGCGGGCAGGAGACCGAGCGCGCCCATGTGCTCGCCAACATCGATCGCATGGTGGTCGGCCCGGCGCTGTCGACCCGGCTCGCCTTCGAGGACGACGGCGCGACCCGGCTCGGATCATCCCTGTCGGCCGGCGAGCGTGCCGAGCTCGTCGCGCGGATCGAAGCGGACGGCACTGGTTTCGTCGGCCAGGAAGCGGTGACGCTGTCGACCACGCCGGTGTTTGTCGGCGGTTTGCTGGAACCACGGCCCGCCAGCCTGCGCGTCTATCTGGCGCGCACGCCGGAAGGCTGGACGGTGATGCCCGGCGGCTTCGCCCGCGTCGGCTTCTCGCTCGACCCGACGGCGATCGCCATGCAGCGGGGCGGCCAGGCCGCGGATGTCTGGGTGGTCAGCGACAAGCCGGTCGAGCGCGAGACGCTGCTGCCTCAGGAACATGACGGCTTCACCCGCACCATGCCAGGCAGCCTGCCCAGCCGCGCGGCGGAGAACCTGACCTGGCTCGGGCGCTATATAGAGCGTTCGGAAGACACGTTGCGCGTGCTTCGCGCCTATCACGTGCGGCTTGCCGAGACGTCCGATCCGGACATGCCGCTGCTTGCCGATATCAGGGACTATCTCGAGCCGTATGGCATCGACGTCGAAACGGCGATACCGCTGGGATTGATCGGCACGTTGGACAGCGCGGTCTACAGCGCTGGCCAGATACGCGACCGCTTTTCGCCCGACGGCTGGCTGGCGCTCAAGGATCTGTCGAAGACCGTTCACAAATTCGCGCAGACGGTCGCGCCCGGAGACGATGCGACACGGGCGATGACTGTCCTTTTGCGCAAGCTCGCCGGCTTTTCGGGCCTGCTGCACGAGAATATGTATCGCTTCACCGGTTGGCGGTTCCTGGAGATCGGCCGCAGGCTGGAACGTGGCATCCAGATCGCCCGCACGCTCAGCCGGCTGACAAGGAAGGGGGCGCCGGAAGGAGCGCTCGACATGATGCTGGAGATCGGCGACAGCGTCATGACCCACCGCCGGCAATATCCGGTGCAGGCCGGGCGACGCACGGTCATCGACCTGCTGGCGCTCGATCCGCTCAATCCGCGCTCGGTCCTGTTCCAGCTCGAGCGGCTGAAAACCGAGATCGGCATGCTGCCTTCGGTCGGCGGCGAGGGGCATATGTCGACGGCCGCCAAGGAAATCCTGCAGCTCAACACTGCAATCGCAGTGAGGGAACCATCGGACATGACGGCGGATGTGCTTGATGATCTCGCGACCGAGATCGGCAATCTCTACAACAGCCTCGCCAAAGCCTATTTCGGTTAGCATGCTATACGATATCAGGCTTCACCTCAGCTACGACTATGACGCCGCGGCCGGTGGCAGCCGGCATCAGGTGCGGGTGCTGCCGCCGACGATTGCGGGCGTGCAGCGCGTCGTCGTCGCCTCGCTGTCTTTCGTGCCAAACCCATCTGAACGCACGGATTTTTCCGATTTCTTCGGCAACAACGTCACCTCGATCGCCTTTCGCGATGTCCACGACGGCCTCGATATCAAGATGACCGCGCGGGTGTCGGTGTCGCGTCCGGAGCCCGGCCTTGACGTCTCGCCGGATCTGCAGCGGCTCAAAGAGGAACTCGGCTCGGTCCGCTCCCTGTCGCCGTCCGCGCCGCATCATTTTCTCGCCGCCAGCGATCATGTCGGCATCGATGCCGCGATCACGGCCTATGCGCGGGAAAGCCTGGCAGGCTCGGCGGTCGCCACGGCGGTTAATCTGTGCAACCGCATCCATCGCGATTTCACCTATGACGGCAAGGCGACGACCGTCCAGACGCGGGCGGGCGACGCCTTCGCGCTGAAGCGCGGCGTCTGCCAGGATTTTTCCCATATCATGATCGCCGGCTTGCGCGGGCTGGGTATTCCGGCCGGCTATGTCAGCGGCTTCCTGCGCACCATTCCGCCGAAGGGCAAGCCAAGGCTCGAAGGCGCGGATGCCATGCATGCCTGGGTCAAGGTCTGGTGCGGGCGCGATGCCGGCTGGCAGGAATTCGACCCGACCAACGGCATGCGGGCGAGCAACGACCATATCACCGTAGGCTATGGCCGCGACTATTCCGACGTGGCGCCGATCGTAGGTGTGCTGAAGACGACGGGCGGCCAGGTCGGCGAGCAGGCGGTCGACGTCATTCCGGTCGCCATGGAAAAGGTGTAATGGCGATCCCGATTGCCCGACAGACGCTTCTCAAGCACGGGCGCGGCCGATATCGTGAGCATTGGATCGACGGGGATCGCGGCCGTTTGCGGATCGGTTGCGGCGCGGAGACAGGTTTGGAAGCAGTCAGCATCATCATTCCGGCACACGATGCGGCCCGGACGATTGCCCGGACGCTCGCCTCGCTGGCATCGGAAAAAGCGATTATCGGCGAGGTGCTTCTGGTCGACGATTCATCGTCCGACGACACCGCCGCCGTCGCGGTGGAAGCGGCGTTGCGGCTTGCCTTGCCGCTGCGTGTGATCAAGTCGAGCTGCCGCGACGCCGGCGGCTCCAGGAATCTGGCGCTGGAGCAAGCCCGCTTTCCCTGGATCTACATGATCGACGCTGACGATCTTCATCTGGAAGGCGGCTTGCGCATGTTGCTGGCGACCGCCACCAAGGCGCAACCCAGGGCCGACATGGCTGTCGGCGCCTACCGCCGGAGGGTCGATGGCGGGGAGCGGTCGACCAAGCTGCCGGGCGGCTACACGGCAAGCGGACCGGCCAATGCCTGCGCCTATCTCGAAGGACGGATACGGTCGATCGCGGTCGGCAGCGCGCTGGTGTCGAGGCGGCTGATAGGCGAGACGAGATTTGCGACAGGTCTTGCCTACGACGAGGACACCCTGTTCTGGGCGCGCGTGATGGCCAGGGCTTCGCTTGCGATCGTGACGCAACCGATATTCATCTATTTCGTGTCGGCGGAGCGCTCCGACGATCGTTTCACGGTCAGATCTGCCGCGCGCTTTCTGGAATGGCGCCTGGCGCTGCGCCGGCTCCGGTCCTGCGGCATCGCGGAGCGGTCGCTGAAGATCAGGGAAGGCCTCGTCGCCTTGAAGATCGCGCGCGTTCATTACGCGCGCGGCGATTTCGACAAGGCGGCAAGATTCCTTACGGTGGCCGAAGCCGCGCCACGGGCGGCCGCGGACGTCTGGCGTTGCATACGCTATCGATTGAAGATCTCTCTACGGCGTCGGTTCTCGGCGCCGGCCATCCAACCGCAACGCGCCTGATGGCCGAGAGGCCGGACCTTGCCGTCGTGGTGATTGGTTTCCAGGCGCCTGCCGAACTGGCGGACTCGGTAAGATCGGTCCTCGACCAGAATATTCCGCTTGAGGTCGTGGTGGTGAATTCCGGCGGCGGCGACGCCAAGGCGCTTCTTGCCAATGCCGGCATCGAGGTGAGGGTCATCGATGTCGAGGAGCGGCTGTTTGCCGGCGCTGCTCGAAATCGCGGCGTTGCGGCCACCAAGGCTCCTTTTATTGCCTTTCTCGCGGATGATTGTCTGGCTTGCCCGGGATGGGCGGAAACCAGGCTGCAATGCCATCGTTTGGGCATCCCGGCGGTGGCGAGCGCAGTGGTGAACAGCCATCCGCGCAATCCGGTCGCTTGCGCGGCGTATCTCGTCACCTACATGCGACGACTGCCCGGTCTTCCGGCCGAGAAGGCGCAACGCTACGGCGTTTCGTTCGACCGGACGCTGTTCGAGCGATATGGGGCGTTCGACGAGCGGATGAGGTCGGGAGAAGACACCGAATTCATGGCCAGGCTGCCGGAAGCTCTGCGACCCGTCTGGGAGCCGCGGGTCCTGACGATCCATCGCAATGAGACGAGCCTGTTCAAGCTGCTTGCCGACCAGTATCGGCGTGGGCGCCGCTACGGCGCCTATCTCGGATCCGTCGAAGGCGGAAAACCCGCGCGTCCGTTCCGGAAGGTTTTTCGGGACTGGCGCAATGTCGGCAAGCTGGGCAAGGAGGGCCTGTCCGGCAAGGAAATGATTTTCGCAAGGCTGTCGATGCCGATCGTGTGGATGGCATTGTTCGCCAAATCGCTGGGGGCCTCCACCGGCGCCCGGCATGGCGACAGGACAGGCTGTCGCCGATGATCACCGTCGAGATGAAGCCGACACGCCGGCGGCGAGGCCGATGGTTTTGGTCGCGGCGAAAAATCGTCGCCGTGTTCAGCTATCGCTACGATCAGCATCTCGTGCCCGATCTGATCGCCAACCTCAACCCAATTGTCGACGGCTGGATCGCCTATGACGACCGCGCCTCGGACGGAATTTTCAGCAACGAGCCGCGAAGGCGGCGCGCACTTGTTGCCGCAGCCTATGAGGCGGGCGCCGATTGGGTTCTGGCCATGGATCCCGACGAAAGGCTGGAAAACGCTGTCGCCGATCGTATAGGCCAACTGACGGGCAGATCCAGGCGCATCGCCTGGGGGTTCCGCTGCCGGGAGATGTATACGCCGGCCAGCTACCGGGTCGACGGTCCTTGGGGCCGGAAGATGCAGCACAGGCTTTTTGGCGCCTATCACCCCGACCGCTACCGCGCGCAGGATCTGCACGGCGCCTGGTTTCCCGACGATATCGGTTTCAGTCTCATGGACAGCGGTCTCAATCTTTATCATCTGAAGATGATCGAGCCAAAGCGGCGCGTGGCGCGCCGCGACCTCTACAATCGTCTCGATCCGGACCGCCGCCTGCAGCAGATCGGCTACGACTATCTGGCGGACGAGGCGGGAATGATCCTCGAAGCCATACCGCCCCGACGAGGTTACTTTCCCGCTCATGCCGACGACGGCGGGCTCTGGATGGCGGATTTATCGCTCGACCACCAGGGCTGATGACCTTCTGGAACAAGTCACCGGCGCGCGGCTTTATCTACGGGTCATTTCGCGGAGCCGGCATGTTGCAGCATTCACAACCTTTATCGGACCGTTCGGCGCGGGACGAGGAATCCCGAAGGAACGGTGCCAGCAGCTTGGCCGGGAGCACGTCGCTCAACTATGTAACGGATGCCGATCCCGGCATCCGCAGAGTGCGGAAAGGCACGCAATTCGCCTATATCGAGGCCGGTGGTGGAATTGTCGACAAAACGACGCTCGCCCGCATCAAGGCGATCGTCATCCCGCCGGCCTGGACGGATGTGTGGATCTCGCCCGATCCGGACGGCCATATCCAGGCGACGGGCAGGGACCAGCGCGGCCGCAAGCAGTACCGTTACCATCCGCAATGGACCGAGGAACGCGACGGCGTCAAATATTCCAGCCTCGTCGCCTTCGCGGAAAGCCTGCCTGGCCTCAGGCGCCAGATCGATGCCGATCTGCGCCGGCGCGGGCTACCGCTGGAGCGCGTCGTCGCCTCCGTGGTCTGGCTGCTCGACAACACCATGATCCGCATCGGCAACGCTGCCTATGCGCGCGACAATAAGAGCTTCGGGTTGACCACGCTGCGCGACCGTCATGTCGAGATCACCGGCTCCAGCCTGCGCTTCGCCTTCAAGGGCAAGTCGGGCAAGGAATGGAAGCTGAAGCTGGTCGACCGCCGGATCGCCAAGGTGGTGCGCGGCGCGCAGGATCTGCCTGGGCAGAAGCTGTTCCAATATCTCGGCGAGGATGGCGAACGGCGGCCGGTGCGTTCGGAGGACGTCAACCGCTACATCCGCGAGGCGTCCGGCGCCGAATTCAGCTCAAAGCATTTCCGCACCTGGGGCGGCACCATCCATGCCGCGTCGCTGTTTGCCGGGACCGAGCTGCCGGAAAGCAAGACGCAGCAAAAGCGTGTGATCAACAGCGTCGTCGACAAGGTCGCCGAGCGGTTGGGCAATACCCGGGCGGTCTGCCGCAAATGCTACATCCATCCGCTGGTGTTCGAGGCGTGGAGCGAAGGGCGCCTGCTTGACGAAATGGCTGAGGCCAACAAGCGCAAACGCCTGATATCCGGCCTCGACGAGGAAGAAACGCTGGTGCTCAGATGGCTGCAGGCGCATGGCGCCTGACGGGCCAGGCGCGAGGGGCAACCAAGCCCGTGATTGCCCAACGAATTTTTTTATCGACCTTGTGTCGGGAAGGGTCCTAGTGTCGCGTCCTTTGATACGGAAAGGACCTGCCATGCTCTACGCCATCCTCTGCTACGCCTCCGAAGACGTCGTCTGCTCCTGGAGCAAGGAACAGGACGACGAGGTGATGGCAAAGCTCCTCAATGTGCAGGACAAATACGCCAAGGCCGGCCGGCTCGGGCCTGTGGCGCGCCTTTTGCCGACGACTGCCGCGACGACCCTGAGAAAGGTCAAGGGCGAGGCAGTCGTGCTCGACGGCCCGTTCGCCGAGACCAAGGAACAGTTCCTCGGCTTCTACACACTCGAATGTCGCGAACTCGACGAGGCCGTCGAATTCGCCCGCGAGCTTTCCGAGGTCAATCCGAGCGGCGGCTCCTACGAGATCCGGCCGGTCTCGCTCTTCAATCCGACAAAGGTCGCGGTATGACGGACCTCGCCTGGATAAGCACGGCGATCAGCAACGCCCGTCCGCAGGCGATGGGCGCGCTGCTGCGCTACTTCCGCGATCTCGACGCCGCGGAAGAGGCTTTCCAGGACGCGTGCCTGAGGGCGCTCAAGAACTGGCCGAAGAACGGGCCGCCGCGCGATCCGGCGGCCTGGCTGATCTTCGTCGGCCGCAACAGCGGCATCGACGCGGTGCGCAAGCGCGCCAAGCAAGCGCCGATGCCGGAAGAAGACCAGATCTCCGATCTGGAGGATGCCGAGGGCGACATGGCCGAGCGGCTCGACGGCGCGCATTACCGCGACGATATCCTGCGGCTTCTGTTCATCTGCTGCCATCCGGACTTGCCGGCAACGCAGCAGATCGCGGTGGCGCTGCGCATCGTCTCCGGCCTGACCGTCAAGCAGATCGCGCGCGCTTTCCTGGTCGGCGAGAGCGCCATGGAGCAGCGCATCACCCGTGCCAAGGCGCGCATTGCGGACGCCGGCGTTCCGTTCGAGACGCCGGGCGCGGTCGAGCGCTCGGAGCGGCTCGCCGCTGTCGCGGCGATGGTCTATCTGATCTTCAACGAAGGCTATTCAAGCAATGGCGGCGAGGCGCCGGCCCGAGCGCCGCTTTGCGAAGAGGCGATCCGGCTCGCGCGCCTGCTGCTCAGGCTTTTCCAGGCCGAGCCGGAGATCATGGGGCTGACCGCACTGCTTCTGCTGCAGCATGCACGCGCGCCGGCGCGTTTCGATGTGAATGGCGAGATCGTCCTGCTCGAGGACCAGGACCGTTCGCTGTGGAGCCGCAAGATGATCGACGAAGGCCTGGCGCTGGTCGACAAGGCGCTGCGCCACCGCAAGCCCGGCCCGTACCAGGTGCAGGCTGCGATTGCCGCGCTGCATGCGCGGGCGGCTGTCGCCGACGACACCGACTGGACCGAGATCGACCTGCTTTACGGCCTGTTGGAGCAGATGCAGCCGTCGCCGGTGGTGACGCTGAACCGCGCCGTTGCGGTCAGCAAGGTGCGCGGCCCGGAGGCAGCGCTTGCCATGATCGAGCCGCTGGAAGAGCGGTTGTCGGGCTATTTCCATTTCTTTGGCCTGCGGGGCGGGCTGCTTATGCAGCTTGGCCGCAACGAGGAGGCGCGCGTCGCCTTCGACCGCGCCATCGCCTTGGCCAATACCGCTGCCGAGGCGGCGCATATCCGCATGCATATCGACCGCCTGATCAAGGAAAGCAGCGAGAAGTCCTCGATCCAGAAGGCTCGCTGATCGCAATTTCCACTGCCTGGCCCAATTTCGCAGTCCGGCCTTGGACCATGCCGGGGTGGCGGTTTTTCACCGAAACGAGTAATGCCACGCCATAAAAGCGCCAGGACCGTGCCCGACCGCACGGCCGAGAGATGGCGCATGGCTTCTATGCCCGTCCCATGAGAGGCGGGATCTGAAAGGAACAAAAATGACATTGGCGAAGGAAACGGCCTCACTTCTTGAGAAACTCGGAGTCGCCAAGGAGGCGCTGTCAGGCGGCGACCTCATCGTGCGCAGCCCAGTGACGGGCGAGCAGATCGCGGCGCTGAAGCAGATTTCGGCCGCCGACGCTGGCAAGGCCATCGATGCCGCTCACAAGGCCTTCCAAGCCTGGCGGCTGGTGCCGGGTCCGAAGCGCGGCGAGTTGGTGCGCCTGCTCGGCGAGGAATTGCGCGCGCATAAGGACGAGCTCGGCCGGCTGGTGTCGATCGAGGTCGGCAAAATCCCGTCCGAGGGTCTGGGCGAAGTGCAGGAAATGATCGACATCTGCGATTTCGCCGTCGGCCTTTCCCGCCAGCTCTACGGCCTCACCATCGCCACCGAGCGTCCCGGGCATCGCATGATGGAGACCTGGCATCCGCTCGGCGTCGTCGGCGTGATCTCGGCCTTCAACTTCCCGGTCGCGGTGTGGTCATGGAATGCGGCGATCGCCTTCGTCTGCGGCGATGCGGTAGTGTGGAAGCCGTCGGAAAAGACGCCGCTGACCGCGCTTGCCTGCGAAGCGATCTTCAAGCGTGCCGCGAAGCGTTTTGGCGCCGATGCGCCGGCAGGTCTGCTGCAGGTACTGATCGGCGACCGTGTCGCTGGCGAGGTGCTGGTCGACCATCCGAAGGTGCCGCTGGTCTCGGCCACCGGCTCGACCCGCATGGGCCGCGAGGTCGGTCCGAGACTCGCCAAGCGCTTCGCCCGCGCGGTGCTTGAGCTCGGCGGCAACAATGCAGGCATCGTGACGCCCACCGCCGATCTCGATATGGCGCTGCGCGCCATCGCCTTCGGCGCCATGGGCACCGCCGGCCAGCGCTGCACGACGCTCAGGCGCCTGTTCGTGCATGACAGCGTCTACGACGCGCTCCTGCCGCGGCTGAAAAAGGCCTATGAGACCGTTTCGGTCGGCAATCCGCTGGAAGGCAAGGCGCTGGTTGGTCCGCTGATCGACAAGGCCGCTTTCGACAACATGCAGAAGGCGCTGAAGGAGGCCGAGGCGCATGGCGGCAAGGTGACCGGCGGCGCGCGCGTGGAGAACGGTCATCCGGACGCCTACTATGTGCATCCGGCGCTGGTCGAAATGCCTAGCCAAGTCTCGCCGGTGACGGAAGAGACCTTCGCGCCGATCCTCTATGTGATGAAATATTCCGATTTCGACGAGGCGCTCGAATTGCACAATGCGGTCGGCGCCGGCCTGTCGTCGTCTATCTTCACGCGCGACCTGCAGGAATCGGAACGCTTCCTCGGCGTTGACGGCTCGGATTGCGGTATCGCCAATGTCAACATCGGCACCTCCGGCGCCGAGATCGGCGGGGCGTTCGGCGGCGAGAAAGAAACCGGCGGCGGCCGCGAGAGCGGTTCGGACGCCTGGAAGGCCTATATGCGCCGCGCCACCAACACGGTGAATTTTTCCAAGGCGCTGCCGCTCGCGCAAGGCGTGTCGTTCGACATCGATTGAAACAATTGAGCGGTTCGGCTTGGAGAAGCCGAACCGCTCGCTATTGCTCCTCAGAAAGCCTTGCCGGTCGCCGGGTCGAACAGGCGCAGCGCGTCTTCGTCGAACACAAACGCGCATGGCTGGCCCTTCTCAACGCGGGCCTGCGGCGGCAGGGCTGCCGTCAGCCTTTGCGCGCCGATCCGGGCGGTGGTGACCTGTTCGGGACCGGTCAGTTCGACGACGTCGATCTCGACTGGCAGCGACAGGTCGGCGCCGCTGCCGGGCCCAAGGCGGAGCGCTTCCGGCCTCACGCCGACAATGACCTGGGCGCCGTCACCGGCTGCGCCTGTGAAGCGTGCCGGCAGCGCCAGACGCGCATCCGTGCCGGCGATGGCGAGCGTGCCGTCCTCGACGGTGGCTTCCAGCATGTTCATCGCCGGCGCGCCGACGAAACCGGCGACATAGAGCGTTGCCGGCTGGTTGTAGATCTCCTGCGGCGTGCCCAGCTGTTCGATGCGGCCGTCGCGCATGACGGCGATGCGGGTCGCCAGCGTCATCGCCTCGATCTGGTCATGGGTGACATAGACGACCGTGGTCTTGAGCATCTCATGCAGGCGCTTCAGCTCGGTGCGCATTTCCAGGCGCAGCTTGGCGTCCAGATTGGAGAGCGGTTCGTCAAACAGGAAGACCTGCGGCTTGCGCACCAGCGCCCGGCCGATGGCGACCCGCTGGCGCTGGCCGCCCGAGAGCTGGCCGGGCTTGCGGTCGAGCAGGGTCTCGATCTGCAGAAGCTTCGCCGCCTCGCGCACCGCCTTGTCGCGCTCGGCGGCGGGCACCTTGCGCATCTCCAGGCCGAAGCCGATGTTGCGGCTGACGGTCAGGTTTGGGTAGAGCGCGTAGGATTGGAAGACCATGGCGATGTCGCGGTTCTTCGGATGCACGCCGAGCACCGACCGGCCGCCGATCAGCACGTCGCCGCTGGTTGCCTCGGCAAGACCCGCGATGATGTTGAGCAAGGTGGACTTGCCGCAGCCGGACGAGCCGAGCAGCACCAGGAACTCGCCGTTTTCGAGCGCGATGTCGATGCCTTTCAGCGTCTCGACGCTGCCGTAACTTTTGCGGACATCGCGGATTTCAAGCGCGCTCATGGTCGGCATCCTCGAATTGGATCTGCCCGCCATAGTCGCGGGGCAAGGTTGAGATGGCGCGCGACGCCACCTTGATGGCGGCGGACAGGCAGTTCTTCAGCGGCCGGCCCTGTGCCAGCGCGGCCAGGAAGGCGGCGTTGAAGACATCGCCGGCGCCGATCGTATCGACCACGGTGACGTGGGGCGCCGGCACTTCAATCAACCCACTATCGGCGCCGATGGCGATCGCGCCGTCGGGCCCGCGCTTGACGACGACCGTCGCGCCATCCTTCATGCCGTCGCGGATCTTGCGCGCGGCCGCTACAGGACTTGCCAGGCCGGCCAATGTCGTCGTCTCGACCTCGTTGAACAGGGCCAGTTCGCAGCGCGACAGCCAGCCACGCGCCCCCGCGCAGTTCGCTTCAGTCCAGCCGTCGATCGGCCATCCGGTGTCGAGCGCGACGGCAATACGATGCGCCTCCGCCCAGTCGAAAAGCGCGCCATAGTCGCGCGTAAGATCGTCGGTAAGGAAGGAGCCGCTGAGCAGCACATAGCCGCCGGCGAGCCGGTTGCCGTCGAGCACCGAAAGCACATCGTCCAGGCTGAAGCGGGGCAGGTGGCCGCGCGTGGTGAAGAAGGTGCGCTCGCCATCGGGATGGGTCATGCCGACCGACAGCGTCGTGCCCTCGGGACGAACCGGCCATTTCTGCGCGCGGGGTCCGAACGCCTCGCGCAGCCAGCGGCCGAACTGGTCGTCGCCAACATTGGCGGCAATCTCGAAGTCGATGCCCAGCGCCTGCCAGGCAAGCGCCGTGTTGCCGGCCTGGCCGCCGACGCGCAGGTCGTCGTGGTCGACGACAGTCTCGGTGCCCGCCTTCGGCCAGGGCGCGACCGGGCCGACGATCAGGTCGACATTGACGTTGCCGATCACCGCAAGCGGCCGCATCATTCGCTCCTGGTGATCTTGGTGGTGCGCACCGGCGTTCCGGCATTCTCGACACGGCTGTCGGCGAAGGCGATCATCAGGCGCTGCGCCACCGGCAGCATGGCAAAGACCGCTGCCAGCCCGGGGGCAGGCTTGAACCTCAATGTAACGGCGCCCGCAATCGGCGGCATGCCCGAGGCGTCGAAGACGATCAGCGGCGCGCCGGTCTCGACGACGGACAGGGCCATCGCGGTGACGAGGTCGGCGGTCGGGTCGTCGCCGCGGAAGAGGACGACGCCGATCTTCGGCCCGAGCATCTCCATCGGCCCATGGCGCAGCTGGCCGCCTTCGAGAGAAAAACAAGGCAGGCGCGACAGTTCGGTGAGGCCGAGCGCCAGGGCTTCAGCTACGCCTTGCAGGCTGCGGCCCGACGTGACCACGGTCGCCACATTGCCGAGAGCTGCAAGCGCCGGATCGATCTCAGCCTTTTCCGGAGTCTTGAGCGCGGCCAGCGCCGCGGCAGGATCCTCGCCGAGCGCGGCCAGGATGGCGAGATGCAGGGCGAAGGTCACCGTCAGGCTGCGGGTCGCGGCGAAGGCGAGTTCGGTGCCGCCGGCGCCGACGAGGCAAGGCACTGTCCGGCCAAGGAACGAGCCGGCCTCCAACGTCAGGCCGAAGGTGTCAGCCTGCGGATTCGTTTCGGCGAACCAGCGCAGCACCTCGGCGCTCTCCCCGGACTGCGAGGTCACGATCACCGTCTTGCCGGCAAGCGGCAATGGCTGTCCGAGCTGTTCCGAAAGCGGCAGCGCGATGGCGTCGATGCCGTGCGCGCGATAGAGCGGCTCGACGGCGCGAGCGACGGCATGCGAGGCGCCCATGCCGAGCAGGAGGAGCCGTCCGGTCTTCCTGATGGAGGCGGCGACCCTGGCGGCTGCCTCGCGATTGCTCTCGAACGAGGCCAGCGCATCCTGATGCTGACGCGCCATCTCGCGGTCGATTGCGAGGAGGCCTGTCGGACGTTGTTTCTTTGCAGTCATCATTATCCTTTCACGCCGCCGCTGGTGAGGCCCGAGATCAGCGCGCGTTGCATGACGAGGCCGATCAGCACCGGCGGCAAGGCCGCGAGCACGCCGGCGGTGGCGATCAATCCGTAGTCGGAGACGCGACCGCCGGCGAGGTCGGCGATGGCGACCGTCAGCGTCTTCGCCCGCTGGTCCGAGGTGAAAAGCAGGGCATAGAAGAATTCGTCCCAGGCCAGCAGCACGGCAAACAGCGCCGATGTCGCCACCACGGGCGCCGCAAGCGGCAAGGTGATGATGCGCCAGGTCTGAAACAGGCCGGCGCCGTCGATCATGGCCGCGGCCTCGATCTCGCGCGGGATGGAATCGAAGCCCGATTTCATCAGCCAGGTGGTGAAGGGCGCCAGGATCGTCAGATAGATCAGCGCCAGGCCAAAGACGTTGTTGAGCAGGCCGAGATGGGAGAGACCCATATAGAGCGGCACCGAGAGCGCCACGGGCGGCAGCATGTAGGTGGCGATCACCATCGACAGCGACCAGCCGACCGACGGCGTGCGCGAGACCGCCCAGCCCGCCGGCACGGCAAGCAGGATCGCGGCAAGCGTCGCCATGCCGGCGACCTCCAGACTGTTGCGCAGCGATGCGGTGAAGGCCGCGCCGGCGCTGTTTTGAGCTGTCGATAGAAGCTGCCCGTAACGGGAGAAGTCTGCAGCCTGCGGCCACCAGCGCAGCGGCTTGGCGGCAAGATCGGCCGCCGGCGAAATGCTCATGACGAAAAGCCAGGCAAGCGGTGCCAGGATGACGGCGGCGAGCAGGATGGCGCAGGCGTAGACGAAGGCGGTGAAGACCGGGCTCTTGCGTTCCATCAGGCAGCGCTCCCCGCAGTCTTTCTCACCAGCGCCGCATAGGCGACGGCGAGCACGGTGACGAGCAAGGTGACGATCAGCGCCAGCGATGCGCCGGAGCCGGCGCGCTGGAAGGAGAAGGCTTCCTGGTAGACCAGGATCGACAGCGAGCGCGTGCTGTTGGCCGGGCCGCCGCGGGTCATCACCCAGATGATGTCGAAGACCTTGAAGGCCTCGATGGTGCGCAGCACCAGCGCCACCATCAGCGGGCCGGCAAGATAGGGCAGGATGACGAAGCGGAAGCGGTTGAACGGCCCGGCGCCGTCGACTAGCGCCGCGGCGGTGATGTCGCGCGGCACGGCCTGCAGGGCGGCCAGCGCGATCAGCGCGACAAGCGGGAAATTCTTCCAGCAGTCGGCAACGATCAGCGCCACAAGCGCCGTGCCCGGCTCGCCTAGCCAGGAGCGATAGTCATCGATGAGATGGAGCTGCGACAGCGCCGCGTTCAGCGCGCCATATTCGGGATTGTAGATCAGCCGCCACAGCGTCGCGTTGACAACGGTGGGCAGTGCCCAGGGCAGGATCATCAGTCCGCGCAGCACGGCGCGGCCGCGGAATTCCTGATTGAGCAGGAGGGCCGCGAGCACGCCGAGCACCATTTCGGCGGCGACCGAGACAACTGCGAACCAGGTGGTGGTCGAGAGCGTGCGGGTGAAATTCGAGCTGGTCAGCATTTTGGTGTAGTTGTCGAAGCCGACATAGTTGCCCGCCGTGCCGACCAGTTGGGCGTCGGTGAAGGAAAGCCTGACCGTATCGACCAATGGCCAGCCGATGACGGCGACCATGATCACCAGCAGCGGCAGCATCAACAGCCACGCGCGAGTCGTCATCCAGGTGCCTGACATCAGAGGCGCCTCTTTCCCTTCATTCGGTCAGAAACAGCACGGGCGGCACTCTTCCCATGAGGCCGCCCGCGTCGAGGAACGTCAGATCAGAGGCCGCTGTTTTCGGCGGCGGTCTTGAGCGCGTCTTCCGGCGTCGTCTGGCCGAGCAGCGATTCCTGGATGGCCTGCTGCAGAGCGGTCGACAGCTGCTGGTATTTCGGTGTGGTCGGGCGCGGGTACATGGCGGCGAGGCCCAGCTTGGCGGTGGCGATCAGCTCTTCCTGGCCCTTGGTGACGGCCGGGTCGTCGTAAGACGAGGCCCAGATCGGCAGTGAGAGCTTGGCATACTGGTTCTGCGTCGCCTGCGAGGTCATGAACTCGATGTACTTCCAGGCCTCGTCCGGATGCTTCGAGACAGCGGTGACGCCGAGGCCCATCGAACCGTTGACGGCCGAGACCTCGCTGGTGCCGGCAACGCCTGGCGCCGGCACGACGCCGACCTTGCCGGCGACCTTCGAGTCCTTCGGATCGTTGGCCATGTTGTACATGTAGGTCCAGTTCAGCGCGAAGGCGGCGTCGCCGTTCTCGAACACCTTGCGGACATCCTCTTCGAGGAATTCCTTGGAATTCGGGTTGGTGAGGCCGGACTTGTAGCTATCGACCATGTATTTCAGCGCCGATGCGCCGCCGCCATTCTGGAAGTCCGGCTTGCCGTCCTTGAGGAAGTCGCCGCCATAAGCGCTTACCAGCGTGGTGTAGTCGCAGATCACGGCTTCGGCCTGTGCCCAGCTCCAGGCGATCGGCGTCTTCAGCAAGCCTTTGTCCTGGATGATCTTGGCCTGCTCGCCAAGCTCTTCCCAGGTCTTCGGCGGCGCCTTGATGCCGGCCTTTTCCAGGATCTCCTTGTTGTAGAACAGATATTTGGTGTCAAGGATCCACGGCATGCCGTAGTATTTGCCGTCATACTGGACGGTGGTCCAGGCGCCCGGCAGCACGCCCTTCTTCATGTCGTCGGTGATCTTCGAGGAGACGTCGACCAGCACCTTGTTGGTCGCATATTCGGCCGGCCAGATGACGTCGAACAGCACCACGTCATAGCCGCCGCCCGACCCTTGAGCGAGCACGGTCTTGTCATGCAGGCCTTCATAGGGAACGAATTCGAGGTTCACCTTGATGTCCGGATTGGCCTTGGTGAAGGCCTCGGTCATGGCGCGCACATCCGCCTCGCTATAGGCGGCCTGCGCCATGAAGAGCGCGTTCAATGTGGTCTCGGCGAAGGCGTGCGGGACGAACAGTCCGCCAACGAACACCGCGCCCAGAAGTGTCTTACCGATCGATTTCAGCATTTGTCTTTCTCCCATTTTCGACAGCTGCGAGCAGGCGGCAGAGGCTTTACCGCTTCCTCGAATGTGCATCGCGCGTGACCGGATTGCCGGAACGGTTGGGCGGCGAGGGCTTTGAGCCATGCCGTCTTTTTCTCGAAACCGTCCGAACATCACCATTAAGTCAATTCGCTTGACTTAATTAGTCGATCAATCCTTTAATGGAGTCAAGAGGGGAAACGACGGTGCACGACATCAACCCGATCCGGGCCAAGAGCGGTACCAACCAGGAAGGTACCAGCGCGCACAACCGCCGCGTCATGATCGAGGCGCTGCGGCTCAACGGCGCGCTGTCGCGTGCCGACCTGGCGCGGGCAACACAGCTCACCAAGCAGGCGGTTTCCAACATCATCGAGGATCTCGAGCGGGACGGCTTGGTCGTGGCGCTGGATGCGGTGCGCAAGGGCAGGGGCCAGCCTTTCACGCCCTACCGGCTGGTGCCCGAAGGCGCCTTTGCCATCGGGTTGCAGATAGACCGGCATCTGACGCGCGTCGTGGTGGTCGACCTCGTGGGCAAGGTCATCGCGCGCGCCGAGGCAGGTCTGCCGCTCGACGAGCCGTCAGCCGGCGTCAAGATCATCCTCGGCCTGGTCGACCGCGTCAGGCGCGAGCTGGCTTCCTCTTTCGCACAGTCCGAACGGCGGCTGGTCGGCCTTGGCGTCGCGATGCCAGGGCCGTTCGGGCTGAAGGAATCCGACGACAAATGGATGATGCCTGCCTGGCAGCAATTCCCGCTGCTCGAGACGCTTGCCGCCGGCACCGGACTGAATGTCGGGATGCAGAACGACGCGGCGGCCTGTGCAACGGCGGAGCGCATCGTCGGCGCCGCGCATGGCGTCGATCACGCCGTCTGCCTGTATGTCGGCTACGGCATCGCCGCCGGGCTGATTCTCAACGGCGAGCTCTACAATGGCGGCAACGGCAATGCCGGCGAGATCGGCAGGGCGCTGCTGTCGCCGGCCGGTCCAGGCTCGATGCCGTTGGAGCATCGCGCCTCGCTTGCCTCGCTCTACCAGCATCTCGGCCTCGACCCCGCCGAGAGGGGGCTTTACGAGACGCTCGGCGCGCTGGCGCTGCAGCGAGACCCGCGGGTCATGAGCTGGGTCGAAAGAGCCGCGTCCGACCTGCGCTGGAGCGTGCATCTGATCGAAACGATCTTCGATCCGCAAACCGTCATCCTCACCAGCACCGCGCCCGAGGCGCTGGCCAGGCTTCTGCTTCAGGCCATGCACCCGCTGCTGCCGTCGATCGCGGACCGGCCCACCCGCCGCCTGCCGCGGCTGCAGCTCGGCACCACCGATCCCTGGGCGATCGCCGTGGGCGCCGCGGCCGAGCCGATCAGCCGGGCCTTCGATCCGCGCTTTTCAGCCATCCTGAAGGCCGGATAGAAAGCGGCATACGCTCAACTGGCCGTGCTCGCGGCGAAGGCTGCGTCGATGATGGCAAGCTTGACCGCCTGCGCGGTGATGTATTCGCCGTAGAATTCCTTCGAGATCCACATGACGGAATGACCGCGCTGCCCGAGCCAGCCGACGCTGCCGAGCGCCTCGGCGTCGCGCAGCTTGCGCGCAAGATGGGTACGCGACAGCTTCAGCCATCTAGCGAAATCGCCGATCGACAGCACGCCGGTCGGGATGCGCTCCTGGCCGGCATTCAGCGGGTCGACGCCGGCGATCAGCCAATCCATGACGACGCCGCCATTGTTGAGCCATGTGAACAGCGAAAAAGTCTGTTGCGGCTCCCGCACCGGCACCGAGGAGATCAGCCCGTCCGCGATCAGCGGCTGCAACCGCGCCAGCATTTGCGGCCTTGCCTGGAACGTTTCCAGCCGGTTCGCGCCGTCAAGAGCATCAAGCGTGCTCAGATGCATATGGATCCAGCCGATCAACGGCTCCAGGGTTATGGCGGGCAGGTGCAGGGGGCGAATGCGGCCGTCGTCGGCCGTTGGCCCGACTTCGACGAAATTATAGTGCTGCATTTCCTTGATGAAGGCATGGGCGGTGTTTCGGCTTGCCACCGCATGCTGAACGGTGACGTCGACGAAACGCGCGGCGGTCAGTTCCTTCCGGTAGTCGCTGGGATCCCTGCGGAAATGCAGGGCAAGACCGATATGCGCCATCAACCAGCGCTGCTGGGTGGCAAAGACCGAGGACGCGCGCGGGTTTCCTTCATAGGCCTGCTGCATCGCCCGGGCCTGTGCCTGGACGGCGGCATGCAGCGCCGGATGACCGACAATGTCTTCGAAGTTCAGCGCCATCCCCCCAGACTCGGCCAAATATCGCAATATGCGATGCGGATAGCAGTTTTGGCCGGCGCCTGCCAGCGCAACCAGCGGTATTTGTCGGCTGGGTCCGGGAAGCGACCGTTGCGCCGTCAGCTCTCGTCCGCCTGGGACAAACTACCCTCGAAAGCCATGTCGACGACGGCGAGCTTGGACGCCTGCACCGCCATGTACTCGTCGAAGAACTGGCGTGAAACCCACATGACGGAATGACCGCGCTGGCCGACCCAGCCGATGCTGCCAAGCGCCTCGCCATCGTTGAGTTTCCGCGCCAAGTGGGTGCGCGACAGCTTCAGCCAGTGCGCGAATTCACTGACCGAGATGACGCTGGTCGGTATCCTGTCGAGATGAACGTCCTCCGGATCGATACCGGACATCAGCCAGTCCATGACGATGCCGCCATTGTTCAGCCAGATAAACAACGAGAAAGTCCGCCCAGGCTCCCGCACGCCCTCGCTGGCCAGCAGTCCGTCGGCGATGAGCGGCTGCAGCCTGGACAGCATCCCGGGTCGATCGAGGAAAGTCGTCAGCCGGTTTCCGCCGTCTATGCGGTCGAGCGTCCTCAGATGCGCGTGGATCCAGCCGGTGAAGGTTTCGATGGTGCCCTCGGTGACCCGCATGGGGTGGGCGCGGCCGTCGCCGCTGGCCGAAACATACTCGGCGATGTTGTAGCGCAGCATCTCCTTGACGAAGGCTTCGGCGGTATTGCGGCTGGCCACGGAATGGCGTCGCACGACCTCGATGAACCGCGCCATTGTCATTTCGGTGCGGCGGTCATTGGGGTCGCGCCGGAAATGCAGAGCCAGGCCGACATGAGCGAGCAGCCAGCGCTGCTGGGTGGCGAAGACGGCGGCCAGCCGCGGGGTCGTTTCGAAGACATGGATGAGTGCGCGCGACTGTTCCTGCACACTGCGAAGCGCTGCCGGATGACGGACGATCTCTGCGGCACTCAGCGGCATTTCCTGCGGTACTCCATGCGATTCCACGCAACGACAAATGAAGATTCCCGATCTTCGCCGGTTGTGTCCAGTTGCCTATTGGAACAACGAACGATCATGCGGCGCGTTTGTTGCTAACTCTTTGCATCGGTTCGTTAAACCCGTCCCAATAATAGTCCGGCCCGCGGCCCTGCGTTGAATTGACGAGTCCCGTCAAGCAGGCATAGGTTCCGCGCCATCGGGGGTGCGGGGAGCGCTTTCCCGGAAAGAAGAAACAAGGACAGGGTCTGGCGCCCGATGCGCGGCATCGGCGGTGGCACTGAAGTTCTCGTGTGGACTTTGCGGCGTGGAAGCGGCTACCTATCCTGATGCCTTGACGCCGTTTGCCGAGGCCGCCCGGGTGAAATGATGCCGAGAACAATCCTGACACTGACCGCCAGCGAAGTGGAAACGCTCGTCGACTGGGCGGCTGGAGAGGGCTGGAACCCAGGCATCGGCGATGCCGCGGCGTTCAGGACAGCCGATCCCGACGGTTTCATCGGCGCTTTCGTCGGCCAAGAGATGGTGGCCGGCATTTCGGCCGTCGCATACGGCCCGGGTTTCGGCTTCATCGGCCTCTATATCTGCCGGCCCGACCGGCGTGGCGAAGGCCATGGCAAGGCGGTCTGGGATGCCGGCATGGCACGCCTCGGCAACCGCATCATCGGTCTCGACGGGGTGGCCGAGCAGCGGGCCAACTACCAGCGCATGGGCTTCGTGCCCGTCTATGAGACCGTCCGCTACAGCGGTCGCGCCGCCGGTTTGCCAGGGGGTGGCGAAATACGGCCAGCGACGGCCGGCGACATGGCAGGGATACTTGCCTATGATCGCCAGTGCTTCCCGGCGCCCCGGGAAGCCTTCCTCGGTGAGTGGCTGCGGCAGCCCCGGATTGCGCTGCTTTGTGGCGGCTCGGCCGGCATTGCCGGCTACGGCGCGGCCCGCCGATGCCGGGAAGGCTTCAAGGTCGGGCCGCTGTTCGCCGACAGGACGGACCTTGCCCTGGCATTGCTGGCGGACCTCGCGGGCCGGATCGGCAACGAGGTACTGCATGTCGACGTACCGGCCAGCCAGGTTCAATTCACCGCCATGCTTCAGGCCGCCGGCATGATGCCGGGCTTTGCGACGACACGCATGTACAAGGGCGGCAAACCCGGCAATGCCCCGTCGACGGTTTTCGGCATCACGACGCTCGAGTTGGGATGATCGGGGGCCGGCGGAACTGCTGAGGTCATTGTTTTGCCTGGCTGGTCCATGCGACAGGGCCCCATGACGTGATTTAGGAACATGGTTTGCCTTTGCCGGGCGCTGCGTGGCGTGGAGGTTTATCGAATGGTTGGCAGGACGGTTCTGATCGCCGGTGGCGCCGGGGGCATGGGGCTTGCGACGGGACTGCGCCTCGCGGCCGACGGCGAGCGGATCGCGCTTGCCGATCTTCCCGGCGCCAAGCTCGACGCAGCCGTGGCCAAGATTGTCGCGACCGGAGCGGATGCGGTCGGCTTGCCGCTCGACATCCGTTCCGTCGCTGCCTGCCGCGACGTGGTGGCCAAGGCCAGGGACTGGGGCGGCGCCATAGACATCCTCGTCAACGCCGCCGGCATCTGGCTCGAGGGGCCGGCGAGCGGGGTCCAGGAAGATCAGTGGGACCTGGTGCTGGACGTCAATCTCAAGGGAGCGTTCTTCCTGATCTCGGCGGCTGTCCCCCATCTGTCGGCGGCGCAAGGCGTGATCGTCAACATCGCGTCCGATGCCGGCCTCGTCGGCAACAATGGCGCGGCCGTCTATTGCGCCTCGAAGGGCGGGCTGGTTCTGCTGACCAAGGCTCTCGCCCTGGAACTCGCCCCGCAAGGCATCAGGATCAACGCCGTTTGCCCCGGCGATACGGCGACGCCGATGATCGAATATCAAGCCAGGACCTATGGCGGGGACGATCCCGACGGCTACAAGCGCCGGCTTCTCGGGCACTATCCGCAAGGGGACAAGGCAAGGTTCATTCAGGTAGAAGAGATTGCATCCTTCATCCACTATCTGTGCCAGCCGGGCGCGGCGCCGATCACCGGGGCCGCGCTTTCGATCGATTTCGGCGTCAGCGCCGGCTATTGAAAAAAGCCTGGGCGGTTTCATCGCGGGTATGACTGCCCGCGTCGGCATGCCGGCATTCCAATCGTGGAGAGGAAATGATCGTGTTCCGCAAGTCCCGCAGGGCGCTGGTGACAGGCGCGGGCGCTGCCGATGGCATCGGCATCGCGACCGCGCGGGCGCTGGGCGAGGCCGGCCTTTCGGTCGTCATCACCGCTTCGTCCGCGCGCGTCGAGCAGCGGGCCGGGGAACTGCGGGCGGAGGGGCTCGATGTCCGCGCCGTTGTGGCCGACCTGACGCTTTCGGGCGATGTCGAGCGCTTGTGCTCGCAGGCCGGCGAGATCGACGTCCTCGTCAACAATGCCGGGATGGGGACTGTCGGCCAGCCGGCGCTGCAGCGGCGGTTTCTCGATCTCAGCGAAAGCGACTGGGACCGCGGAATCGACGTCAGCCTGAAAACCGCGTTCTTGAGCACGCGCGGATTTCTCGCCGGCATGGTGCGGCGCGGCCATGGGCGCGTCGTCAACATGGCCTCAGTGACCGGGCCTTACGTCTCCAACGAAGGCGAGGCCGCCTATTCCGCGGCCAAGGCCGGCATGATCGGGCTGACGCATACGCTTGCGCTGGAGGTCGGACGCAGCGGCGTCACGGTCAACGCGGTCGCGCCGGGCTGGATCGCCACGGGAGCCTCGACGCCGGAGGAACTTGCCGCCGCCCGCAACACGCCGCTCGGCCGCGCTGGCAGCCCCGCGGAAGTCGCGGCCGCCGTGCTGTTCCTGGCATCCGACGGAGCGAGCTACGTCAACGGCGCCATCCTCGTGGTGGATGGCGGCAACATCCTGCAGGAACGCAAGGGATAAGCGCGGGGACGCGAAAGCTAGAAACGTGGGGCGATGTTAGCGGGGGTGCTACCGACTTTCCCCACACCGATCAGATCGAGGGTTCCGCTCAGCTGTCGATCTTGGGCTTCGGTAATCACGCAGTCACCGCCCGGTTGCGGGCCACGATTTCGTCGTGGCTCAGCTTACCGCTGGCTGCCATGAATTCCCTGAGAAGGGCGTCACGATTACTGGCAGCGCGAGACCACTTCGCCGACTGCAGCGCCGATTTCAGCTCGTCTGCCGTCAGCTCCGTGCAATAGGCCGGAGTGCCGGGTTGCTGGCGCGAACCAATACCCTCTCACACGGGCAGCTCGAGCTGCTTTCGCAGGCTTTTGTCAAACGCGGATGCGGGGACGAAACGGCGCAGGAAGCTGACCTGGCGCGCCATTTTTCCCGCCGCATAGCGCCTCTTCGGAGTGGGATCGGTCGCAGCCGCCAAAACGGTGTTGGCTACGACTTCGGGCGTATCGCCTTTTTCCATAGCCTTCCGCACGGCTGCATTCATGCTTGCGCGTGCAGTGTCATAGATATCAAGCAGCCGGTCCGGCTTGGCGAGATTGTCTTCGAACGACGTACGGGTATAAGCCGGCTCGACCAACGCGACGCGAATTCCGAACGGTCTCAGTTCGTGGTCAAGCGATTCGGAATAGCCTTCGACGGCATGTTTGGTCGACGAATAAAGCGCGAAATAAGGAGCTGGGATGAACCCCTGCACCGAGCTCAAGTTTATGATTCTTCCGCTCCGTTGACGGCGCATTGTCGGCAGTACCGCGTTGATCATCCGGATGACGCCGAACACGTTCACGTCGAACAAAGCCTGAGCCTGCGCGGTCGAGGATTCCTCCGCGCCGCCAAGGAGGCCCATGCCGGCATTGTTGACGAGCAGGTCGATGTGCCCCGCCTCGGCCAGCACCTCGTCGACCAGCTTCGCCACGGACGCGTCGTCGGTCACGTCGCAGGTCAGCATGGTAATGCCATCGGATTTCTTGGAAGCTGCGCGGCGGGTGGTTCCGAACACACGAAAGCCCGCATTCTGCAGGACCTTGGCGGTCACATGCCCGATGCCGGAGGATGCTCCTGTAACGATGGCGACGCCCGGATTGCTCTTGTTCATGGAGATCACATTCTCTGGTTTTGGTTGGAGAAGCGGGAAGTCCGGAGGGAAGCGTCAGTCATGAGCGACTCGACCGTTCACGCCGCTTGCGTCCCAGCGGCGAAACAGCGCGCTGGCGTTGACGCCTCCGAAGCCGAAGCCGTTGGCGATCGCATAATCCATCTCCATCGGCCGCGCCCGATTGGCGACGAAATCTATCCCGTCGCCTGCCGGATCTGGGGCGCTCAGATTGAGGGTAGGCGGTGCCACCTGATTCCTGAGCGCCAGGATCGTGAAGATCGCGCCAAGCCCGCCGGCGGCGCCGAGCAGGTGTCCGGTCGCCGATTTCGTTCCGCTGACGGCTATCGAGAAATCCGTGCCGAACACGCTCTTGATCGCTTCGATTTCTCCCAGGTCGCCCACCGGCGTGGAGGTTGCATGGGCATTGAGATGACGGACCTCGCGCGGCGAAATCCCTGCCTGGGCGATTGCGATCTCCATGGCCCGGCGCGCGCCATCGCCGTCCTCGGGGCCGGAAGTGACGTGGTGCGCATCCGCCGTCGTTCCGTAGCCGACGACCTCGGCGAGCGGTGTGGCGCCGCGCGCAAGCGCATGGCTCAATTCCTCGATGACCAGGATGCCGGCGCCTTCGCCCATGACGAAGCCGTCGCGCGACATGTCGAACGGACGGGAGGCCTGATCGGGACGGTGGTTGAAGGAGGTCGAAAGCGAGCGTGCGGCAGCAAAGCCGCCCAGACTGACCACGTTCATGCAAGCTTCAGTGCCGCCGCACACGGCGATGTCGGCTTCATCGGCGCGGATGATGCGAGCGGCATCGCCGATTGCCTGAATGCCGGCGGCGCACGCCGTCACCGGTGCGCCGATCTGGCCTTTGAAGCCATAACGAATCGATATGTGGCCGGCCGCGAGATTCACCAGGAACGAGGGCACCGTGAACGGCGAAAGACGCCGAACACCGCGCTGGTCGACTGTCCGCACCGCCTCGGTTATGGCCGGAAAACCACCGACACCTGAAGCGATAATCGTCGCGGTGCGAACCCGATCGCTCTCCGAGCCTGGCTTCCATCTCGCCTGGGCCAGCGCCTCTTCCGCCGCCGCCAAAGCGAAGAGAATGAACCGGTCGATCCTGCGCTGGTCCTTCGGAGCCACGAAGGCATTGGCGTCGAGACCGGCCTCGGGATCGTCTTCCAGAGAGGGAACCACGCCGCCGATCTTCGCGGGCAAATCTCCCACGACCTCGTCGGTAAGCCTCCGGATGCCCGAGCGGCCGGCCAGAAGGCGCGACCAGGACGTTTCGACATTGGCGGCAAGGGGCGTGACCGCCCCCGTGCCCGTAACAACAATCCGCCGCATCTATTGTCCTTTCGATTCCAGCACTCCTCCGATGCCAACCGGCGTGGCTCGGGGCTGGCGCGGCGCCGGCATCCAGCCGAGCTGGATGACCGTTTCGTCGCTCAGAGTGAAAACCACCGAAAAGTCCGAAGTCGAAGATGTGAGCGTCACGGCTGCCTCGCCCTTATGCGCAACTCGGAGACTTGCGCTTCGAGACCCCTGACGCGCCTTTCGAGGAGATCCAGTTCGGTGGTCTCGATCGCTTCCTCAAACCGGTGCAGTTCTTCCAGCCAGTGGCGCCAAGACGCGCCAGAAAATAGCCACCGAAAATTCGGTCGAATCCCTCGTCTCTTGGTTGGGGAAGCCATCGTCATTGGGGCATTTCCCATTGGCGATCAGCGGTCAGCCCTGCGTGTATGCTCTCGGCTGCCGCTTGCAGAAACTGCTTCGACAGCTGCTTGTCGTTGACGGCTCGCGAAAGGACGACCGCACCGACCATCGTCGAGAGAATGGCCATGGCCGCTCCGCCGGGATCCTCGCCGTGGGCATCGCCAACCCACCCACAGAGCAGCCCGAGGTATTCCCTGATCCCGGCTTCGAAAGATGCTTTCACGTCGCTGCCCTGCCTGGCAGCATCCGAGCCCAGCGCCACGACCGGGCAGCCGTCCATCCTTTCTTCGCGATGTCCGACGCTGAGGTAGAACGCGATCACAGCACCAAGCGGGTCCTTGGGACTTTTCGCGGCCGCGTCCGACCATCGACGGAATGCGTGCTGAAGTGCCCGCCTGGACGCCAGTGCCTCCAAGTCCTCCTTTGACGCGAATTGCTTGTAAAAGGCGCCCTGGGTCAGCCCGGCACCTTTCATCAGATCCTTGAGGCCGATGCCATCAAAGCCGTGTTCCCGGAAAAGGCGGCTTGCCACATCGATCACCGTCTCCCGGTTTTCCGCAGCCTGAGTGCGACTTACGCGCATCATCGATCTCCGTTTTAGATTTCATTCGTAATCTATATCGAGTATAGAGTTCGAACGCAATCTATTTCGATGTGAGGGTATAGGCATGAAAAAGAGACCCGTAATTGTGCTGGGCATTCTGATCGCAGGGTCAGGGCGCTGGCATTCGTGACCTTTGGCAGCCGCCGTCATGCGAATCGACGAGACCGATCTCGGCAAAGCGCAACGTCAACGGCGCCGTCCTCGTCGTGGATGGCGGTAACGGCGGGCGCGAACAATGGTCAGGAGCGGTTCTGTCGACTATACAGGCGTTTTTCGAGCCTGATCGCCGTTCCGTGAACCCTGCCGCCCGCCTGCAAGCCACAATCGAACTTATGCATGAAGTCGACAGCGTCGCGCGTCCGGCGGATGCTGTCGTCTCGGCCTGGTTTCGATCCCGGCGCTATATCCACGACAGCGACCGTGGTCGGATTTTAGAGTTGCTCTATGCGCTTCTGCGACACCATGCACGGCTCGGCTGGTGGCTGGGCAGGCATGGGCGCGAGGACAGGCCCCGCAACCGCCTGCTCGCGTGGCTGACGCTGAAGGAAGGCGAGACGCCCGGTCAGATCAAGCGCCTGTTCGACGGGGCGAAATTCGCGCCTGCCATGCTGACGGATCACGAGCACGCGCTGCTGGTCAAATTGCGGGGATGCACGATCGACCATCCCGGCATGCCGGAAGAGGTGCGCCTTGAATGTCCGTCCTGGGCGGCCGATCCGCTGCGGCGCCGTTTCAAGGAAGCGTTCGGCCAGGAGATGGCCGCGCTTCTGACTCCGGCGCCGCTTGACCTGCGCGTCAATCTGATCAAGTCGACGCGCGAGGCCATGCTTGGCGCGTTGAAGGATCTCGGCTTGCAGGCGCAGGCATCGGCCCTGGCTCCTTACGGCATTCGTGTGCATGAGCGCCCGTCGCTGGCGAGCCTGCCGATGCTTAAGAACGGTGAGGTCGAGATCCAGGACGAGGGCTCGCAGCTTGTCGCCATGCTGGTCGATGCCCGGCCGGGCGAGCGCGTGGTCGATTTCTGCGCCGGAGCCGGCGGCAAGACGCTGGCCATCGCCGCGCAGATGAACAACAAGGGCCATGTTGTCGCCTGCGATGTCATGGAAGGCCGTTTGAAGCGCGGTGCCGAGCGCTTCCGGCAAGCGGGATTGCACAATATCGAGACGCGGCTCCTGGCCGGCGAAACGGATCGCTGGATCAAGCGCCACAAGGGCGGTTTCGATCGCGTGCTGGTGGATGCGCCATGCAGCGGCACCGGCACATGGCGCCGCAATCCCGATGCACGCTGGCGCGCAGAGGAGGAACAGGGTCTGGACAAGCTCGTGTCGTTGCAAGCCCGGATTCTGGCGAGCGCGGCGCGCCTGGTGAAGCCCGGCGGACGGCTGGTCTACGCAACATGCTCCCTAATGTCCGAGGAGAATGAGGACCAGGTGGCCGCTTTCCTCGCGGCGCAACCCGCTTTTCGTGCTGTGCCGCTGCGCGAGGCCGCGCCGCACCTGACGAATTCAGCCCATGCCGACTATCTGTCGCTGACGCCCGCGCGCCACGACACCGACGGCTTCTTTGCCGCCGTGATGCAGCGAGAAGGCCTGCTCCCAGGCGGGGCCGCCCATAGCCATTCGCGATCCATTTCCTGAATGACCCATTCGAATGGGGCCGATAGCGGGTCGGCGGCTTTGAGGCATAATAGCCAGAAGCGGACGATGGGGCACCCCGCTTGCCTACCTATGAACTGACCCAAAGCGGTCAGGCGCAGGTCGATCGGTCCGCGAAGTCTTCAGACAGTTGCCACCGGCATCGCAACCAGGACCGAGCCGCCTTCCACCTTCGCAGGATAGGTCCGCAGATTTATGCAGGGCGGCAGGCGCTTGGCGGCACCGGTGCGGTAGTCGAAGGCGCCGGCATGTTTCGGGCATTCGACCTCGTAGTCCATGACCAGCCCATCGGCGATGTGCACCGCCTCATGCGTGCAAAGCCCGTCGGTGCAGAACACCTCGTCGTCTGGCGACCGGAAGACGGCGTAGGTCCGGCCCCCATGATCGAAGCGGCGCGCGCCTTCCTGTTCGATGTCGTCGAGGCCGCAAGCCCTGATCCAATTGGTCATTTTTTCCCATCCGTCAAATTCGATCGAGGCGCAGCTCCGCATAGCCTTCTTAGCCGCCCGGGCCTCGCACGCGGCTGTGCGTGCAGATGTCATTTGATGGCCGCCGCGTTGGCGCGTGCCTTCTTCCTCTCGTAGCGGGCCTGCATGAGGGCCTCGCCTTCCTTGCTGCCGTCGTGGAAGGTGCCGAACCAGCGGTCGAACGGAATCAAGCCGTCGCCGTAGTTCACCTCGAAATATCTGTGGTGGAGGTAATGGATATAGGCGTGGCTATCGATGCCGGCGCCTTCGGTAAGCTCGATCTTGTCGAAGCCGACATGGCCGGGAATGGCGCCGAAGCCGGCATAATGGAGCTGGTAAAGCGCCAGGAGCGGGTTCGACGGGATGATCAGGTGCCAGAAAGCGACGCCGAGATAGCCGAGCTGCTCCACCGGGTGCATCGACAGCGACGACCAGGGGGACGGGTTGACCGAATTGTGGTGCACCGAATGCACCCATTTGTAGAGGGGGCCCCAATGGATCGCCCGGTGCAGCAGGAAGAAATGCGTCTCGTGGATGATCGGCACCACCAGCGCCAGGCAGAACAGGTAAACCGGATGCTCTGCGAAGGTCAGCCACGGCACATAGCCATTGGCGTAAGCGTAGAGGATCGCCACTTCGATCGCCGTCCAGATCGGCATGCCGGTGCCGAAGGTCCGCAGCATGTTGTCGATGTTCTGGTTCTGGAAGAAGAAGGCCTTGTTCTTCTGCTCCGACGGCCATTTGCCGTTGTATTTGAATCGGGTGCCCTGGGCTCTCAGAATGTAGAGTCGAAACTCGAAGGCGCCAAAAAAGACGAGCAGCGCCACGCTGTTGACAATGAACAGGCGCAGGACCCAGCCGGCAGAGAGCATCTTCATCATCTCGACGTCGGGCAGCACGTAGCGCCACCAGACGACGGCCGTGAGCGCGAAGAGCAGATTGTAGGGCAGGAAATAGCTCGGCAGCCATTTCAGCACCGCCAGCGGGCGTGGCGGGAAGACGAAGAGCGGCGCGGTGCCGGCCGGTTCGTTCGGAGCCCAATCACCCCTTTTGTTGCGCGTGCCGTATTGCAGGTCTTCCATGGTGGCCTCACAGAGACTGAGAGAGGGTGAGGAAGCGGTCGTAGGCGGCATCGTCCATGTCCACCTGGTGCTTCGCTTCGGGATAGCTGCCTTCGGCGACGTCGCGGCCGAAGGCGCGGAAGGCACTGATGCGCTTTTCCTGCAGCTCGGCCTCCAGCGTGACAAAGTCGGCATAGCGCTTGGCGTGGCGCGGATAGTGGCCGGTGTGGGTACCCAGCACATCGCAGGAGAACAGGTATTGCGTGTCGCAGGCGCTGCCGCAGCCCATGCCCATGGTGATCAGCGGCGTCGAGCGAGTGATGTGGTCGGCAAGACGCACCGGCACGACCTCGACCTCGATGCAGGCGGCGCCCGCATTCTCGAGGTCCTTCGCCGCGCGCAGTACGTTGAGCGCTTCCTCGGCGGTGCGGCCGATGGCGCGGAAATTCGTCCAGGTGGCGCGGTTAGGCACCAGGCCGACGTGGCCGGTGACGGGAATGCCTTCCGCCGCCATGGCCTCAATGAAGCGCGGCGAGTGTGATGAATAGACCGCATCGGCGCCGCGCTTCATCATAGCGAAGCCCAGCCGCACAGCCCCCTCAGGCGAGGCGACCGCGCCATGCGGCATGCCGACGGAGAGGAACGCGTAAGGTGCCGCCCGTCGGATGGCTTCCAGATTGTGATCGGGCTCGCAGGAGAGGATGACGATATCGCAGGCCGCTGCGGCAGCGGCTTCAGCCGGCGTGTCGACATGCAGCTGCAGCCACTTTCTGCTGCCTTTGGCGCTCTGCAGGTCGTAGGCCGTCAGCCGTCTCGCCACCGATGATCCTCCCGTTTCGCGAGGAGATAACACCGCGCCCCGGCGGGCGCCGCTTGTTCCTTGATCAAATCAGATCAAAGGTTCTCGGCGGTGAAGGTGATGAAGCGGATCGGAGGGTTCTCGACCGGCAGGTCATGCAGATTGAGCGCGGCGAGCACCAGGTCAATGGCGCGGCGTGCCTGCGCTTCTGGCGCCTGGTCGAGCACGACATCCATCGTGCCCTCGCGCAAGGCCTTGGTGCTGCGCTCGGTGAGCTCATGGCCGACGAAGAAGATATCGCGGTTTCTGCCCTGCTTGCGCAGCACCTCGTTCAGTGCGGTGTTGCCGCCGCCGGCATTGTAAAGGCCGGCGAGGTCAGGCCAGCGCTTCAACGCCTCGTGCAACTGCTCGGCATTGCGGTCGCCGTCGTCGAAGCCGAACAAAGCAGCGATCGGCTCGAGGTCCCGCCCCTCCTCGATCAGATAATCGAAGAAGCCGCGCACGCGGTCGCGGTGGACGCGGTAGATCTGACTATGGCAGATCGCGATCACCTTGCCTGGCCGGCGCTGCATCTTGGCCATGAGCAGCCCGGCCACGCGGCCAGCGGCGTAATTGTCGATGCCGACATAGGTGCTCTTGGTACGGGAGATCTGGGTGACGATCTGCACCGTCGGGATGTTCTCAGCCTCGAGTTTCCGCAAGGCGTCGCTGACCAGCGGATGGTCGGGCACGGCGAGAATGAGCGCCGCGCGGCGCAAATCGGGTTCCAGGATGCGTTTGGCGATCGCCGCCGGCTTCGCCTCGTCGAGAAAGGTACGGTGCACGGCAATCGAGCGGTCGAGCGTCGCGGCGATGCGCTCGAAGGCACCGGAAAGACGGGCGAAGAAGGTCGCGTCCGGCCTGACCAGGATCACCTCGATGCGAATGACGCCGCGATGCGCCTCCGGCAGCCGGCGCGGATAATCGAGCGAACGCGCCGCCGCCACCACCTTCTCGACGGTCTGCGGCCGAACCCCGCCCCTGCCGTTCAGCACGCGCTCGACCGTGGCCGTGCCGACCCCGGCGCGGCGCGCAATCTCTAGGAAGGTGGGCTTAGGAATGTTGATCCTCCGCTGGCTGTACGCCGGAGGCTAGCCAGCCGCACATGCTTTTCCAAGACATGTGCCTCCCTTCGGAATCGAATGCGCGTGTGCGACCCCCGGGCACAGTCAGCCAAAACGTCGGCTTTCGGGGGCGGCAACGGCCGCCTTGGTGGCCAAAATTGAGGCGCCAAGCTGTCGGCGAAATCGGATCTGCCTGTGGCTCGGATCGCTATCCGGCAGGCCAGCTATGCTGACGGTGCGCTACAAAGAGACTATCGGCCCCTAGGCTCACTTCTTTGGGAAGGGCACGCCCTTGGTGGTGAATCGCTGCCCTCTGCCGATAGGGCGCACGGGGCGCTTCGTGGCGGCGGCCTTGCCGGTTCCTGGCGGCTGGTGAGCGGGCACGAGCTGGTCGGGGCGGGGGCCAATCAGGTCGGCGCGGCCCATCTCCTTCAAGGCATCGCGCAGCAACGGCCAATTGTCGGGGTCGTGGTAGCGCAGGAACGCCTTGTGCAGCCGGCGCTGCCGCCCGCCGCGAACGGTCTCGACCTTGTCGGTCACGCCGCGCCGGACGCCCTTCAGCGTGTTGACGCCGGTGTGGTACATGGCCGTCGCCGTGGCCATGGGCGAGGGCAGGAAGGTCTGCACCTGGTCGGCGCGGTAGCGGTTCTTCTTCAGCCAGAGCGCCAGCTGCAGCATGTCCTCATCGGTCGTGCCGGGATGGGCGGCGATGAAATACGGAATGAGATAGTACTTCTTGCCGGCTTCCTTGGCGGCGGCGTCGAACATCTCCTTGAAGCGGTCATAGGTGCCGATGCCGGGCTTCATCATCTTGTCGAGCGGTCCGCGCTCGGTGTGCTCGGGCGCGATTTTGAGATAGCCGCCCACGTGATGGGTCACCAGTTCTTTGACATATTCGGGACTCTTGACGGCGAGGTCGTAACGAACGCCGGAGGCGACCATCACCTTCTTGACGCCCTTGACCTCGCGCACCTTGCGATAGAGCCGGATCAGGTCGTCATGCGAGGTGTTGAGGTTGGGGCAGATGTCGGGAAACACGCAGGACGGCAGGCGGCAGGCCGCCTCGATCTTGGGGTCCTTGCAGGCCATCCGGTACATATTGGCGGTCGGCCCGCCGATATCGGAGATCACCCCAGTGAAGCCCGGGGTCTTGTCACGGATCTTCTCGATCTCGCGCAGGATCGAGCCCTCGGAGCGGTTCTGGATGATGCGGCCTTCGTGCTCGGTGATCGAGCAAAAGGTGCAGCCGCCGAAGCAGCCGCGCATCACCGTCACCGAGAACTTGATCATATCCCAGGCAGGAATTTTGGCATCCCCATAGGATGGGTGAGGGGCGCGCGCATAGGGCAGATCGTAGACGGCGTCCATCTCCTCGGAGGTCAGCGGGATGGGCGGCGGGTTTAGCCACAGGTCGCGATCGCCATGGCGCTGGACGAGCGGGCGTGCGTTGCCGGGGTTGGCCTCGCGGTGCAGCACGCGCGAGGCGCGGGCATAGGCATCGCGATCGCCCTCGACCTGCTCGAAGGATGGCAGCCGGATCACGATGTCGCCGGGCTTGCGGCTCGCGCCCTCGTCGGCGGAATCGAGATCGTCGGCGTGCAGTTCGGTAAAATGCTCGGGCACGCAGCGGAACAGGGCGACGCCCCTTATGGTGTCGAGCTGGCGCGGCGTGTCGCCGGCGGCGAGCCGGTTCGCCACCTCGACGACGGCGCGCTCGGCATTGCCGTAGATCAAAAGATCGGCCTTGGCGTCGGCCAGGATCGAACGGCGCACCTTGTCGGACCAATAGTCATAGTGGGCGATGCGGCGCAGCGAGGCTTCGATGCCGCCCAGCACCACCGGCACGTCCTTGTAGGCCTCGCGGCAGCGCTGCGTATAGACGATCGTACAGCGGTCCGGCCGCTTGCCGCCCTCGCCACCCGCCGTATAGGCGTCGTCATGGCGCAGCTTGCGGTCCGAGGTATAGCGGTTGACCATGGAATCGAGGTTGCCGCCGGTGACGCCGAAGAACAGCCGCGGCCGGCCCAGCGCCTTGAACGGCTCCGCCGACTGCCAGTCGGGCTGCGAGATGATGCCGACCCGAAAACCCTGGGATCGAGGAGGCGCCCAATGATCGCCATGCCGAAGCTCGGATGATCGACATAGGCGTCGCCCGTGACCAGCACGATGTCGCATTCACCCCAGCCGAGCGCCGCCATCTCGGCGCGGCTCATCGGCAGGAACGGCGCTGCCCGTCCGGAATGAGGCGCGCGGACGGACAGCGGAATGATGTTCTTCTGGGCGCTGGCTATGGTTTCCATCGGCCGACGTATAGGCCGCCGCCAAGGCGAATTCAATTAAGCTCGATTTTGGGCTGCGGAAGGGATGCGGTGCGACGTGTCAGGACACAGCGCTTAGCCGCCCATCGGTTTCATTAAATTCTTTGGATGCCCTGGAGAGGGTTGGTAGCGGGAGAGCGCTACTTCGCGAGACCCACTATCGAAGGGCGTTCTGTTACTATCGAAGGGGCATTCTTTTGCCATCGGAGGCACGCGGCTTAGTCGAAATTTTCCAATTCTGGGTACAGAGGTCAGCCGATACCCTCCGTGAACCGCTTGAGCATAGTGGGACGGTGATGCGCTAAGGATGTGCGTTACCGAGCATCGCACGGAGTCCAGAGTCGTTCTGGCGGAGACGTTCCTCGATCCATTGCGCCGTGCGGTGGTAGGCGTCCGAATACAACTCGGAATGCCGACTCCAATCCATGAAGGTGCCCGAAACCTGCGGACAGACCAAGACATCCTCATCGCCGACAGCAAGGTCCTGCGGCCCGTGTGCCAGCATACTCGCGGCAATAACCTGAAGCATGCTCGGAACCTGCGGCAAGCGCGCACGGCCGAAAGGGTTCAGCAGGGCGGCCGCCAGTTCCGATCTGCCGGGGATGCGGTCATAGTCGATGTGGTATTTTTGCGGTCCGCTGGTCCCAAAGCTCACGATGACATTGGGGCCGGTCTTGAGTTCCCTCATCTGTTCCAGCGGCAAATTGTTCATGATGGCGCCATCCACCAGCATATCGCCGTCAGCCGTAAAGAAAGGCGGCAGGACACCCGGGAGCGAGCCTGATGCCCGAACGGCTTGCCAGAGTTTTCCACGACGGTGGACATGGGGCTGACGGCTGCTCAGATTGGTCGAAAGCGCGAAGAACGGAAGCCAGAGATCTTCGATCAGAACGTCGCTGTATTCCTCCCGAAGGGCCCGATCGAAGGCTTTGTGATCTAGAAGCGCGAAACGCGGCAAGGTGGGGCGCCGAAACGCCCGACTCTTGACAAACACGTTATGCGTGCCGCGGTCGATCTGCTCCGCGTCCAACCCTCTTGCGAAGCCGGCCATCATCGCCGCTCCGGAACTCGTCCCGCCGAGATAGTCGAAGCGCCCGCCCGCCTCGACGAAGGCTTTGTAGACGCCCACATGGGCGCTGCCCAGGGACCCACCCCCCGCCGCCACGAAGCCACGTGCCTTGCGGGAAATAAATCGGACCAGGCGCTGGATATCAGACATATCCTCCAGCGCAACATGATGATGCTGGCCGATATGGGGACGCTCATCGAGCCACGCCGAGGTTCCGGTGACCGCAGCCGAGCGACTGTCGTGAATTAGGACAAGCCGACCGGTCGATGGTGGATGGACCGATAGCGCCAATTCCTCGGAGGTGTTCAAGTGAGGCGAGGAGGACGCGTTCGCTATCAACAGGACGGTATCGGCTTGGCGAATGCAGACTCGTGTCCATTCATTAGGTTCTTCATCGGCCACGTAGACAACGAATTCAGCTTGCGCCTCCAGTTCGTTCAACCAGTTAAGGACCGGCTGGTCGTCGATCGGACGACCTGCGAACTTCGCGTGGACGTCAAGCCGGGAAACGAACTGAGCGCGCGTGACCGCGCCGAACTCTTGCTGTAGGTGCCCAATGAAAACCGGTGAGATGCGACTTCCGCCGGCTGCAATGATGGCTAGCGTTCGGATCTTGGCGGGTTTCTGGAGACGTGACAAAATCGGAGATTGCGAGGCGAACCGGCGCGCCAGAGATATTGTGACGGCCTCTCTCAGGTTCGGCAAAGCCTTGGCCGCCTTCTCGAAATTATTACGGCTGATTTCAAGGACGATCGAATCGCGCGCTGCAAGGACAGTGGCCGTACGGGGCAGCCCTGCAAAGAAACCAATTTCGCCGACTAGTTCGCCCTGTGCGATCTCGGCGACCGAGCCAATCGGATCTCCTTTGTGCACCGTAAAGCGACCGGACAGCACAACGAAGAACCTGTCCGATGGATCGCCTTCGCGAACCAGGACCTCACCGCGCCTCAGGACCCGACGATCGGATTCGGCAGCCAAAGCCTCGAGCGCCAGCAACGACGCCCGATCGAACATCAATGTCGCCGACAATAATCTCGCGGCGAGAGAATCGATGGAGGACATTTGAGCCATCCCGGGGACGCATTCGCTCCGGCAATTGTATCCCTTACCGGTCGTGTTTGCAGCGTCGCACGGCGCGATCCGAGCCGAACCGCAACGTTGCCGGCTGGAGCCTGTCTATGGATCAAAATTCTGATGTGCCGACCTCATGCGAAGCATTGGTTCCCTGTGGCGTCTGCGAGGCGCTCGATCCGCGGCAATCGGTGGGATTCGCCAGGCCGTCTCGAAGGCGCACCGTCGCTGCGTGGACAGCGTGATCGTCTACCCGGATCGGCATGGGGGCGTGAGTGTCGACATTCGCGGAAAACTAGATGCCTTGGGAGCGAGAGGCTTCGGAAGCCTCGGTGTTGCTAACGGTGGTAGCTGAGGACCGTTCTCCCCGCTTTCAACATTCGGCGCCGGCCCATCTTTCAGTGGGAACGATGGTAGCGGGAGACCGCTACAAGCGTTCCCCACATTCCGAACCGGTGCCGTTCGTATATCGTGCTGCGTCGTAGGGAACGCGCCCTCAATCGAAGACCAATCGACGGCTGTGTCCTTGCGCCGTCTCCAAGCGTGATTAACGAAATCGCTGGCGGCCGGCGCCCAGACGCGTATCCGCCGAAAGCTTCGATCAATTCAAATGCCGCTGCATTATGGCGCGTAGCCACCGAAAAAGGCTCATGTCGGCTGGACGGCGGCCATATTCTTCGATCGCCGTTTCGAGCGTCAGCTCAACCAATTTCTCCGCCGATTTGGCTGATCCGCCTCGATACTGGCGGGCCATGATACGCAGAGCTCCGAGCAAATGCTCGTCACCGCATTGGCCGGGGAGAAGGTCTTTGTCCTTGAAAGGCACTCGCCGAACCCGATCTTCGTGCAGCACCGAGATACCGGTCGATAGTGCGGCCGTAGCCGCGGCACCGCGAGCCTGGAGTTTTCTCGTTAGCAAGGGGGCTTCGCGGATGAGCGATGCTCGGTCGTCTCCCAGAACGGCTCGGCCAGGACGATCAATTCAAATCAGACGGTTGCGTTCTGCGACTTCCCGTGTCCGCCTCAGAGCGCCGTCGGTGTCAGCGATCCTGCGCCTTGCCGCTTCGTCGGTTCTGATGGTCAGTCGAGCCGACAGAATCCTGGATGACTTGGTGACCGCCACGATCACGACGGGCGGGGCATCCGGTGTTTTCATGGTTCTCATGGGTCTTATCCTTTCAAGTGAAATGAAATGCAGGAGGCAGTCGACATTCGGCGATTGCTCCACATGATCGGGCGAGGAGCGCTGAACCGCGATATCGGCCTTGCCGCTCAATCAGGATTCCCATCCGGCCTCTTCCCGCCGCTTGGCGTCCTGAAGGTTCAATTCGCCAGCGATCTTTTCCGCCCGCCGCGTCTTGATGCCGATCATCATCTTTTTCTCAAACTCGGCAGGTTGGCCGGTGAAGACGTCGATAATGGTGCAACTGTTCGGCTTGTCCATCCGAAGCGCGTAGCGCTTTGCCATGCTGGCATCCTTCTTGTTTTCGGCCTCGACGAATGCCGACCGGGTCAGGCTTTTATGACGACAAAAACCGAGGCCAGCACACCGACAATCCAGAGCGTGACGCACACCTTCAAGGCTAGCGGCCCATATGAAGGGAGCGTCGACGCCACGAGCGTCCCCACCGTTCCATTCGCGCCAGTGCGCCCCGTCGCGACAGCGAGCGGCATCTTGGTGCCAAGCTTGCCGAAAGCGTGAGGCGGTTTGCGCTTGGACGAGACCCCGGATGTGCCCAAAATGCCAGGCTTCACGGTTGGCGCGGCTGTCGGGCGACCAAGCTTCGATGGCAACTTCTTTCTTACGGGGGAACGGGCGCGCATGTCCTTCTATAGACTGCTTACCCCGCGATAGATAGGAGAACCGAAATTATTCGTCAGGTCGGGGAAATTATCTGCCTCAATTATTGCGAGACGCGTAAAATATCGCATTGGATGAGGAGAATTTCTGCCGATTTTTTCGACCTCGGTGTTCGGATTTTTATTTAACCAATGAAAATAAAACGCCATCGCCGTCTTGCTCGCGGCGCAATTGGGGCGCTTATATAAAATTCGTTGATTTGGTCGAGGTGGCTTTCGTGATAGCGAAGCCTCGCCATCCGCCTCCGAATTTTCGACAGTGAATGCATTGCGCCGCTCCCGGCGCGGCATCTCGCTTCGTTCGAACCCTGAAATGATACCGGTGCTGACCACGGATGTACTGGCAGCACCGGACATCGTTTCGGCGGTTCGGCTGCAATCAAGGCGGAAAGGCGCATGCGCGTGTTTCCGCAGAAAGCCGCAAGTGGCCACTCGCACCACGCAGACCGTCGTTCGCTTCAACTCGGCGTTCGCGCTGCCGGGTCTCGATGCGCCGCAGCCAGCCGGAGAGTATCACGTCGATCTCGACGAAGAATCTCTCGAAGGGGCTTCCCGCACAGCATGGCGTCGCGTGGCAACTTTCATTCACCTGCCGGCGATCTCCGCGAAGGGATCCACGCAGCAAATGGTGCCGATCGAACCAGCCTCGCTCGAGGCCGCGCTCGATAAGGACCGGAGGCAATCATGACGACCCTCATGCAACGCAACGCACGACCAATCCAGCACGGAGCCCCGACGCGTCTTTTTGACATCGGACAGGCGGTCCGGCTTAAAGGCGGTCCCGGCGTTGGTCCGAAGGCCGGTGAAATCTACCATGTCACCCGTACCCTGCCGCCGAGGGGAAATTCGCCCCAATACCGCATCCGCAGCGACGCCGAACCGCATGAGCGGGTGGTGACGGAGGACAGGCTGGAACCGGTCGACGAGGTGTCGGACGGTGGCCTAATGCTCATCGAAAGGACGTTCGGACATGGCCAAGGGACAGAAGCGCTCGAACAGAGAGATCAGAAAGCCGAAGCAGGAAAAGGCCCCGGTCAAGCCTGAGAGTGCGTTCGGCCAAATCAAAGGTGCCGGTGGCACCCACACCCAAAACAAGAGCAAGGGCTGACGCCAGGATGTTTGCGCGAGGCGGACTCGTATGAAGGTTGTGATCGAATTCTATCGCACGCGCATTGCCGACGACGCGCACGCCGTCATCGGCCGCGAGACCGTGGATGCGGCCGACCTCGACGCCGCGATCGAGATCGCGCGGCTTCTGGCAAGGACGCTGAACATGCCCCAGTGGCCAGATGCGGTCGCCATCGCCGACTCCGAAGGGGCGACGATCTATTCCAGCATCATCGCCGCGCAGGCGGGCACAGACGAAGGGCCGACATCTTGAACGCCGACGACCCTCGCGCCGATGTCGCTCGCGACGCCTTGGCTCATCCCGGCGAGGAAAATGCACGCGGCGCGCGGGTATGTGGCTTTGGGGACCATCAATATGGCCGCCGCGTCGAAGCCGATCGTTCCTGGACCGTCTATCACGTCTTCACCGGCATTCCAGCGCATGTGAACGGCGCCTCCATGATCGGGCTCAGCCGTTCGGAAGCGACGAAAAACATGCTGTCCCTGAACTTTTGCAGCAGCGAGCGCCGCAAGGAGAGGATCGCCGCTCGGCTCTTCGCTGCGCTTGAGAAGCCGGCAGGCCAGTCATGACGCTCGCGTTCCCGAACCCCAGCCGAAGTTTTGATCAGGAGCGTCACGGCGTCTACTTCATCGGTCATGACGGCATGTTTCAAATCCGTTTCTTCATCGAGGCCGAGGCACTGGCCAAAAACGGCATTGCCCTGGGCGGCAAGGCTAGCGTGGAGACGGCCTATCTCTCGGCATTCGATGGCTTGCGAACCTCCATCCAGCAAGTCGCAGGCAAGGTCTATGCGCGCCACCGCCGCGACTCCTACACTTTGACCGCCGCCGATTTCAGGTAGCGGCATCCGCTTGCGATCAAGGCGGGTGAACAATCGACCCGCCGCGCTCGTCTTTCCATGCAATTGGGCGTAGGGTGCACAATGGCTGGCAAAAAATTCCGGGTTCCCGTGGTTGTCTATGTCGCCGGCCCGATCGGCTTCACTCTGATTGAGTCAGTCGCACAGGCTTCGGATTTCCTGTTTGACCATTGGCCAGGAAACGACAGCGTGGCTTGGACCGACGCGATGAAACGCTGCGCCGAAGACGGCGCTGCCGATGACGCGAGTGCTGCATTCCTCACCGCATTTCAGGAGGCGGGGATCGGCTACGACCGCACAGTTGAGATTTACTGAGCTTGACGGGCGACTGCGCGGTTTGAAGCCGCGCGCTGGCCGGATTGCGATCCTCAGCCAGCATTCGGCCTGGCGGATCCACCAGACGGGGAGAGTTCGAATGGCGATGAAGCCGAACTATCGATACGAGCGCAGTCAACGGGACAAGGCCAAGGCGGCCAAGAAAGAAGCCAAGCTTGCGGGGAAAGCCGCGAAGGAGAAACCATTATCCATAGAGCAGAAAGAACAGCGAGAGCCCGCTGCTGACGAAAGCTGAGGCATGGCGATGACGCAGCGCGAGACGGACAGCTTCGAAATCGACGTGGAATGTCCCCGTTGCCATCATCAGGCAAAGACGCTCGTCGGTTGGATTCGTACCCACACCCAGATGGAATGCGCGAACTGCGGCGACATCATCGACATTGAGAGCAAGAACTTCAGGTGCCATGAACAGCGCTGAGGAAAAGACCACGATGCCGCCAGAGCCGCGCTCGCCACGCCTTGCCGTTCTCATCGATGCCGACAACGCCTCGGCCAAGATCGCCGATGGGCTGTTCGAGGAGATCGCCAAGATCGGCGAGGCCAGCGTGCGTCGCATCTATGGCGATTTTTCCAGCTCGCGCTCGAAAGCGTGGGCCGACGTCCTTTCGAAGCACGCAATCATACCCCAGCAGCAGTTCGCCTACACGACAGGCAAGAACGCCTCGGACATCACGCTCGTCATCGACGCGATGGATCTGCTGCACAGCGGCCGGTTCGACGGTTTCTGCCTGGTTTCCTCCGACAGCGATTTCACCCGGCTCGCGGCCCGTATTCGCGAGCAGGGCATCGACGTTTTCGGCTTCGGCGAGCAGAAGACGCCTGAGAGTTTCCGCCAGGCATGCCGGCGATTCGTCTATACCGAGAACCTGCTGCCGTCCGCGCCAGCAAACGAGCCTGAAGCCTTATCGACTGTGAAGCCGCTGCAGCCGCCTTCCGCGGCCGTGCCGATCATCCGCAAAACCATCGCGCAGATGGAAAGCGAGGATGGCTGGGTTCCGCTCGGTGCCGTCGGCACGCAGCTTGCAAATCTGGCTTCCGACTTCGATCCGCGCACCTTCGGCTTTCGCAAGCTGAGCGATCTCGTCCGCAAGACGAACGCGTTCGAAATCGACCGCCCCGAGGGCGGAACGCTCCGCATCAGAATAAAACCAGAGGCCGCGCGAGGGCGAAAGCGCCAGAAGTGATCGCTACGGGGCCACGTATACCGGCGTCTTTTCGGAGGAGACAATTCCCATGAAAGCAATCGTTGCAACGGACCGGACTGCGGGAACGGCCGGCATGACACTGGTGGAGCGGCCCGAACCACAGGCAGCAATAAACGACGTTGTCGTTCAGGTTCATGCGGCGGGGTTCGTCAACACGGAACTGGAGTGGCCTTCGACTTGGGCGGATCGGGCCTTCCGTGACCGGACGCCGTCGATTCTCGGCCATGAATTGGCTGGTGTGGTCACGGCGCTTGGCTACGGTACCACGGGGCTGTCAATCGGTCAGCGCGTGTTCGGCCTGTCGGACTGGCATCGCGACGGCACCCTTGCTGAGTACGTCGCCATGGAAGCACGCAATCTCGCACCATTGCCTGGCGATATCGACTTCGCGGTGGGCGCGAGTCTGCCGATCTCGGGCCTCACCGCATGGCAGGGCCTGTTTCAGCACGGCCGGCTTCAGGCAGGACAGAGCGTGCTGGCGCATGGCGCGGCGGGCGCCGTCGGTTCGGTCGTGACGCAGCTTGCGCGGGAAGCCGGCGCCTATGTCATCGGCACTGGACGCGCCGCGGACCGCGAGAAGGCGCTCGACTTCGGTGTGAATGAATTCGTCGACCTCGGGAACGATAGCCTGGGGGACGTCGGCGGCGTCGACCTGGTATTCGATGTCATCGGCGGTGACATTCAGAAGCGGTCCGCAGCGTTGATCCGGGCCGGAGGAACGCTGGTGACCGTCGTCGGCCCGGCCGAGGCGCGGCCCGCAGACGGGCTGGCGGTTGACTTCGTTGTCGAATCCGATCGCGCCCAACTGAGTGAGATCGTCCAGCGGGTGCGGGACGGACGACTGCGGACGAACATCGGCAGAGTTTCGGCCCTCGACGCGGCCGTTGCAACCTTCAACGCAAGCGAGCGACGCACGGGAAAGACGGTCATCCGCGTTCGTCCGTAAGAAGCTGGGGAGAGAGGGCGGTTTCACTCTCCTCGATTATCGTCTACGCCTCACCGGGCCGCCTGGTGAGCGATGTGACGACGACTGGCCGTTCGAAGATCGGCTGCGACGCAGAGGAGCGCTACAAGCGCTCCCCACCGCGAACAAAACCCACACAGGTGTGTTGGGATCGATGGTAGCGGGAGAGGGACTTGAACCCCCGACCCCAGGATTATGATTCCCGTGCTCTAACCAACTGAGCTACCCCGCCAGGGTGGCAAATGGCCCGGAAAACCGTCCTGGATGGACGGGCGTCGCGAGGCGTTCGCCAAGGTCGCGCGGATATAAGGTTGGGAGGGTGAGCCTGTCAAGCTTGGATGAGGCCGACATGCCGGCATAATCCAGCCCGCATATTCTCGTCCCAGAAAAGCTTTGCCGGACAGCCACTCAGGGCATGTCCCGGGGTTGAGTTCGGCGGGGCACGTCGCTATGTCTCGGCCATGAAATTCTAGAGTTTGAACGAATGAAGCCGCGCATCGCCGTCCTCGGTTGCGGATACTGGGGCAGCAACCATATCCGCACCCTCAAGGCGCTTGGCGCGCTCTATGCCGTTTCCGACGTCAACCGCGCTCGTGCCGAAGGTTTCGCCAGCGAGCAGGATTGCCTGGCGATCGAGCCGGACAAACTGTTCGAGCGCAACGACATCGACGCCATCGTCATGGCGCTGCCGCCGCAATACCATGCCGATACCGCGGTGCGCGCCGTCGAAAGCGGCAAGGACGTGCTGGTGGAAAAGCCGATCGCGCTGACCGTCGCCGATGCCGAGCGCGCGGTGAAGGCGGCAAAGGACAATGGCCGCGTCTTCATGGTCGGCCATGTGCTGCGCTTCCACCCCGCCTTCGAGACGCTGAAGGGGCTGATCGACAATGGCGAGCTCGGCGAGGTGCGCTACATCCATTCGCACCGGCTCGGCCTCGGCAAGTTCCACACCGAAAACGACGCGCTCTGGGACCTTGCGCCGCACGACCTGTCGATGATCCTGGCCATCACCGGCACCGAGCCGATCGAGGTGAGGGGCGAGGGAGCGGCGCTGCTCGACAATCTCAGCGACTTCGCGCATTTGCATATGCGCTTCCCGAACGGCCTGCGCAGCCATCTCTTCGCCTCGCGCCTCAATCCCTATCGCGAGCGGCGCCTGACGGTGGTCGGCACCAAGGCGATGGCGGTGTTCGACGACGTCGAGCCCTGGGAGCGCAAGCTTGCCGTTTACCGCCACGCGGTCTGGCAGGACAGCGGCCAATGGGCGTTCACGGCCAACGAGCCTTCCTACGTGCCGGTCGGCGAGGGCATGCCGCTGACGCGCGAGCTTGCCCATTTCATGCAATGCATCGAGACACGCGCCGAGCCGCGCACCGACGGCGAGGAAGCGATCCGGGTGCTGCGCATCCTGACTGCAGGTACGGTGATCCATATGGGCTCGCCCGCCTGAGCCCGCACCGAAGCAGTCTCTCTGAAAAGTTGGACAGCTGAAAGTCGGCTGACCGATGGGCGAATACCCTATTCAGCCGGAATCTGCGCCGGTCTGGCGGCTAGCCTGGACAGCATGGCCTCGGCCTCGGCGCCGCGCTCGGAACGCTCGATGAAGCCGCCGCCGAACACCCGCGCCTCGTTGCCGTCATCGGAATAGAGCACACAGGCCTGTCCTGGCGCGATGCCGGACTCGCCGTCGGCCAGTTCGACCGAAGTCACGCCGTTGCGATGATGCAGCACGGCCGGACGCGGCGGCCTAGTCGAGCGGACTTTTGCGAAGAGCTCGATCCCGCCGGCCGGAACGTCCGACAGCGGTCCGTCGCCCAGCCAGTTCATGGCGCGCAGATAGATCTTGTGCGTCTCCAGCGCCTCGCGCGGACCGACGATGACGCGCGCCCGGTCGGCATCCAGATGGACGACATAGAGCGGCTCGCCGGAGGCGATGCCGATGCCGCGGCGCTGGCCGATCGTGTAGCGCAGGATGCCTTCGTGGCGGCCGAGCACGCGGCCGTCGATATGGACGATGTCGCCGGGGTTGGCGGCCGCGGGCTTCAGCTTGGCGATGATGTCGGAATATTTGCCCTGCGGCACGAAGCAGATGTCCTGGCTGTCCTGCTTGGCTGCGACGGTCAGCCCCATCTCCTCGGCGATGGCGCGCACCTGCGGCTTGGAAAGACCGCCGAGCGGGAAGCGCAGGTAATCGATCTGCGCCTGCGTGGTGGCGAACAGGAAATAGCTCTGGTCGCGGTCGGCGTCGACCGGCCGGTAGAGCGCGCGATGCACGCCATTGGCGCGCGAGCGGATATAGTGGCCGGTGGCCAGGGCGTCGGCGCCGAGGTCCTGCGCGGTCGCTAGCAGATCGGCGAACTTCACCGTCTGATTGCACGATACGCAGGGGATCGGCGTCTCGCCGGCGACGTAGCTCTCGGCAAAGGGATCGATGACCGCCTTGCGGAAGCGCTCTTCATAGTCGAGGACATAATGCGGGATGCCAAGCGTCTCGGAAACGCGGCGGGCATCGTCTATGTCCTGGCCTGCGCAGCATGAGCCGACGCGATGTGTGGCCGCGCCATGATCGTAGAGCTGCAGCGTCACGCCGACGACGTCATAGCCTTCGCGCTTCAGGATGCCCGCGACCACAGAGGAATCGACACCGCCCGACATCGCGACGACGACGCGGGTTTCTTCGGGGCGGCGAGGGAGATCGAGGCTGTTCATGGTGCTTTCACTGTGCGGCGCTCAAATGCCAATGGCCGGAATATAGGTCAAGCGCCCCGTCTGCGCCAGCTTGCGGCGCGGGACGAGATTACCGGCAATTCAGGGCCTGGAGGCCGGTGTTTCAAATTCTAAACGATATCCTAACCGGGCGTTCACGATCCTTACCTAGTGATTAGGGTTCGCTTAGGCAATTTTTAAAGCTGTGGCGGTACTGTGGCGGGGATTGGGTCTTTGAGTTTTTAGTAGAGAGTACGATGACCGATCTGGTTAGACCTAGAGTCAAGTATGTTATTGGGCCCGACGGCAGCCCTCTTACGATCGCCGATCTGCCCCCGACGAACACGCGGCGCTGGGTTATCCGGCGCAAGGCGGAAGTGGTCGCAGCCGTGCGCGGCGGCCTGCTCAGCCTTGAAGAAGCCTGCCAGCGCTACAAGCTCACCACCGAAGAATTTCTCTCCTGGCAGGCATCGATCGACGAATATGGCCTTGCCGGGCTGCGCACAACCCGCATCCAGCAATATCGGCACTAGGCTGGACAGATATAAAACGAAAAGGGCGCGGTGCTCCGCGCCCTTTTCGCTTCTGTAAAACCTCAGACCGTCAGCACAATCTTGCCGATCGGCCGCGTGGCCAGAAAGGCATGGGCTGCTCCCGCCTGTTCGAGCGGGAAGGTCTTCGCCACATGGGGCGAGAGCTTGCCTGCATCCACCAGCCTGGCAAGCTCGACCAGGCCATCGCGGTCGGGCACCACGGACATGCGCTCGACGCGGATACCGCGCGCGCCGGCCTTCGCCCGGGTGGCATCGTGAACGTTGAGCAGCGAGACCAGAACGCCGCCGTCACGCAGGACTTCCAGCGATTGGTCGGCATGGTCGCCGCCGATCGGATCCAGCACCAGATCGACATTGCCGGCCTTTCTCGTGAAATCTTCCCTGGTGTAGTCGATCACCTCGTCGGCGCCGATCGCGCGGACGAAATCCGTTTTGTCCGGGCTCGCGGTGGTGATGACGTAGGCGCCGCGCGCCTTGGCGATCTGTACCGCCAGATGGCCGACGCCACCGGCGCCGGCATGAATCAGCGCGCGCTGCCCCGCCTGCAGGCCGCCATGGCGGACGAGGCCTTGCCAAGCCGTCAGCCCAGCCAAAGGCAGCGCGGCGGCGCGCGCATGGTCGATGGCGGCAGGTTTGGCGGCAATCTCGTCCACCGGCGCCGTTGCAAGCTCGGCATAGGCACCGGCCTGTTTGGGGAAGTGGGGCATGCCGAACACGTCGTCGCCGACTTTGAACTCGCGCACGCCGGCGCCGAGCGCCGCGACGGTCCCTGAAATGTCCCAGCCCAGTGTGAATGGCGGCTCGCCGAGCAGCGGGTAGAAACCGCCGCGCACGGCGCCATCAACTGGATTGATACCCGCCGCCTTGACGCGGACGAGCACTTCACCGGGTTTGGGCGAGGGGTCGGGCTGCTCGGCGACGAAAAGGACGTCGGGTCCGCCGACGGCATTCTGGATAACGGCACGCATGGAAGCCTCCTGCTCGATTGGTGCGCCGCTATCATTTGGATAGTGATATTCTGTTGTCTAGTATGTACCTTTTCTATATATAGGCACCTCATGGATAGTGAAGACGGCTCCCCACTCGGCTACGACGCGTTCCGGCGCACCTGCCGGTCGCATACCGTGCTCGAGATGTTGGCCAGCAAATGGGTTTATCTTACCGTCTGCGCATTGCGGCGCGGCCGGCTGCGCAATGGCGAGCTGGCGCGCAAGATGGAAGGCATTACGCCCAAAATGCTGACGCAGACTCTGCGCGTGCTGGAACGCGACGGTCTTGTACGGCGTGAGGTGTTTCCCGTCATTCCGCCGCGCGTGGAGTATGAGCTTACGGAGCTTGGCCAGAACCTAGCGGGGCTGCTCAGCCAAATCCGATCCTGGGCCGAAGAGCATACGCCGGAAATCAAGGAAGCCCGCGGCCGGGCATCGGCTGATCATGATGAGATGGCCGCTGCGTCCTGAAGCAGGCGGCGAGGCCGATTCGACCGGTTGGCGGTGCTGAAGCCGCGTGCCGGCATGCCTCCGGCTCCACATGTCTCCCGCAAGGACTGCAAACATGCCGGCGATCAGCCGATCATGGCGCTGCGGCCGCCTATTTCGGCGTCGCGGATCTTGGTGTCGCGCGATTCCAGCATCTCCGCCTTGGAAAGCTCCGCTTCAGCTTCGCCGAGTAATGATTCGGCGGTGCTTCGCTGCTGGGCGAGGTCGCTTTGTGAATTTCTAAGGTTGTCACGGCGAAGGCGGGCCGCTTTGGCGAAGGTCGGATAGGCGAAATGGTTGATGTCGGTGATGCCGGCTTTTTTCTCCTCGGCGATGATCTGCGCTTCCAGCTCGACGGCCATGCGTTCGAACTCGGCGATCATCATGTCCAGCTGCAAGAGCTGCCGCCGCTTCTCATTCACCTGAAATTGCTTCAGCCGAACGAGGTTTTCACGTGACTTCATGACTCGATACTCCGCAAACGCACACCTGCAATACCGTCCAGTCCGCCCGGAACGACCCAAGCGCTGCCCGTTTCCCCCGGCTTTCCCTGGGCTATAGGAAACAAAGCCCTAAAGATTTTTGCCGGCGGTAACCATTCGTTTACGGGCATTGTTAATCATACGGGCGAGGACTTAAGGCCGGGTAAAAATTCCGGCTCTCGGCGAAAGCCCGGGCCAGCGAGTCTCTGGAGTCACTTAGGCTGACTTTTTGATGTGGTGCATTAACGGTTTGCGTCTGTGATTCATTATTAGATTCAAGTGGGTGTAGAAAGGGGTTAAAAAATCTGATATCGTGGACGACACGAAATTAGGATTTGTTAACCAGTCGGTGGCACCTTCTGTTCAGGCAATCACTGCTCCGGGTCCCGGACGGGTCGCGGCACGGCCCGGCAGCAGAAAAGGGGAATGAAATGCGTGTTCTGCTGATTGAAGATGACAGTGCAACCGCACAGAGCATCGAATTGATGCTGAAATCGGAGAGCTTCAACGTCTATACGACCGATCTCGGCGAAGAAGGTGTCGACCTCGGCAAGCTCTACGATTACGACATCATCCTTCTGGATCTCAATCTCCCCGACATGTCGGGTTATGAAGTCCTGCGCACGCTGCGCCTCTCCAAGGTCAAGACGCCGATCCTGATCCTGTCCGGCATGGCCGGCATCGAGGACAAGGTGCGCGGCCTCGGCTTCGGCGCCGACGATTATATGACCAAGCCCTTCCACAAGGACGAACTGGTGGCGCGCATCCACGCCATCGTGCGCCGCTCCAAGGGTCACGCCCAGTCGGTCATCACCACGGGCGACCTGGTGGTCAATCTCGACGCCAAGACGGTCGAGGTCGGCGGTCAGCGCGTGCACCTGACCGGCAAGGAATATCAGATGCTGGAGCTGCTCTCGCTGCGCAAGGGCACCACGCTCACCAAGGAAATGTTCCTCAACCATCTCTATGGCGGTATGGACGAGCCGGAGCTGAAGATCATCGACGTCTTCATCTGCAAGCTGCGCAAGAAGCTGGACGCGGCGTCCGGCGGCCAGAACTACATCGAGACGGTGTGGGGCCGCGGCTATGTGCTGCGCGAACCGGAAGATATCCGCGTCAGCGCCTGAGCGATCACAGTGCCTTAAGACAAAAACCCGGCTCAGGCCGGGTTTTTGTTTGGAGCCGCTCCCTGCGAATCAGGCGGCGATCTTCAGGAAACGGAAGCTTTCGAGCAGTTGCGCACGGTTGAAGGGCTTCAGCAGATAGCCCTGAGCGCCGGCTCGCTTGGCGCGCATGATCGCCGCGGCATCGACCTCGATCAGCGAGACCAGGATCTGCGGCTTGATGGGAGCTTCGATGGCGCGGATGCGGCGAATGAGGTCCACGGCCTGTACGTCGGCCAGCCCGCCGTCGATGACGATGACATCCGGCATGTCGTCGGCGCAGATTTCGGTAGCCTCGACCCCGGTCGACGCCTCGACGACAATCATGTCCGAGCCGCCAAGAATACGTTTTGCGACCTTCCTGATGACGCTCGAATCGTCGACGAACAGGCAGCGCTTCATGTCCGGATCCTCTTTGCCATCTGCCGAACCGGCAGCCTCCGGGTAACAGGGCAGCACTATAGGCCAATCTGGTAAAGAAGCCGAAAAGCCGTTAGGTAAAGTTTTTCCAAAGAGGCGTTTCATGCCATCCCGAACCGTGGCGCGGCTGTCGCAACGGATGCAAAACATTGCTGCGCCTGCACTGCGGGCGCAAGTATCATGGATGAGCGATACTGCAGCGTTTCTTGATATTATTCGGCCCTGAGCACGATCTCGTCGGCGGTCGCGTGGATCGAGATCGTCATGTTGGCCTCGCGCGCCAGAAGCAGCGTGTAGTAAGGCTGGACCGAATGTGCGTCGATCGGCTCCTCGGGCTTATGGCCGGAATGCAGTTCGAGGAATTTCGGCGGCACGCGCAGCATCGGACCACTGGCCGACAGCGAAAAGCGCGGTTCGGTTTCGAGATTTTCCAGCGTGATCACCAGCTTGCCGCCGCGCGGGATCGCCGCATGGGCGACAAGAATGAGGTTGAGCAGCAGCTTGACCTTGTTCTTGGGCAGCAGCGCGCGCGAGCCGTTCCATACCAGTTCCGGTTTTTCGTTCTTCAAGAAGGCGATGGCCACGGCCTCGGCATCACCGGTGTCGATCATCATGCCGGCGGAACCCGCGGCGCCGAAGGCGATACGGGCAAACTGCAGCCGCGCCGAGGCGTTCTTGGCGCTCTGGCGAATGAGCTTCATGGCGTCTTCGTCGGCGCCGCCTTCGTCGAGCAGTTCCAGGCCGTTGTTGATTGCGCCGACCGGCGAAATGATGTCGTGGCAGACGCGGCTGCAAAGCAGCGCCGCGAGATCGGGCGCGGAAAGGGTGAAGAGCTCGGCCATCGGTGAAATCCCTGCTTAAGTCACTTGTTCAAGGCCGAGCGACCGTTTTCGCGCCCGCCCACACGAATCACGCGCCTCCCCAACGCTTTCTGAATACACAGCGCCTGAGCGCGCAGCAACAAATCCAAAATTGCCGACCGCGAAAATGGTGCGTTCACAAGGGGAAAACCGGTGGTCGCGGCTAAAGCTCAGCCTTCGAACCGCCATCTTCGTGTGGGAGCTTAATGGTTGAAAAAGGATTACGGCATAGTTTGCCCGTGATAGCCACCCTGAACGGCCGCCAAGAGCCGCAAGGGTGCGAGGCGTCGGCGAAAGTGCTCCCTGACGGAGATTGGAAGCATGTTTTCCCGATACTACGACCGGACATTCGTCCGTGTACTCACCATGACGATCACACTCCTGGGGGCTTTGGTCCTTTCGACCGCGGCATCGCGGGCCCAACAGTACACAGCGCAGGAAATCATCGATTCCGGTCATAAATTCTTCGGCGAGACATCCGGTGGCCTAGCCACCGTCGTCGAAAAGATATTCGCGTCCTACGGCCTGCCGAACGGCTACCTGCTGGGCGAGGAGGGATCCGGGGCCCTCATCGGCGGCCTGACCTATGGCGAGGGGACGCTCTACACCAAGAATGCCGGCGACCATAAGGTGTTCTGGCAAGGGCCGTCGCTCGGCTGGGACTTCGGCGGCGAGGGCTCTCGGGTGATGATGCTGGTCTATAACCTCGACGACATCAGCAGCCTCTACAACCGCTTCGGCGGCGTGGCCGGGTCCGCTTATGTCATAGCCGGCGTGGGCTTCAACGTGTTGCAGAGCAACCGCGTGCTGATCGTGCCGATCCGCACCGGCGTCGGCGCTCGCCTCGGCGTCAATCTCGGCTATCTGAAGCTCACCGAAAGGCCGACCTGGAACCCCTTCTGATCGGGTTCTGCCCGTTACAATCGCTCGGACCGTGCTCACCACGCCGCGGCAAGCTCTTGCCGCGGCGTTGAATTTCCGCCATGCCAAGGTGGCACAATCCAGCGATTGCCGCTCCGTAAAGTGGATAGCTCGCCTTGGTCCAGTCGGTCCTGTTCTTCGCACTCGGTTTCCTTTGCGCCGCTTTTCTGGTGTCGCTGATCGCGCCGGCGGTCTGGCGGCGGGCCGTCGTGCTGACGCGCAGGCGCCTGGAGGCGTCGCTGCCGCTGACGCCTGCCGAGATCCAGGCGGACAAGGACCGGGTCCGGGCGGAGTATGCAATGACGACGCGCCGCCTGGAAATAACCGTCAAGAACCTGCAGGAGAAGGTGGCCGAGCAGGTGGTGGAGATCGCTCGCGGGCACGAGGCCTTGAAGGGGCTCGCGGTCGAAAAGAAGGACAAGAACCAGGCGCTCTCCGATCTCCAGGCCAAAAACGCGGAACTCAGGCAGCGCGAGGAGGATTTGCACCGCCTGTCGGAGAAGCACGCGCAGGCCGAGCGGGCGTTGGAGAAGCGTGCGCTGGAACTGCAAAAGCTCGAGCAGATGTATGACGACGCCAGTTTCTCGTCCTCGAACCGCCAGATCGAGCTGGTTGCCCGCGAATCGGAACTGGACAAACTCGCCAGCGACATCGCGGTGCTGCGCAGCCAGCGCAAGGAGGCGGACAAGCGCAACCAGGAGATCGTCTCGGAAAGCAAGGCTGCGCGCGAAGCCTTGAAGGTCGAGAAGAAGAAAGTGGCCGAGCTCGAGAAGAAGGTAGAGCGGCTGCTCGCCACGCTTGCCGACCGTGAGGAAAAGCTCGACCGGCGTGAGAAGGACCTTGCCCGCATGCGAGAACGTTCGAAGGAGACCGCTGTGGCAAACGGCGTCGCGCGGCTGACTACCGGCTCGGATGCGAAAAGCGACGATGTCGACAAGGCAATCGCCAGGCTGGAGGGCGATCGGGAACGGCTGGAGGCAAGGCTGACGGCGCTGGCGCGTGAGAACAAGCAGCTGAAAACCGACCTTGCCGCTTCTGGAGCAGCGAAACCCGAATCAGCAGGAGATCCACGCTCCGGCCTTCGGGAGCAGATGAACGAACTGGCGGCCGAGGTTGTCAATCTGACGATGAAGCTCGACGGGCCGGATTCCCCTATCGCCAAGGCCCTGGCGAGTGACGGGCAGCAAAATGGGCGCGGCATCAGCCTTGCCGATCGCGTGAGGGCTCTGCAGAAGGCCGGCTCGTCCAACTGAGGAGACGATCGCGGGGCGTCCCCCAGGGATCGTTCAGCGGACTGCTATCGGGCGGAAAAGTGATGCAGGGCGATCGCCGAAGCCGCCGCGACGTTTAGGCTGTCGAACCCTTCTGCCATGGCAATCCTTACCGTGTGCAGGCGGGTAAGCAAATCCGGCGGCAGGCCTTCGCCTTCAGTGCCGAGATAGAGCGCCAGTCTGGCGGAATGCTGCGCGACCCGGATGTCGGTGGTGCCGCGCGGCGAGAGCGCGAACTGGCTGAAGCCAAGCCGGTCGAGCGTGGCGGTGAAGGCCGCCGTATCGTCGAAGGACGCGAAGGGAACCTTCAGCGCCGCGCCGACGGAAACGCGGATTGCCTTGCGGTAAAGCGGATCGCAGCAGGTCCGGTCGAGCAGCACCGCGTCCGCGCCGAAGGCCGCGGCATTGCGGAAGATCGCCCCCATATTGTCGTGATTGGATATGCCGACCAGGACGACAGCTAAGGCGTGCCGAGGCAGGCCTTCCAACAGAAGCTCGGCGGGCGCTGGATCGCCGCGCATGCCGATCGCCAGGATGCCGCGATGCATGTGGAAGCCGGCGATCCGGTCCATGACCTCGCCGGCTGCGACATAGACCGGGAAATCCGAAGGCGCCTTGCGCAGGATTTCCTGCACACCGGCCAGCCTGTTTTCGAGGATGAGGGCAGACTCCGCGGGGAAGCGCCCTGTCGACAGCAAGAGGTCCAGCACCACCTTGCCCTCGGCGATGAAACGGCCGCGCCTGCCGATGAGATCGCGCTCGCGGATGTCGAGATAGGCGGAGACGCGCGGGTCCCGAGGGTCGTCGATGGGGATGAGGTTCATACAGGCCTCGCCGAAGATTGGTCAGCGAGGTAATGAGCGACTGGAGCCGCGGGTCAAGCCCCGGCGCGGCGCAACCGATAGGCCATCTGGGAGAGATCGCCGTCGCCGAAAATGCCTTCCAGCATACGCAGCAATTCGCGCACCGCTTCGGATTTGCAGGAGTAGTAGATCATCTGGCGGTCGCGCCGCGTCTCGACAAGATTGAGCGCCCTCAGCTTGGCGAGATGCTGCGACAGCGCGGACTGGCTGAGTTGCACCTTTTCGGCGATGGCGCCGACCGACATTTCGCCATCGATCAGATAGGCCACGATCAGCAAACGCTTTTCGTTGCCCATGAGAGTGAGAAACGCGGCGGCCGATTCCGCATTGGCGATTAGTTTGTTTGAGATCATAGATCCCCCAAGGGTCCTGGCTCATCCTGGCGCCAGGGGGCAATGGCGCCTGATTCCACAATGTTCAGATGTCGACAGGCGCTGCTGAATCAGCGCCACAACAAAGGTAGATCATTTCGTTTAACTATCAAGCGTTGCTTTCGCCGGCGTGCGATCAACTAACGCTCTTGCTCTGCCGCGCGTCCCGCCTTCGCCATCTCGACGAGCACCGAACGCAATTCGCGCGCCGCTTGCAAAGGCTGGGGAAAGAAGATCCTGCAGGTCGCGTCCGGGGCGGCGAGATCCATGCCGTCGGCATCGAAGCCGGTGACGATCCAGCCCTCGCCCGCGGCGCCGCCGAAGTGACGGGCATAGAGGGCAATCGCGTCGCGATGGTCGGCATTCATGTGATCGAGTGCTGCCTGCTCGCTGCCGGCCAGTTCCTCGACAAGGGCGCCGCCGGTGATGAAATCATCGCGCTCGAGAAGATAGGCCTTGCCGAAGCCGCCATTCAGGCTGGCGCGTCCAGGCTCGAGCCGGAAGAACGAGAAATCGCCGAGTCCGGTATAAAGCTTGGCCTTTGGATTGCGATTGAGGTAGCGGCGTTCGGCTCGGACCTGGTCGGCCGATCCCCGTTCCAGCCGCACGGCCCGGCATGACAGGCTAATGCGCGGATACGCCAGCGGATCGCCCTTGCCGGGCTCGCCGAGCAGCAGCGAGCAGCGCGGATCGGCGACAAGCGCGCCGGTGTGCGCGGACAGCATCGAGATCAGGATAAGCGGCGCGCCGTCGATGTCGGTGGCGACGCCGACCCTGCTTGCCAGCGGCGCGCCGGTGCCGGGCTCGATAACCGCGAGCGCGCCGAAACGCGCTGCGCGGATCAAGGTTTTCGCCAACCTGATCGCTTCGGCGTCGGTCTGGCGAATGACATCTTTTTTCGGTTCGGTCATAAGCTCACCCGAGATAAGTTGATTTGTATTCTCCGGTTATCGGCCGATTACACCCGCCTTTGCAAGGGCTGCGACTTCCTCTTGGCTGAAGCCAAAACGGGCCAATATGCTTGCGGTGTCGCGATCGGCGGCGGCCGGTGCTGCCGCAGCCGCTGCCGGGGCATGCGAGAAACGCGGCGCCGGCGCTGGGCGCTCGAGCCCGCCAGACGTCACAAAGCTTTGCCTGGCGCGATTGTGCGGGTGGTTCCTGGCTTCGACCAGCGACAGCACGGGCGCGACACAGGCATCGGACCTGGCGAAAAGCTCGGCCCATTCGTCGCGCGTTTTCTCCCTGACCCGGGCGGCAATCGCGACGCGCATCGCGGGCCACGATGACTTGTCATATTGGCTGCCGACAAAATGCCCGGCGAGCGGCAGCAGCCTGGCGAATTCGCCGAAGAAGCGCGGTTCGAGGCAGCCAACGGCAATGTGCCTTGCGTCCGCCGTCTCATAGGTGTCGTAAAATGGCGCGCCGGAATCGAGTAGGTTCTCGCCGCGCCTGTCGCTCCACAGACCCGCCGCCATGTAAGCGTGAATCGGCGCCGCGAGCATCGAGGCCCCCTCGATCATCGAGGCATCGACCACCTGGCCCTTTCCGGTCAGCGAACGCTGGAAAAGGGCGGCGAGCACGCCGGCAATAAGCATCATGGCGCCGCCACCTTGATCCGCGACGAGATTGAGCGGCGGCACGGGCGGCGCGTCCTTCCTGCCGATAGCATGCAGCAGGCCCGCATAAGCGAGATAGGTGATGTCGTGCCCCGCTCGCCCGGACAGCGGTCCGTCTTGGCCGAACCCGGTCAGGCGGCCATAGATCAGCGCCGGATTGCGTTGAAGCAGCACATCGGGCCCGAGGCCGAGGCGCTCCATCACACCGGGGCGGAAGCCTTCGACAAGCAAGTCTGCCCATGCCGCGAGCCGCAGCAAGAGCTCCGGGCCCGCCGGATGTTTGAGGTCGAGCTTGAGGATGGAACGGCCGTGGCGGTCGAGGTCGTATTCTTCCGGTAGGTCCAGAAGCGGCTGGCCGGCATCGGCGCGTTCGATGCGCAACAGATCGGCGCCCATCTCGGCCAGCACCAGGGCGGCAAGCGGCACCGGGCCGAGCCCGGCCATTTCGATGACTTTTAAGCCGGCGAGCGGGCCGGTCTTTTCGGTGGAAGCACCGGCGCCTGTCGGCGAGCCAGTCATCTCGGCTTATTTCGGCGCCATGCGGATGGCGCCGTCGAGCCGGATGGTTTCGCCGTTGAGCATCTGGTTCTCGACGATGTGCAGCGCAAGGGCCGCATATTCCGACGGCTCGCCGAGCCGCGGCGGGAAGGGCACCGCGGCGCCGAGCGAATCCTGCACTTCCTGCGGCATGCCGGCCATCATCGGCGTCTTGAAGATGCCGGGCGCGATGGTGCAGACGCGAATGCCGGAGCGCGCCAGATCGCGCGCCACCGGCAGCGTCATGCCAACGACGCCGCCCTTGGAAGCAGAATAGGCGGCCTGCCCGATCTGACCGTCATAGGCGGCAACGGAGGCGGTGTTGACGATGACGCCGCGCTCGCCCCCGGCAAGCGGATCGAGCTTCGCCGTGCGATCGGCAACGAGGCGGATCATGTTGAACGTGCCGATCAGGTTGATCTCGATAACCTTGCGGTACTGGTCGAGCGGATGCGGTCCGTCCTTGCCGATAGTCTTCACGCCGATGGCTATACCGGCGCAATTGACCAGGATGCGCGGTTCACCGAGCTTTCCAGTCACTTCGGCGATCGCGGCCGTGGCGCTGTCGCCGCTAGAGACATCGCATTGGACGGCAATGCCGCCGATGTCGGCTGCGACTTTCGCCGCGCGCTCGATGCCGACATCGAGGATGGCGACGCGGGCGCCCTTGGCGGCAACCGCGCGCGCCGTCGCCTCTCCCAGGCCGGATCCCCCGCCGGTGACGATCGCGATCTGGCCGTTCGGGTTCATGCAAGCCTCCCAGGTTTCGAATTATGCTACGAGGCGCGCAGGGGAGGCGCAACCGCAATGGCCGGCTCGATCGACAGCTGCGCATTGCCGGCCGGCCGTGCCAGGGCCGGGGCAAGTTCCGCAACCCTTGCCGTGTTGGCGTGGCAGACCTCGCCGGCGAAGCGCGCGACAGCGCCCGGCTTGATCTCGTGATGCAGCAGCCGGTCGAGATCGACCGGGCGCGGCATGGTGATCTGCCCGCGCGGGAAGCGCTTGAAGCCGAGCGGCCCATAATATGGCTCGTCGCCGACCAGGATGACGGCAGGCGCGCCGGCCTTCCTGGCCGCCTCCAGCGCGATCGCGACCAGCTTGCGGCCGATGCCGAGATTCTTGAAGGCGGGGCGCACCGCAAGCGGGCCGAGCATCATGGCGCGTCCCGCGCCCGCGGCCACGCGCGTCATGCGCACCGAGGCGATCACCGCGCCGTCCTTGACGGCGACATAGGACATCGAGCGGTCATGACCGCCCGACTCGCGGATCTTGTAGGCGGCAAGCACGAAGCGGCCCGGCCCGAAGGCCTCGTCGTTGATGGCTTCGATTTCAGCATCATGCGCCGGGGTTTCCGGCAGGTATTTCACGTCGGCAAGGCTCATGGTCTTTGCGTTCCGGTATGCGAGGAAGGTTTGCTGCAAGCGGCAGCGTTCGCCAGTCAGCGCTTGTTAAGCGCGGGCGCCCTTTCGTCGTCGGTCGAACCGGATCGAGGCAAAGTCGAACATGGGCGCCTCCGCTAGCACCAATTTTGTGCCGCTGCAATCGGCGCTTTTTGTCTTTCTTTGTGTCATTTGACGAACTGGTTCGTCATTTGACGAACTGTTCAGCGCCGAGGGGCTTCGCCAACCCGGTTATCGGCCTAGATTATTGCGAACCGTAGGGAGATTTCCGCATGGGATTGCTGATCGAAGGCAAATGGCAGGACCGTCCGTTCGAGACCGATAGCGGCGGACGGTTCATTCGGAGAGAGTCGCAATGGCGCGACTGGATCACGCGTGACGGTAGTCCGGCGCAAGGCAGCAGGCGCGGCTTCAAGGCGGAACCCGGCCGTTATCACCTCTATGTCTCGCTTGCCTGCCCCTGGGCACACCGCACATTGATCTTCCGGACCCTGAAGAAGCTCGACGGCATCATCTCCGTATCGGTGGTGCACCACTTCATGGGCGAAAACGGCTGGACGTTCAAAGCCGAGGACGGCGCCACCGGGGACACGCTCTACGGCCTCGATTTCCTGCACCAGATCTACGCCAAGGCCGATCCGGCCTATTCCGGCCGCGTTACGGTGCCGGTGCTGTGGGACAAGCGGGAACAGACCATCGTCAACAACGAGTCCTCCGAGATCATCCGCATGCTCAATTCCGCCTTCGACGAATGGGGTGATGCAGGTCTCGACTTCTATCCGGCGGCGCTGCGCGCGGAGATCGACAGGATCAATGCGCAGGTCTATCCGGCAATCAACAACGGCGTTTATCGCGCCGGTTTCGCCACCACGCAGAAAGCCTACGAGGAAGCTTTCGGTGAATTGTTCCAGGCTCTCGACATGATCGAGGAGAGGCTGTCGCGACAGCGCTACCTGGCCGGCGAACACATCACCGAGGCCGATTGGCGGCTGTTCACGACGCTGGTGCGCTTCGATCCGGTCTATGTCGGCCACTTCAAATGCAATCTGCGCCGCATCGCCGACTATCCGAACCTGTCGAATTATCTGCGCGATCTCTATCAGGTGCCCGGCGTCTCCGGCACGGTCAACCTGCACCACATCAAGTCGCATTATTACGGCAGCCACAGATCGATCAATCCGACGGGGATCGTTCCGGTGGGGCCAGAGCTCGATTATGCGGCTCCGCATGACCGGGGCAGGTTCAGGAAGGCGGCGTAAAAACTGTTTTACTGGAAAGGCTTTGCATCGAGTTGAGCCCGTCTGGCCCTGTTGGCCTTCAAGAGCCTCTTACCGATCCGTTTATTGAAGCCGATTGCGTTGAGGCAAAAACCAAAAAGCGCAAGTATCGCCATGACCATTATCCAGGCGCCGGTCGATACGCCATCGACGGCCACCGGCGCAATGCCGACTGCTATCGAAACCAGCAGGCAAACGATCGAAAACAGCAACGATGCGGCTGTCGAGAAAGTAACAATTTTCCAGTACTCGTGCCTTTCGAAGAGTCTTCCGTGTTGTCTTATGAAATAGAAATAAGAACAAGAGGTTGAAGCGAATATTATAGATAGATTCACGGGAGTCGACGTACTCTTTTCCATGGACGGAAAGGCGTACACAAAAGCGATCCATGCGAGATAAAGTACAATTGTGGTAGCAAGGTAAATGCCGACATATCGCCAAATGTTGACCGTTTCAGTCTCGCTCATGGACATTTGCTTCCCCTGCGTTGCTCGAAAATAGAGTCTTGATATTCAAACGCAAGAGAAAATCGCTGTTGCCGCGGCTACCAATAAGGTGACATGGATTCGCCGCCGAAAACCTCCGCTATCCGCCGCAATGTCGCCGGGGTCGTGCCCTCCGGTAAATGATCGAGCGGGAAGAAGCCCGCTTCGGCGATCTCATGGTCGGGCCGTTTCGGAGCCGTCTGGCTGAAGGCTTCGATCAGATAAAGGCCGACATGGTCGCGCTTGCTGGAGCGGCGGTTGAAATGCATAGACCTCAGCACTGGTGGCGCGGTCAACGCGATGTTGCCTTCCTCGGCCAGCTCGCGCGCCAGCGCATCCTCGAGCGTCTCGTCGGGCTCGACGCCGCCGCCGGGCAATTGCCAGCCCGGCACATAGGTGTGTCGGATGAGGAAGACTGAATTGGAGGCCCGGTCGTAAACGAGGCCGCGCACGCCGAGAGTCATCGGGCGGCGCAGCAGGAAATAGAAGTGGAACAGTCTTGCTCGCAGTCCCGGCCAGCCGGTCTGGCGGAGCGCCTCCTCCGAATCCGATCCGGCATTCATCCGCGAAACCTTGAGTGGAAAGCCTCGCCGGCGTCCCTTAAGAAGGGGCTATGTTCAGGCTCGCGCATATTTCCGATGCTCATCTGGGACCGCTGCCCGATGTAACCTATCGCGACCTCGCGTCCAAGCGCGTGCTGGGCTACGTCAACTGGCAGCGCAACCGACGCCGCCATATGCATGACGCCGTCATCGACACAATCGTCGCCGACATCAAGGCGAACGCGCCGGACCATCTCGCCGTCACCGGAGACCTCGTCAACCTCGCGCTCGACGGCGAGATCGAGATGGCCAAGCACTGGCTGGAGACGCTCGGATCGCCGCAGGACGTTTCCGTGGTTCCCGGCAACCACGACGCCTATGTGCCGGGCGCCTTCGACAAGGTCTGCCGGGCATGGGCTCCCTGGATGACGGGCGACGGCGTCAACAGTCCGGTCGACCGCGATTCCTTTCCGTATCTGCGCGTGCGTGGCAATGTCGCGCTGATCGGCGTCACCACGGCGCGCGCCACCGCACCCTTCATGGCCAACGGCTTCTTCATGGAAGGGCAGGCCGAACGGCTCGGCAAGGTCCTCGATGATACCGCGAAACGGGGGCTCTTCCGGATCATCATGATCCACCACCCGCCGGTGCGCGGCGCGGTCCCGCAGCACAAGCGTCTGTTCGGCATTGCCCGTTTTCACAAGGTCGTTCGCCGGCATGGCGCGGAACTCGTCCTGCACGGCCACTCGCACCTGCCGTCCTTGTTCACCATCGGCGCACGCGGCGCCAAGGTGCCGGTGGTCGGTGTTGCCGCCGCCGGCCAGGCGCCGGGTGGCAACCATCCGGCGGCGCAGTACAACATGTTCGAAATCGATGGTGAAAGGGGCAACTGGCGCCTGCGCCTGACCAGGCGCGGCCTGACCGGACCGGCCATGCCGCCTTCGGACCTCCAGACCATGGACCTCGACGTGCCGGCAGACGGGCGCCAACTCGTCAGAAGCTGATCTTCATCTGCATGATGCGGTCCCAGAACAACGCCAGCGAAACCGCCAGGCCGACAAGGGCGCCGGCGGCGATCAGGCCAAGGCCGGCGAAGAAGGTTGTCCAGCCGTTGCGGCCCGTTTCGGATCGGATAGGCGGCTCCGCTTCCTGGACCACGTGTCGATGCAGGCCGGGAACGGCGCTTTCCATGCCGCCCTCCATCATGCGCTGCCGCTCGACGACACGTTCGGCCACGTAGCGCGTGACAGCGTCGGCGACGGCTTTCATCTCGGTCGATTCAGCCAGCACCACACGGCCGACGCGCGTGTCCTTGAGGAAGCGGTAGGTTCGGCGGTCGCGTCCCATTGCGACGTGGCTTACCGCGTCGATCCATAGCCGCGGCTGCAGGCCCGACGAGACGGCGAAGTCGAAGCTGTCGATGTCGGCCGGGACATCGGCAAAGACGGGGGCGAGCTCAACTGCCAGCAGATCGAGCCGCATGCGGTGCGCCTCGCGCATGTCGACAACCACGTCATCGCGGTCGGCGAAGGCGTTCTTGACGTCGCGTATGGCATCCGAAAGCTTTCGCGATGGCTCGATCGGGGTGATTATGTCGCCTGCATCCTTCATGGGCGGCCGCCTCGCTGCTGGTTAACAGCGAGTTAACACAGTCGCCGGCAAAATGCACGCCGATGACATACCGGGCCGCAGCCTCGGTCCAGGCGGAAACCCGTTTCGGATCTTTTCGGTTGGTCCGGAGCCGACCCGGCAGGGACATCGCCCCGCGATCAACTGGCCGCGGCGCTCGGCGCCGGACGCAACCGCCTGGCGCGCCGTCGCGTGTTGCGGCGCACGATCTCGGCGATCAGCTCCGGAGCCTCCTCGACCAGCATGTGACCCGCGTCAAGGACATGGTGAAGATGGAAATGCGACGGCAGAGCCTCGGCCTGCCCGACAGGCAGGAGCGGATCCTCCGCTCCCCAAACAACCATCACCGGCATGTCGAGCGCATCGAGCTGCGCTCGAGGGATGACCCCTTGCCGGTCATCCCTGGTCATCGCCGCCGCCATATCGATCAAGGTCTGCAACTGGCCGGGCTGTTTGCGCATGAGGCAGAGGGCATCCACCACGTGGTCGGGCGGCACGCCGCGCGGGGCCGACATGGCCGCAAGGCTGGCGCGGATCTGCTTCCTGCCGGAAGCCGCCGCATAGCGGCGCAGCAGGGCTGCGTTTATCTCCGGACCGAAGCCGCCGGGCGCCAACAGCGTGAGCGAAGCCACGATGCCAGGATCGGCTAGCGCCATCAAGGTCGCGATCGCGCCGCCCATGGAATGACCGACGAGATGGACCTTGTTCAGCTGGCGGGCGGCAAGATCAGCGAGGATGGCTCGCGCGGCCGGCTTGGCGCCGCCCATGCCTTCGCATTGCAGCGAACGACCATGGCCCGGCAGGTCGTAGGCCAACACTCTCGCCTCCGCCGCCAGCGGCGCCATGACGTCACGCCAGATCTCGCGGCACGCTCCGAAGCCGTGCAGAAGGACGATCGTCTTCGGACCGGCGCCGCCCTCGACGGCATAAGGGAAGGGAAGCATGAAAAATGGAGCTGTGAACAAGACAGGCTGCAATTGGAAATTGTGGCTGAATTGCTCCCGATCCAGAGGGATAGCCAGTAAAATTTTCGCGACCGAAGCAGCCTGTCAGGCGCTCGACGCGCAAGCGCGTCCTAATAGGTTTCGGATCACAGCGTGATACTTCCGCACTGCGGCCATCGGCTGGCACAAACACGGGCGGAAGGTGTGCCTATGTCCTTGTCTTGCTGCAATTCCGGCACGAAGGCTGCGGCGTGGCCGCCGAACCCAACCGCCCACGCTTTTCCGGAAAGTTTTTTAGCTCGGATTGCCGATCCCGGCGGCACGCAAGGATTGCACCAGCCGATCGGTGAGATCCGCCGGATATTTGCGGTCGACGAATGTCGCGCGCGGGTCGGCGGCGAATTTCGGGAATTCGGTGGTGAGCTCGTTGGCAAGCTCGCCCGCCAGCTTGTCCCGACCCGAAATCTTGGCGCCGATCAGGCGCGCGGCCAGATAATGCGACTTGGATGCCGTCGTGCGCAGCGACTCGCTGGCGATGGCGGCCTTTTTCATGTCGCCCTGCATGAAGGCGCCGACGAACAGGCCATAGTCCCACCAGGTCGGATGGCCGCTGAAGGCCTCGACCGCGTGGCCCAGGATCGGCGTTCCCTCATCATATTTGCCGGCGAAGATCAGCCCGTAGCCATAGGCGGCGGCCATGCCGAGATCATACGGGTTGAGTTCGTAGGCCTTGCGCGTCAAGCGGATCGCTTCGTCCGCGTTGCCGAGGCGCGAGTTGAGGTAGCCGAGGGCGCGATGCGCGTGCGGGTTCATAGGCCCCATCTGGACGGCGCGATGCGCAAGCGACATGGCCTTTTCGAGCGTCGCATCGGGTGGATAGGGATAGTGGACGGTGACGGCCTCCCCATGAAGCGCGGCCAACTCCGCGTAGACAAGCGACGATTTGGTGCCTTCGCTGGTGAGCTTCTCCAGGCAGCGATAGGCAGCTTCGTGCGTCTTGGCGTTCATGTCGAGATAGTAGTGGTCGTCGAGCACCAGGCATCCGATCTGGCTCGTGCGGATGTCGCTCTGGTCGATGTAGCTGTAGATCGCGCCGGAAGCGGGAACGGTCGAGGTGAGGAGGCTGGCGATGTTGCTTTCAACCACACCAGGCGCGGTTTCGGCCGATGTCAGGTTGCGCGACAGCAGGACCCGGCCGGTCGCGACGCTCTGCAATTCCACCGTGACGTCGCCGGCGGCGGGCCCGGGGACAATATCGAAGACGAAACTAATCGGGTCGGCCGATTGATCGCGCGTTGAATCCGCGTCGCGCCCGATGAAGTCGATGGTGTCGAAACCGGCAAGGCCGGCGCGCAGCGACGACGCGACGCGAGCCGCCTCCGCTCCATCGGCTTTCGTGGCAAGGTAGATGAGCGGCAAGGAGTCGAATATCGGCTGAGCGGCGGTGCCGGCAGCGCCCGCCGTTGCGGCCGTCGCCGCCGTGTCGCCGCCGCCGAGGAAGGCATTGCCCTGGCGAAGGATGAGCAGGCCTAGCATGGCAATGACCAGAACCATGGCAGCCCAGAAGAACCGCAACTGCCGCGTCAGTGATTGTGCAGGTGCGGCTGATGCAATGGGGGCCGCAGGCTCGCCCGGCGTCGGGCTGTCGAGATATTCGGCCGCGGCCGGGGCGGCTTCGGCCGACGCCTGGGGTAGGCGCGCGATGTTGCCGGTCGCGGATTTTGCGTCGCCGGGCAGGCGGATTGCGTTCAGTTCATAGGAAGGAACATAACCGCCGCGCGGGATCGCGATGCGAACCGGCTCGGCGACGCCTTCATTGGCGAAGTATTGGTCCAGAAGCTCGCGCAAGCGGCCGGCCTGGACCCTGACCACGGCATCGGTGGAGGCATCGAAATCGCCGTCCTTGCCGAAGACGTCCATGGCGATGGAAACGCCCTTCAGCCTGTCCGCCTCGCCGGCCTGCTCGCGTTCGACGAGATAGCGTAACAGCCTGCGTGCACGCTCGGAGCGTCCGAACGTCTCGCTGGCAAGCAGTCGCTCCAATGTCTCGCGCACTGCGGGGGCGGCAGGCGGGGCATGCTCCAAGTGTCGATCCTTTCGAACTCGGCACAGGTTAGGTCGTGATAATATAGCGCTCGCGCCGGCACACAAGGACGCTTGTGTTATGCTTTCGCGTAAGCCACCGGAAATTCCCCCGCCGGTTAACGAGCGACGGGGAAATTGCGTCTGTTTTGCAACACGGTTAGGGAGCCTGGCTGGTCAGCCGGCCTTCCCACCGATGATGCGGTTGGCGGCCGAAACGACGGCCTCCAGCGAGGCGGCGACGATGTTGGTGTTGATGCCGGCGCCGAACAGCTTGCCGCCCGGATATTCCATCTCGACATAGGAGATGGCCGACGCGTTGGAGCCGCGCTGCAAGGAATGCTCCGAATAGTCGAGCACCGACATGTCGACGCCGACATGGCGCGAGAGCGCATCGACGAAGCCGTCGATCGGGCCGGTGCCCGAGCCGGTGATCGTCAGTTCCTTGCCGTTGTCGGTTATATCCGCCTCCACGATGCGCCGCCCCTTCACCTCGGTGTCGGGGAAGGTGCGGTGGTCGAGGAACTTCAGCCGTGCGCCGGGCTGGTCGACATAGGTTTCGAGGAAGCGTTCATGGATGCGCTTGGCCGGCACCTCCTTGCCTTCCGCATCGGTGATCGCCTGGATCGCCTGGCTGAACTCGATCTGCAGATTGCGCGGCAGATTGAGGCCGTAATCGGCCTGCAGCACATAGGCGATGCCGCCTTTGCCCGACTGCGAGTTGATGCGGATGATCGCCTCATAGGTGCGGCCGACATCGGCCGGGTCGATTGGCAAATAAGGCACTTCCCAGAGCGGCGTGTTGGCCTTCTTCAGCGCCTTCATGCCCTTGTTGATGGCATCCTGATGCGAGCCGGAGAAAGCCGTGTAGACCAGTTCGCCGACATAAGGATGGCGTTCCGGGATCTTCAACTGGTTCGAATATTCATAGACATCCTTCATCCGGTTGATGTCGGAGCAGTCGAGTTCCGGATCGACGCCCTGGGTGAACATGTTGAGCGCCAGCGTCACGATATCGACATTGCCGGTGCGCTCGCCATTGCCAAACAGCGTGCCTTCGACGCGGTCGGCCCCGGCCATCAGGCCGAGCTCGGTGGTGGCGATGCCGGTGCCGCGGTCGTTATGCGGATGCAGCGAGATGATCAGGTTCTCGCGGTTGTCGAGATTGCGGCACATCCACTCGATGCGGTCGGCATAGACGTTGGGTGTCGACATCTCGACCGTCGAGGGCAGGTTGATGATCAGCTTGTTGTCGGCCGTCGGCTTCACGATCTCGGTGACGGCGTTGCAGATCTCCAGCGCGACCTCGAGCTCGGTGCCGGTGAAGCTTTCCGGCGAGTATTCGAAGCGATAGCCGCCGCCGGCCTTGGCCGCCATGTCGGTGATCATCTTGGCGGCGTCGGTGGCGATGCGCTTGATGCCCGCGACATCCTTTTCGAAGACGACGCGGCGCTGCAGCTCGCTGGTCGAATTGTAGAAATGCACGATCGGGCGGCGCGCGCCCTTCAGCGCCTCGAAAGTGCGCGTGATCAGTTCCGGCCGGCACTGCACCAGCACCTGGAGCGACACGTCGGCGGGCACGCCGCCTTCCTCGATGCACCAGCGGGCGAAGTCGAAATCCGTTTGCGAGGCCGAGGGAAAGCCGATCTCGATTTCCTTGAAGCCCATGTCGAGGAGCAGCCCGAACATGCGCGCCTTGCGTTCATGACCCATGGGGTCGATCAGCGCCTGGTTGCCGTCGCGCAGGTCGACCGAACACCAGATCGGCGCCTTGTCGATCACCTTGTTCGGCCAGGTTCGGTCGGTCAGGCCGACGGTGGGGTAAGACTGGTACTTGCGGGCTGCATCCGGCATGTGGCCGGCCGCGCGCGTTCCGGCTTCAGCCTCGCCGGCGCGGATTTCTTCTCGTGCGTTCATCGTCTCTTCTCCGGGCGGCTCGCATGTTCGCCTTGGGCGTATTGATGGCGAGCGTCGCCTCTACCAGAATTTCATTCGCTTGATTATGACTTTGCCAAGGAGCATGCGCCTGAGACGGCGGGTATCGACCGCCGGGCGCTCCTTCAGCGAACCCGGCGATCGCCGATAAGGCCGAGAAGAAGCAGGGTCGAAGCGAGCGCGCGCGCGGTCTCGCCGGCAAAGCCGGGGCGAGAAGAAGCGACGGAGCGAACGCGCGTGGTCATGGCGGTTCTCTTACAGGAGCGGCCCGTCAGAGGCAAGCGGGACGCAGGAACGAATGCGCCTCGCCCGGTCTCTTCGCGGCGCCGACGTCTTCCCCGCGCCTCGTAAATGCGCCAGACTTGGTTTCGAACGCTTGGCTACCGAGCGAAGCTCCGGGGAGGGGTCGCCCATGAATTTCGTGTTCTTCTCGCCACATTTTCCGGCCAACGGAGCCGATTTCTGCGACCGGCTGAAGAAGGCCGGCGCCACCGTGCTCGGCATTGGTGACGCGCCTTACGAGACCCTGAACGGCAAGCTGAAGGCCGCGCTTTCGGAATATTACCGCATCGCCGACATGGAGGATTACGACGCGGTGTTCCGGGCGATGGGCCATTTCATCCACAAATGGGGCCGCATCGACCGCTTTGAATCGCTCAACGAGCATTGGCTGGAGCTCGAGGCGAATATCCGCACCGATTTCAACATCTATGGCACTAAGCTCGACTTCGTGAAGAATTTGAAGCGCAAGAGCCGCATGCGCGCCTTCTTCCGCAAGAGCGGCGTCGAGACCATTCCGCAGCGCAAATGCTCCGACCGCGCTGGCGCCATGACCTTCATCCGGCGTGTCGGCTATCCGGTCGTGGTCAAGCCGGATTCAGGTTCCGGCGCCTCCAACACCTTCAAGATCTCCAATGCCAGGGAACTTGACCAGTTCTTCCGGGACAAGCCGGAGGACGTCACCTTCGTCATGGAGCAGTTCATCGAGGGGCTGGTGGTGACCTTCGACGGGCTGGTCAACCGCGACGGCGAGGTGGTGCTGGCAGCCAGCCACCGCTACGACCAGAGCATCATGGACGCGGTCAATAAGGACCGCCATATGAGCTACACCTGCTTTCCCGAGATCACGCCGGCGGTAGAGGAGGCGGGCCGCAAGATCCTGAAGGCGTTCGACGTGCGCGAACGCTTCTTCCACATCGAGCTGTTCGAAACGAAGGACAATCGCATCATCGCGCTCGAGGTCAACATGCGCCCGCCCGGCGCCTGGATGACCGACGCCATAAACTACACATTCGACATCGACGTCTATGCTGCATGGGCCGACATGGTGGTCAAGGATGCGGCCGACGGCCCTTACAAGGGCAAGTATTTCACCGCCTATGCCAGCCGCAAACGCCACATCGACTATTTGCACAGCCATGCGGACGTGCTAGCCGCCCATGGCGACAAGATCGTCCATCACCAGGCCATCGAAGAGGTCTTCAGCCGCGCCATGGGCAATTACGCCTACCAGATGCGTTCGAAGGATCCGAAGGCGCTGCGCCAGGCGGTCGACTATATCCACGCGGAAAAGGCCTGAGCCGATGGACGTCTCCTATCACAAGGGCCATGCCCGCAATCTCGGTCGCGACATGGAATACAAGCGCTACGGCCATGCCGGGCGCCCGGTGGTGGTGTTCCCGACCTCGCAGGGGCGCTTCTACCAGTTCGAGGATTCGGGCGGGGTCGCGGCGCTTGCCGAGTTCATCGATACCGGCCGCATTCAGCTCTTCACGCTCGACGGCATCGATTCAGAATCCTTCTTCAACAAGCATGCCGATGCGGCGCATCGCATCGCGCGGCACGAGGCCTATTTCCGCTATGTGCGCGAAGAGGCGCTGCCAGAGCTGCAGGCGGTCGCCGCCAAGTCCAATGGCGGCCGTGCCTTGAAGCCATTGTTCAGCGGCTGCTCGATGGGCGGCTACCACTCGTCGAATTTCGTGTTCCGCTTTCCGGAACTGGCAAGCGGCGTCATCTCGCTGTCCGGCGTCTATTCGGCCCGCGACTTTTTCGGCCGGGCGCTGGAAGGCAACATCTATTTCAATTCGCCGCTCGACTATCTGCCTGGCATCGTCGACCAGAAGCTGCTCGGGCGGCTCAGGGCACTCAGGCTGATCTTCTGCTGCGGCCAGGGCGCCTGGGAAGAGCGCATGCTGGTCGAGACGCGCGAGCTGGAACAGGTGCTGCGCGACAAGTCCATTCCCGCCTGGGTCGACTATTGGGGTGGCGACGTCAGCCATGACTGGCCGTGGTGGCACAAGCAACTGGTCTATTTCTTCGGCCGCTGGCTGGATGACGATCTGATGCACAGGCTGGATTGATGACCACGCCCGATCCGATCCGCCGCTTTGTCGAGGCCACCAATGCCGGCGATAGCGAAGCCTTTCTCGACACGTTCACCGAGAAGGCTTTCCTGAGCGACTGGGGCCGCGATTTCCACGGACGCGACGGGCTCGCGCGGTGGAACCAGTCGGACAATATCGGCGCGCAGTCCAATCTTCGCATCGTCCGCATCACGCGGCGCGACGGCGTCTACCATGCCCGCGTTGCGGTGACGGGCAATGGTTTCAACGGCGAGGGCGACATGGCCTTCACGCTGGACGGCGACCGGATCGCAAGCTTGGTCATCAGCTGAAGCATGACGCGTCAAGCAGGGCGTCCGGCGCAGAAGCCGGATGACCTGCCTTGGCTGGTGGCGTCAGCCTTCCTGGCATGCCGGGACAGGAGCGACGTCCTGCTCGGGCGCCGATCCGCGACGCAGGCCGACGAAGACGACGACGGCCGTCAGCACCGTGATGGTCGCCAGCACGACGAGCAGCCGGTCGAAAGCGGTCTCATAGGCCCGGATGAGGACTGTGACGCCAGCCATCGGCAGGTGTTGCGTCGTTCCGCCGAGGTTGCCGGTCACCAGCAGTTGCGCGGCCGATGCCGCATCGGCGGGCGAAGCCAGCCCTTGAGCGCCGAGCTGGGTGGCGGTGAAGCCCGACAGGACCGCCATGACGACCGCCAGGGCCACGCCCTCGCTGGCGACGCGGGTGGTGTTGAAGATGCCGACCGCCATGCCGGCGCGCTCCTTCGGCACGACGCTGACCGCAAGTCCGTCCATCAAACCCCAGGGCAGGGCGATGCCGATGCCGATCAGGACCAGCGGGGCCACCAGTGCGCTGTCCGCCGCGGGCACACGGCTGAGCCAGACAAGGCCGGCCGCGGCGATCAGCAGGCCAACGCCGCAGATCGTGGCCGGGGCAATCCAGCGTGCCGCCTGGCCCGCCAGCAGCGGCAAGATCAGCAGCGGCCCGGAGAGGCATATCATCAATTGCCCCGCCTTGATCTCGCTCATCCCCTCGATGCCGATGAAGCGGATCGGCAAGAGCACGAGCAGGACGACGAAAGCATAAGCGGGGGCCGCGGCCAGGAACTGGACACCGACGAAACGCGGGAAGCGGAACAGTGTCAGATCCAGCATCGGCCGGCCCACGCGCCGCTCGACTATGACGAAGGCGGCAAAGCAGACGGCAGCCACGCCAAGGAGCGCGAGAACGAAGGGATTGGCCCAGCCGCTCTGCGGCGCCTGCAGCACGCCATAAGTCAGCGCGGCAAGCGCGATGGTGAAGGTGCCGGCTCCCGCCCAATCGAGCCCGGTTGCATCCGGGTCGCGCGATTCGGCGACGGTGCCCAGGCCGAGCGCGCCTGCGGCAACGCCAAGCGCCGCCACGAGGAGAAAGATCGCGCGCCAGCCGAATGTATCGATGAGCAGGCCGGAGGCGACAGGGCCGAAGGCGAGCCCGATGCCGAAGCTGGTGCCGAGGAAACTGAAGGCGCGCAGCCGCGATTGCCCGTCGAATTCCTGGGCAAGTCCTGAGGCACCGCCGGCGAAGGCGGCAGCGCCGCCTATGCCTTGCAAGGCACGGAACATGTCGAACCAGACGATGTCCGGCGCCAGCATGCAGCCCAGCGCGGCAAGGATATAGGTGGCGAGGCCGGTGAGGAAGACCCGCTTGCGGCCATGGTTGTCGGCCAGCGCTCCGGCCGCCATCAGGCCGGCGCCGAAGGTCAGCATGAAGGCATTGGTCACCCAGTTGAGCGCGAGCGGACTGCCCTCGAGATCGGCGGCAATGCGGGACAGCGCCACGGCCGGCCCGGTGAAGCTCAACGGCATCGTCATGGCGGCGAGGCAGACCGACAGCAGCACAAGCCATCTGCCGGCGGGGCCGGTTCCGGTCATCAAAGTCATGGATTTTCCTATCCGAGGCGGGGTTGCCGGCGTGCCGCGGACTGGCGGCGCCGATCGCAACCGCAAGATAGGGCAGGGACATTTCCGGCAAAATAGTATCAAATCTCCATTCATACCGGAATGAAGCGCTCGAATGGATTCAAGCGATGGATCGTCTCAACGGCCTTCTTGCCTTTGCACGCACCGCCGAGTTCGGCAGTTTTGTCAGCGCGGGGCGAGCGCTCGGCATCTCCGCTTCCGCCGTCGGCAAGAGCGTCGCCCGGCTCGAGCAGGAACTCGGCGTGCGGCTCCTGCAGCGCAGCACGCGGCGCATCGGCCTGACCGAGGAAGGCAAGCTGTTCAACGAGCGGGTACGCCGCATTCTCGACGACATCGACGATGCCGAGGCGATGCTGTCGCGGACACGCGAGACGCCGCACGGGCGGCTGCGGATCTCCACCCCGATCGTCACCTATCACCTGCTGTTGCCGGTGCTGTCGGAATTCATGGCGCGATACCCGGAAATCGAGCTCGATATCGATTTCAACGATCGCGTCGTGGACGTCATCGAAGAGGGTATCGACGTCGCGGTCCGCAGCGGCGAGCTGCCCGATTCACGACTGGTGTCGAGGCCGGTCGCGCCCTTTCGCATGATCCTGTGCGCGGCCGCTTCCTACCTCGACCGCCATGGCACGCCCGGAACGCCGGCGGACCTTTCGGCGCATTTCGGCATACATTTCCGCTTTCTCAACAGCGGCAGGCTGCTCCATTGGCCGTTCATCACCGGGAGCGCCGCGCCGCAGATACGCTCGATGCTGACCTGCAACAACATGGAGGCATTGAAGGGCGCGACGCTTGCCGGGTTCGGCATCGCCTGCATGCCCGATTTCCTGGTGCGGGAGGCGCTGCACGACGGAAGGCTGCGCACCGTGCTCGACGACCATGTCGACGGCCGCGGCCAGTTTCGCATGCTGGGCCATCCAATCGCCACCTCTCGCCCAAGGTGCGCGTCTTCGTCGATTTCCTGCCCGAGCGGCTTGCTGTCGGGCGATAGATTCCGCCCCGGGCCGCCTGTGATCAATAGGTCGTGCGCCCGCCGGAGAGATCGAACGTCGCGCCGGTGGTGAAGGAGTTCTCGTCCGACAGCATGAAGGCGATCATGGCGGCCGCCTCCTCGACCTCGACGAAACGGCCGCGCGGCACCTTGCCCAGCATGTAGGCGACCTGGGCCTCGGTGAGCTGCTCCAGAATGCGGGTGCGGGCAGGCGAGGGCGTCAGCGCGTTGACGGCTATGTCGTATCCGGCGAGCTCCTTGCCGAGCGATTTGGTCAGCGCCAGCACGCCGGCCTTGGCGGCCGAATAGGCAGCGGCGTTGGGATTGCCCTCCTTGCCGGCCACCGAGGAGATGTTGACGATGCGGCCATAGTTGCGCGCGACCATGCCGGGCACCAGGCGCTTGCAGCAATAGAAGACGCCGTTGAGGTCGATATCGACGATCTGGCGCCAGGCGGCCGGGTCGTAATCCACTACGGTCGCCGCCGGCCCGGCAATGCCGGCATTGTTGACGAGGAGATCGACGGGGCCGAGCGTCCGCTCGGTCTGGGTGGCGGCGCGATCGACGGCCTCGATCTGCGACTGGTCGCAAAGGATGGCCTCGACGCGGCCGAACGAAGCGAGTTCGGCTACGGCCTTGGCCATTGCGGCCTGGTCAATGTCCCAGATGGCCACGCTAGCGCCCGACGACAACAAGCGTCGCGCTACCGCAAGGCCGATGCCTTGCGCGCCGCCGGTCACCACGGCGACGCGGCCGGAAAGATCGACGGCATTCACACGACGGTTCATGGGCATTTTCCTCGCTCCCACCTTGCAATAGCGCGCATCAGGCCCTGACGTTTCGCGCCACCAGCTTGGCTACGCTTGGCCCAATAAGCAGCACGACCAGGAAGCGTGCCGACTGCAAGGCCATGACGAAGGAGATGTCGACGTTGCGTGCCGCGGCGGCGATGATGGCGACACTGTCCATGCCGCCGGGGCTGGTCGCCAGATAGGCGGTCAGCGGATCGATGCCGAGCAGGCGGCTGATGACGAAGGCCATGCCGCCGCAAAAGGCGATCAGCGCGACGATCGAGCCGATGATCTGCGGCAGGGCGCGCGCCGCGTGGCGAAGGATCGGGCGGGTGAAGTTCAGTCCGATCGACCAGCCGACCATGGCGTAGCTGATCGCCAGCAGCCAGGGCGGCAACTGCATCGGCACGCCGAGGCCGAGATGGATCACCGCGCCGAAAATGAAGGTGCCGAGAAAGAACGGCGAGGGCAGCCTGACCAGCTTTCCGGCCAGGGCGCCCACGACCGCAATGCCGATGGTGGCGGCAAAGCCGAAGGCATCGATCGGCGGAAACCAGACGATCCGCGGCACCTTGACGCCGGATGTGTCGACCCACATCCTGGCGACGAGCGCTGCCGTCATCGAGACAAAGATGACGCGCAGATATTGCATGAAGGCGACGAGACGCTGGTCGGCGCCGAAAGCGCCGGCCATCAGCACCATGGCGGTGGCGGCACCCGGCGAGGAGCCCCAGACCGCCGTGGTGCCGGGCAGGATGCGCCAGCGACTGATCAGCCAGCCGAGCAGGCTGGAGGCGGCGACGGTCGCGACCACCACGCCGATGAAGAGCGGCCATTCCCTGTAGAAGGCCGGAAAGATGTCGGCGGAGATCGAATTCGCCACCAGGCAGCCGACGATCGCCTGGGCCGAGCCGAACAGGAGGCGCGGCACGCGCACCGTGGCGCCGTTGGTGCCGGCGAGGATCGCGGCAAGCATAGGGCCGATCAGCAGCGCCGCCGGCAAGGCGGCGAGTTCCAGCGCGCCGGCGAAGAGCAAGGAAAACACAAGCAGCACCAGCCATTGCCGCGGCTGGCGCAATCGCGCCATGCGTTCAATGGGCGCTTGGGTCGGGGCTGGTTGCTCTGGCGAAGAGTCCATGTTTGGCCTTAGCGAACCCCACGGCACCTTGTTGGCAGGGGAGCAGCGCCCTCACTTGTTCATGTCAAACAGCGCATCGATTTCTTCGCCGCCCATACGGTCGAAACCTTCGGGGACGGAAAACTGGCCAGCCATAAAGCCCAGACGGCGCATCTGTGCAGCGGTAGGTCGATCGATAGGCACGACCTTGACCAACGGCCTGCCTGCTTTTGTGATGACGAACGCCTCGCCTTGGGCGGCTTGGTCTACAAGACGTGACAAATTGGCCTTCGCATGCTGGATGCTTACGGTCCGCATTATTTGGTGCTCCAATCAAACGACAGAGCTCTGGTCAGCCGGCCTTTTCCGGCGCGGGCAGGCCGAAGCCGCCGACAGGATGGGTCTCGATCTGGAATTCGAAGCCGGCGATGAAGGGACGCGCCCTGGCGATCGCGGCCTGGACTTCCGGCAATTGCAACGAGGCCTTGTGGCTGGCCTGGTCGGTCCATACTTCGGTGACCCAGATGGCATCGGCGTCGGCCGGATCGGTGGCGATGATGTAGCTCAGGCAGCCGGGGAGCGCGGCGGTGCCTTCGCGCAGCACGTCCATGACCGCATCGCGCTGGCCGCGCGCCGCCCGCATCTTGCCGATCAGTCCGTACATGCGTTGATCTCCCTCCAGGTTGCACGCCGCATCAAGTATGCAATCGCCGGCTCACGGCATCAACTGGCCGCCGTTCACCTCGATCACCTGGCCGATGATGTAACCGCTCAACAGATCGGACGACAGGAACAGGTAGGCGCCGACGCAATCCTCGGCCGTTCCGGCGCGTCCCTGTGGAATGGTCGCGACCATCGCCTTGATCTGCTCGGCGCTCGAATAGCGTTCGTGGAACGGCGTCAGGATCGTGCCCGGCGCGACCGCGTTGACGCGGATGCCGAAGCCGATGAGTTCCTTCGCCATGCCGCGCGTCACATTGGAAACGAAGGCTTTCGACGAACCATAGAGGCCGGCGCCGCCGCCGGCGCCATTGCGCGCGGCGATCGAGGTGGTGTTGATGATGAAGCCGCCCTGGCGCTTCAGCCACGGGATCGCCTTGCGCGAGGCGGTCAGCACGGAGCGGGCGTTGAGGTCCATGACCGCGTCGTAAAGCGCTTCGTCCTGATCGGCATAGGCGACGCGGCCGAGCATGCCGCCGGCATTGTTGACCAGGCCGTCGAGCCGGCCGAAATGGTTTGCGCTCTCTTCGACCACACGCTCGACGTCGGCAGGTATCGAAAAATCGCCCTGAACCAGGAACACCTCGCCGCCATCATCGCGGATGGATTCGGCCACGGCTTCGGCGGGTGCGCGGCTCGCATTGTAATGCAGCGCGATGCGGCACTTCTGCGCCGCGTAGGCACGGGCAAGTGCCGCGCCGATGCCGGTCGAAGCGCCGGTGACCAGCACCGCCTTGCCGGCAAGATCAGGGATGGCAAGTGTCGTCATGTCGGCTAGCCTCCTGGTTGCCATCTTTCGTAGGCCATTGCGGGGCTTGCGTTCAAGTGTTGGCGTTCAAGTGCGGGCGCGTTCAGGGCCTTAGATAGACATAGCCCTGCCGCTGCAGTTCGGCGAGTTTCACGACGCCGCCCTTCTCGGCAAGCTGGAAGCCCGGCAGCAGGTCGGTCAGCGTGATCTCCATGCCGAGCAGGGTGTTGCCACAGGCTTGCGGGACGAGACCCTGCTGGACGAGGCCGGCAAAGCGGCTGGAAATCGCGCCGGAAGCGCTCTTGGATTTGAAGGCGGCCAGAGCCGGACCGTGCACCACAAGCACAATATCGACATTGCCGCCGGTGCCTTCATAGTGGTTCTTGATGTTGCCGAGGACGAAGTTGACCTTGTCCGTGTCGCTGAGATGATAGGCGACTTTCAGCCTTTCCTCATTGGTTGCCGCACTGACCCGACGCAGGCCGAAAAGGCCCGCAGCTCCCGCAAGGCCGGCACGGAAGATGTCACGGCGCAGCATCAAGTCCTCCTTTTGCCTGCACGATTTTGCCTCGCCTGGGCCTCGTGCCTGGACTAGCATATCGAAATCCTGTCGGTGCGAGGAGGGTGGCATGGCGTCAAGGATGGTCGGGATCGCAGCGTTCAGCGCGGCATTGTTGATTTCGGGCGCGGCCCTCGCCGAGGACGCTCTCAAACTCGCCGAATTGAGCCCGAGCGGCGCCGATGTGTGCTTCGGCCGCGTCTACGATGCCGCCCATCTCAAGGCCCACGTGCACCAGAAAGTGGCGCGCATTTTCTTCTATTATGGCCACGACCCGGTCAGCCGGCCGAACGAGGAGCCGGCCACGATGTCCGATGCTGCTTACAACGGCTTTCTCACCACGACTGTGCGCGGCGCCAAGAAGCCGGAATGGGCGGCAGGATGGTGCAACAAGGAGGACCCGGGCGACAAGGCGAGCGGCATCCGTTGCGGCATGGAATGCGACCGCACGCTGGCCATGCTGAAGGTCGACGACAAGGGCCGGCTGATCCTCTCCAACCTACAGCCTGACGTGTATCTCGACGCGGGCGCGGAGGAGGATCTCGGCAAGGCGAAATACAACGAGCAGGCGCTGGGCAGCGAGGATGACAATTTCAAGCTGGATCCGATGCCGGCGGAGACCTGCAAGGCGGAGTTCGCGCGCATCGACCCGATCGATCCGGCGCTGGGCGATCCGCTGCGCGTGCGGCTGAAGCCCGATCAGCCTTTCTGCTTCGGGCGTGACTATGACGATGCGCATCTGAAGTCGCACCCCAAGCAGCTGACGCAATCGATCCGCGTCTTCCGCGGGCCGGTCGAGCTTGCCTCCTTCGCCGCCGGCGGCGATGCCGCGAACTGGCCGGACGGGGCGGATATCGCAGTGTCGGTGACGACGCGGCAGAAAGGCAAAAAGGTCACCCAGACCTATTCCTGCCAGGGCGAGGCAGACCAGTGGCGCTGCTCGGCCAGCTCGAAGATGAGCGATTTCGCCTGCGACATCTCGCAAAAGGAGATTTTCCTCAAGCGCGGCGCCAACGGCACGATGATGCTGGCCAACCCCAACAACGCGGTCGCGGTGGTCGACCTCTGCTCGAAGGCGGCGGGTGGCAAGACTAAGTCCGACGACAAGGTGTATCGGCTGCAGCCAATGCCGCAGTCGGCCTGTGCGCCATAATCAGCGCCTCGTCATTCTATGGCGGAGCAAGGAGCGAAGCGACGCGGCGCAGACCATAGAATCCATGCCGTGACGCTAACGCGTCGAAACGGTGCAGAATTCTACTCCGTTGCACGCCTTGGCAAAGGTAACGGCATGGATTCTAGGGTCTTCGCGACGGAGCTTCGCTCCTGCTTCGCCCTAGAATGACGAAATTGGGAGGCCCGGCTAACTTCCAACGTGGTGACTCGCTTTAAGCGAAAGGCACCGCGGTCGTGCCTTTCGGCAGCTTGGCCTCGTCGTCCGGCTCGACATGGATGGTGACGCGCACCGAGGGGATCTCGGCCTTCAGCGCGTCCTCGATGCGGTCGCAGATGACATGGCTCGCGCCGACCGTCATGTCGGCGTCGACGACGAGGTGGAACTCGATGAAGGTGGCGCGTCCGGCGATGCGCGTCTTCAGGTCATGCACCTCGAGCGCGCCTTTCGAATTGGCCGAGATGATGTCGCGGATCTGCATGTTCTCCTGGCTGTCGACGGCGCGGTCCATCAGGCCGCTCATCGACGAGCCGATGACATGCCAGCCTTGCCACAGGATGTTGAGCGCGACGATCACGGCCAATGCTGGATCGAGGATCTGCCAGCCGGTCAGCACGGCGCCGACAAGGCCGCCGAGCACGCCGACGGACGTCACGACGTCGGTCATGATGTGCTGGCCATCGGCGGTCAGGGCTGGTGATTTCGCGTTCTGCCCGGCGCGGATCAACATCCAGGCCCAGATGGCGTTGATAACTGTCGCGACGCCGTTGACGGCAAGGCCCCGCCAAGGCTGCTCGAGCGGCGTCGGCTGCTGCCAGGATCGCCACACCTCGCTGATGATCAGGAGCGCCGCGACGACGATCAGCACCCCTTCGAGCACGGCCGAGAAGTATTCGGCCTTGTGATGGCCGAAGGGATGGTCCTGGTCGGCGGGCTTGTAACTGATCTGGATCGCCCAGAAAGCGGCGATTGAGGCAATCACGTTGACGATTGATTCCGCCGCGTCCGAATAGAGCGCGACCGAGCCGGTGATGTACCAGGCGACGACCTTGAGGACGAACACGACGCCGGCGACGACGATCGACCAGAACGCAAGGCTGGCGACCTTTTGCCTGGTCGCCGCCTTTGCTTGCGTCATCGTCATTGCCGCATTCATCCCGACGCGCCGCCTTCAGGCGGCCTTTTCCTTGGCCTTGCGCGGCAGATGCGCGACGATGTTCTCGATGATGCGCATGCCGGCATTATGGCCGAGCGTCATGATCGATTCCGGATGGAACTGCACCGCGGCGATCGGCTCCTTGCGGTGCTCGAAGGCCATGATGATGCCGTCCTCGGTCTCAGCCGTGACGACGAACCGGTCGGGCAGGCGCACCGGATCGGCGAAGATCGAATGATAGCGGCCGACGGTCACTTCCTTGGGAAGCCCGGAGAAGATGATGCCGGGCTTGGAGACGCGGATGCGCGACGGCTTGCCATGCATGGGGATGTGCAACTGCCGGAGTTCCCCGCCATAGGCTTCGGCCAGTGCCTGCAGGCCGAGGCAGACGCCGAAGATCGGCAGGTCGCGGGCGCGCGCCCTTTTGATTGTGGCGGCGCAATCGAAATCCTTCGGCGTGCCCGGTCCGGGCGACAGCACGACGAGGTCGGGCTTCAGCCGCTCAAAAACCTCCTCCGGCACTGGTGTGCGCACGGTGGAGACGTTGGCTCCGGTCTGGCGGAAGTAGTTGGCCAGCGTGTGGACGAAAGAGTCCTCATGGTCGACGAGCAGGATGTTGACGCCGTCGCCGACGCGCGCGGTGGCGCGCTCGGCGCCTGCGGCGTTGCCGGTCTTGGCGTCGCGGATGGCGGAGAGCATGGCGGATGCCTTTAGTTCGGTTTCGGCTTCTTCTTCCTCGGGCACGCTGTCGAAAAGCAGCGTGGCGCCAGCACGCACCTCTGCGATGCCGTCCTTGATGCGGATGGTGCGCAGCGTCAGCCCGGTGTTCATGTCGCCGTTGAAATTGACCATGCCGATCGCGCCACCATACCAGGCGCGCGGGCTCTTCTCGTTCTGCTCGATGAAGCGCATGGCCCAAAGCTTCGGCGCGCCGGTAACGGTGACCGCCCAGGCGTGCGAGAGGAAGGCGTCGAAGGCGTCCATGCCTTCGCGCAGCCGGCCCTCGATATGGTCGACGGTGTGGATCAGGCGCGAATACATCTCGATCTGGCGGCGGCCGATGACGCGCACCGAGCCCGGCTCGCAGACGCGCGACTTGTCGTTGCGGTCGACATCCGAGCACATGGTGAGCTCGGACTCGTCCTTCTTGGAATTGAGCAGCTTCAGGATCTGCTCGCTGTCGGAAATGGCGTCGTCGCCGCGCTTGATGGTGCCCGAGATCGGGCAGGTCTCGACGCGGCGGCCGTTGACGCGCACGAACATCTCCGGCGAGGCGCCGATCAGATATTCGTTCTCGCCGAGATTGATGAAGAAGGAATAGGGCGAGGGGTTGATCGACTTCAGCTTGCGCGAGATGTCGGAGGGCTGGGTCTCGCAGCGCTCGTAGAACATCTGTCCAGGCACGACCTCGAACAGGTCGCCGCGCTTGAAGCTCTCCATCGCCCGGCGCACCAGGTTGGCGTATTCGCCCGGCTCGTGGTCGCCGCGAGGCGGGATGCGGTCAGCGGTGCTGAACGGCTCGACATGGGCGTCGCGGGTGAGACCTTCGGTCGAAAAGCCGTCGCCGGAATAGTCGTAGCGGTCGGTCCAGGCCTTGGTCGAATAATGGTCGACCACGAGAATCTCGTCGGGCAGGAACAGCACCAGGTCGCGCTGGCTTTCCTTGCGCTCGAGCTTGTAGTCGACAGGGTCGAACTGGAAGGCGAGGTCGTAGCCGAAGGCGCCGTAGAGGCCGAGATTGGCGTCCTCGGCGGTCTTGAACAAAGCGGTGATGGCGCGCAGCACGGTGAAGACGGACGGGACGCGGCTGCGCTCCTCCTCGGTGAAGACACGGCCCGGTTTTGCCACATCGAGGCGGACGAGCGTCTTCGAAGTCTCGACGATCGTCACTTCGCTCAGCGCGCCAAGCGCCTTGCCGATCACCGGCAGCAAAACCGCGCCGCGCTTGTTCAGCGCTTCGATGCGCATCGCGCGGCCGCGCGCCGAAATCACCAGTGGCGGATCGATGATGGCGGTGTCCCAGCGCGTGTAACGGCCCGGGTACTCATAGTTCGAGGAAAACACCGCGCCGCGGCGTGAATTCAGGCCGTCGACATAGGCGTCGATCGCGCCTTCATAGGGCCTATCGTGCCGTTCGCGAGTGATCGTCACGCCGCCGGCGGTGACGAAGCGCTCGGCCCCGTTGTCCTGAACTTTAGTCGTCATTGCCGTCTCCATCAGCGTTTTGGGCAACGGACCCGGGAATGGCTTTAAAAAACAAATGGCCGCCCGGACATTCCGCTGCGGCCACCCTCTACTTTCACGCGCACACGCACGAACCGGCCGCTGTCAGCAGCCCCACCACCAAATGGTCTTGTTCGAACGCATGTTCATGCCGACTCCCATAGCGGCGAATGGAGGCCGGCGCAACTGGATTTCACGTGGATGGTGAAGGCCGGGCCGTCCTCAGTCCTCGAGCGTGCCCGAGCGCGCGTCGCTGCTCCTGCCGTAGCCGGCGAGCCTCAGGAGATCCTCGCCGGCGCGGATGATGCGGCGCGCGCGGCACGGCGAAGACGCCGAGCATTATTCAGCCGGCTGCGCCTGGAGGATGGCGCGGCGGTCGAGTGACTGCGACAGCACCGCCACCGCGACGGCCAGCAGCGCGAGCGCCGCGCCCACCAGCGGGAGGTTCGCGTAGGACACGCCCCAGGAGATGGCGAGGCCGCCGATCCAGGCGCCGCCGGCATTGCCGACATTGAAGGCGCCTTGGTTCAGCGTGGCCGCAAGGTTCGGGCCTTCGGCAGCCGCCTCGACGACGCGGATCTGCAAAGGCGGCACGACGATGAAGATCAGCATGCCCCACAGGAAGACGATCGTCACAGCGACGCTTGCGATGGCGCCGAGCCCGGTGAAGATCGCGAACAGCAGGGCCATGGCAAGCAGCGTGGCGATCACTGTCGGCATCAGCTTCCAGTCCGCCAGCCTGCCGCCGATGATGTTGCCGATGGTCATGCCGGCGCCGAACAAGAGCAGCACCCAGGTCACGGTCGCCGTCGGCAGTCCGGAGACGTCTGTCAAATATGGTTTGATGTAGGTGAAGACGGCGAACAGGCTGGCGGAGGCGAGCGAGGCGATCAGCATCGCCAGCCACACCTGAAGCTTGCCGAGCACGCGCAATTCGCCGAGCAGGCCGCCGCCGCTGGGCTCGGCGACATCCGACGGCACCAGCCAGGCGATCGCCGCGACCGAGATCAGGCCGATGCCGACCACTGCAAGGAACGTGGCGCGCCAGCCAAAGGCTTCGCCGAGCGCGGTGCCGGCGGGGACACCGAGGATGTTGGAGAGCGTCAGCCCGGCGAACATCAAAGCGATGGCGCTCGCCCGCTTGTTGCGCGGCACCAGGCTTGCGGCAACCACCGAGCCGATGCCGAAGAAGGCGCCGTGGCCGAAAGCGGTGAAGACGCGCGCCGCCATCAACAGCCAGTAGTTCGGAGCGATGGCGCAGAAGAGGTTGCCGATGACGAAGAGAGCAGCGAGGCCGACCAGCACCGGCTTGCGCGGCAGGCGCGCCGTTGCCATGGCCACGATCGGCGCGCCGAAGACGACGCCCAACGCATAGCCGGTGACCAGAAGGCCAGCCGAAGGGATCGAGACACCAAGGTCGGCCGCGACCTCCGGCAGCAGGCCCATGATGACGAATCGGTGGTGCCGATGCAGAAGGAGGCAATGGCAAGCGCTAGGATCGGCAGCGGCATGGAATGTCCAGACTGAATCGGTTCAAAATCGAGACTGACTTTGGATATGCTCAGCGCGCAACCGCCATTGTTGCAACGCAGCAATGCAGAAAGACGAGATCGGCTTTGCGGAGATCTTCTTTCTTGCGCGAATTCAGATGGGAGGCTACGGCGAAGGCGCCAAGCCTTAACCGGTCACACTTTTCCTGGAATGCTCTAAGCCAGCGGCTTCAGCTCCTGGGCGATCGTCGGCAGCAGTTCCGAGACGTTGGGGTGGATGTGCATGGCGCGCGCCAGCGTCGAGATCGGCGCCTTGGCGTACATGAGGTCGAGCACGCAATGGATCGCCTCGTCGCCGCCTGGCCCGAGCACGGTGCAGCCGAGGATCTCGCCGGTGTCAGCATCGGCGAGTATCTTCATGAAGCCTTGCGTTTCGCCCTTTTCGACGGCGCGGCCGACACGCGTCATTGGCCGCTGGCCGACAAGCGCGCGGCGGCCTGATTTCTTCACCGCGGCTTCCGTCATGCCGCAGCGCCCGAGCGGGGGGTCGATATAGAGCGCATAGGCTTCGATGCGGTCGCTGACCTTGCGCGGATCATTGTCGAGCAAGTTGGCGGCGACGATCTCGAAGTCGTTGTAGGAGGTGTGCGTGAAGGCGCCCTTGCCGTTGCAATCGCCCATCGCCCAGATGCCGGGAACATTGGTTCGCAACTGGTCGTCGACGACGATGAAGCCGCGCTGGTCGACCGCGACGCCGGCCTTGTCGAGGCCGAGATCGTCGGTGTTGGGCACCCGGCCGAGCGCCAGCAGCACATGCGAACCGACCGCCGGCGGCTTGCCGGCGGAAAAGGTGACGGCGATCCCGTTGCCTTCCCTCGCGAACGCGATGTCGTCGGCCCCGACATGGACCGCGATGCCTTCATTTTCGAGGATGGACTGGATGGCCGCGGAGGTTTCCTCGTCCTCGCGGCCGGTCAACCTCGGCGCCTTCTCGATCACAGTGACCTCGGAGCCGAAGCGGCGGAACATCTGCGCGAATTCGAGCGAGATATAGCTGCCGCCAACAACGATCAGATGGCTGGGCAGCACATCGAGATCCATCATCGAGGAATTGGTAAGATAGGAAATGTCGTGGACGCCGGGCAGGTCGGGCACGGAGGCGCGGCCGCCGGTGTTGAGGAAGATTTTTGGCGCGGTCAGCAGATCGTCACCGACACGCACCGTGTTGGCGGATTCAAAACGCGCATGGCCGCGATAGAGCGTGCACTTCTCCATGCCGGCGATCCAGGTCTCAAGCCCAGTGCGGGAAGCGCCCGACACCTTGTCCTTGCGCGCCTTGATCGCCTTGTAGTCGACGCCGACGGGACCGGACACCGTCACGCCATAGTCGGCTGCGCGGCGGGCGAGATGGGCGGCATAGGCGCTCGCCACCATCGTCTTGGTCGGGATGCAGCCGGTGTTGACGCAGGTGCCGCCGACGAGCTTGCGCTCGATCAGCGCCACGCTCATGCCGGCGGCATTCAGCCGGCCGGCGAGCGGCGTGCCGGCCTGGCCGGCGCCGATGATGATGGCGTCGAAGGCTCTCGCGCTCATGCGACGGCAGCCACGATCAGCAGACCGCCGATGATCGCAATAGCGTCCTCGATGAAGGCGGCGGGCGGATCCTTGCCGAAGGCCGCGGCCAGCCGGCCGCGCACCTCGGCGCCGCCCAGCGTGCCGATCACCGCGCCGATGGCGCCGGCGATCAGGCCGCCGATGGTGGCTCCGGCCGTGGCGCCGATCACCGCGCCAGTGAAGGCGCCCATGACGACGCGGGCGCCGAATTGCTGCGGCACCTTGCGGCTCGGCGTCGAGGGCAGCTGGTCGGTGACCAGCTCGACGATGGCCAGGATGGTGAAGATGCCGACGGCGATCCAGTGGCCCATGAAGCTCGCCCAGGTGCCGGCGACCGGCAGCCAGCCGAGATAGGAACCCCAGGCGACGGCGGCGGGCGCGGTCATGGCGCGCAGGCCGGCAACGACACCTATCAGCAGTGCAAGCAGGTAAAGCATGATCGACCCCCTCAAAATCGGAACCTCGCGCGGTTCCATGAAGGCAGGCTAGCATAGGCCGAGCCTTTGGCCACGGGCTTTTGAGTCGAAAGAGAGGAAGCATGATGTTGTCCGAAAACCGCTCCACACTTTTCGGCATCATGCTCTCGGGATGGATTGTGCTTTGGCAGCACACTGATCTGGAGGTGTCGCCATGACGGAAAGCGAGCGCGCGAAGATGGCGGCGGGAGAATGGTACACCTGCATCGACGATGAGCTCGAGGCGCTGCGCTTCGCAGCGCGCGATGCGGTGTTCGAGCACAACAGCCTGCCGCCACGGCAGCGCGGCAATATCGCTCCGGCCTTACGGACGCTGCTCGGCGGCGCGGGCGAGGGCGCGCGTATCGAGGCGCCGTTCCACTGCGCCTATGGCTTCAACCTGTTCCTCGGTGAGGGCGTCTTCCTCAATGCCGGCTGCACCATCCTCGACACCGCGCCGGTGCGCATCGGCAAGGGCACGCTGCTTGGCCCCAATGTGCAGATCTACTGCGCCGAGCATCATCGCGAAGCCACTGGACGGCTGGCCGGGCTGGAGATCGCAAAACCGGTGACGATCGGCGACAACGCCTGGATCGGCGGCGCCGCCATCATCCTCGGCGGCGTCAGCATAGGCGAGGGCGCCACCGTCGGCGCCGGCGCCGTGGTGACGCGCAACGTCTCGGCCAATGCGACCGTCGTCGGCAACCCGGCGCGGGTGGTCACGCCGCGCTGAGCGCGCCCGCGGTCTTGGAAAACTCCCGCCGATATTGCATCGGCGAGGTCTTCAGCCGCGCGGCAAAATGCTGGCGCAGCGAGGTGGCGCTACCGAAACCGGCTTCGAAGGCCACCATATCCATCGACTTGTCCGTCTGCTCCAGCAGCCTTTGCGCCAGGGCGACGCGCTGGTCAGCAAGCCAGTCGCCGAAACTGGTGCCGGTGGTTTTCTGGAAACGGCGCGTGAAGGTGCGGCGGGTAAGGCCGGCCGCGCCGGCGACGCTGTCGAGACTGTGCGCCTCGCCGAGCGTCGCGCGCACGTCATCGAGGGCCTTGGCGAACCGGTCGGCGTTCGGTGTCGGCGCAAGCGGCCGCTCGATGAACTGCGCCTGCCCGCCCTGCCGGTGCGGCGAGAGCACGACATGGCGGGCAAGCCGAAGGGCGGCCTCCGCGCCATAGCGCGCGCGCACGATGTGCAGGCAGCAGTCGAGCCCCGCAGCGACGCCGGCCGAGGTGATGATGTCGCCTTCGTCGACATAGAGCACGTCCGCGTTGATCGCGATGTCTGGATGAAGCGCCTGGAGCTGATCGGTATAAGCCCAGTGGGTCGTTGCCTTGCGCCCAGCCAGCAATCCGGCGCCGGCAATGGCGAAGGTGCCGAGGCACAAGCCCACGATCAGCGCGCCGCGTCGATGCGCGCCTTGCAGTGCCTCCTTGAACGGCGCGGCCAGAGGGGCATCGAGGTCCTTCCAGCTCGGGATGATGACGATATCGGCCTCGTCGAGCGCCGAAAGATCATGCGGCACGACGATGCTCAGCCCCGCATCGGTACGAATGGGTCCCTCCTCCATCGCGCAGACGCGGAAGTTGAAGCGTGGCAGTCCAAGCTTGGTTCGATCGGCGCCGAACACAAGGCAGGGCACGGAGAGATGAAACGGGCTGATGCCGTCGAAAGCGACAGCGGCGATGATCGGGTTCTTCATGGCTGACATCGTTGCGTTGGTTGGCGAATGTCCCAATTCTTTCGAATGATGTCAATCGGGCCACTTCCTGCGTGCGGATGTTCGGCCTAGCTTTGCGCCATCAACCCGGTCGAAAGGAAAATCGCCATGTCGGCACCAGCCACCCAGCCGCACCGCGCGCTTGTCGTCGTCGATGTCCAGAACGACTACAATGGCGGCAATCTAGCCATCCAGCATCCGCCCTTCGCCGAGACCGTCGTCAATGTGGCGCGCGCCATGGATGCCGCCGCAGCGGCCGGCATCAAGGTCGTCGTCATCAAGCAGATGGCGCCCGAGACCTCGCCGATCTTCGCCAAGGGCAGCCATGGCGGCGAGCTGCATCCCGAGATCGCCCGACGCGCCCGCGACCATTATGTCGAAAAGACGCTGCCATCGGCCTTCACCAGCACGGATATCGAGGGCTGGCTGCGCGCCAACGCCATCGATACGATCGCGGTCGTCGGCTACATGACCCACAATTGCGATCTGTCGACCATCATCCACGCGGTGCATATGGGTTTCGCCGTCGAGTTCCTCTCGGATGCCAGCGGCTCGGTGCCTTACGCCAACAGCGCCGGCTATGCCTCTGCCGAAGACATCCACCGGGTGGTGAGCGTGGTTCTGCAGTCGCGCTTCGCCGCGGTGCTGAAGACCGCCGAATGGATCGACTGCCTGAAGACCGGGAAGCTGCCCGAACGCGACACGATCTACGCATCGAACCAGCAGGCCTTGCAGCGGAACGCCGCCTAGTCCGGCAAGCAAAAAGGGCGCCGCAACAAAGCGACGCCCTCGATTCATTTCCGGTGTGAAGGCTGCTTAGAACAGGCCCTCGATCTGCCCCTGCTCGTTGAGGAAGATCTTTTCCGAGGACGGCGCCTTGGGCAGGCCGGGCATGGTCATGACCTCGCCGCAGATGATGACGACAAAGCCGGCGCCGGCCGAGAGCCTGACCTCGCGCACCGGCACGGTGTGGCCAGTCGGCGCGCCGCGCAGGTTCGGGTCGGTCGAGAAGGAGTACTGGGTCTTGGCCATGCAGACCGGCAGGTTGCCGTAGCCGGCCTGTTCCCAGGCATGCAGCTGGTCGCGGATCGACTTGTCGGCGATCGCCTCGTCGCCGCGGTAGATGCGCTTGACGATGGTGTTGACCTTCTCGAACAGCGGCATCTCGTCCGGATAGAGCGGCGAGAACTGCGAGGCGCCGGATTCGGCGATCTCGACGACCTTTTTCGCAAGGTCCTCGATGCCGGCAGAGCCCTGCGCCCAGTGCTTGCACAGGATCGCCTCGGCGCCCTGCGCCTTGACGAAGTCCTTCATGGCCTGGATCTCGGCCTCGGTGTCGGTGGTGAAGTGGTTGATCGCCACCACCGCCGGCACGCCGAACTGCTTCACGTTCTCGATGTGGCGGCCGAGGTTGAGGCAGCCCTTCTTGACCGCCTCGATGTTTTCCTTGCCGAGATCTTCCTTCTTGATGCCGCCGTTCATCTTCATCGCGCGCACGGTGGCGACGATGACGGCCGCCGACGGCTTCAAGCCGGCCTTGCGGCACTTGATGTCGAAGAATTTCTCAGCGCCGAGATCGGCGCCGAAGCCGGCTTCGGTGACGACATAGTTGGCGAGCTTGAGCGCCGTCGTGGTGGCGACGACCGAGTTGCAGCCATGCGCGATGTTGGCGAACGGGCCGCCATGGACGAAGGCCGGGTTGTTCTCCAGCGTCTGCACCAGGTTGGGCTGCATGGCGTCCTTGAGCAGAACCGCCATCGCGCCGTCGGCCTTGAGGTCGCGGGCATAGACCGGCGACTTGTCGCGGCGGTAGGCGACGATGATGTCGCCGAGGCGCTTTTCCAGGTCCTTGAGGTCGGTGGCGAGGCACAGGATCGCCATCACTTCCGAGGCGACGGTGATGTCGAAGCCGGCTTCACGCGGGTAACCGTTGGCGACGCCGCCCAGCGAACAGATGATCTCGCGCAGTGCGCGGTCGTTCATGTCCATGACGCGGCGCCAGGCGACGCGGCGGGTGTCGATGCCGAGCTCGTTGCCCCAGTAGATGTGGTTGTCGATCAGCGCCGACAGCAAATTATGGGCGGTGGTGATGGCGTGGAAGTCGCCGGTGAAGTGGAGGTTCATGTCCTCCATCGGCACCACCTGGGCAAGGCCGCCGCCGGCGGCACCGCCCTTGACGCCGAAATTCGGGCCGAGCGAGGCCTCGCGGATGCAGATGATCGCCTTCTTGCCGATGCGGTTCAGGCCGTCGCCGAGGCCGACCGTGGTGGTCGTCTTGCCTTCGCCGGCAGGCGTCGGGTTGATGGCGGTGACCAGGATCAGCTTGCCGTCCTTGTTGCCCTTCACCGACTTGATGAACTCGGCCGAGACCTTCGCCTTGTCGTGACCATAGGGCAGCAGATGCTCGGTCGGGATGCCGATCCTGGCGCCGATCTCCTGGATCGGTTTCTTCTTGGCGGCGCGCGCGATCTCGATGTCGGACTTCACTTCGGCCATGACGGCTTTCCTCTGGAGTAGGCGGTGGAGGGGAGGGGTTCGATCATTCGTGCATGGTCGAGACGCCACCCGGACGCAAGGACATGTTCTAACCCTGTCGCTGGCGCGGCGTCAACTTCCATGCAACTATGTTTCCTGTTAAGAAAGAGTGTTCCTGCCGCCGGGCCTCTTGAAGGCAGTCGTTTCGGGTCCGGTCGTTGCGCCGTATAGAAGCCAGAGCGGGGGCCGTTTCGCCGTCTTAAAACAGCCGCCTAATGCGCGAAAAGCGACAGGGGTGAAGGCGCAAATCCGCCATCGCCCCTGACCACTGAGAGCCGGGCTACAGCAATTCCAGGAAAAGTGTGTAACGGTTTTCCGTCCGGAATTGCGCAAGAACAAACAAATAGAGCGGTTCTCCGTTTCCGTGAAACGGAGAACCGCTCTATTGGGTCAGGACGTTGCTGATCTCGACCATGTTGGAGCGCACGCGCAGGATGTAGAAGCCCATCGTCGTCAAATGTGTCGGCAACAGCCAGCCATCCTCGCGGCCGTTGGCGATGATGAAGGGCTGGATGCGCAGCGCCGAGACGAACTGCGAATCCATCGTATCCCACAAGCTCTGCAGGTGCTTTTCCTTGAGCACGTCCTCGAAGTCGGCCTGTGCGCCCTTCATGAGGCCGTAATAGGCATAGAGCTGGCCATAGGCGAACCAGAAGCGGTCGTCGGCGCGGGTATCGAACCAGCCATTGTTGTGGTTTTCGGCGCGCTCCTTGAGGATCGCCGAGGTCGAGCCGATGTCGCTAGCGATGCGGTCGATATACTGCTTGAGATTGTCGGCGCGCGCGTCGAACGTCGCCTGGCAGGTGGCGAGACGCGCATTGAAGGAACGCAGCTTGCGCACCGCGTCGCGATAGTAGCTCGGTGTCGGCGTCTTGGGGCCGAAGGGGTTCAGGCCGAAATACCAGGTGTACTCGTCGAACTGCAGATTGCCGCGTGCGTCCTGGAGGTCGGCATCGATCTGAGAGGTCGTGCGCACGCGGCCGAGATTGTCGGCAAGCTCGGTCGCGGTGCGCCGCACTGCCTGATTGATGCCGCGCTGGAAGGAGGCCTTGTTGTCCATCCACGGCGTGTTGTCCCAGTCGATGCCGAACAGGCCGAGCTTGTAGAGGATCATCGACGAGATCCAGGCATTCTGGTTGACGTTGAAGTCGGTCAGATCGGCCGCGACCTGGGCGATCGCCGAGTTGCCGCAGGTCTTGGCCGTGTCGGTACCGGCGCCGGCGGAAACCTGCTCGCCGGCGGAAACGTTGCGCTTCTCGAACGTGTAAGTGTCGGGATAGTTCGGGTTGAAATTGTTCCACCACTGCGTGGCGTAGAAGAAATTGGCGTAAAGGCCGATCAACACCACAAGGGCAAGGCCGACCACGGCCTTCAGGATCCAGCCGCGCTGTCCGTACCAACGACCGACCCACATGAATGGCCAAAGGATAATGCCAATAACGAAGCCGATACCGCGGCCGATCCACTGGAAGATCCGGGTGAAGAAGTTCACGATCGGGTCGAGCATGGCTGTGGCACCCCCTTAGAGCATTTCACCGTTTCAAGGGAAACGGCGATCTGCCCTAACCCTTTGTTTTGGCGCAAATTCCGGACGGACAACCGCCCAGACTTTTCTAGTCAGTCAAGCCGTAAAGGCGTGCGCGGAACGCCGCCTTGTCCTTCAAATATGTGGTTTTCAGAACGTCCACAACATGGCTTCGCCAGGCGTCGCTCAAGCCGTCATAGTCCTTGTAGAAGCCCGGCTTGTTGAAGACGTAACGCGAAACGAAGTCCTGCGGCACGAAATCCGAGATCAGCTGGTTGGTCAGCCAGGCATCGGGGTGATCGGGTTTGGCGCGCACGACCAGGAATCGCTGGCGCGGCGGCACGTCCTCGATCTTGAGATGGCCGAATTGGGCGATCTCGCGCTTGGCGGCGTTGAGGAAGGGAAAGTTCCCGTCCTGGGCGATCAGATCGGCATGGCCGTGGATCCAGGTCTGCAGCCAGACCTTGTCGACATCGGTCAGGTTGCGGTTGGGCTCGGCATCGCGGATCAGCGCGCGCACGATCATCTCGGCGCGGTGCTCGAGATAGCCGGAGGCCTCGATCCACGAGGCGCGCGGCAGGTCGACGCGGCCGGTGGCGGCAAGGAAGTGGAACACCTTGTCGGCGTCGTTGATCGACAGGTAGCTGACCTGCCAGGGGCGCGAGCGGCGGAAGCCGGGAGCGGCCGGATCGCAGATCACCGTCGTCATATCGGGATCGACGAAGACGTAGAGGCCGCCGAAATGGCTGGTCCAGTAGGCATTGTGGCGGAAGATCACCTGGTCGGGAACCAACGCGTTCTCACGGATGTCGCCGCAGACCTTGGCGAGATCGACCATGCGCTGGAGCATGGCGCTGTCGCGCCAGGCGTCCGGCTCCTGCTTCAGCCGGTCGACCAGCTTGCCGAGCTCGGCCGCCTTGCCCAGCACGTCCTCGGCCGACAGCACCTTGAACTCGACCTGGTTGATCGACAGCAGATCCTCGATGTCGTTGACCTTGGGAACCGAGTCCTCGATCTCGCCGTAGATCACGTCCTTGATGGTCAGCGCGTCGATGGCGCGCTGGTTCTTCGACATGAACTCGAACATCAGCTGCGAGGTGTTGGAGAAGGCGGTGTGCACCACCGGCAGGTCGATCTGTGACGGCGTCAGGATGATGAAGCGGCGGTTGACCTCGTTGGGATCTAGATAGTCGAAGTCGCCGCACTCCTCGGCGATCTCGGGCGAGAAGCCGGTACGGTCGATCTGGAAGCTCTTCAGCTTGGTCGGCTCGAGGCCGAAAGCGACAAGCGCCTTGTTGTAGCGCTGGATGAGATGCAGCTCGTCCACAGTGAGCAGACGGCCGTATATCAGCTCATTGTCGCGCAGGAGGTCGGGTTTTTTGGCGGGTCGGGTCATCTATGCCTTCTCCGCGTTCACGGGGAGAAGGTGCCCGAAGGGCGGATGAGGGGCGGCGCCGGCGCTCATCGCTCTTGCTCCGACTTGTCGGCCGGGAGAAATTTCGCATCAACGCCAATCATCTTGCGATCCAGCCGACCATCCAACGCCGCAACAATCGTATCAGCACGCTCGGAAGCCCTGTCAGAACATCTGCATGCCAGACCCTCAACACCGACCAACCGTTCCCGTTCATCGTCTCGTCCCTGTATCGATCCCGGAATCGGCCTGCGTGCTGACTGCCATCGACCTCCACGACCAGATTGGCTTCGCGACAAGCGAAATCCGCAAAATAGGGACCGATCGGTAACTGGCGTACAAACTTGTGGCCATTCAATCGCCGTCCGCGCAGTTCATGCCAAAGCCTTTCCTCGGCATCGTTCTCAGTCTTCCGTAGCTCACGGGCTCTTGCTACTTTCTGCTTATTTCTGCCACGCATGGCGCCGCCCCTCATCCGCCCTTCGGGCACCTTCTCCCCGTGAACGGGGAGAAGGAAAAGATCACCACGCCCCCTTCTTCTTCAACTCCTCCATCTCGCGCGCCGCGCGCTCGCGTAGCCTTGCGTCACGCAGCAGCTTTTCCACCGCGGCGTCGTCGGACTTGTCGGAATAGCGGAACTCGGAATCGGCGTAGCGGTTGATCTCCTGCATGACCATGTCCATCGAAAATGGTCCGCGCAGTTCTTCGATCATCGCCTTCTTGTCGTCGTAGCTCTTGTGCATGAAGGCTTCCGGCTTCTCGAACCAGTCGTCCGGCAGCTCGATATCCATGGCGCGCATCTTGATCGCGTCGGTGACGTTCTTGATGGCGCGGCCGGTGAAGCGCGGTTCGGCGTCCTTGATCATGTGCAGGTAGGTGCCGATATCGGCCATGGTCTTGGGCGCGCCATTCTCCTTCATGTAACGCTCGTAGACCTTCATCAGCCCGTCTTCCTGCGGCTTCTCGTGCTCTTCGTAAGCCTCGGCCACCGCGCGCTGGATCTCCTGCGCGGCATAGAGCTCATGCTCGCCCAGCGGGATCTTGTGGTTCTTGCCGGCGAGCAGCACGAAGATGTCGATATAGTCGTCGCGGGTCTGCGGGCCGTCGACCAGCCAGCGGGCGCCGGCGCGCTGGCGCAACGCGTCGTCGACGTTTTCGGGGTAGTTGGAGAACATGCCGAAGGAGCAGTTGCCGCGCACGACCGTCGAGGCGCCGGCGAAGGCGTCCATCAGCACGCCTGTGATTTCCTGCTGGCCGGCCGACGCGCGGTCGTCTGAGCGGCGCGCGGCCACCTGGTCGATGTCGTCGATGGTGCCGAAGCCGATGACGCGCGGATTGAGCACGTTGTTGATGAACTGGCGACAGTTCTGACCTGACTTGCCCTGGTAGGACGAGATCTGGTCGACGCCGAAATTCTCATAGGCGAACGGATAGTCGGCCACCTGGCAATAGCCGTTGACGAGGCCGGCGATCATCTGGATCAGTGTCGTCTTGCCGGTGCCCGGCGCGCCGTCGCCGATGAAGGTGAAGAGGAAACCGCCGAGCTCGACGAAGGGGTTCAACTCACGCTCGAAGTCGTAAGCCATCAGCATCTTGGCCAGCCTGACCGACTGGAATTTGGCGATGTGGTTGCCGACGACCTCTTCCGGTTTCTTGAAGGTCATCACCAGCGGCTTGGAACGCTTGCCGGGCGCGACGTCGAAACCGTCGAGGGTGAAGTCGTCGACATCGATGCGGATATGCGCGTTCTCGAATGGGCCGATGCCGTCGAAGCGGCCTTTGCGCGCGAGCAGCCCGTCGATGGCGACACGGGCGAAAGCGCGCGCCCGTGTCGTCAGGTCGGCGTCATCCTTCGAGCCGGCAATCGCCTTGTCGAGGCCAGCGACGATCGACTTCACCGCGTCCTGCGGCGTGTCGAACAGGAAGTCGGGCTCGGGGATGTCGTTCGGCGCCTCGCCATCGCTGTCGATCAACTGGAACAGGTAGGAGGCGAAGCTGAAGGCGGAAACGTAGGCCGAGGCCGACAACAACTTCTTGAAGGTCGACGCTTCGTCGCCTTCGAGCGGGGCGCGAGCGTTCCTGGCCTGCAGGCTCTCAAGGTCGGAGCCTTCGGCGAAGACGTCCGATATGGAGAGCGCGATCGCCAGGCCGCGCCGGGCGCGGTAGAGCAGTGTGTGCTGCGGGATCGTCATCAACTGGTCGTCGGGGTGGATCGCGGCGACCGTCTTCGACAGCTCGACCTCGCGCGTGCGGCGCACCGAACCGACCGAAACGGTCGAGACGAAGCGGCGGTTGGTGCCTGCAAGCGCGGTGCCGGACTCGCGCGCCGGATCCTCCAGCACGACGATGCGGGTGATGAAGCTCTGCGCGATGGCGCGGTGCTTTTCGATTGCGGCTTCCGAGATCGTGGTCAGGCCGGTGTCCATGAAGGATGCTCCGCGGTTTGACGATCATACATCGCTGATGACCTGTCCGTTGGACAGGATGTGGACCTTGTAGCCGGAAAAGATCTTCTGCGCCTCGCCCGCGGCGTAGAGCGCCTGGTAGGCCTCATGCGGGATCAGCGCGTGGTTCTCGTAGCTCGACACGCCCTGGCGCGCGGCTTCGAGATCGTCGGTGTTGATGAAGAATTCCTGCGTCGTCTTCTCGCTGGAGAACAGCCCCTTGCGGCCGGGCTTCTCGCTCTTGGAAAAGACCTCCTGGATGGTCCAGGTGAGCAGCCAGGCATTCTCCGGCTTGCGCACCTTGGAGAGCACCTCGGCCACGGTCGAATTGTTGTCGGTGATGCCGGCCGAGTAGAAGGGCCCAAGCACGACGCGCCGCAACTGCTTGGGATGCAGCGGCTCGAAATCCTTGTCGAGATTGACCGCGATCGTTGCCGGCGAGAGCGTGTAGGCGGAATTCTTCTCGGTGAAGTCGTCGAAGCGGTGCGCAAGCTCGGGATTGAGCAGGCCGTCGACGGGAAGGGGAATGTCGACACGCTCGTTCAGCTTGCCGGTGCTGTCGTCGACCAGCTGGCGAACCATGCTTTCCGAGGAATCCTCGACCGTCACCATGTAGATCAGCGGCAGGTTGGCGCTGCCGTCGAATGTGGCCCAGTGGACGAGATAATAGGGCCGCATGGTCTTCGGGTTGACCGAAACCTTGGCCGTCTGGGCCAGCGTGAACGGACCGAAGGTCGCCTCGCTCTTGACGTCCTCCAGATAGAGCCGCTCGGCCATCGACTTCTGCAGCGCTTCGGGAAATTCCTTGTGGCGCAGGATGAAGTCGGCCATCTCCTCGCGCAGCTCGCCGGCCTGCGGGATGTTGGCCAGGCGAGCATCGGCCTGCTGGCGGTCGTTTTCCAGTTCGAGCAGGTTCTGGAAGACGGGATAGCCGCTGTCGGCGCGCGATATACGGAAGGTATTCATGAAGCCGAGCCGATTGCGCCAGCAGGCAAAGGATTTGTCCAGTCGCGCGATATATTCCGCGACGATCTTGGCGACGATGCCGTGCCGGTAAAGCGGCGAGCAGTCGTCGCGCATGAACACTTCCAGTCCGCCCAGCGCCGCCGTGATGGCGGAGAAATAGCGTGCCGCCGCGTCGTTCTCAGGTGTCATGGGGCTGCCGTGGAGATGAGATCAGCGGCACCGCCCAAGCAGCTATTCGTGGGATGCCCCACGAATAGCTGCTTGGGTTCCTTTGTTTTTCGCAGGTTCTGACCGCAAAACCGTGGAACACTTTTGCGGAACCTGCTTAGGACTGCACGTAGTTGGCGGAATTGTGCTTCTTCATCACCTCGTCGAAGCGGCGCGCGAAAGCGTCGTCGGCAAGCTTCTTGCGCCGCTGGATGTCGGCTGAAGCCACCATGTTCTTCTCATGCATTTCAAGCAGGTCGCCGATATGCTTCTGCGAGGCGGCGCCGATGCCGGCCATGGTCTCTTCCGCCGTGTTGTCGACCTGGCTACCCAGCGTGTTGATCTTGTGGGCGACGTCCTGCTGGGCGGCGGTCTTAAGCGAATCTTCCAGCGCCTTGTAGAGAACGATGCGCTGCTCGGTGTCGATGGTCAGCTTGTTGATCAGCGTCGACTGCGCGGCGATCTGGTTGTTGAGCGAATCGACGAAGGTCTGGAACATCGAGGTGTAGCGCTCCAGCGTCTGGCTTTCGGCGAGCAGCTCCTGCTCCTTGGCCTGCTTTTCGTTGTACTCGGTCGCCATCTTGGAGCGCTCGCCCTCGAGCTCGGTGCGCTCCTTCTGGGTCGTGGACGCGGCGATCTTATTCTCGATGTCGAGCAGCAGCGGGTTCAATTCCTCGATGCGCTTCTGCACCGCTTCCAGATTGGTCATGGTCACCTTGCGGCGCTCGATCACCTGCGACAGGCTGGTCTCGGAAGTCTTGTAGCGCTGGTCGAGGACCTGTTTCTGCGCCTTCAGGATGCCGACGATGGTATCCGACTTCGCCAAAAGCTCCTGCAGGTTGCCGGCCAAAGACATGTTGCGGACGCGGTCGGTGCGCATGCGCTGCTTGCGCTGCGCCGAAAAGACGCCGACGAAGTTTTCCCAGCCGGTGTAGTTCTTCATGCTCTCGAATTCGGCGCCGAAGACGTTGGTGGCGTCCTCGAGGCCGATGATCAGGTCGGCGATGTTGCCTTCCATGACCTTCTGCTGCTTGAGCACGTCCTCGATGCGGGCGTTCTCGATGTCGAAATTGGCGTCGCCGATCTTCTTGTCGGCCTGGGCAAGCGTGTCGAGCACCGTGCCGGACTGCTCGATCTTGGTGCGCATGTCCTGCACGACCTGCTTGGTCTTGGCAATTTCGGCATCGAAATTCTGCAATGTCGCCATTGGGGCCTCCCGCTTCGGCATCCGTTTCCATGTCGTGGCGGCGAATATATGTGGGGCTTCAAGGGATTGAAAGAAGGAAGACAAGGAGAGACGTCAAAACAAAAGACCCGGTCAGGTCCTTGAAAGACCAGGCAAGCATGCGTAAGGCGCCCAGTAACGCGCGCCGGGTTTAAACAGCTTTAGCTGATATGCCTTAAGCTCTTGTTTTTGCGAACAGCCAAGGTGATGAAACAGCGCCGGCAAATCTGTTGCGGCGGGCGATGACGAAATCAATGGTTCAGCGGCCAGCCTTTCGCGCGACGGTTGGGGGATGCCGGTTTCTTCCGCGCCGATCAGGGCTTCGGATCTGCCTTGAGATAGGCAATCACATTGGCGATGTCGTCATCGCTGGTCAGGCCGGTGAAGGCCATCCTGTTGCCGGGAACCTTCTGCCTGGGCGCCTTGAGATATTCGGTGAGATTGGCTTCGTCCCAGACGAGGCCCGCGGCGCCGGCATCCTTCATGGCTTGCGAATAATGGCCGGCAAAGCTCTCCGCCGAGCCGGCCTTGCGGCCGACGACACCCAGCAGATGCGGACCGACCTTGTCGCGATCCGTCTCCGCCTCGTGGCAGGCGATGCAACGATTGAAGACCTTCTTGCCCAGCGCTGCATCGCCGCCGGCATGCGCGGCAAGGCCGCTGGCAAGCAGGAAAAGCGTGGCGGACGAAATGGCTCGAAGCATGGCGGATTCTCCCGACGGCTCTTGGCTGAGGTCTGAAATAGCTGGCAGGCCTTAACAAAGGCCGCATAAAGCCTGGCAATTGCAAGCGGCTGGCAGCCGGCCACCCGATAACCGGGAACCATCAGGCTCAGCTGTTGGTGAAGCCAATGAAATCGTCGGGGGCAGCCCTGCCCATCTCCTCCTCCCAATGGCGGCGGCAGAGCGAGACATAGACGTCCTTGCCGATAGCGACCTGCTGGCCCTGCTTGGCCACCTTGCCGTCGGAGCCGAGCCTGACCACCATCGTGGCCTTGCGGCCGCAGCGGCAGATGGTACGCACCTCGCGCAGGTCGTCGGCGATGGCGAGCAGCGCGCGCGAGCCGGAAAACAGCTTGCCCTGGAAATCGGTGCGCAGACCGTAGCACATGACCGGGATGTTCAGCCGATCGGCGATGCGCGCGAGCTGCCAGACCTGCTCCTCCTCGAGGAACTGAGCCTCGTCGACGAACACGCAATGCACGGTCGTATGTTCGTGATGCTCGGCGACCCTGGCGAAAAGGTCGTCGCCGTCGCGGAACATCTCGGCCTCGGATTCGAGACCGATGCGCGACGAGATCAGCCCGCTGTCGCCCTTGCGATAGTGGCCGGCGACGAATAGCATCGTCGACATGCCGCGTTCGCGATAATTGTAGGACGCCTGCAAGAGCATCGTCGTCTTGCCGGCGTTCATCGTCGCGTAGTTGAAGTAGAGCTTGGCCATGCCATCCTTCTAAGCTCACATGTCGGCGCTCGGGGAGGGGGGCCGAGGCTCCGTCCACCAAAAACCTCCCTGCAGTCTAAAATCCGATGTCGTTCAAAAACCCGTCATGTCGTTTACTGGCCAGTGCGCGCCGTTCATCGCGACGTTGAACCGCTTGAAACAACTTCAAAATGGTGTTTGGCTGACGAAACAAGGCGGGCGCAAGAACCGTGACTTCGCATCGCCAAAGAAATTGCAATGGGAGAAAGTTCATGTCGCGTATGAAATCTATCGTCGCAGGCGTCGGCCTTGCGGCGCTTCTGACCACGACGGCCGCTTATGCCGGCGATCCGGCGAGCTGCAAGGCGGTTCGCCTGTCCGATGTCGGCTGGACCGACATCCAGGCCACGACGGGGCTGGCCTCGGTGCTGCTCACCGCCCTCGGCTACGAGCCGCAGACGATCCAGCTTTCGGTGCCGGTGACCATGGCTTCGCTGAAGAACAAGGACCTCGACGTCTTCCTCGGCAACTGGATGCCGTCGATGACCAACGACATCAAGGACTACACCGCCGACGGCTCGGTCGAGACGATCAGCACCAACCTGACCGGCGCCGGCTACGGCATCGTCGTGCCGACCTATGTCGCGGATGCCGGCGTCAAGACGCTGACCGATCTCGGCAAGTTCAAGGACAAGTTCAGCGGCAAGATCTACGGCATCGAGGCCGGCAATGACGGCAACCGCATCATCCTCGACATGATCAAGAACCCGAAGGACAATCTCGAGGGCTTCGAACTGGTCGAGTCGTCGGAAGCCGGCATGCTGACGCAGGCCGAGCAGTCGATGAAGAACAATGAGTGGATCGCCTTCCTCGGCTGGACGCCGCATCCGGTGATGGGCGCCATGAAGATCACCTATCTCGACGGCATGGGCGACAGCGGCTTCGGCGCCGCCACCGTCTACACCAACGTGCGCAAGGGCTACACCACCGAATGCCCGAACGCCGGCAAGTTCATCGCCAACCTGAAGTTCAATCTCGACATGGAAGGCGAGATGATGGACGCGATCCTGAAGGGCGGCGATGCCCAGACGGTGGCGAAAGACTGGCTGAAGAAGCATCCCGACGCCGTTGCGCCGTGGATTGCCGGCGTCACCACCTTTGATGGCGGCGACGCGGCTGCCGCCGTCAAGACCGCGCTCGGGAGCTGAGCCGGCTTTGGGTTCGGAATGATCATCCGGAAGAGGGCAGCCAGTAGAAAAGGCTGCCCTTTTTCTTAAAGCGCGTTGCGCTTTAAGTCTCTGTTTTTACGCATGTCATTTTCCCAAACCCGCCGCATACTTTTGGGTACATGCGTTATCTTATGAGAAGGTGACCGTACGGCAAGTGCGGCGCAGCCGAGAGGGGAAAGATGGATCCGATTTCGAAATTCCTGACCGACTACAAAATCCCCATCGGGCCGTGGGGCAAGGCGTTCTTCGGCTTCCTGACCGACAATTTCGACACGATCTTCCGGGCGTTTTCAAACGGGCTGAATTTCATCCTCGACGGGGCGGTGAATCTCCTGCTGATGGTGCCGCCGGTGCTTCTGGCGCTGGTCATCGCGATCGTCGCCTGGCTGCTGCAGCGGTCGCGGCCGCTCGCCATCGGTGTCTTCCTCGGTCTGATCTTCATCATCAACCAGAACCTGTGGAAGCAGACGGTGCAGACGCTGGTGCTGGTTGTCGCTGCCGCGGCCATGGCGATGGCGATCGGCGTGCCGCTCGGCATCTGGGCCGCGCACAAGCCGAAGGTCTACCGCTTCATGCTGCCGGTGCTCGACCTGATGCAGACGCTGCCGACCTTCGTCTACCTGATCCCGGTGCTCACCCTGTTCGGGCTCGGCAACGCGCCCGGTCTCATCGTCACGATCATCTTCGTCATCCCGACGGCAGTCAGGCTCACCCATCTCGGCGTGGTCTCGGTCCCCAAGGCGATCATCGAAGCGGGCGAAGCGTTCGGCGCCACCAAGCGCCAGCTTCTGTGGAAGGTGGAGCTGCCATCGGCGCTGCCGACCATCATGGCGGGCCTGACGCAGTCGATCATGCTGTCGCTGTCGATGGTGGTGTTCGCCGCCCTGATCGGCGCCGGCGGCCTCGGCACGGAAATCAACCGCGCGCTCGGCTCGCGCCGCATCGATCTCGGGCTTGAGGCGGGCCTCGCGATCGTCGTTTTAGCCATCGTGCTCGACCGCATGACCCGCATCGGCGTTGGAGGCAAGAAATGACCGTCGCGGTTGATTTCAAGAACGTAGACATCGTCTTCGGCGCCGATCAGGCCGGTTCGCTGGCGCTGATCGACCAGGGCGCCACCCGGGCCGAGATTCTGGAAAAGACCGGCAATGTGCTGGGTTGCGCCGGCGCCAGCCTCACCGTGCATGAAGGCGAGATCTCGGTGCTGATGGGCCTGTCCGGCTCCGGCAAGTCGACGCTGCTTCGGGCCGTCAACCGGCTGAACGTCGTGTCGCGCGGCCAGGTGCTGGTCAGGGACGGCGACCGCACCGTCGATGTCGTCACCTGCGACGAGGCGACCTTGCGGCGGCTGCGGCAGAAGCAGGTGGCCATGGTGTTCCAGCAGTTCGGGCTGCTGCCCTGGCGCACCGTCGAGGAAAATGTCGGCTTCGGCCTCGAGCTTGCCGGCGTGCCGGAAGCCGAGCGCAAGGCGCGGGTGCAGAAGCAACTGCAGCTCGTCCATCTCGATCAGTGGTCGAAGAAATACGCGCATGAGCTTTCGGGCGGCATGCAGCAGCGCGTCGGCCTAGCGCGCGCCTTCGCCACCGAGGCGCCGATCCTCTTGATGGACGAGCCGTTCTCGGCGCTCGACCCGCTGATCCGCACCAAGCTGCAGGACGAATTGCTACAGCTCCAGGCCGAGCTCAAGAAGACCATCATCTTTGTCAGCCACGACCTCGAGGAGGCGTTGAAGATCGGCAGCCACATCACGATCATGGAAGGCGGCCGCATCGTGCAGACCGGCGCGCCGGAAGACATCGTTCTCAGACCCGCCAATGATTATGTCCGCGACTTCATCGCCAATGTGAATCCGCTGTCGGTGCTGACGGCGTGGAACGTGATGCGCGACCGCCGCGACCTGGAGCAGGGCGAGAATGGCTGGGTGTGGCTCGACCGGCGCAAGACAACGCGCTTCAAGATCGACGAGCATGGCCTGGTGGCTGCGGCCGAACGCGACGGCAAACCGGCGGTGTGGGTGTCCTGTGCCGATGTCGAGCGCCAGCCGGAGGAGGGGGCCCAGGTGTTCTGGGCCAATCCCGGCACACCGCTGAAAACGGTGATGCTCGCCATGCACCGCTCGCAGACGGCGCCGGTGGCGCTGTTCGACGAAGGCTCGCGTTTTGTCGGCGCGATCGGCATCCGGGATGTGCTCAGCGCCGTGTTGAGGCGATAGGCTTCTTTTCGCGGGCACGCCGGATCTCCGGTCCGCGCGCTGCCCGCGGCTTGTCTTTCGCTTCCTTCGGGCGCAGAATCCAGCTGTTGCGTGGCCATGTGCCAGAGGGGTGATGCCGACGTCGCGCGCAGGGGTTCCAGGCGCGATAGCGCTGTCGATTGTCGCCGGCGTCTCGCTTGGAAGCGGCGCGGCGTTCGCCCAAGATTTTGTCATCGGCAATGGCGTCATCGCCGGCCAGCAGACGATGAATGATGCCGGCGACACCGGCATCGTGCAGGCAAACGGAGCGATCGAAACATTCGGCGCCGGCGTCGATGCCGTGCGGATGTTCAATTCGGGTCAGCGGCTGACCAACTACGGACTGATCGCAACATTGGGCGGCGGCGCCGCCAATGTGCATTCGCAAGGGCCCGACGCGACCATCCTCAACAATGGAGCGATCCTGGCGATAGGCGATGGCTCAATCGGCGTCCTGTCGGAGGGCGGCAATGCGCGTATCGTGAACAGCGGCTCGATAGAAACGCTTGGCATCGCCACATACGGCATCATCAGCGATGCCCCGGGCGGGCATGTGGACAACCGCGGCTTTATCGGCGTTTCCGGCACGGCTGCCGCAGGCATAATCGGCGATGGGCCGGACCTGACGGTGGACAACAGCGGATCCATCGAGGCCTATGGGACCGCTGCCGGCGGGATTCTCTGGCAGAGCGATGGGCTGCGACTCGACAATTCCGGGTCGATCGTTGTGTCGGGCCTGGCTTCAGTCGGCATCGGCGCCAGCGGCAATGACATCGCGATCGCCAACAGCGGCACGGTCGATGTCTTCGGGACAGCTTCGACGGGTATCACTACGCTGTTCGGCAACGCCACGATCACCAATTCCGGTTCGGTGATCGTAGAGGGTCTGGGCGGCGTTGGCATTGCGGCCCAGGGCGGCAACTCCGTCATCACCAATTCCGGCCGCGTCTTCAGCGACCAGAGCGTGGCGATCTATTTCGGCGCGCCCGGCGCGGTGCTGAATCTTCTGGGCGGGACGGCCATCCAGGGGCCGATCGTCTTTTCCGGCGGCGGCAACATGGTCACCTTCGGCCCGGGGTTGAATGCCGTCATGAGTTTTTCGGGGAGCGGCCTGCCGCAAACTATCCTCACAGACGGCAGGCCGTTCGTGACGAGCGGCGACAGCGTGGCGGTGGTCGACATCAGCGGGTTTGCGAGCATCGCGCCGCTGCTCGAGGACCTTGTCGACGGCATAGCCGGCGCAGTCGAGGCGCGCATGCCCGCTCCAAGCGACGATTTGCCTGCGCCGCATAAAGGTCCAGACGCCTGGATCGCGACATTCGGCGGGCTACGCTCCGACGGGAGCTCCGGCGCATCGGCCGGGTTCAGCGAGGCGCTGGGCGGCGTGGTCGCCGGCGCTGAAAGGCGCTCGGGCGACGGCTTCCTCGGTGGCTTGTTCCTCGGCGGCGCCGCCGCATCGACCGAGGTCGACGATGACGCGCAGGAGATCGTCCATCGCGGCGCGTTTGCGGGTGGCTATCTCGGCTACGACGCAGGTGCGCATTTCGCCGAGGCGGCATTCGTCGCCGGCGTGCTGCAGGAGCGCAGCCGCCGCCATGTCGCGAACAATCTTGTGCTCGGCGGCATCGAGACGGCGCGGGCCGATTTCAACGGCGTCTTCCTCAGCCCGTCGGTCACGCTCGGCGTGCGGCTGCCGGTGACGGCCGGTACACTGATACCCAGCGTGCGGCTGCGTTACGCCGGGCTGTTCTTCGACGACTACGCCGAGACCGGCTCGGACGGCGATCTTGCGGTCTCGCGGCGTGACGTCAACGTCTTCGAGGCGCGTGGTCAGCTCGCGCTGGCTTTGACACCTGTCAGCACGCCAACGCAGGCTTGGCAAACCACGCTTCGCGCCGGGGCCGACGCGATCGCGCGAAACAGCGATGACGTTTCGGCAACGTTGCTCGGCCAGGACATCTCTTTTCCCGCGAGCGGCAGAAATTTTGTCTTGCGCGGCTTTGCCGGCGCGGACGTCGCGGCGGAGGTGGGCGCGGGCCTGACGCTCAATGCCGGCTTCGAGGCCGGTTACGGGACCGACAACGCCTTCACTGTCCGAGGCCTGGCTCGCCTCAGCAAGGCTTTTTAGGGTTCTGATCGACCAGCCCGTACCGCATTCGAGCGCTGATATCCCGCAGCTGCGGGGAAGGCCGTCTACCGGCATATATATTTTTCGAGATCCATTCTGATTCCAGGAGCATATGCAGTAGAATATTGCTACGGCCGCGAGGGCGATGCCCGGCGGTGAAAATGCAGCGGGGTACGCGACGATGATCTTCCGCCAGCTCTTCGATTCCGTCTCGGGCACCTACTCCTATCTGCTCGCCAGCCGGCGCGGCGGCGAGGCGCTGATCATCGATCCGGTGCTGGAGAAGGTGGATCGCTATCTGCAACTGGTCAATGAGCTGGATTTGAGGCTGGTCAAGGCGGTGGACACGCATCTCCACGCCGACCATATCACCGGCCTCGGCGCGCTGCGCGACAGGACGCATTGCGTGACCGTGATGGGCGAGCAGACCAAGGCCGACGTGGTGTCGATGCGGCTTGCCGACGGCGACAAGCTCGGTATCGAAGGGCTGGCGCTCGACGTCATCTACACGCCCGGCCACACCGACGATTCCTATAGCTTCGTCCTGCCCGACCGGGTCTTCACCGGCGATACGCTGCTCATCCGCGGCACCGGCCGCACCGATTTCCAGAACGGCGATCCGCGCCAGCAATATGAATCGATCTTCGGCCGCCTGCTCAAGCTCCCCGACGAGACGCTGATCTTCCCGGCGCATGACTACAAGGGCGAGACCGTATCGACGATCGGCGAGGAAAAGGCTTTCAATCCGCGCCTGCAGGTGAAGTCGGTCGACGAATATGTGAACATCATGAACAATCTCAATCTGTCCAACCCGAAGATGATGGATGTTGCCGTGCCCGCCAACATGCGCGTCGGATTGCATCAGGACGACATCGCTAGCCGCGGCTGGGCGGTCAGCGCCGAGCAGGCGCTGGCGCTGGTCGGGCGGCCCGACGTGGCGCTGATCGACCTGCGCGAGCAATCCGAACGCGAGCGCCATGGCGTCATTCCCGGCGCGATCCATCTGCCCTATGCGCGGCTGCAGGAGAACATCATGGCCGGCGGCATGCTGCATGAGCTGGCCAAATCGACAGCCAAGCAGTTGCTGTTCTACTGCGCCTTCGGCGAGCGTTCGGCGATGGCGGTGCAAGCAGCGCAGGACGTCGGGATTTCCAGCGCCCGCCACATCCAGGGCGGCATCGACGCCTGGCGGAAGGCCAGCGGCCCGCTCGTGCATTAGCAGTGGCCTAATTCAGCCCGATCAGCTTGGCGCCGTTGCGAAACAGAGCTTCCCCGTCCCGGTCGAAGCGGAAGGTGGCGATGAAATCGTCGGCGCGATAGTTCGGCAAGGTGCTGCGGATCGTGGCGGCGAAGGTCCTCGCCTCGTCCTGCCGGCCAGCCAGCGCCAGGCAATGCGCGGCGATCGCCAGGATGATGACATGGGCGTTTGGCCTCGCGGCCGCCTTCAGCGCCCATTCGGCCGCCGCTTCGAATTCGCCGAGCCGCGCGTGGGCCATGGCGCGTGCGCCCATCATGCCGAACAGCAGCGGATCGAAGGGACTGAGGTGACGCGAATGGTCGGATGAGCCGATCGCCGATTGCGGGTCGCCCGACTGAGAATGGACGAAGGACAGCGCGTAGTGACCAAGCGCGAAATTGGGGCTGAGGTCGACGGCGCTCGCCAGTTCCAGCAGCGCGCCGTCCTGTTCGCCGCGCAGCCACAGCGCTCGGCCCATTGCCCAGTGGGCGGCGGGGTTGCGATCGTCCACCAGCAGGCTCTGGCCGGCGCTTTCGAAGGCAAGCGCTGTCTCGCGATCGCGGTCGCCCCAGCGTTGGAACGCGTTCTGCCAGTGGGTGAAGGACATGCCGGCATAGGCGCGCGCGAAAGTGGGATCGAGCTTCAGCGCCTCGCCGAAGAAATGCTGCGCCAGCTCGTTTTCCTGGCGGGTGAAGCGATACATGTGCCAGAGGCCGCGATGGTAGGCCTCCCAGGCGTTGAGCGAATTGGGCGCCTTCAGCAATGCGCGGTTGCGCTCCACCGTCGCGATCTCCGCGGCGATGGAGGAAACGATGCTGTTGCCGATATCCTCGATGACGATGAAGATGTCGTCGGGCTTGTGCTCGAACGTCTCGGCCCAAACGATCCTTGCCGTGCGCACCTCGACAAGCTCGACCGACACGACGAAACGGCCCGGCAGGCTCCGCGCCGAGCCTGTCGCGACATAATCGACATTCAGCCTGCGCCCGGCGTCTTCCGGCGCGACGTTCTTTTCGGCGAGCGCGAAGACCGAGCCGCGGGCGATGACGAAGAAATCGCGAAGCTTGGCAAGCCGCGTGATGATGTCATGCGTGAGGCCGTCGGCAAGCCCGCCACGGAAGCCGCCGGTGCCGGCGCTCTCCGCAAAAGGCATCACGGCGAGCGAAGCTCGGCGTGTCGCCGCGGATTCGGGCTCGATCGCGGCGACTGGCGATACCGGGAACGGGGAAGCAGGCTCGGATCTGGTGCCTGGCGTTGCCCTGGCGTTGCGGGCTCTTATCTCCTGCCAGGCCTCGCGCAACGGCGTGAAATCCAGATCTTCCGAACGAAACAGCTCCGCTGCTGTCGCAATGTGCTCCTCGCCGGCGCCGAATTGCCCGCGGTGGGCCAGATTTTCCAGCAGCGCCACATGCGCGCGCCCGTCGAACGGCGCGAGCTCCAACCATTTGTCGATACAGGCGCCGGCCTCATCGGCTCCGGGCGGGAGAAGGCCGATGATGTGCTCCAGGACCGCGACATGGCATGCGCTGAAACGGCGGCGCTGCGCCGTCAGCCAGCTGCCGAAATGCGGGCTGCGATCGACCTCCAGCCCGTCGAGAAAGTCGCCGGCGAACAATTCCGCAAGCGTCCGCAGGCGGTCGAGGCCAAGCGTCTCGATCCCTTCCGCTATCGCGGCAGCAGCCTCGATCGCATCGACGCTCGTATCGCCGAGGCGAAGCGCCACAGTGTCGCCTTCGGTTTCGATGCGGTGCAGGCCCGGTTCGTCGAGCGCGGCACGCAGCTTGCTCAGGCACCAGCGCAGCTCGCCGCGCGGGTCGTTGGGGACGTCCCATAGAAGCTCGCAGAGCCGGCTGCGGCTGACGGGGTGGGGGGCCAGCGCCAGATAGGCGAGCAGCGCGCGTAATTTGCGGGATGAGGGCAGCGCGACCGGAACGTCGTCGCGGATAATCGCGAGCGGTCCGAGCAACCGGATCGACAGGCCGGCGGCATCGCCTTTCAGGGCCGGCCGAACGGATTCCACGTCCGTTTCCACGCTCGCTCCCACGCTGACGAGTTGGTCCATGTTCTATCACCAAACACGACAGGGCGCATCCGGCGGCGAATTTTCGAGTCGGATGCGGCCTTTGCCGATTTGCCGGCAAGTCACATGCAAATAACGCGGCAAGGTGTCGAAACCGCGCCGCCCAAGCCGCCGGTTTGTAACCGGCATGTGAGATTTCGAGGAGAAAGCCCATGCTGCATCAATTGAAAATCAGGACCACGGCCGGCCGCGGCCGGCTGTTCGACAGCATTCTCGACACGGTCGGCGACACGCCGGTCATCCGCATCAACAATCTCGGTCCGGGTCATGCGACGATCTATGTCAAGGCCGAGTTCTTCAACCCGGCGGCCTCGGTGAAGGACCGGCTGGCGCTCAACATCATCGAGGAAGGCGAGCGCAGCGGTAAGCTCAAGCCCGGCCAGACCGTGGTCGAGGCGACCAGCGGCAACACCGGTATCGGTCTTGCCATGGTCTGCGCGCAGAAGGGCTACCCGCTGGTGGTGACGATGGCCGACAGCTTCTCCATCGAGCGCCGCAAGCTGATGCGCATGCTGGGCGCCAAGGTGGTGCTGACGCCGCGCGCCCAGAAGGGCTTTGGCATGTACAAGAAGGCGGTCGAGCTTGCCGAGGCCAATGGCTGGTTCCTGGCGCGCCAGTTCGAGACCGAGGCCAACGCCGCCATCCACGAGGCGACCACGGGCCGCGAGATCATCAATGACTTCGCCGGTTCGAGGCTCGACGTCCTTGTCACCGGCTACGGTACCGGCGGCACGGTGACCGGCGTCGGCCGGGTCCTGCGCCGCGAGCGGCCGGAGGTGAAGATCGTGCTTGCCGAGCCGGCGAACGCGCAGCTGATCGGCAGCGGCAAGGCCCAGGAGCGCGGCGCCGGTGGGGCTCCGGCCGCCAGCCATCCGGCTTTCGAGCCACACCCAATCCAGGGCTGGACGCCGGACTTCATCCCCAATGTCCTGCAGGAGGCGATCGACCAGCGCTACTATGACGAGGTGGTGCCGATCCCCGGTCCCGAAGGCATCAAATGGGCGAAGGCGCTGGCGCAGCAGGAAGGCATCTTCACCGGCATTTCCGGCGGCGCCACTTTCGCCGTGGCGCGCCAGATCGCCGGCAAGGCCCCGGCCGGCTCGGTGATTCTGTGCATGCTGCCCGACACCGGCGAACGCTACATGTCGACGCCGCTCTTCGACGGCATCGAGGCCGATATGGACGCCGAGGAAACCGCGCTCTCGCGATCGACGCCGAGCTGCCAGTTCGACGCCTGAAGATGGATTTCGCGACGCCGCCGTTCGAACGGCGGCGTCGCCGTTTGCATATCACCTACATGTCGGCGGGAGATAAGAATGGACAGCTTTCAGGAGACGGCGGTCGCGGACGAGACGCTCGATCCACCGGACTGGGCCGGTATGGGGACTCTGTCGCACCGGATCCTCGACGACGCCATCGCCTATCTCAAGGAAGTGCGTGAGCGTCCGGTCTGGCGCGAGATGCCGGACGAGGTGCGCGCGTTCTTTGATGCGCCGATACCGCGCTCACCGGCGCCGGTGAGCGCGGTCTATGACGATGTCGCCCGCAACGTCATGGCCTATCCGATGGGCAACATCCATCCGCGCTTCTGGGCCTGGTATATGGGATCCAGCAACTTCACCGGCGCGCTCGGCGATTTCCTGGCGGCGATCCAGGGCTCCAATCTCGGCGGCGGCAACCATGCTGCCGGGCTGATGGACAGCCAGGTGGTCAACTGGCTGAAGGAGATGGTGGGCTTTCCGGCCTCGGCGAGCGGGACGCTGGTCAGCGGCGGCTCGATGGCGAACATCATCGGGCTGACGGTGGCGCGCAACGTCAAAGCGGGCGTCGACGTGCGCGAGCGTGGCGTCGGCGCAATGCCCAAGCCGCTGCGCTATTACGCTTCGGACCAGGTCCATTCCTGCCACCGCAAGGGCATGGAGGCGCTTGGTCTCGGCAACCGGGCGCTGCGGCGGATACCAACCGATGCGGGCCTTCGCGTCGATATCGCGGCGCTGAAGGCGGCAATCGCCGAAGATAGAGAGGCGGGCTTCAAGCCGGCCTGCGTGATCGGCACCGCCGGCACCGTCAACACAGGCGCGATCGATGATCTTCAGGCGCTGGCGGAAGTCGCGGCCGGGGAAGAGCTTTGGTTCCATGTAGACGGCTGCATCGGGGCGCTGATCGCTGTTGCGCCCGAGAACCGGTCGCTCGTTGCCGGCATCGAACAGGCGGATTCGATCGCGCTCGATCCGCACAAATTGTTGCATGCGCCGTTCGAGGCCGGCTGCGCGCTGGTGCGGGACGCATCCCAGCACCGCAACACTTTTGCCGTCACACCGGAATATCTGGAATCGGCGCCGCGCGGCCTCGCGTCGGGAGAATGGCTGTTCGATTACGGCCTCCAGACCTCACGCGGCTTCCGCGCGCTCAAAATCTGGATGGCGCTGAAGCAGCACGGCGTCGAGAAGTTCGGCCGGCTGATCGACCAGAACATCGCCCAGGCCCGTTACCTCACCCGGCTGATCGAGGCGGAGCCGGCGCTCGAGCTGATGGCGCCGACCACCGTCAACATCGTCAGCTTCCGCCATCGGCTGGACGCCGCGTCGCAGGAAAGCCTCAAGGCGTTCAACACCGAGATCATGCTGAGACTGCAGGAAGAGGGCATCGCTGCTCTGTCCGACACCACCGTGCACGGCCGGCACTGCCTGAGGGTGGCGATCGCCAATCACCGCACGCGCCGCGACGATCTCGACCTGCTGGTGCGCGAGATGCTTCGTGTTGGAAGAGAAATCGAAGCGACCATGTCACAGGCCTAGAAAGCACACGGCCACGGCTTGTCATTCGGGCAGGCCGGCCAACCGCAGGGCCTCGAAATATTTGACGAAATAGGCCGGCCTGATATGCCCCGCCACGTGTGTGAGGTTGGCAAGCGTCAGTTCGGGGTCGAGCGCCAGCGAGCGCGCGATATGCTTGCTCGCGGCATCCAGCCTGCCGGCCATGGCATTGCTGGCGGCCGCGACTCGCAGGCCGGTGAGATAATATGGCTGCGTGCGCGATGCCGCCTCCGCGAGTGGCCACGCGACGTCGTAGCGGCCGGCCACGAAATGGGCGAAGGCGGTGCAGGTCTGCATGAAGAAGGTCAGCGGATCGAGCGGGCTCAGCCGTCTTGCCCGCGACAGGTGCTCGATAGCGATGTCAGGATCGTCGTAGCAGGACTTGAGGTAGCCGCTCGCGCTCCAGGCGGTAGCGCAGTTCGGGTTGAGCACGAGCGCACGGTCGGCCAGTGCCGAGGCGGCCTCGTAGTCGCCGACAACATAGCCCAACGCCAGGCCGCCGAAGGCCAGCGCTACTGCGTCGTCCTGGCCGGAGATCGCGACGTTGCCGACCAGCCGGGAAACCTCGGCGGTCTCCTTCTGCCGATCAGTCATCCAGCGATTCGCCATCCGCCAGAAATAGCACCAGGCGGCAGCGCCCTCCGCTGCGGCAAAATCGGGGTCGAGCTCGACGGCCTTGTAAAATTGCGGCAGCGCTTCCTCCAGCCCCTCCCTCGTCCAGCGGTAAAGGCTCGCCATGCCCCGCAGATAGTGGTCGTAGGCGTCGAGGCTTTCGGTGGGCTTGCGCTTGGCGCGCGCCATCTCGGCCTGTTCGAGCCTCGGCGAAATCGCGCCGACAACGCTGGAGGCGACGAGGTCTTGCAGTTCAAACACCTCCGAGACGTCGCCTTCGAACCGGTCTGCCCACAGAGTCACCCCGGCCGCTGCCTCGACGAGCTGCCCTGCTACGCGCAGCCGGCTTCCGGCCCTGCGGACGCTACCCTCCAGGACGTAGCGTACCCCGAGTTCGCGTGCCACGCGCGTGACCTCGACCGCCTGGCCCTTGTAAGCGAAGGCGGAATTCCGCGCGATCACGAACAGCCAGTTCACATGCGACAGCGCCGTCGTGATCTCCTCGACTACGCCGTCGGTGAAATATTCCTGCTCGGCGTCGCCGCTCATGTTCTGGAACGGCAGGACAGCGATCGACGGTTTTTCCGGCACAGAGACGGCAGGACGTGCCGCCTTGGCTTCGAGGAGAGACAGTTCGGCCTGAGGCGGCCCGCGATCGGCTGCGGGCTCCCCCAGCTCCGCGGTCGCCTCGATCCGTTCGACCAGCGCCCGCGTCGCCTCTTCGGGTTCGACGTCGAGCTCGCGCTTTAGCGCTTCCTTGCAGGCCAGGAACTGCCGGAAGGCATCGTTGGTCTTGCCGCGGCGGCGGAAGATGCGAATGAGGGCGCGATGAGCCTGCTCGGCACATGGATCGAGCGCCACTAATCTTTCGGCCAATGCTTTGCAGACCTCTTCCTCGCGCGGACCCAGCTCCGGCAAGAGGCTTAGCCGCTCGACCAGATCCAGCGCCTTACGAGTATAGTTCGAGCGAAGCGGCGCGAGCCAGTCGTCAATCTCGCCGGGGGACGACTGCCCGTCGAGGAGTTCGCTCCGGTAGAGGTCAGCCGCTGCCGCTAGGCTCGCGCCGTCATCGGCCTGGCACCCCCGGTCGAAAATCCAGATGTCAGCCTCGTCGGCAGGTGCGGCCAGCCAGATTGTATCGGCATTGCCTTCGATGCGGATGGCCTCGTCACCCGTGGAGGGAAACAGCCGTCTGATGTCGACAAGAGCCTGACGCAAGCTGTTTCGCGCCTGCTGCTCGCCACTGCCCGCCCACAGCATCGCGGCTGCCCTGTCGCGGCGAAGGCCCTTGGGGCCGGCCAGAACGAGGGCGGCAAAAAGCAGCGACGTCTTGCGCGTCGCGAAGTGCAGAGGTTGCCCGCCTGCGGAGACAACCTCGATGCCGCCAAGCAACCGGATATGCACCCCAGCCCCCGTGAAACAGCCTTGGGCAGAATATCACGTCCTGCAGCCGACTTAACGCCGATTTAGCGCGGTTTTTGCCGCGCTTTCACGCCTGGATGAACATTGGCCAAGCGCGTCGATGGGACATTGCCTTCGTCGAACGAAGGAGAATGGCAATGGCGTATATCAGCATCAGAGCCTTCCAGCCCACTACCCGCTTTGCCGGCACGCTTGCCACCAACATCGCGATGGTCTTCGCTGGGCTCCAGCATCGATATCAGGATGCAAGGCAGCGCCGGGCTTTGGCCGGCCTGTCGATTTCAGAACTGAAGGATTTCGGCTACCCGGTCGATGAGGCTCCTGCCGATGTCGCGGCTCGCCACCGCATCATCAGGCACCGCGCGCGCCAGTGAACCGCTCGCGAGTGGGCGGCGGCGGGAAAAGATCTCAACCAGCCGCCAGCGTTGCGCCGGGCAGATAGAGCATGATCGGCCGGATCTCGTAGACGGCGGATGGGTTGACGCGCTTGAGATCGCGCGCGGCGGCGATCGCTTCGTCCTGGTTCGCGCAGTCGAGGACATAGAGGCCGAGCAGTTGCTCCTTGGTTTCGGCGAAGGGACCGTCGATCACCATGCCGTCGCCCGGGCCGCGCAGCGTCACGGCCTTAGCCGTCGCGCCGAGCCTGGCAGCCGGGCCGAGCTTGCCCGCTCGGGTCAGCCTGTCGTTGACCTCGAGCAGGTCCTTCATCAGCGCCGCATCCTCGTCGGGCGTCCAGGACTGGACAGTGTCTTCGACGTGATAGGCAAGGATAGCGTAGAACATGATGCGGTTCCTCATCGCCGGGAGGGGCGGCACTATCACAAGGAAGAGCCGGCCGATCCAGTGGGGAATTGGGACCAGCAAGCCGCCTGCTGACTCAAGCTGCCACGGGCAGCCGCAGTTCGGTCAGCAAGCCGCCGCCCGGATGGTTGGAAAGATCGACCTCCCCACCGGCGCCGCGGGCGATGTTGCGGGCGATGGTGAGGCCGAGGCCGAGGCCGCCGGTTGTGCGGTTGCGCGATTCCTCCAGCCGCACGAAGGAGCCGAACACCGCGTCCAGCTTCGCTTGCGGGATGCCGGGGCCTTCGTCTCGGATCGAGAGCGTGATCGTGTCGCCTGTTCGCCGCACGCCGAGATGCGCTTTCTTGCCGTAGATCACCGCGTTCTGGATGAGATTGGTGATGCAGCGGCGCAGCGCCACCGGCCGCGCGATGCAGATCAGGCCGCGCGAAGGTGTGGCATCCTCGTCGAAGGATGCGTCCTCGAAAGCGTCCGCGACCGATTCCACCAGCGACCAGAAATCGATCCGCTCGGCCTTTTCCTCGGTCACCTCGAATTTGGCGAAGTCGATGACGGAACTGGCGATGCTTTCGATGTCGGCGAGGTCGTGCGCAAGCGCATCTCGCGCGGGCGACCTGCGCAACAGTTCGAGGCGGAGCCGCATGCGGGTCAGCGGCGTGCGCAGGTCATGCGCCAGCGCCGCCGCAAGGTGCTCGCGGTCCTCGACATAATCGCGCAGCCGCATCTGCATGGCGTTGATCGCCTTTGCCGCGGCGCGGATCTCGCGACTGCCGCTCTCTGAGATCGGCGGGCTTTTCAGGTCGTTGCCGATCCGCGTCACCGCGGTTTCCATTATCCGATAAGGCGCGGTCAGCCGGCGCAGCGACCAGATCGACATGATCACGATCAAACCGGCGATCAGCGAATAGAGCGGCAGGCTGTCGAGGCTCAGAATCGGCCCGGCCGGCGTGATCGGTTCCGTGAAATTCAACCACTGCCCGTCGGAAAAGCGCAACGATGCCGTCAGCTTGTCGCTCTGCGCGAAATCCGCGGCCAGGACCAGAAGGTCGCGCTCGACCTGGCCGACATCCTTGTTCACCGCCTGACCGTCCGGGACGTCGGCCTCCTGGGTGGCCGGATCGCGCCGCACGCGCGCGTCGGTGATGCCGAATTTCGACAGGCGCCCGACCAGGATGTCCTCCAACTCGGCCAGTTGATCATCGCCGGCGATCGAGGAGGTGACGGCGGGCGTGTCCGAAACCGTCAGCGCATAGGTCGAGTTGAACAGGCCCGACGCGGTCGCCTTGCGCTCTTCGGGCGTGGCGTCATGCATCAGTTGCACGAGCGAATAGGCGCGGTCGTTCAACCGGTAGAGATCGACGACACTGTTGGCCGCAGCGCGGTCACGCGCCACGATGTAAAGCGTCGCCACCTGGCTGAGCATGAGGCCGGCGATGACGATGAGCAGCACCCAGGCAGGCAGGGTCTGCGGCAGGAAGCGTCTCATTCGGACGTTGTCTCGGGCAGGAACTGATAGCCGCCGCTGCGCACCGTCAGGATCAGTTTCGGCGTTTTCGGATCGTCTTCCATCTTGCGGCGCAGGCGGCTCACCAGAATGTCGACGCTGCGGTCGAAGCTGTAGCCGGTGTCGCCGCCGGAAAGCTCGATCAGCTGTTCGCGGGTAAGCACGCGCTGCGCGCTCTTGACGAAGGTCTGCAGCAGGTTGAACTCGGCCATGGTCAGCTCCACGCGGACGTCGTCGGGCGCCGTCAGGCGCCGCCGCGCGCAGTCCATCGTCCAGCCGGCAAAGTGATAGATCTGCTTGGCGGCCGGGCGCCGCGGCTCGGCGCTGCCGTTGCGTCTGAGCACGGCGCGGATGCGGGCCAGGAGCTCGCGCGGATCGAAGGGCTTGGGCACATAGTCGTCGGCGCCCATTTCGAGACCCACAACACGGTCGGTCGTCTCGGTGACCGCGGTCAGCATGATGATCGGCGTGGTGTAGTTGGCACGGATCTCGCGGCAAAGCTCAAGTCCACTCTTTCCGGGCAGCATCACGTCGAGAACGATCAGGTCTACCGGCGTGCGGCGCAGCACCGCCTCCATCTCGGTGCCGTCGCCGGCCGCCGTGGTGTGCAGCCCGCGCTTCTGGAAGAACTCCTGCAGCAAGTCGCGTATGCCCTTGTCGTCGTCGACGATCAGTATGTGTGCGTCCGATTTCACTCGAAACCTATGATTCTGTTAGCCCGGCGTCCCTTCGGCGATCTCTCACACGATAGAATTCGGGCCACATCTTGGCCAGAGGTCGCGATCGGCGCCCCGGCTGGTTCCCCAGAAACAATCCAGAAACAAAATTCTACAGTCGAGAAAAACTGGTGAAAAATTTCAAGGTCATAACCGGTGCCGTGGCGGTCAGGTCATCGGCTGCGACGCAAGTTTCCGGAGTAACGGACGAGACCAATGCAGAGGTTCTGGATCAGCGTGATGGGTGCTTTGCTCAGCATATCGCTCATCACCGCCGCGGCCGGCGCCTCAACCGCAAAGGTCGCGCCACCGCTCACCCGGACCGAGCGCTGCACCAATCTGAGCCGTCAGGTTGACGAAGCCCTCGAAACCCATGCCGCGGCAACGCAGGTCACCGCGGCGAAAGCACTGCAAAGAAAGGGAAACCGGTTCTGCGCCAACAAGAAGCAGGCACAGGGTATCCGGATGCTCGCAAACGCTTTGAAGCTGCTTGGAGTGACACCGATCGATCCCGCTCAGTGACGCTCACCTAGACCGCAAGAAAAAGGAAAATGAAGCCATGAAGAAGTCCATCCTCTCCGCCCTCGGCCTCGGTGTTGCTCTCGCTTTCGCGATGCCGGCTCTCGGCAATGCCGCCGCCACGACGACCGCTGCCCCGGCTGCCAGCACCACGACCACGGCCGCTCCGGCCGCCATGGCTCCGGCGAAGGCTGCTCCGAAGAAGGTTGCCGCCAAGAAGACCTGCAAAGTGACCAAGACGCACAAGTGCCCGGTCAAGAAGGCCAAGAAGGCTCCGGCGAAGAAGTCGTAATCCAGGCTTTCAGTCCTGATCTTTCAAGACCGCTCCGGCCGGTTTTGGCTGGAGCGGTCTTCCGGCGGGCGAAGTGTGACATCGGCAGCTTCCGCCGCGCCCGTTCCGATCCTTAACCTGATTGCAATGCCGGTGCTGTAGGACAATCCGCATGAAGAAGCGGTTTTCGTCCCGGATGCGTTCGCTGACACTCGGCGGCCTGATCGTCACCGCGGCCGTGCGATCGTTGATCATCTTTACCGCAAGCCCCGTGCCGGATCCCGCCAGCGGCAGGACCGAGCCCGAGCTGTTCGCTCCGCTGATCTCCTCAAGCTTCGACTACATCACGCCGACGCAGTCCTGGGTCCTGATCGTGCTGACCGGCATAACCCTGGTCGGCTTCGCCGCCTGGATGATCACGGCATTCATGGAGCGCGGTTCCCGCACGGATGATGGCGGCTCGGGCAGGTCCGGCACAACAATGCGCCGGCAGGGCCGTTGAACCGCAACCAACGCTCTCCCACATAAGGCCGAGCGCTCGCCCCGCCACCACGGCGGCAAATGGGTTAAAGCTCTGCGCAATTGCGGACGGAAAACCGCGAGCACTCTTCCTGGAATTGCTTTGGTTCCCAACTGGCGGATGCCGATGCCTGAAACAGTCCTCAAACCGCCCACCAAGACACAGCCGAAAACAGAGCGGCCGAAGCTCTACAAGGTTATCCTGATCAATGACGATTTCACGCCGCGTGAGTTCGTGGTGACCGTGCTCAAGGGCGAATTCAAGCTCAGCGAGGACCAGGCGCATCGTGTGATGATCACGGCGCATACGCGCGGCGTCTGCGTGGTTGCTGTGTTCACCAAGGATGTCGCCGAAACCAAGGCGACGCGGGCTACCGACGCCGGCAAGGCCAAGGGCTATCCGCTGCTGTTCACCGTCGAGCCGGAAGAGTAGGGGCGGGCGCTTTTCCTTCTCCCCCTGGGGGAGAAGGTGTCGCCGAAGGCGACGGATGAGGGTGTTCCAGCTTGGCGCCAAGCTTACCCCTCACCCGGATTGCCAGCCGATTTGTGAAGGAAAAATCGAGGCAATCCGACCTCTCCCACAGGGGGAGAGGTAAGGACACTCACCGCCCCTCGCGATACCACATCGAGCCGATTGCGAGCAGCAAGAGGCCGAGGCCGAGGAAGCCGCCGAACAGGGGCACGCGCGACACGGCCTTGAGCGTGCTGTCGTCGGTGGTGCGCAGGCCGATCCAGTCGTCACCCGAGGCCGCCGCCGAGGAGCGGACCGGCACGATCGAGGGCAGCGTCACGCCGCCGGCGAGATTGCCGAGCGTGGATGACGGGGCCAGCCGCCGCACGCTGCCGCCGGTCGCTTCGGCCGGTGCCTTCAGCCGATCCTCGGTCGAGATCACGTCGGAGAACTCCGGCGCGTTGATCGGGCCAACATGGGCAAGCGCGGTCAAGTCGCCATTGCCGATCTGGTAAAGGCCGATCTCGCTGGTCCGCAGGCTGCCGGTGAAGATGCCGGGCTCGGCTTTATCGAGCTTCACCGTCACCGTCTTGCCGGACGGCGTGATCACCTGCGCGGGACCCGGATCGTCGCTCATCGTCTGGCGGCGGATCTCCAGCACCATGCCGCGGCCGTCGGCGGTCAGCCGTTCTTCTTCCAGTTCCGGTTCCTTCATCAGCCAATGGGCGATGCGCCGATAGAGCTGGACATGCGGGCCGCCGCCTTCGAAACCGCGCGCCCACAGCCATCCCTGGTCCGACAAGAGCATGCCGACGCGGCCTTCGCCCTTGCGGTCTAGCAGGAGCAGGGGCCGGTCGTCGGCGCCTTTCATCACCACTTCGCCTTCCGGATTCTTGACGCCGATGGTACGGAACCAGCGGCTCCAATGCGGCGGCTCGCTTGCCGAGCCGTCGACCCCACGCGTCACCGGATGGCGCTGGCCGAGATCGGTCAGGCGCGGATAAAAGGCCTTGTCCACCACCTCGCCGGTCGGCATGGCCGGCAGCGCGGCGTTGAGCGGCGTGCGGGCGATGGAGTTCTCGCCGGCATATTCGGGACCCGCGGCAATCAGCAGCGCGCCGCCCTTTTCGACATATTCCGAGATGTAGTCGTAATAGAGGATCGGCAGCACGTCGCGGTGCTGGTAGCGGTCGAAGATGATCAGGTCGAAATCCTTGATCTTCTCGACGAACAGCTCGCGCGTCGGGAAAGCGATCAGCGACAATTCATTGATCGGCGTGCCGTCCTGCTTTTCCGGCGGGCGCAGAATGGTGAAGTGGACGAGATCGACCGACGCATCCGACTTCAAAAGGTTGCGCCAGGTGCGCTCGCCGGCATGCGGCTCGCCGGAGACCAAGAGCACGCGCAGGTTCTCGCGGATGCCGTCGACCAGGGCGATCGCCCGGTTGTTGGCGTCCGTCAGCTCGCCCGGCTCACGGTCGATGCCGAGCTGGACGATGTTGCGGCCGGCATTGGGAATGGTGACCGAGAGCTTCATCGGTTGGCCGACGGCCGCGTGCTCGACCGAGACCTGCTCGCCATTGACCGAGACCCGTACATCCACCGGGCCGCCGTTGCCTTCCGTCGAAATGACGCGGTAGGTCATGTCGAGCGGCTTGCCGACAAGAGTGAAGCGCGGCACGTTCTCGAAACGGATGCGGCGGTCCTTCTCATGCTCGCTGCCGGTGATCAGCGCATGCAGCGGCGCGTTGAATTCCGGCGCTCCGTCGGGTGCGTCATGCACCTCGCCGTCGGTGATCATGATGGCGCCGCCGATGCGCGACGGCGGCACGTCGCGGAAGGTGCCCTCCAACGCGCTGAACAGCTTGGTTTCGGTGCGTTCGTCGGCGGCTTCCGACTTGCCGGCCTCGACGACGCGGACATCGAATTGCTTGAAGCGGCCGAGACGCTCCTGCATCCCGGCCAGCGCCTCGTCGGTCTGCCTGGTGCGGTCGCCGATATCCTGGCTCTGGCTGCGGTCGACGATGAGCGCAACGACGCTCTTCAGCGCCTCGCGCTCCTCGGCGAGGAACACCGGGTTGAGCAGTGCAGCGGCAAGGGCGAGCAGCGCGATGAAGCGCAGCGCCGAGCCGCGCTGGCGGAACCACAGGCCGACCAGCGCCAGCAAAAGCAACGGCACGAAGAGCAGGCCGAAGAGCGGCCAGGAGACGAGCGGTTCGAAGGAGATCGACCAGTTCATGAGCTACTGCCCCAGCCGTTCGAGCAGCACGGGCACGTGCACCTGATCGGATTTGTAGTTGCCGGTCAGCATGTACATCATGATGTTGACGCCGGCGCGCAGCGCGTAGACGCGCTGCATCGGGTCCGGCGGCACGGTCGGCAGCATCGGATCGCCGTTCTCGTCGACCGCCCAGGCGCCGGCGAAATCATTGGCGGTGATCATGATCGGCGAGACACCGTCGCCGGTGCGCACGGGTCGGTTCTCGGTGTTGCTGGCGTCGAGCGAGGCCTCGACCCAGAGCGGGCTGCCGCTGAAGCGGCCGGGGAACTCCGGAAGGATGAAGAAGGATTTGGTCAGCACGTGGTCCGACGGCACCGGTTCCAGCGGCGGCACATTGAGGTTGGCGAGGATGTCGCGCAGCCGCTCGGTCGCCGGGCTCGCCGAGCCGGCGCCGATGCCGTTGGAGAACTGGTCGCGCGTGTCGAAGAGGACCGTGCCGCCCTGCTGCATATAGGCGTCGATGCGGGCGATCGCCGCCTGGCTGGGCATCGGCGCCGAGGGGTCGATCGGCCAATAGATCAGCGGAAAGAAGGACAGCTCGTCCTTGGCGATGTCGACGCCGGCCGGCGGGCCGGGCTCGAGCGCGGTCTTCTCGATCAGGAAACGGGTCAGGCCTTCAAGGCCGGCACGGCTGATCGAATCGACGCCGGGCTCGCCGGTGATGACATAGGCGATGCGGGTTTTCGAAATGTCGTCGATCGCCTGGGCGTCGCCTGGCTTCGAATCGTCGGCGCGGGCGAAATCGGCTTGGCCGAAGAGGCCGCCCAGCACGACCAGAACAGCGGCTGTGGTCGCCACGGCCGCGCGGCGCGGCCGGCGCGCCAATAGGCCGCCCATCCAGAACACGGCCAAGGTGTCGAGCGCCATCAACAGGAGCGCGACGGCGACCAGCGGGCCCTTGAGGTTCTCCGACTCGTCGAAGGCATAGGGGATGGCGCTCACCGGCAGCGAAACCTGTGGGCGCACCAGCGGCGCAAAGGTGCTCGACGCATCGAGAAGATTATGCGCGAAGACGCCCGTCTCGGAGCCGTAAAGGCCGGGCGGGTTCTCCAGCGTCACCGGCAGCGGGCCGGCGCCGGGCACCAGCGGCCGGGCATCGGGCGAGGGCGGTGTGAGCATGCCGTCGGCGCCGATCATGCGGTAGGGTGCCAGCGACGCGGCGGTGGCTTCGGCATTGGCAATCGCCGCGCCCTGGTTGCGCGACAGTTGCACGACGCGCCGCAGCATCTCGACAAAGGTGCCGGAGATCGGCAGGTTCGACCAGGTCGCCTCGGGCGTGACATGGAAGAGCACCAGCGTGCCCTTGTCCTTTTTCATGCCCGTCACCAACGGCGTGCCGTCGGCAAGCGTGGCCCAGGTGCGCTCGACGATGTCGGGCGTCGGCTCGGCCAGGACCTGCCGGCTGACCGTCACCTCGGAGGGCGGGGAAAGGTCGGCGAAGGGACCGTTCTTCGGGAATTCGGTGACCGCCTGCGGCGTCGTCCAGGACAGCGCGCCGCCTAGCGCGCGCTCGCCGCTGCGCAACCGTACAGGCAAAAGGTCGTCGTCATTGCCGGCCGCGGCAAGACGCGGGCCGGCAAACCGCACCAGGGTGCCGCCCTTGTCGACCCAGTCGACCAGCCGCTGCTTGACCTGCTCCGGGATGGTGCCGACATCGGCCATGATGATCATCGCCGGCTTCTGGTCGAGAAGCTGCGGAATGGCGTCGGCGAGGTCGGCGCTCGACGGCTCGACCAGATCGGCAAAAGGCTGGAGGGCGCGGCGGATATAGTAGAGCGGCGACAGAAGCGGCTGCGCCTGGTCGGCCTCGGCTTGCGACAGCAGGCCGACGCGGCGGCGTTTGGAGCTCTCGTCCAGGACGCGCACGGCACCGGCCTGGTGCTCGCCGTCGAGCGCTATCGAGGCGAAGTCGTTGCGCAGCTCGAAGGGGACCGCCATCGTCGCCGTGGCGGTGGCTTCGCCCGGTGCGAAGGTCAGCGTCGCATCGGCAATGCGGCGGCCCTTGTCGTCGAAGGCGCCGGCGCTGACCTGCGCCGGCGCCGGATCGCCCGGCGCGCGGATGGCGGTCAAGGCGAAGCCGTCGACCTGGTTGTCGGTGCCAATCAGGCCGGTCAGTGAGAGCCGGTCGGACGTGGCCCAGACCAGCCGCTTCGCGTTCTTTTCGAGCAGCGTCTTGAACGCGGCGTTGTCGCCTTTGGCGGCAAGGCCATCGGCCAGCACGGCAACGCTGGCACCGGGCAGGCGCTCCAGCGCGGCGGCGACACGGGCGTAGACGGCCGGACGGTCAGTCGGAACCGGCCGCGGGTTGGCGGCGCGCAGATGGTCGAGCGCGGCCGAGGCATCGAAGGGGCCGATCTCGGCATTGGGCTTCTCGGCGGTGAAGGCGATGACGATCGGCACGCCGTTCGATCCGGCGTCGGCGATCAGCCGCTCGGCGGTGGCGACGCGCTTGCCCCAGTCGGCGGCGCTTGCCCAGCTGTTGTCGATGACAAGCGCCAGGGCGGAACCTTCCGCCGGCAGCCTTTCGCGCGGATTGAAGACCGGCTCGGCCAGCGCCATCACGACAAGCGCCGCCATGAGCAGCCGCAGCAGCGTCAGCCACCACGGGCTTTGCTGCGGGGTTTCCTCGCGTCTTAGGACCCGGGCCAGGATTTTCAACGGCGGGAAAACTTCCGTCTGCGGCTTGGGCGGGGTGAGCCTGAGCAGCCACCAGATCACAGGCAGCGCCAAGAGGCCCCACAGAACCATCGGCGCCCCGAAGGAAAGCGGCAGCCAGCTCATGCGACCGCCTTTCCGGCTCGATTGGCAATCGACGCCGCATGACCGCCTTCCACGGTCAGCGCCATGTGGATGCGCACCAGCGCTTCGGAGGCGAGGCGGTCGGTGTGGTTGACGGTGTAGCTCCAGCCGAGACGCTTGCACCAGGCTGCCAGCTCCTCGCGGCGAGCCCGGTAAAGCAGGCGATATTCCTCGGCCAGCATCTCAGCGCGGCCGGCGGTCAGCTTGTCGCCGGTCTCCGGATCGGTGAACTCGGTGCGGCCGGCATAGGGGAAGGTTTCCTCGGCCGGGTCGGCGACCTCGATCAGATGCGCGCGCACGCCGTGGCGGGCGAGCACGTCGAGCCACGCCATGGTTTCATCGACCGGGTCGAGGAAATCGCTGACGAGCACGATGTCGCAGAAGCGGCGGATCGCCGACAGGTCGGGTTTGGCCGGCAGCGCGGCGGCGTGGCTCAGCTGGGCGGCAATACGCTCGGCGCCGTTGCGGGCGGTGAACGGGTCGGTAAGGCCGGGCCAGGCGATGCGCTCGCCGCTGCGCGACAAAAGCTCGGCCAAGGCGAGCGCCAGCACCAGCGCGCGCGATTCCTTGGAAACGCCGGCGCCGCCGGATTTGTAGAGCATGGACGGCGAGGGATCGGCCCAGAGCCAGACCGTGTGCGCGGCTTCCCATTCGCGGTCGCGCACATAGGTATGGTCGTCCCTGGCTGAGCGGCGCCAGTCGATGCGCGAGGAATCGCCTTCGACATAGGGCCGGAACTGCCAGAAGTTCTCGCCAATGCCGCGCTTGCGACGGCCGTGCCAGCCGGCGATCACCGTGTTGACGATACGGCGCGCCTCGACCAGCAGGTCCGGCACCAGTGAAGCCCGCAACCGGCCGCGGGCGAGCGCGTCGCGCGTCGCAACCGGTGCCTGGACCTCGCCTATTCGACCCATCAGATGCCTTTTGCCAGCTTCGCCACCACATCGCGCACCGAAGTGCCTTCGGCGCGGGCGGCGAAAGTCAGCGCCATGCGATGCTGCAGCACCGGTTCGGCCAGCGCGCGAACGTCGTCGACCGAAGGCGCCAATCTTCCATCATATAGGGCGCGGGCGCGGGCGCACAGGGTCAGCGCCTGGCTGGCGCGCGGGCCTGGCCCCCAAGCGACATGCTTGTCGGTCTCGGCATTGCCCTGGCCGGGCCGGGCCGAACGCACCAGCTTGAGGATCGCCTCGACGACGCTTTCCGGCACCGGCATGCGGCGGATCAGCGTCTGGATTTCCTTCAGTCTCGCCGGCTGCAGCACCTTGTCGGCCTTGGCTTCGTCGATGCCGGTCGTTTCGAGCAGGATGCGGCGCTCCGCATCGATCTCCGGATAAAGGATGTCGACCTGCATCAGGAAGCGGTCGAGCTGGGCCTCGGGCAACGGATAGGTGCCTTCCTGCTCCAGCGGGTTCTGCGTCGCCAGCACATGGAAAGGCGAGGGCAGGTCGTGGCGGACGCCGGCGATGGTGACGTGATATTCCTGCATCGCCTGCAACAGGGCGGACTGCGTGCGCGGCGAGGCGCGGTTGATCTCGTCGGCCATCAGCAGTTGCGTGAAGATCGGCCCGGAAATGAAGCGGAAGGACCGCTTGCCGAACTCGTCCTGCTCCATTACCTCGGAGCCGAGGATGTCTGACGGCATCAGGTCGGGGGTGAACTGGACGCGGCGCGAATCGAGGCCGAGCACAATGCCCAGCGTCTCGACCAGCTTGGTCTTGGCAAGCCCAGGCACGCCGACCAGCAGCGCATGGCCGCCGGCAAGCAGCGCCACCAGCGTGCGCTCGACGACAGCCTCCTGGCCAAAAATCACCCGGCCGACCGCGTCGCGGACCCTGGAGATGTCGGCCAGCGCCTTTTCGGCCTCCTCGATCATCGCTTTCTCGCTGATCGGGCTTTCCTTGATCATCACGCTCATGCCGTTCGATCCTTGTGGTTGGAGATACCGGCCTGCATTCTCAATGTCGCAGAATGCCGCGATTCGGCTTCGCCTGGCGCCTGCATTCGAACTTAAATCACAGACTTGGGCGGACAAGGCTGACAATCGGGACAACAGTGACTATTTCGTGACCATGGCCGAACGCAGCGAACATCGTCAACAAAGCCCGAGCACACAGAGCTTGACGAGCGCTACCGAGCCGCGCGGACTTGAGGCGCTGGTTTCGCGTGCCGCCCGCGCGGGCAAGGGGCCGGCGCCGGTCGAGCGCTGGAATCCGGATTTCTGCGGCGACCTCGACATGGAGATCAAGGCGGACGGCACCTGGTTCTATCTCGGCACGCCGATTGGCCGCATGCCGCTGGTGCAGCTCTTTTCCAGCGTGCTGCGCAAGGATTTGGACGGAAAGACCTATCTTGTGACCCCGGTCGAGCGGGTCGGAATCCGCGTCGTTGACGCGCCCTTCATCGCCGTCGAAATGAATGTGTCCGGGAGCGGCGACGAACAAGTCATCACCTTCCGCACCAATGTCGGCGATGTGGTGGCCGCCGGGCCCGGCCATCCGCTGCGTTTCGTCGACGAGGACGAAACCGGCGGGCTGAAACCCTATGTGCTGGTGCGCGGACGGCTGGAGGCGCTGGTGGCGCGGGCGGTGATGTATGAGCTGGTCGGGCATGGCGAGGAGATCGATATCGACGGCAAGACGATGTTCGCCGTCCGCTCGGGCGGCGAGATCTATCCGATCATGCCGGCCGAGAAGCTGAAACGGCAGAGCGCGTGATGGACCAGGTGACGCGGGCGCCGTTTTCCATCGCGGATTTCCGGGCGCGGGCCGCAGCGCAGGCCGCGATCACCCCTGGCGAGGATTTCGGCGATCATCGCTTCAATCCCGATCACCCCAGGCTCCAACACGTCAAGCCCCTGCGGGACGCGGCCGTGCTCATCCCGGTCGTCGACCGCGCCGAGGGCGCCATGGTGCTGCTCACCAAGCGCGCCGAGAAGCTGCGCAGCCATTCCGGCCAGGTGGCGTTTCCAGGCGGCACCATCGATCCGACCGACCCCGGCTCCGAGGCGACCGCGCTGCGCGAGACCTTCGAGGAGATCGGTCTCGATCGCGACCATATCGAGATCATCGGCCGCATGCCGGATTATGTGTCAGGCAGCGGTTACCGCATCGTGCCGGTGCTTGCCGTGGTGCGGCCGGGCTTTTCGCTGACGCTCAATACCGACGAGGTCGACGCTGCCTTCGAGGTTCCCCTGAGTTTCCTGATGGACCCGGCCAACCACACGCGCGACAGCCGCATGTGGAACGATCTCGAATGGTTCTTTTACGATATGCCCTATGGCGACCAGCGCATCTGGGGCGTCACCGCCGGCATCATCCGCACGCTGTATGAAAGGCTTTATGCGTGAGCGTCGAGGTGTCTCTCTCCGGCAGCGCCGATTGGCTGGCCGACAAGCATATGCAGAAGCTGCTTGCGGCGTTGAAGCAGGGCGGCGAGGAAGCGCGTGTCGCCGGCGGCGCGGTGCGCAATGCGCTGCTTGGCCAACCCGTGGCCGACATCGACATCGCCGCGACGACACTGCCCGAAGAGACCATCCGGCGCGCGGAGGCGGCCGGCTTCAAGACGGCGCCGACCGGGATCGAACACGGCACCATCACCGTGATTGCGGGCGGCAAGCCCTATGAAGTCACCACGCTGCGCGCTGATGTCGAGACCGACGGCCGCCGGGCGAAAGTGAGTTTCGGGCGCGACTGGAAGCTTGATGCCGAGCGGCGCGACTTCACCATCAACGCGCTCTATGCCGAAGCCGACGGCACGGTCGTCGACCTTGTCGGCGGCATTGCCGATATCGAGGCGCGGCGGCTGCGTTTCATCGGCGACGCGGAGGCACGCATCCGCGAGGACTATCTGCGCATCCTGCGCTTTTTCCGCTTCTTCGCCTGGTATGGCGACGGCCGGCCCGATGCCGAAGGCTTGAAGGCCTGCGCCAGGCTGAAGGAGGGGCTTGCCCAGCTTTCGGCCGAACGCGTCTGGTCCGAGCTGAAGAAGCTGCTGTCCGCTCCGGATCCTTCGCGCGCCCTGCTCTGGATGCGCCAGGCCGGCGTGCTGTCGGCCGTGCTCCCGGAGAGCGAGAAATGGGGCATCGACGCCATCCACGGCCTGGCCAGGACCGGAAAGGATCTCGGCTGGACCGCCGATCCGATGCTGCGGCTCGAGGCAATCGTCCCGCCCGATGCCGCGCGCATGAAGACGCTTGGCGAACGGCTGCGGCTTTCGAATGACGAGGCCGCTCGCCTGCGGCATTGGGCGCTGACCATCGCTCCGGACGCGAAGATGACCGAGACCGAGCTGGCCAAGAAACTCTACTACGGCGACCGCGACGGCTATCTCGATCGCATCCGGCTGGCGCTTGCCGCCGCGCGGACGCGTGCCGTCGAGGACAATCAGGCGATGATGGAGGCCGGCGGTCTTTCACGCCTGCTCAACTTCGCGCTGAAGTGGGCAAAGCCGGTGTTTCCGATCAAAGGCGCCGACCTGACGGACCTTGGCGCGTCACCGGGGCCGAAGCTTGGCGCCACGTTGAAGAACCTCGAGAAGGAGTGGGTCGGGTCGGGCTTCACCCTGGAACGCGGCGCGCTGATGCAGCGCGCCGCGCAAGCCCTGGAAATTTAGTCCAGCGGCAGTGGACGTCGGCTGTCAATGGATCGCCACGGGAGCCAGCGCCCGCGAGAGACTTGCCTCGCCCTTGCCGTAGATGGACGGGTCGTAGTTCGCCAGCGTATCGGTGCGGGCCGTGTTGAGAAGGTCATTGGTGATCTGAACCGGCGTCGCCTTGGTGAACTTGCTGCCAATGATCGCGGCGTAACCCGAGATGATCGGCGCGGCGAACGAGGTGCCGTAGAGGCCGGTCTTGTCGCCTTCGACGCCGACCACCAGGAAGTGGCTCTGCACTGCCGGGTTGGAGCCGGCGTAATTGGAATACCAGGCGAGCTCAGCCTTGTTGGCCGTTGTGCCGTTCGTCGACAGCGCGCCGACGAAGATCGCAGTCGATTTGCCGATCAGGGCAAGGTCGAGATAGTCCTGCTGGCCGCCTGTGACCCCACCCACGGCGACCGCGTCGTTGCCGGCCGCCTTCGAGACGACGGCCGTTCCCCTGGTCGCATAGTTTATGATCGAGGCCTCTTCCGGGGCCCACCAGATCTGATTCACGCTGTAGCCCGCGGTGGTGTACATGCCGTAGCTGAGATTGAGCACGTTACGGCCGCCGGCCAGCGAGACGGCCGAGCCCGTCGAGAAATCCTTGGAGCGGATGGTCGCCGCGGGAGCGATCATGCTCGCCTCCTCGCGCGTCCATTCTCCGTGCCGCTGCGTCTGCACGCCAATGCCGAAATTGCCGGAAAAGCGATCTGAACTGCTGAAGTCGTCGACCATGGTGATGGTGACGCCTCTGCCCTTGTAGCCGGCTGCCCAAGCGGCGCCGACGTCGGGGCTCATCCAGTTCTGCACGGCCTGCGTCGTGCCCGCGACCGGGATCTTGGCGCTCACGCATATGGACTGAACGCCGTGGCACAGCACAGCCGTCTCGTCCGCGTCGGGCACTTCCTGCGCCGATGCCATGGACGCCGGCAGCAGGACCAGAGCCGCGGCAATGCCGAATTTCCAGAAATTACCAGACACGATCTTACTCCCGGTCAAACAAGAAGGCGGATGAATTTACGAAATTCGGGCGCCGGAACACTTTCCATCGAAGGCCTCCCGGCGATCAGAACGTAACGCGGTAGTTGAGCCACAGATGCAGCCTCTCGGGTGTAGCGTTGACCAGATGCGTCAGCGTCTCCTCGGGCGACGCCTCGCCCGCTGCCAGCCGGCAATTGACGCTGTAGCTGCCCAGGTCGCCGTAGTCGGCCACGCAGGGCTTTTCGGTGAGGGCGCCGCCGATGGTCGAGGTGACCGACAGGGACAGGGTGCTGTTCGGATTCGGATGGGTCTGGGTGAGAAAACCGAATTTTAGGCTGGGCGCGATGCTGTATTTCTCGGCTTGTTCCCCGGTCCCGAACCCCCAGAGAAAGCCCGTATCGGGCGTGATCTGAGTGAGGAAGTCGACATGCATGTCGACCCAGCTCGCGTGATACCAATGGCTGAAGGAGACCCAGCTTCCGCCCTGCAATTCATAGCCGCCATTGCCGAGGCCCCTGGCCTTGTCGCTGAGCGGAGAGCCCTGATGGATATCGACGAGCGAGGTCGTCCATTCCTGGGCCATTGCCGTGGACGCAAAGGAAAGAGCGCACAGAAGGAGCGCCGCCGCGCAGAGACCTGCTCCGATGTTGGACCGCTCGCGCATGCGCGAAGCACCTCGCCCCACCACTCCGGCCAGCGCCTTGATGGCGAAGGGCTCCTCGGGCAGCCGCCTCTGGCCGGATCACATGCGGCAGAGTCGCACGCGGACCGTTACCGGGAAGTTATCCAAGCTGCTACGAATATAAGAATTTGCTTGAATTATGCGGAAAAATGCCTCCGCCGGCGATCCAAAGAACCGCCCGCGGAGAGGGCATGCCGGAACCAACGTTTGGCTGTTGCCCGTCGGCTTGCGCGGTCCGAATTCGGCGATGTAGCCACTTAGGCGGCGTCGCGGACCTTCTGGATGCGCGAGCGGATCGCCTCGATCATCGTCTCGCGGATGATGGTCTCGCCATGCGTTTCACGCATATGCTCGACAGCGCGGCGCATGACCTCCGCTTCTTCCTCAGCGCGCGTATGCCAGTCACAGCCGGGAACCAGCGATCCACATTGAAATTCCTTCATGGGGATTTTCCTTTCCTCGCGACGGGGCCGCTCAGCCAGAGCGCTCCAGCCGTTTGTCTTTGTGCAATCCCGCCCAAAGCCGATGCGCGTTTTCGCAGGATTGCCCGGATGGATATCAATAACACATGCCGCCGCTTTCGGTTGCACGAAGAAGTGGCCGGGGGCGGTCGGCGCGGTAAAAGCATGAAACGAAGGGCGAAGCACTGGTGCTCCGCCCTTCGCGCCGCCTGAGCCTGCTATGCCTCGGCGGGCGGTTTTCCTGGAATTGCTCCAGCCGCTACTTCATGATCTTGACGGCTTCGGCGATTTTTTTCTTGCCGCTCATGTCCCAAGACACGCGAACCTTCTCACCGGCCTGAATGCCGGGATCCTTGAAGGCCTTGGACAGGGTGAAGGTCGATCCGTTGTCCAGAACAAGGCTCATGGCCGTCCCGTCAAAGCTCTTCACGGTTCCCGTAGTGTGCTTGACCGCCGCGAACGCGGCGCCACCGGAGGCGAGAAAAGCGACGGTTGCCGCCGTCACGATAAGCTTGCGCATGGCATGCTCTCCTGGAATGAAGGCGCCTGTTGGATCAGGCACCCCTCTTTGCTCAGGGCCGTCAAGTCGCGTCGAGTCACGGCTGCGGGAAGCGATGATCGCCACCTCTGCCGCCGGCGCTTCCCGACCCGGCGACCTTGAATAATCCAATTTTTTCAAATGGATATTAGACGAAAAAGATATTGCCCCTGCCACATTGGCCGCCAAGATTCGGCGAATGGGACGGCAATGCGGCCATGGCCGCGCTCACCCGATTGTTACGGCCATTTTACCTCGGGCGGCAGGCTGGACAGGATCGAGGCGACATTGCCGCCGGTCTTCAGGCCGAAGATGGTGCCGCGATCGTGAAGCAAGTTGAATTCGACGTAGCGGCCGCGCCGGATCAGCTGTTCGTCGCGCTCGCCATCGGTCCAGTTCTGGTTGAAGTTGCCACGAACCAGATGGGCATAGACGACCAGGAAGGAGCGGCCGACATCCTGGACGAAGTTGAGATCGGCATTCCAGCCGCCCTTGTCCTCGCCCGAATGCAGCCAGTCGAAGAAGATGCCGCCGATGCCGCGCGGCTCGTTGCGATGCGGCAGGAAGAAATATTCGTCGCACCATGCCTTGAATTTGGGATAGTCGGCGACCGCAGCGTTCTTCTCGCAGGCGAACTGCATGGCGCGATGGAAGGCGATCGTGTCGGGGTCGTCCTGGGTGCGGCGGCGGTCGAGCACCGGCGTCAGATCGGCGCCGCCGCCAAACCATTGGCGCGTGGTGACGACCATGCGCGTGTTCATGTGCACGGCAGGCACGTTGGGGTTCCAGGGATGCGCGATCAGCGAGATGCCGCTCGCCCAGAAGCGCGGATCCTCCTCGGCGCCGGGAATCTGCTTCCTGAATTCCGGCGAGAATTCGCCATGGACGGTCGAGGTGTGCACGCCGACCTTCTCGAAGACGCGGCCGCGCATCATCGACATGGTGCCGCCGCCACCCTTGCCTTCGTCGCGCTCCCAGGGCGTCTTTTCGAAACGGCCAGGCGACCATGAGGACTGCGGTCCCTGAAGCTCCTGCTCGATCTGCTCAAAGGTGGCGCAGACACGTTCGCGCAGCGCTTCGAACCAGAGGCGGGCCTTCATCTTCTTCTGCTCGATATCACCCGGCAGGCCAACCGGAAGGTCAGGTCTTTCCAATTCAGTCTCCAGTTACAGGCCGCTTGCCTGACAAATGACTCGTCTTTTAACGGCGCGATCCCTAATCTCTTAAAGGCAAGGGTCAAGTCCTGTCTGACCAAGGTGCAAAGGAGTTCCTTCATGCGCACCCCGGCAAGACCGCCGCTGGATGGCTTGAAGAAGAGGCTGGAGCGCTCGCGGGCAGAGCGCGCGAACCTGCCGCGCGACGGTTTCCTGCGCGAGACCTTCGTGCTGCCGCGCCCCGCGGCCCGGCTCAAGGCGAAGGAATGGTTCGAACGCTTCCCGAAGCAGGCCTACTGGACCGAGATCGAAAGCTGGTTCGAACGTCCAGGCGATGTGATCGAATTCACCATGCGGCGACTGCCGGCGGCGGATTGAGCATCAGCCTACCACCAACCGCCTCGCGCCTGTTCCTTCCCGCGCCAGCCGGTCTTCCTTGTTCCTCAGCGGGCATTTGTCGATCGACATGCAGCCGCAGCCGATGCAATCGGTCAGGCCATCGCGCAATTTCTTCATCTGGGCGATCTTGTGGTCGAGCGCGTCGCGCCAGGCTGTCGACAGCAGGTTCCAGTCCTCGCGCGTCGGCGTGCGTTCTTCGGGCAGGGACTGGAACGCCCGGGCGATGTCGGCAAGCGAGATGCCGACCTCCTGAGCGACGCGGATGATCGCCACGCGCCGCAGCACATCGCGGCTGTAGCGCCGCTGGTTGCCGGACGTACGGTGGCTGCGGATCAGCCCGCGCGCCTCGTAGAAATGCAGCGCCGATACCGCGACGCCGCTGCGCATGGCGACCTGGCCGACCGTCAATTCCCGCACCGGAGCCATTTTCGAATTCCCGCTTGACCTCAAGTTAAGTTGAGCTTGTAGCGAAGGGAGGACGATATGGCAAACGCAGGAGAAGGCGATGTGCGCCTGGGTGAAACTGACGGCGGAAGGGACTGCCGTTCGGGATAGCGAGGAAGCCCGACGCGTCCTAGCCGAGCTGGCGGAGCGCTTCGCCTGCGACCATGGCGACCGACAGCGCGACATTGATGCTGCGCGCGCCCGGCCGCATCGGAATGGTCAGTCGCGCGTCCGCCGCCTGATGGACTTCTTCCGTCACGCCGGCGGATTCGCGGCCGAACAGAAGATTGTCGCCGGCGGCGAAAGCAAAGCCGGTATAGGCGGCCGTGGCCTTGGTGGTGAGCAGCACCAGACGGCGCGCATGCGCGTTTCGCCATTCCTCGAAGGCGTGCCAGTCGGCATGGCGGGTGAGCGCCGCCATTTCGAGATAGTCCATGCCGGCCCGTTTCAGCGCGCGGTCGGAGAGCGGAAATCCGGCAGGCTCGATGATATCGACGGCGATGTCGAGGCAGGCGGCGAAGCGCAGGATTGTCCCGGTGTTGCCGGCGATATCCGGCTGGTAGAGCGCGATGCGGAGACGATCGTTCATTTTCGCATCCTGCTAATAAGTGGCAGATCGGCCACAGGCATCTCCCGCTTTCGGCGATTTCTGGCCTGGCGGGTGGCCATTTTCTGCGAAGTCGCGTATACGACCATCATCGTCAACCCGAACCGAATGGAGGGGAACACATGATGACCATGCACATCCAGCGCCTCTCCTGGGCTCTCGTATGCCCAATGGCGGTTTCGGTACGACGATTCTTCTGACACTTTAAGTCTTCATCGCACCGATTCCCGCCGAACCCAGTTTTCGGCCTTCGAAGGAATCTTGCGATGTTTTTCAAACTGACAAAGGGGCGCCGCGCCCCAGCTGAACGTGCCGGGGCCGACGCTTGCCGTCCGGTCGAGGCGGATTCGATCCGCGCCTTCGGTCGAATGCCGGGGATCGAGGCCGTGTCACCCTTTTTAACGCATTTGCATATGGAGGACGGACCAATGTTCGATCCCTACAAGATACCGGGGTCAAGAAGCCTGCATGAGCGCAAGGCGGCGACCTGGGCGCTGCTGATCGGCGAGACCTATTCGTCGGCGGTGCATGCCGAGGAGCGGCGCAGGCCGCATCGCGGCATGCTGCCGGACGTCGACTTCTCGCGCGCGGTGCCCGACCACAGCCGGCCGACGCTGGTGCGCCGGATCATCCGTCTGTTCCGGCCGGGCGATCGGAACCGGGCAGGCTCCGGCTTTTCGTCGGGAAGCCCGGGGCCGTCAGGATCGTCGAACGAGCCTGTCGGCGAAATGCCGGCGAAACCCTATATTGCGAGCAGCAAGGCCGGCGATGCGGATGATTCCGTATCGCCGGCGCGCAATGCCGCGCGGCCGCAAAGCCTAGCCCATCAATCCCGCGCCGCATGAGCGCGCATAGCATCGTGAGTGCCTGGAATGTTCCGCTGGTTTGAACAGAGGCTCGATCCGTTTCCCGCCGCGGAGCCGGTCGAGCCGCCGAAGACGCTGGTCGCGTTTTGCGTGCATTATACGCGCGGCGCCTGGCCCTACATCCTCCTCGATGCGGTGCTGGTGACGGCGATCTCCATCGCCGAAGTGTGGATGTTCGGCTTCATGGGTCGCATCGTCGACTGGCTGTCGGGGCAGAACCGCGAAACCTTCCTGCAGACCGAGAGCTGGAAGCTCGCCGGCATGGCTTTCGTCGTGCTGTTCGCGCTGCCGGGCACGGTCTGGCTGCATTCGCTGCTCAACCAGCAGACGCTGATGGGCAATTATCCCATGCGCATCCGCTGGCAGGTGCATCGCTACCTGCTCAAGCAGTCGATGGCCTTCTACCAGGACGAGTTCGCCGGCCGTATCGCCACCAAGCTGATGCAGACGGCGCTCGCCGTGCGTGAATGCGTGATCAAGCTGATCGACGTCTTGAACTACGTCATCGTCTATTTCCTCGGCATGCTGTTCATCGTCGGCTCGGCCGACTGGCGGCTGGCTGCACCGCTCGCCGTCTGGCTGGTCGGCTATATCGGTCTCCTGCGCTTTTTCATCCCGAGACTGGGCAAGGTCGGCGAGGCGCAGGCCAATGCGCGCTCGACCATGACGGGCCGCGTCGTCGACAGCTACACCAACATCCAGACGGTGAAGCTGTTCAGCCACGCGCGCCGCGAGGCGACCTTCGCCAGGGAAGGCATGGCGAGCTTCCTCGACACTGTCTACCGCTCGATGCGTCTGGTGACGGTGCTCTACGGCCTGCTCTACATCCTGAACTCGCTGCTTTTGTTCTCGGTGACGGCAATCTCGCTGTGGCTGTGGCTCGGCCAGGCGGTCACGATCGGCGCGGTCGCCGTGGTCATCGGCCTGGTGCTCCGGATGTGGGGCATGTCGCAGTGGATCATGTGGGAGATGTCCGGGCTGTTCGAGAATATCGGCACGGTGCAGGACGGCATCCAGTCGATCTCGCTGCCGCGCCTGGTCGAAGACAGGCCGGGCGCCAAGGACATCGCCGTCAGCCAGGGCGAGATCCGCTTCGAGGACATCCGCTTCCACTACGGCAAGCAGAAGGGCGTCATCGAGAACCTGTCGCTCACCGTGAAGCCCGGCGAGAAGGTCGGCATCGTCGGTCGCTCAGGCGCCGGCAAGTCGACGCTGGTCAATCTTTTGCTGCGCTTCTACGACCTGGAAAGCGGCAGGATTCTCGTCGACGGCCAGGAGATCGCGGCGGTGACGCAGGATTCGCTGCGCGCCCAGATCGGCATGGTGACGCAGGATACCTCGCTGCTGCACCGCTCGGTGAAGGAGAACATCCTCTACGGCCGGCCGGACGCGACCGACGAGATGCTGATCGAGGCGGCGCGGCGGGCGGAGGCGCTCGATTTCATCGGCGGGCTTTCGGACCATAACGGCCGCAAGGGCTTCGACGCCCATGTCGGCGACCGCGGCGTCAAACTGTCCGGCGGCCAGCGGCAGCGCATCGCGATCGCCCGCGTGATGCTCAAGGACGCGCCCATCCTGATCCTCGACGAGGCGACCTCGGCGCTCGATTCGGAAGCCGAGGCCGCCATCCAGGAAAACCTTTACAAGCTGATGCAGGGCAAGACCGTCATCGCCATCGCGCACCGGCTGTCGACGATCGCGGCGATGGACAGGCTCGTCGTCATGGACAAGGGCCGCATCATCGAGGAAGGCTCGCATGAGGAGCTCGTCGCCAAGGGCGGGCTCTATGCCCAGCTCTGGCAGCGCCAGTCCGGCGGTTTCCTGCTCGATGACGGGCCGGCCGAGTCCGACGCCAAGGCGACGGAGATGGCAGCGGAGTAACGCGATCGCGATTGGCATCAAGGTTACGGCGATTGCCGGGAATCGATCCCGGGCGTAACCACGACCTGCTCAGAGGCCCGCCGGCGACCAGATCGGACGCCGGCGGGTTTGTGGCCTCCACGAGACAAAAATGTTCGACCGCATCTTCACCTGGTTCGAAAGCCGTTATTCACCGGTGGCGCTGGCCGACGACAGGCAGCCGCCGATGGGGCTTTGGCGGTTCTACTGGTATTTCATAAGGCAGTTTCGCGCCGCCTATCGGCTGCGCATGATCATCGTTGCCGTAGCGGCAATAATCGACGCGATGCTGCCGATCTTCGTCGGCATGATCGTCGGCCTGCTCGCCACCACCAGGCCCGGCGATTTCTTCGCCGCGCATGGGCCGCTGCTCGCGCTGATGGCCTTCGTCGTGCTTTTGCGTCCGCTGTCGATGGTCGTCGACGGACTCATCCGCAATCATGCCATCGCGCCGAACCTCATCGACCTCATCCGCTGGCAGAGCCATTGGCATGTCGTGCGCCAGGACTGGTCGTTCTTCCAGAACGACTTTGCCGGCCGCATCGGAACCAAGGTCATGCAGAGCGGCGATTCGGTGGAGATGAGCGTCAATCTCACCGTCGATGCCGTCTGGTATGCGCTGGTCTTCGTCGCGGTCGCCATCGTGGTGCTGGCTAGGCTCGACCCGCTTCTGCTGGCGGTCGTGGCGGTGTGGCTGGTGTTCTATTGCCTGATCTTCTGGTCCGCGATGCCCAGGATCACGCAACGCTCGTCCCAATTGTCGGAGCGGTGGTCGCAGGTGAGCGGCCGTATGGTCGACAGCTACACCAACATCCTGACGCTCAAGACATTCTCGACCGGCGAGCATGAAGACAAATATGTCTCGCAGGCGGTGGTCGAGCACGCCGACACATTCTACCAGCTGATGCGCGTTTTCACGCTGATGTGGTCGGCCTTGTTCGTCCTCAACGCGGCGCTGCTTATCGCCGTGAGCTGGCTGGCGCTCGCCGGCTGGAACGCCGGGACGATGACCACCGCCGCCGTGGCGACCGCGATACCGTTCGCGCTGCAGATCGCCAACATCTCCGGCAGGATCCTCGATGTCGGCGCCAATGTCTTCCGGCAGATCGGCGTCGCCAGCAACTCGATGACGACGATCGCGCGGCCGATCGTCATGCAGGACCAGCCTGACGCGCCGGCCCTCGTCGTGACCGCCGGTGGCATCGAGTTCGACCGGGTGAACTTCAACTATTGGCGCAAGGACGGCAAAGGCGGCGTGATCGACAATCTGTCGCTGAAGATCGCGCCGGGCGAGCGGGTCGGCCTGATCGGCCGTTCGGGGGCCGGCAAATCGACGCTGGTCAATCTCGTGCTGCGGCTGTTCGACGTGCAGGACGGCAAGGTGCTGATCGACGGGCAGGACATCCGCAATGTCTCGCAGGAGAGCGTTCGCGCGGCGATCGGCTTCGTCAACCAGGACACCTCGCTCTTGCATCGATCCGTTCGCGAGAACCTCAAATACGGGCGCCAGTCGGCCAGCGACGAGGCGATGGTCAGGGCCGCGCAAGCCGCCCAGATCGACGAGGTGATCGCGGGGCTGACCGATCCGCATGGGCAGAGCGGCTATGAGGCGCTTGTCGGCGAGCGCGGCGTGAAGCTGTCCGGCGGCCAGCGGCAACGCATCGCCATTGCCCGCGTTATGCTGAAGGACGCGCCGATCCTCATTCTCGACGAGGCGACGTCCGCGCTTGATTCGGAAGTGGAGGCGGCAATCCAGGAGAACCTCTACAAGCTGATGCAGGGCAAGACCGTCATCGCCATCGCCCACCGGCTGTCGACCATCGCGGCGATGGACCGGCTCGTTGTCATGGACAAGGGCCGCATCATCGAGGAAGGCTCGCATGAGGCGCTGATCGCCAAGGGCGGGCTCTACGCACAGCTCTGGCGGCGCCAGTCGGGTGGCTTCCTGCTGGAGGAAAAGCCGGTCGCCGACGATCTGCCGACGAAAGGTGAAGCTGCCGAATGATGCAGGCCATCTATCGCTGGTTCGAGCACTGGGTCTACCCGTTCCGCGAGCCCGCCAATCTGCGGCCGCCCGCCGGCGTCGGCGGCTTCCTCTGGCACTATGTCGGACAGGCGAAGCTCGCCTTCTTCGCCATGCTGATTATCGGCGGCATCGCGCCTCTGGTCGAGGCAGGGCTGTTCTATTTCGTCGGCAGGCTGGTCGATATCCTCGATCAGTTGCCAGGCGAGCGCAGCTGGCACGTGCTTTGGACGACGGCCGGGCCCGAGCTCTTGTTCATGGGCGCGGTGGTGCTCGTCATCCGCACCGCCGTCGTCGGCCTGTCGGCGCTGGTCGACGAGCAGACGATCACGCCCGGCTTCTACAATCTGGTGCGCTGGCAGGCGCACCGGCATGTCTCGCGCCAGTCCTACGCCTTCTTCCAGAACGATTTCGCCGGCCGCATCGCGACAAAAGTCTGGCAGGCGGGGCAGGCGACTGGCGACCTGATGGAGAGCTTCATCGAGGTCATCTGGTTCATGATCATCTATACCGTGACGACGCTGGCGCTGGTCGCCGGCCTGGACCTCAGGCTGGCGGTTCTGGTGGTGGTCTGGATCGCCGTGTTCGGCTGGCTGGCCAAACTCTATCTGCCGCAGATCCGCAAGCATGCCGAGGCGACAGCCGAGGCCGGGTCGATGATCACCGGCCGGATCGTCGATTCCTACTCCAACATGCAGACGCTGAAGCTGTTCTCGGTGGATGGCGACGACCGCTACATCAGGAACGGTTTCGACATCTATCTCGACGCGCTGCGGCCGTTCACACGCCGTCTGACCGGCGTGCGCATGGCGCTGACGACGCTGTCGGGCGTCATGATCACCGTGATCGCCGGCTTCGCCATCTATCTGTGGGTGGAGGGTTCGATCACGGTCGGCGCTGTCGCCTTCACGCTTTCTCTCGTCCTCAGGCTCAACATGCTGCTCGGGCGGGTGATGATGCAGCTCAACGGCATTCTGAGAAACCTCGGTGTGCTGGAGAATTCCAAGGCGATGATCTCGCAGCCGCTCGGCCTCACCGACGCGCCGGATGCCAAGGAACTGGTGGTTGCCGGCGGCCGCATCGACGTCAAGAACGTGACCTTCCACTACGGCAAGGGCGGGGGTGTGCTCGACGGCATCGATCTCGTTGTTCGCCCGGGCGAGAAGGTGGGGTTGGTTGGCCCGTCCGGCGCCGGCAAGACGACGTTGGCCAATCTGACCCTGCGCCTCTACGACCTCGAAGGCGGCCGGATCCTGATCGACGGCCAGGACATCGCCGGGGTCACGCAGAACTCGCTGCGCGGCAATATCGGCGTCGTCAGCCAGGACACGGCGCTGTTCCACCGCTCGCTGCGCGACAACATCAAGCTCGGAATGCCGGACGCCACCGACGCGCAGGTGATCGCCGCGGCGAAAAAGGCCGAGGCGCATGACTTCATCCTGGGGCTGCGCGACACCAGAGGCCGCGCCGGCTACGAGGCCTATGTCGGCGAGCGCGGCGTGAAACTCTCCGGCGGGCAGCGGCAGCGCGTGGCGATCGCACGCGTCTTCCTCAAGGATGCGCCGATCCTCATCCTCGACGAGGCGACCTCGGCGCTCGATTCGGATATCGAGGCGGCGATCCAGGAGAATCTGACCCGGCTGATGGAGAACAAGACCGTGATCGCCATCGCGCACCGGCTCTCCACCATCGCAGCACTTGACCGGCTGGTGGTGCTCGATGGCGGGCGCATCGTCGAACAGGGCACGCATGACGAGCTGGTGGCGCTCGACGGGCTCTATGGGCGGCTCTGGAAACGGCAGTCCGGCGGCTTCCTGTTCAACGAGGAAAGCGCGCTGGCAGAGACGCGGCCGGCGGAGTAGAACGGCGTCATGTCGGTACGCATGCCTACCAATTTCGGACGCTCAGGCGCGCAGGAAAGCGCGCTCGACCTGCTCGGCCACGAAATCCTCGCCGAGAAGGCCGCTGCGCTCGGCCGCGCCGGACAGCGTGTGGAGGAAACCCTTGCCAGATTGCGCGAGGGTGGCGAAGGCGAGCATCACAACCGGCTGCTGAAGGAAGCGGCGGCCGCCGTGCACGCCTATTTCATCCAGCGCGAGCTTTGCGGTCTGCGCAAGCACGATGCGGTTATCAGGGAATACGACATTCCGAGAGCCGTGCTGGTCAGGCTCGGGGCCAGCTAGGAATCCGGCAAGCTACTCCAGCCATTCCGTGATGAAGTGGCCGTTCTCGTGGATGTCGGTGCTCTCGAGCGGACCGGGGCCGAGATTGGTGAATTTGTGCGGCGTGCCGGGCGGCACGATCAGGATCTGGCCGGCGGTGGCCTTGATCTCCTGGTCGCCGATGGTGAACAGGCCGGTGCCGGAGCGGATGACGAAGATCTCCGCATAGGGGTGCTTGTGCAGGCGCGGGCCGCCGCCGATCGTCGACTGATAGTTGAAGATCAGGCAGGAATTGGCGCCGAACTGTCCGCATTGCAGCTCGCCTTTCCAGCGGTCGGGGGCTTCGGCCCAGCTGTCGCGTTCAATGACATGCGCCATGGCGGCAGAATAGACCGGGCCAAGAGCCGATGTCGAGGCGAACGCGGACCCGATTTCGCCCGTGATTCCGCGGTGTTTCGCCCTGCCAAGCAGCCCAGCGAGGACACGCCGGCGACCGCCGCGGCGCAACCCCGCGACAATCTGCCCTTGTGCCCTCACCCCGCTGGACAAAAACGGGCCGCACGCATAAACCGAAAATCCAAATGCCGGAGGAATTCGCTAGCCTGTTCGCCATGCGCTGTCGGGCAGGTGCGATTGAGCGGGGACAAGGCTCGGCCTCCGGTTAGGAAGAGGCGAAAGGATCAGGCACCCGTGAGCGCAACCGACATCCACGATCCCAACCGTCGCGATTTTCTCTACGTAGCCACCGGCATGGCCGCCGTTGTCGGCGCCGGAGCCGTCGCGTGGCCGTTCATCGACCAGATGCGCCCCGACGCCTCGACGCTGGCGCTGGCCTCGGTCGAGGTTGACGTCTCCTCCCTGCAGCCCGGCTCTTCGCTGATCGTCAAGTGGCGCGGCAAGCCGGTGGTGGTGCGCAACCGCACCGAAAAGGAAATGAAGGACGGCGAAGCCGTCAATCTCGCCGATCTCAAGGACCCGATCGCGCGCAACGCCAACCTGCCGTCCGATGCGCCGGCGACCGACGCCAACCGTACCACGCCCGGCAAGGAAGCCTGGATGGTGATGGTGCAGGTCTGCACCCATCTCGGCTGCATCCCGCTCGGTCAGGAAGGCGATTTCGGCGGCTGGTTCTGCCCGTGCCATGGCTCGCAATACGACACCGCCGGCCGCATCCGCAAAGGCCCGGCGCCGGAGAACATGGCGATCCCGGTATTCAAGTTCATTTCCGATACCAAGATCCTTATCGGTTGAGGCAGGGGACATTATCGATGAGCGAGGGACACTCGACCTATACGCCCAAGACCGGTATCGAGCGCTGGTTCGACGCGCGCATGCCGCTGCCGCGGCTGATCTATGACAGCTTCGTCGCCTATCCGGTGCCGCGCAACCTCAACTACATGTGGACGTTCGGCGGCATCCTGTCGATCATGCTGGTCTCGCAGATCCTGACCGGCATCGTGCTGGCGATGCACTACACGTCCGACACCAATCTCGCCTTCGATTCGGTCGAGAAGATCATGCGCGACGTGAATTCGGGATGGCTCCTGCGCTATCTCCATTCCAACGGCGCCTCGTTCTTCTTCGTCGCCGTCTATATCCACATCTTCCGCGGCCTGTTCTACGGCTCCTACAAGGCACCGCGCGAGCTCTTGTGGATCCTCGGCTGCATCATCTATCTGCTGATGATGGCGACCGGCTTCATGGGCTATGTGCTGCCCTGGGGTCAGATGAGCTTCTGGGGCGCCACCGTCATCACCGGCTTCTTCAGCGCCATCCCGCTGGTCGGCAACTGGATCCAGCAGCTGCTGCTCGGCGGCTTCGCGGTCGACGATCCGACGCTGAACCGCTTCTTCGCGCTGCATTACCTGTTGCCGTTCATGATCGCCGGCGTGGTGGTGCTGCATATCTGGGCGCTGCATGTCGTGGGCCAGTCGAATCCGACCGGCATCGAGGTCAAGTCGAAGACCGACACCGTCGCCTTCACGCCCTACGCGACCATCAAGGACGCGTTCGGCATGATCGTGTTCCTGTTCTTCTTCGCCTATTTCGTCTTCTACCTGCCGAACTATCTCGGCCATCCGGACAACTACACGGTCGCCAACCCGCTGAAGACGCCGGCCCATATCGTTCCGGAATGGTACTTCCTGCCGTTCTACGCGATCCTGCGCGCCATCACCTTCAACATCGGCCCGATCAACTCCAAGCTCGGCGGCGTGCTGTGCATGTTCGGCGCCATCGCCATGCTGTTCCTGGTGCCGTGGCTCGACACCTCCAAGGTGCGCTCGGCGGTCTACCGTCCGTGGTACAAGCTGTTCTTCTGGCTGTTCGTCGCCGACGCCATCCTGCTCGGATGGCTGGGCTCGCAGCCGGCGGAAGGCGCTTACGTGTTCATGGCGCAGATGGCGACGCTGTTCTACTTCGCCTTCTTCCTGGTCGTCATGCCGGTGCTTGGCCTGATCGAGACGCCGCGCAGGCTGCCGAACTCGATCACCGAGGCGGTGCTGGAAAAGAACAAGGGCGGCAGCGGACATCCGGCAGGCGCGACCGCCGCGCCGGAAACCAAAGGCTGAGGATCTGAGGGGATTTTGGGTATGAAGAAGATTCTCACCTCGCTGGCGCTGCTCGGCCTGGTGGTGGCGGGCACCGCTGCCATCGCCGCCGAAGAGGAACACAACCCGGCCGCGCCGACGCATTTCCCGATCAACGAGCCGAAGGAAATGAGCTGGAGCTTCGCCGGCCCGTTCGGCACCTACGACAAGGCGCAGCTGCAGCGCGGCCTCAAGGTCTACAAGGAAGTCTGCTCGGCCTGCCACTCGATGAACCTGGTGGCCTTCCGCACGCTGGAGGGGCTTGGCTATTCGGAAGCGCAGATCAAGACGCTGGCCGCCGGATACACCATCCATGACGGCCCGAACGACGCCGGCGACATGTTCGATCGTCCCGGCAAGCCGTCGGATCACTTCCCGGCGCCGTTCCCGAACGAGCAGGCCGCGGCTTCCGCCAATGGCGGCGCCGCCCCGCCGGACATGTCGCTGCTCGCCAAGGCGCGCGGCGTCGAGCGCGGCTTCCCGCGCTTCATCTTCGATATCTTCACCCAGTATGCGCAGGGCGGCCCGGATTACATCCACTCGCTGCTTACCGGCTACGACCAGACGCCGCCGGCCGGCATGGTCATCCCGGAAGGCACGCATTACAATCCGTACTTCCTGTCCGGCGTGTCGCTGAAGATGCCGAAGCCGCTCTCGGACGGCCAGGTCACCTATGACGACGGCTCGCCGCAGACCGTCGACCAGTATGCTCGCGATGTCGCGGCCTTCCTGATGTTTGCCGCCGAGCCACATCTCGAGGACCGCAAGAAGACCGGCTTCCGCGTCATGGTCTTCCTGCTGCTCTTCGGCGCGCTGGTCTACATGACCAAGCGCAGGGTGTGGGCCGACGTCGCGCACTGAGGCGCGACCAAATCGTAAAGCTTCAAAGGGCGCCCCTCAGGCGCCCTTTTGTATTTCGGGACCACGATGACGGCCCTGTCACATGGCCGTCATCGCGCGCGGCGATCCTGCCTTGCCCTCATCAAAGGATCGCACCCATGAAAAGATACGCATCCCTCGCGGCCGGTTTCCTGCTGCTCATCACCGGATACACTGCCCATGCCGACGAAGCTCAGCCTTTCGTCACCAACAAGGATATCGACCTGACGATGATCCTGCCGCCGCCGCCGGCGAACGACTCCGCCGAGACGAAGGCTGAGCTTGGCGAAGTGCTGACGCTGCAGGTGACGCGTACGCCCGAGATGGAAAAGCGCGCCATCGCCGATGCCGAGGAGAATGTCTGGCGCTTCGCAGATGTCATGGGGCCGAAGTTCAACAAGGAAACGCTGCCGAAGGTCAGCGCCTTCTTCGATCGCGTGGTGGCCACGGAAGGCGCCGTCGTCGATCCGGCCAAGGATGTCTGGAAGCGTCCGCGCCCGCATCAGCTCAGCGATCTGGTCAAGCCGGTTGTAAAGCTGTCGAACTCCGGTTCCTGGCCGTCGGGCCATGCCACGGTCGGCACCATGATGGGCATTATCCTCGCCGACATGGTGCCGGAAAAGCGCGCCGAGATCATGGCCCGCGCGGCCGAATATGCGCATAACCGCGTGGTCGGCGGCATCCACTATCCGTCCGACATCGAGATGGGCAAGATTTCCGGCAGCGTGATTGCCGCGGTCCTGCTCAGCCGTCCCGATTTCAAGGCCGAGTTCGAAGTGGCGCGCTCCGAGCTGCGTTCGGACCTCGGCATGTAGTTGCAAGGTAAGCGCCTGTTTTTCGAAGGGCGCCTTCGAAGGCGCCCTTTTCGTTATAGCCGAGGCCGGTCGGCATCGATGCTTTGCCGGATGTGCTTGTCTCTGGCGCGACATCGCGGTAGCCCTTGTCGATCGCGTCGGGCAGCAATGGCCGACGCCGCCAATCCGACAGCCGGACACGCGGAAAGCCTCAATGAAATCCTCCCTCGAAGACACGCTGCTTGCGGCCATCCGCACCATTCCGGATTACCCCAAGCCCGGCATCCTGTTTCGCGACATCACTACGCTGCTTGGCGATGCGCGCGCCTTCCGCCGCGCCATCGACGAGCTGGTGCATCCCTATGCCGGGCTGAAGATCGACAAGATCGCCGGCATCGAGGCGCGCGGCTTCATCCTCGGCGGCGCCGTAGCGCACCAGCTCTCGGCCGGCTTCGTGCCGATCCGCAAGAAGGGCAAGCTGCCCTACGAAACGGTGCGGGTGGCATACAGCCTCGAATACGGCCTGGACGAGATGGAGATGCATAAGGACGGCGTCTCGCCCGGCGAGAAGGTGATCGTGGTCGACGACCTGATCGCCACCGGCGGCACCGCGGAAGCAGCGGTCAGGCTGCTCAGGCAGATCGGCGCCGACATCGTCGCCGCCTGCTTCGTCATCGACCTGCCGGACCTCGGCGGTCGCAAGAAGCTGGAAGCGCTCGGCGTGCCGGTCAGGACGCTGATCGGGTATGAGGGGCATTAGTGAATAGTGAATAGTGAATAGTGAATAGTGAATAGTGAATAGTGAAGGTAGGTTGTTCGAGCGCGAATCTATGCGGATCACTACTCACTAATCACCATTCACCATTCACTACTCCACCTTCACCAGCACGGCGCTGTCGAATTCGATGACCTTGTCGCCGGTCGAATCGAACCCTTCCGAGCGCAGCGTGAGCAGGTTCCAGCCGGGACGTCCGGTAAGCGGCCGGTGCGCCTGCGCGGTGCGCGTGAAGGTCACCGTCTCGCCGGCATAGACCGGCTTCAGCCATTTGAGGTTGCGGAAGCCGGGCGAAGGGCCAAATTCGGGCTGCGGGCCAGGGCCGGTCCAGCGCACGCCCTCGGTCTCCATGCGCTTTTCGAGGTTGTATTTCATCCAGGTGGCGGCGGTGTGCCAGCCGGAAGCGCAAAGCCCGCCGAGCACGCTCTTCCTTGCCGCCTCCTCATCGACATGGAAGATTTGCGGGTCGTATTTCCTGGCAAACGCCTTGATCTCGTCGGCCTCGAATTTATGCGAGCCCAGCGTGACGGTTTCGCCGATCAGGAAGTATTCGTCGAGTGTCATGATTGGCCTTGAGCGGCATCACGCGCGAGGAACATACCGGTGTTCTCCAGTTCGAAGACGCATTCGCCGCGCTGGTTGAAGAGCTCGCTGCGCATGGTGATCAAGCCGAGCTGAGGCCTCGATTTGGACTGGCGCTTGGAAAGTATGGTGGCCTTCCCGGTCAGCCGGTCGCCTGCCAGAACCGGCTTCTTCCATTTCACATGCTCGATACCGGGTGAGCCTTGAGAGGTCGAATCGAGCAGGAAGGCGTCGCACAGCATGCGCATGAACATCGCGCAGGTGTGCCAGCCCGAAGCCGAAAGCCCGCCGAGGATGCTCGCCTTGCCGGCTTCCTCGTCGAGATGCATCGGCTGCGGGTCGAACTCCGAGGCGAATTCGATGATCTCGGCCGCGCTTACGTCCTTGCTGCCGAGGTCGAGCGAGGCGCCCTCCGCGAAATCCTCATAGGCCCAGGTCTTTCCGGTCATGCTGGCAATCCGGTTGACGAATGCGTGATCCCCAAATCGGGCATTCCCGGATGAAGGTCCAAGGCAATTTGGTCAAGTGATTTCTGGTAAGCCAGCCGTCGCCGGCCGACGCTTTCAGAGCCAGCCGCGGCGGCGGAAATACCAGAAGGGCAGGATGGCCGAGACCACCATCAGGCCGATGGCGAAGGGGTAGCCGAACTCCCATTTGAGCTCGGGGATGATGTCGAAATTCATGCCGTAGATCGAGGCGACCAGCGTCGGCGGCAGGAAGATGACGGCCGCAACCGAGAAGATCTTGATGATGGCGTTCTGTTCGATCGAGATCATGCCGAGCGTGGCATCGAGCAGGAAGGAGATCTTCTGCGACAGGAAGGTGGCATGGTCGGCGAGCGAGAGCACGTCGCGCGACAGCGTCTTGATGCGGGCCCGCACATCCTTGCTCATCTTGGTCTGGTCCGCGACGTGGGCGAGGAAGCCGGCGAGGCGCTGCAACGAGATCAGGCTGTCGCGAACGGAAGACGCGAGGTCCTCCTTGCGGCCGATGCCTTTCAGCAATTCCTGGAAATCGCGGTTGCGTTTAGAGGCCTTGGTCGAGCGCGCCTCGAAGATGTCGCGCGAGATCGCTTCGACGTCGCGGCCGGCGCGCTCGAGGATGTCGGCCAGTCGGTCTACGATCGCTTCCAGCAAGCCGATCAGGATGGTGTCGCCGCTGGTGCAGCCGGTCGCCACCTTTTCGGCGCGCAGCGGGAAGGTCTTGAAGGCCTTGGGTTCGTGGTAGCGGATGGTGATCAGCCGGTTGCCGGCAAGCGCGAAGGTCACCGGCGACATCAGCGGATCGTCGGCCTCGGTCTGCGCCGGCAGCACGGCGGTCATGAAGTAGCCGCCGTCCTCGATGTAGAGGCGGCTCGAAATCTCGATCTCCTCCATCTCCTCGCGGGTCGGGATCGCTATGCCCAGCCAGCTCTCGATGCGCGCCTCTTCCTCCTTGGTCGGGTTGAAGAGGTCGGCCCAGACGACCCTGTCGCCATCCGCCGCAAGATCCTCGGTGAGGCGCAGGCGGTCATTGTCCACGACGAAGGTTTTTATCATCGCCGGGTCTCCCTGGAGATCAGGTGTTGAACTTGAACAGCATGATGTCGCCGTCCTGGACGACATATTCCTTGCCTTCGTCGCGGGCCTTACCGGCTTCCTTGGCGGCCACTTCGCCTCCCAGCGTGACGAAGTCGTTGTAGGAGATGGTCTGGGCACGGATGAAGCCGCGCTCGAAGTCGGTGTGGATGACGCCGGCCGCCTGCGGCGCCTTATCGCCCTTGTGGATCGTCCAGGCGCGCGTCTCCTTCGGCCCGACGGTGAAGTAGGTGATCAGATGCAAGAGTTCGTAGCCGGCGCGGATCACCTTGTTGAGGCCCGGCTCGTCGAGGCCGATCGAGGCAAGGAACTCCATTTCCTCCTCGTCGGAAAGCTGGGCGACTTCCGCCTCGATCGCCGCCGAGATCACCACCGTGCCGGCGCCCTGCGCGGCCGCCATCTTCTCCACCGCCCTGGTGTGCTCGTTGCCTGTGGCGGCGTCCGCCTCGGCGACGTTGCAGACATAGAGAACGGGATGCGAGGTGAGCAGGTTCAGCCCCTGCAGGATGCGCAGGTCCTCCGGCGCGATGCCGTTCAACAGGAAGCGCGTCGGCTTGCCGGCCTGCAGCAATTCGAGCGACGCCTCCATCATCGGCAGGACGGCCATGGCTTCCTTGTCCTTGCCTGCGGCGCGCTTGCGGACCTGGGCGATACGGCGTTCAAGGCTTTCGAGGTCCGCGAGCATCAGCTCGGTCTCGACGGTTTCGGCGTCGGCCACCGGATCGATGCGGCCCTCGACATGAGTGATATCGTCGTCCTCGAAGCAGCGCAGCACATGCACGATCGCGTCGACCTCGCGAATGTTGGCAAGGAACTGGTTGCCCAGCCCTTCGCCCTTGGAGGCACCGCGCACCAGGCCGGCGATGTCGACGAAGGAGATGCGGGTCGGGATGATCTCCTTCGACTTGCCGATCGCCGCGATCTTCTGCAGGCGCGGATCCGGCACCGCCACCTCGCCAGTGTTCGGCTCGATGGTGCAGAAGGGATAGTTGGCGGCCTGCGCGGCGGCCGTCCTGGTCAGCGCGTTGAACAGCGTCGACTTGCCGACGTTGGGCAAGCCAACGATGCCACATTTGAAACCCATGTTCGTCCAGTCCTGTCGGAATTCAATTTTGGTGAGGGCTATGGGCGATAGGGGTGACGAACGTCAAGCCCCGAGCATCGTTCCTTCGACGCTCACTCCTTGCCGAACAGCTTCTTCAGCATCGCGGCCATCGGGCCGCTTTCGGGGATTTTTGCCGCCGGCTGCTGCGGCCGCGCCTGGCGGACGTGGCTTTGCTGCTTCGGCGGTTTGGGCGGCGGGCGGTCGTCATCGCCGGTCGGCACGAGTTTTTCACGCAAGGCGAGCGTGACGCGGTTCATGAAGGAGCTGTCGTCGCCCTTGGCGAGCAGCGCGGCGTTGTCGGCGATCGCGTCCAGCAGGACATCCAGCCATTCGCGGTCCGCCTTGGCGAAATCGCCGAGCACATGGCCGTGCACCATCTCCTTGACGCCGGGATGGCCGACGCCGATGCGCACCCGGCGATAGGCGTTGCCGACATGCTGGTCGAGCGAGCGGATGCCGTTATGACCGCCGGAACCGCCGCCCACTTTGACCCGGAGCTTGCCGGCGGCAAGGTCGATCTCGTCGTAGAAGACAGTGAGCGCGGCTGGCTCGAGCTTGTAGAAGCGCAGCGCCTCGCCGACCGACTGTCCGGACAGGTTCATGAAGGTTTGCGGCTTGATCAGCAGCACCTTCTCGCCGCCGAGCGTGCCTTCTGAGATCAGGCCCTGGAATTTTCGCGACCAGGGCGAAAAGGAATGGCGGCGGGCTATCGCGTCCGCCGCCATGAAGCCGACATTGTGCCGGTTGTTTTCGTATTTCGCGCCCGGATTGCCGAGGCCTGCAAAGACAAGCATCGCCGCCTCCGGGTGCAGAAATGATTATTTCTCTTCGGCCGCGGGGGCCGCAGGTTCGGCCGCAGCCACCTCGGTGGTGGCTTCTGCCTCCGGCTTCATCGCCGACGAGCCGGCAATGGTCGCGATGGTGAAGTCGCGATCGGAGATGACCGGCTTGACACCGGCCGGCAGCTTGACCGCCGAGATGTGGATCGAGTCGCCGATGTCGGTGCCGGCGAGATCGACGGTGATGAATTCCGGGATCGCGTTGGCCGGGCAGTGGAACTCGACTTCGTGGCGAACGATGTTGAGCACGCCGCCGCGCTTGATGCCGGGCGACTTGTCCTCATTGATGAAGTGGACGGGCACGTCGACATTGACCTCGGTGTCCTTGCCGATGCGCAGGAAGTCGACATGGACAGGGAAATCCTTGACCGGGTCGAGCTGGAAATCCTTCGGCAGGACCTGGATCTTCTTGCCGTCGACATCGATCGTGGCGACCGTGGTGAGGAACCCGCCGCCATGGATCTTGTAGAAGAGGTCCTTGTAGTTCAGCGCAATCGCCAGGGGAGGCTGCTTGTCGCCGTAGATGACTGCAGGCACTTTACCGTCGCGGCGAACTGCACGGGCGGACCCCTTACCGACCTGTTCGCGCGCTTCGGCCTTGAGCTCGTAAGTATCGTGGCTCATGGCATTTCCTTTCGCGTGTTATGGAGCGCTTGCGGCAGGCACGAGGCCAACCGTAAACGTCGAAAGCCGTCGCGGCCTTGCACGATCTGTCCGATGCGTTTGGCGATCCAAATGCGTCTGGGGATCATGCGAGGCCTGGCCGGCCTTCCTCCGCGTTGCCTCCAAGGGTGTCTACGCGGGTGGCGGCTCTATAGCGGAAGGCGGACGACGGTGCAAGCGGTTGGACTGGAAGGCTTCCAGGTGGTTTCCACCGCCGAAAGCATAATGCGAAGATCCCATTCGTGACAAATGTAGGATCGGGCGGCTTTCGGTCGTCCTGCGGCATGCAACCAACGCCTGTGGGGACCAAAATGAAACTTCTGTTCAGCCGCAATCCCAATCCTCGCCTCGCTGTCGCGACCGCGCGCTATCTCAAGGCGGAGACCGCCTTTGAATTCGCATCGCCGATGGCGCCGGGGCAGGCCGAGCGCTACCGCGCGCTCAACCCCAATCTGACCTTGCCGATATTGGTCGGCGCGGGATGGAGCCTGTGGGAGACGGACGCCATCGCCTGCCGGCTTTCGCGCGAGGTGCGTTCGGATTTCTGGCGTGGTGGGGACGATGAGCCGGACATGATCCGCTGGATCAGCTGGGGCAAGGAACGCTTCGCCTTCGCCTGCGACATGGTGCATTTCGAGCGCGGTACCAAGCAGCGCTATGGGCTGGGTCCCATTGATCAGGCGCTGGTGGAGGAGGGGCTGAGGCAGTTCCACAAGGCCGCGGCGGTCCTCGAGCCTGAGCTTTCGTCGCGCGATTGGCTGGTCGGCAATTCCATCTCCTATGCCGATTTCCGCATGGCGACATTCCTGCCTTTCAATGATGCCGCTCGGTTGCCGCTCGACGACTATCCGTCGATCCGCCGTTGGTACGGCCGGCTGGAAGCGATCGACGCCTGGCGCGACCCGTTCCAGGGGCTCGAGGCGCCGCCGCTGCCGCTGGTTAAGGCGGAGGCGTAACCCGCATGGCTTTGCGCAATTCCGGACGGAAACGGCTAGGCTTTTTCCAGGAATTGCCTAGGCGGCGTCGACCGCCTGGCCGCCGCTCAGCGCATCGCGCAACTTCTGGATTTGCCGGTTCAGGGCATCGAGTTCGGCCAGCCTCATGCCTGAGCGCTCGATCAGCGTCTCGTTCAGGCAATTGCACCGGACGAGCAGGGCTCGTCCGCTAGGGGTCAGGTCGACCTGCACCTGGCGCTCGTCGGTCTGGCTGCGCTGGCGGGTGACGAGGCCGGCCTGTTCCATTCGCTTCACCAGCGGCGTGATGGTGCTGGATTCCAGGGCGAGCCGATGCGCGATGCTGCCCACCGACATGCCGTCCGCCTCACCCAGTGCGTTGAGCACGAGATATTGCGGATAGGTGATGCCCATTTCGTCCAGCATCGGTTTGTAGGTACGATTGATTGTCATGCTGGTCGCGTAAAGCGTGAAACAGAGCTGGTTGTCCAAGGGAAGAGGCACGGCACGATCCTTTTGCCGACTGAGCACCGATTATGTACCACGGAAAATGTTATCGTGATACATATTTCTATGGACAAGCCAGCTTGATGGCGGTACGCATATCGTTATCGTGATATTATTTATTGCGAAAATTACAAAGGAGATGGAGATGACTGAAGCTTCGCAGACCAAGATCGGCAGTGGCACGATCACCACCAAGGACGGCACGCAGATCTTCTACAAGGACTGGGGCACCGGTCAGCCGATCGTCTTCCACCATGGCTGGCCGCTGAGCAGCGACGACTGGGATGCCCAGATGCTGTTCTTCCTGTCGAAGGGCTACCGTGTCATAGCGCATGACCGCCGCGGCCACGGCCGTTCGACCCAGACTGACATCGGCAACGAGATGGACACCTATGCCGCCGACGTGGCAGCGCTCGTCGCGCATCTCGATCTTAAGAACGCAATTCATGTCGGCCATTCGACGGGTGGCGGCGAAGTGGCGCGCTACGTCGCGCAGTATGGCGGCGGCGGTCGCGTCGCCAAGGCCGTGCTAATCGGCGCCGTGCCCCCGATCATGCTCAAGACCGACGCCAATCCGGGCGGCCTGCCGCTCGAGGTGTTCGATGGCTTCCGTTCCGCCCAGGCCGCCAACCGCGCCCAGTTCTTCCGCGACGTTCCGGCTGGTCCGTTCTACGGCTTCAACCGTCCGGGCGCGGTGGTCTCGCAAGGCGTTGTCGACAATTGGTGGCGCCAGGGCATGATGGGCGGCACCAAGGCGCACTACGATTGCATCAAGGCCTTCTCGGAAACCGACTTCACCGAGGATTTGAAGAAGATCGACGTGCCGGTGCTGGTCATGCATGGCGACGACGATCAGATCGTCCCGATCGCGGACTCCGCCCTGCTTTCGATCAAGCTGCTCAAGAAGGGCGAGCTCAAGGTCTACAAGGGCTTCCCGCACGGCATGGCGACGACCCATGCGGATGTCATCAACGCGGATCTGCTGGCCTTCTTCAAGGCCTGAGTTCCGCGTTCGGAAAGCAGACAAGCACCCGCCGTTCGGCGGGTGCTTGTGTTTTTTGGGCTCTTCTTGCCGTAGCCGGCAGTCAGGCTTTCCTTGCTTCCTTCATATTGGGCAGGAACACCGTCAGCAGGCCGAGGAAGGGAAGGTACGAGCAGACCTGGAAGACAAAATCGATGCCCTTCATGTCGGCGATCACGCCGAGCACGGCGGCGGCGATCCCGCCCATGCCGAAGGCGAAGCCGAAGAAGATGCCGGCGATCGTGCCGACCCGGCCCGGCACCAGCTCCTGCGCGAACACCACAATGTTGGAGAAGGCCGACGACAGGATCAGGCCGATCATCACGGTGAGCACCATCGTCCATTCCAGATTGGCGTAGGGCAGCGCCAGTGTGAAGGGCAGGACGCCGACGATCGAGAACCAGATCATCGCCTTCTGGCCGTAACGGTCGCCGAACGGGCCGCCAAGCAGGATGCCCAGCGCCGATGCGCCGAGGAACAGGAAGAGCATGACCTGGCTCGTCTGCACCGAGACGCCGAACTTATGGATGGAGTAGAAGGTGTAGTAGCTGGAGAGCGAGGCGATGTAGGCGTTCTTGGTCAGCACCAGCAGCGTCAGCACGGCGAGCGCGCCCATCACTTTTTTGCGCGGAAAGGGCGACACATGGGCAACCTGCTTGCGGGTGGCCTGCGCAGCGCGCATGCGGCTGTACCAACCGCCGACCTGCCACAGCACGAAGATGCCGATCAGCGAGCCGATGGCGAACCAGGATATGCTGGCCTGGCCGAAGGGCACGACGATGAAGGCGGCAAGCAGCGGGCCCATGGCCTGGCCGAAATTGCCGCCGACCTGGAACAGCGACTGCGCCAGGCCGAAGCGGCCGCCCGAGGCGAAGCGGGCGATGCGCGAGGATTCCGGATGGAAGATCGCCGAGCCGATACCGATCAGCGAGGCGCCGACCAGAAGCAGCACATAGTGGCCGGCATAAGCCAGCACGATCAGGCCGACCAGCGACGAGGCCATGCCCCAAGGCAAGGAATAGGGCATGGGCCGCTTGTCGGTGATCATGCCGATCACCGGCTGCAGCAGCGAGGCCGTGACCTGGAAAGTGAAGGTCAGAAGGCCGATCTGCCAGAAATCGAGACCGTAATTCTCTTTGAGGAGCGGGTAGATCGCCGGCAGCAGTGACTGCATGATGTCGTTGATGGCGTGGCAGAAGCTCACCGAAAGGATGACGGCAAAGACCGTCGCTTGCGCCGAGGTGCTGCTTGCCGTCGCCGGCGCGGCGACGGAGTTGGCGGTCGTATCAGTCAAGGCAAATGCTCCGTAGTCTTTTTGGCGGCGAACCGCAGGCAGTCTCATGGGACGGGACGCTGCCTTATAATCGGCTTGAATGACGACTTCTTTCGTGGTTTGGTCCAATAGTTTCGCAAGTGGGCCACATCCGATGCCGCATGGCCGGGAAATCTTCAGAGGCGACGCCGCCGAACTGGGCCGGCTGCATGAAAGCCGCTGGCAGTGGCTGGAGGAGGCGGTTGGACCGGCGGTGGCGCTGCCGACCGAATATCCGGACGGCTATCATGTGCCGCAGCACCGCCACAGCCGCAGCCAGCTGCTGCACGCGCTGGTCGGTGTGGTTCTGGTGACGACGAAACACGGCCGCTGGATGGTGCCGCCCGATCACGCGATGTGGATACCGGCCGGCACCGAGCATTCGGTGGAGATGCTGGGCGATGTCTCGATGCGCTCGGTCTATGTGATGCCGAACGCCATTGCCGGGCTGCCGGAGGGATTGCGCGTCGTCGGCATCACGGAGCTGATGCACAGCCTGATCGTTGAATCGGAGAAACTGCCGCAGGGCGGCGAGCTCGAAGGGCGCGCCGCGCTCGTCATGGGACTGCTGCTGCACGAGATCCCGAACCTGCCGGAACGGCCGCTCGGCCTGCCTTTCCCATCCGACGCGAAGCTCGCGGCGCTCTGCCGGCGTTTCGTGGCGGTTCCTTCGCCGCATGCGACGATCGACGAATGGGCGGATGCCGCTGGCATGAGCCGCCGGTCCTTCACCCGTGCGTTCCATCGCCAGACCGGGCTGTCGCTGTCGACCTGGCGCCAGCAGGCCTGCCTGTTCGCCGCTCTGCCCAGGCTTGCCGATGGCGAGCCGATCACCAGGGTGGCGCTCGATCTCGGCTATGACAGCGTGCCGGCCTTCACCACCATGTTCAAGCGCATGCTCGGCGCTTCGCCGCGCGGCTATATGCGCGGCGCGCGCGATGCCGGTGAAAACCCGCGGCGCGCAGGCGGTCCGCTCGCCGCGTGAAACCGCGCCGCGGCATCGGGCCGATGCGTTGCCGATTTGGACTCCATCCGGACTTCTGATTGCAAATTGCAATCAGCTATGATCCCTTTGCGGGAGCGCGAAATCGGAGGAACCCTATGGCGACGATCGTCTATGCCATGCTGACATCGCTGGATGGCTATGTCGCCGGGCCGAGCGGAGACATCGACCTGCCGGTCCCCGAAGAGGAATTGCACCGGCATTTCAACGAGGAGATGAGGCGGACTTCGATCGTGCTTTGCGGACGCCGGATGTATGAGACCATGCGCTTCTGGGACAGCCCCGAACGGGAGATTGGCGCTGAAGACGTCGAGCGGGATTTTGCGCGCGCCTGGCGTGAAACGCCGAAGATCGTGTTTTCGACCACGCTCCGAGAAGTCGGGCCGAATGCCCGTCTGGTTAGAAGTGACGCGGAGGCGGTGGCAAAGTCGCTCAAGGGGGAAGCAACTGGCGAGATTTCCGTCTCCGGGGCCGAGTTGGCCGCCCATCTTGCGCGCGCGGGGCTGATCGACGAGTACCGGCTCTATGTGCATCCGGTCGTGCTGGGCGGCGGCAAGCCTTACTTCCAGTCCGGCCTGTCGCTGGCGCTGACGCCACTCGGCACGGAGCGTTTTACGCAAGGCGTTACGCTGCTGCGCTATGCACCAGCGCAGACCGACAATTAGTCGAACAGGCTCGAGACCGACTCTTCCGTTGCCGTGCGCGAGATCGCCTCGCCCATCAGATCGGCGATCGAAATGACCCGGATATTCGGTGCGTCGAGCACGGCCTGGCTCGGCTGGATGGAATCGGTGATCACCAATTCCTGCAGCTTCGAGCCGGCGATGCGGGCGACGGCGCCGCCCGACAGCACGCCATGGGTGATGTAGGCGGTGACGGAGGTCGCGCCGTTGGCAAGCAGCGCGTCGGCCGCGTTGCACAGCGTGCCGCCGGAATCGACGATGTCGTCGATCAGCAGGCAATCCTTGCCGGCGACCGCGCCGATGATGTTCATGACTTCCGATTCACCGGGGCGCTCGCGGCGCTTGTCGACGATGGCCAACTGCGCGTCGAAACGCTTGGCCAGCGCGCGCGCCCGCACCACGCCGCCGATGTCGGGCGACACGACGACGACATTGCCGAGCTGCTTGTACTTGGCCTTCACGTCGCGGGCCATCACCGGCACCGAGAACAGATTGTCGGTCGGGATGTCGAAGAAACCCTGGATCTGGCCGGCATGCAGGTCGAGCGTCAGCACGCGGTCGGCGCCGGCGCGGGTGATCATGTTGGCGACCAGCTTGGCCGAGATCGGCGTGCGGCCGGAGGCGCGGCGATCCTGCCTTGCATAGCCGAAATAGGGGATGACCGCCGTGATGCGCCGCGCCGAGGAGCGCATGAAAGCGTCCATCATGATGAGCAATTCCATCAGATGGTCGTTGGTCGGATAAGAGGTCGACTGCAGGATGAAGACATCCTCGCCGCGCACGTTTTCCTGGATCTCGACGAAGATTTCCTGGTCGGCGAAGCGCCTGACGCTGGCTTTCCCCAGTGGGACGTTGAGATAGCGAGCGACCGCTTCGGCCAGCACCCGGTTGGAATTGCCCGCGAAAAGCTTCATGCACCGTTCCTGGTGAAGGATGGAGAGGCCCAAGAGACTCTCAATGAGCCTTTTATGCGGGCTTTTAGCGGCCCGCGCCGGTATTGCAAGCCTCGTTGTGGGGAATCCTTCCGGCGACCGCAACAAACACGGAAAACATCGCAAGCCGGCAACAGTTTGGCCGGCAACAGTTCGGCCGGCATGGTCCGGTCAACCGGCGCCGCCGCTGCCGAGCCACGCGGCGAACTGGTCGATCGTCTGGTCGGCGATGGCCTGCATGGTCGCGGGCGCCACCGTCGGCCAGCCCTCGCCGCCGCCGACCGCGGGCGCCTTCTGCTGGCCATTGATGCGATGCAGGCGGTTCCCCGAGGGGTCGTAGATGTCCCAGACATAGATGACGGTGGTGTCCTTGCCCTCGGACATCGTCGAGAAATAGCCTTTCAGCACGTGCGTCGCCGTCTGGTCGGTGCTGCCGACAAGCGTCAGGCCGCGTTGCTTGGCGCGGGTCTGCAGTTCCGCCGTCAACGGTGCCGCCGCTTCCACCGATGCGCCGACGATCGGCGCCACCTGCAGGCGCGTCTTCGCGAGAGCCGCGGTCTGGGCCGGTGTCCTGGGTGTCGCGGACGAGGCTGCGGCGGAAGGGGCGGGAGTAGGGGCAGGCGCGGTCGCGGTCGGGGTTGTGGCCGTCGTCGATGTGCCCTGCGGGGCGGCCGAGGACTGGGCCGAACTCGCCGGCGGGGTGATGGCCGAAGGTTCCAGCACGTCCTTGGCGTTGGTGCAGGCGCCGAGCGCCAGCGCCGCAAGCAATGACACGGTCGTCATCCGCGATCGTCTCATTTGCTTGAAAACTCCCTACTGGCGAATGCCCCCGCGTGAACCAACCATTATGGATTCACTGCACGATCAAGTCGAGATCATGGCGCGACAGCGGCCTCGGCGCCGATTCCGTGGTGAGGTAGGTGCGACCGAGCGTCATCGCTGTCTCGGTCTCGGAGTCCATGATGATCATATGCGCGAACAGCGTCATATTGGGCGCGATCGGTTCCGGGTTGCCTTGGTAGAACATCGGCATGTCCATCCAGGACGGCGTGAAACGGGCGCCGACCGAGTAGCCGCAGGCGTTCAGCCGGTGCTTGGTCAGATTGTGCGCCTCGAGCGTGCGGGCATGCGCGTCGAAGACGTCACCGAAGGTGTTGCCCGGGGTCATCGCCTTTTCGACAGCGAGCAGCGCGGCCCGGGAAGCGTCGAACAGTTCCTGATGGCGCTTCGACACCTTGCCCGTCAAAATGGTGCGCATCATGGGGGCATGATAGTGGTGGAACACACCGGCCCATTCGAGCGTCAGCTGGTCGTTCTTGGTGAGCTTGCGGCGGCCGGCCTTGTAGCGGCAGAGCAAGGCATCGGCGCCGGAGCCGATGATATACTCGTTGGCGGGATAGTCGCCGCCGCCGGCAAAGACCGCGCCCTGCATGGCGGCGAGGATGAGCCCTTCGTCGCCGCCTTGCTTGATCAGCGGCAGCGCCGCGTCCAGCGCGTCGTCGGAAAGATTGGCGGCCTTTTCCGCCTTGGCGATCTCGGCCGGACTCTTGAACAGGCGCAGCCGGCCGACGATGCCGGAGGCATCGGCGATCTGGCCGAAGGTCTGCAACTGCTCGTCGAGGCGGCGGCCGTTATAGGCGGTCAGGCCGTGGGTGTCGTATTCGACGCCGATGCGGGCGCCGAGCAGATCGAGGTCGTTGAGCAGGTTGCGCAGGTCGATCGCCGGATTGGCGCCCTGGCGATCGGTCCACAATAGGATGTTTTCTATGGTCGAGGTCTGGCGCGCTTGCCTCAAATCGGCCGAACGGGTGAGCAGCACCATCGAGCCGTCGGCTTTCACCACCAGGCACTGGAAGAAGCAGAAGCCGAACGTGTCGTAGCCGGTCAGCCAGTACATGCTCTCCTGCGCGAACAAGAGCACGGCGTCGAGCTTCTTTTCGGCCATCTCGATCAGCAGCCGGTCACGCCGCGCGTCGAATTCCGAACGTTCGAAATGCAGCGCCATTACTCTTTCTCCAGTACGATTGCCGAAACCTGGCGCCCGTAATCCGCTTCCTTGCGGTGGGTGGTGCGCCGGTAGGAATAGAAAAGATCTTCTTCCGCGTAAGTGCAGCGGCCAAGGCCTTCGGCGGTCACGCCCGCCTTGCGCAGCCGGTCGACCGTATATTGGTTGAGGTCGAACATCGAGTGCCCGGCTGTCTTCGACGGCCTGAAATAGCGGGCATTGCCGGCGTCGGCCTCGACGAAGCGTGCGACGAATTCAGGTCCGACCTCGTAATTGTCGGGGCCGATCGAGGGGCCAAGCACGGCGACGATGCGGTCGCGGCGGGCGCCGAGGCCTTCCATCGCCAAGACGGTGTTTTCGAGCACGCCGGTGAAGGCGCCCTTCCAGCCGGCATGGGCAGCGCCGATGACGCGCGCCTCGGCATCGGCGAACAACACCGGCCCACAATCGGCGGTCGATGCGCCGATGGCGATGCCCGGACGGTCGGTGACGATGGCGTCGGCTTTCGGGCGAGGACCGGCGAAGGGTTCCCTGGCGACAACGACATCGGGTGAGTGGACCTGGTGCGCGGTCAACAGGTGATCGGCCGGCACGCCCATCCAGGCGGCAACGCGCCGCCTGTTCTCGGCGACCAGCGTTTGATCGTCGCTGGAGCCTGTGCCGATGTTGAGCCCCCGATAGATGCCGTCGGAGACGCCGCCGATGCGGGTGAAATAGCCGTGGCGTATGCCTTGCGCCTTTTCAAGCAGCGGCGAGCGAACTGGATCGGGTCTGGTCTGATTCAGCATGGTTGGGTTTGTCGTCCGTGCAAGGCGGGTTCGTCAAGGCGAAGTTCGGGCGACAAGCAGGACCAGGGGCACGACCGGGAGGTGGGACCGCCCGCCAATCTCAGGGGGCTCGCGCCACCGGCATGATCTTCATCACCTTGAACAGCTCGCCCATCGCGTCGGGGCCGGCCAGGCGTTCGACCGCGTCCGAGATGGCCTGACGTGTTTCGGCATCGGCATGAGCGCCCAGTGTGCCGGCACGTTCGAGCAGGCCCATGCCGAGCAGGAATTCGCCCTGGGTCGACAGTTGCACATCGAGACCGTGAGCACGCGCGATATCGGCAAGAGCGGCGAAATCGACATGGGCGGTGAGGTCGGCTTCGCCTGGATTGGCCAAAACGTCCTCGCGCTGGTGCCGGCGCAGCGCCTGGAAAGTGTCGCCGATCCCCGGCTCCAGATGGCCGTAGTCGATGAAGAGGCCGGCGCCGCCCCGGCCGGCTATGCGTTCAGCGATCCGCGTCATCAGCGCCGACCGGGCAGGCGCCACCTCGACGATGGCACCTTGCGGCGGATCGGCGGCGCCTGGTGGCAGCAGCGCCGGGTCGACGGACCCCGCGCCCGCGAAGAAGTGCAATTCGTCGGCGCCGTCGAGGCCGACCACGCGCTCGCGCCAGCCCGCGCCGACATATACGAATTGCCGGATCGGCACCGCGTCGAACAATTCGTTGCCGACGATGAAGAGCGGCTGCCGCGGCAGCGTGTCGATGGTCTGGTGCCAGGCAAATACCGCGTTTTGACCGGCAAGCGTCTGTTTCTGGATCTCAGCCAGGCGCGGGCTGGTCTCGATCATGGCAAAGGAGGCGCCGGCCACCAGCTCCGGATCGAGGCGCGACCAAGTGCGCAGCATGTCCTTCATCAGTGTGCCGCGGCCCGGTCCGATCTCGGCAAAGGTCGAGGGCAGGGGCCGGCCGGCGCCCTGCCAGGCCTGGTAGAGCCAGACGGCAACGAGCTCGCCGAACATCTGGCTGATCTCGGGCGCGGTGATGAAGTCGCCGGCGGCGCCGAAGGGCTCGCGCGTCGTGTAATAACCCTCGTCGGGATCGAACAGGCAGAGCGCCATATATTCGCTGACCGGGATCGGCCCCGTCGCGCCGATCAGGCCTGTGATGCGCTCCTTCAGCCGGGTCATGCCGCCCGCGGCTGTGGCGTCGGCTTTGCCGTGACCATGGCCCAGATGCCGGCGAGAACCATCGGGGTAGACAGGATCATGCCCATGGTCAGCCAGTTGGTGCCGAGGAGATAGCCGATCTGCTGGTCGGGCTCGCGGAAGAATTCGACGAAGATACGCGATAGGCCGTAGCCGCAGATGAAGGCCCCGCCGACGAAGCGCGGTGTCTTCAGCTTCAGCCGCGAATGGGTGAGGAAGCGCAGCACCAGGAACAGCACCAGGCCTTCGAGCAGCGCCTCGTAGAGCTGGCTGGGATGGCGGGTGAACGGGCCGCCATTGGGGAACTCGATCGCCCAAGGTACGTCCGAGGGCCGGCCCCAAAGCTCGGAATTGATGAAGTTGGCGACACGCACGAGGCCGAGCCCGACAGGCACGCCCGCCGACACCACATCGAACAGTGTCCAGGTGGGAATGCTGCGCTTGAGCGAGAACAGCGTCATGGCGAGGATAACGCCGAGCAGGCCGCCATGGAACGACATGCCGCCCTGCCAAACCGCGAAAATGTCGAGCGGATGCGCGATATAGCGCGGCAGATCATAAAACAGCACGTAACCGGTGCGTCCACCGAGCACCACGCCGATCGCCGCCCAGACAATGAAGTCGTCGAGGTCCTCGGGCTTCATCGGCAGGTGGCCGTCCGGCCAGAGGCGGGTGTTGGTGACCAGCCGCTTCGCATACCACCAGGCAAAGAGGATGCCGACAATGTAGCCGACGCCGTACCAGTGCACCGCCAGCGGCCCGATGTTGACGATGACCGGGTCGATGTTGGGGAAGGGCAGGGAGGCCAGCGGCAAAAGGAAATATTCGCTCAACAGGGTCTCCAGGGCGCGGTCACGTTCGGGCGCGGACCATGCGGCAGGGTTTTGGCGGGGTCAAGGCAACGCAAATGTCGCAGCCGAGCGGTTATATGCTCAGGATTCGGGAAACAGAATTCGCTCGTAGTCCATCGCCCCATGGAAGAATATGCAAAATCTCGACTGCGTTCGAACCAACGCGGAAAAATATCAGATAGCTGCCGTAAACCCTGCGCCGAATGCCGAAAGATTGATGGCCTTGAACCAGTGGGTAGCGTCCCGGCATAGTGCGCAGCTCTACACAAGTACCGCGCAATTCCTGGACAAAGGTCGTGCTCGCATAGGGCTGTCGGTAGCGATGTGGTCAGCAATGGCTTCGAGGTCGGTTACGGCCCGTTTGGCAAAGACTAGCCGTTTCACCCGTTCTTCTCGGCCATCGCTTTGTGCTTAGCTTCCAGGCGATCAAATACCTCTTCAGCGGGCTCCGTGCGCCCTGCATCGGCATCGGCAATGCCTTGGGCAAGCGCAGCGTCAAGTGCGGCGAGCCGTTTCTCCCGCTCCTCGACGAGGCGAACGCCTTCGCGCAAAACCTCGCTCTTCGAATTGTAGCGGCCGTCGCTGACGAGTCGGTTCACGACATCCTCCAAGCGATGACCCAGATCTGCGCTGATGGCCATGATGTTGCTCCCTTGCGGTTTTCAACCGGTATAATAATAGTTATTGGTCGTACAATCCAGACTGACGATTGCTCGCGTGAGACATGCTTGCATTCCGCGCCGCGCGCCACTACGTCAAAACAGTAAAGCGAGGATCTGCTATGGCGACCGGACCGAACCGCATTCTCGACGAATTCGCAAAGATCATGACCGACGCCGCGGGTGCCGCGCAGGGCGTTCGGCGCGAAGTGGAGACGGCGTTCCGGGCGCAGGCCGAACGCATGCTGAATTCCATGGATGTGGTGCAGCGCGAAGAGTTCGAGGCGGTGCGCGAGATGGCGGTCAAGGCGCGGGAAGACAACATCCAGCTGGCGACGCGCGTCGAGGCGCTCGAGGCCAAGCTCGCCGAACTCACCGGACAGGCCGCACCTGCGGGTGCTGCAAAGCCCCGCGCAAAAAAATAATCGTTAAACTTTTCCACATAGCGCGATCCGAAAAATCGCTTTGCCGTGAATCGCTTACCGGCATTGCATGAATCTTTGTGACAGCCACCTTTCCACATGCGGATGACGCAGTGCGAAAAATTGGGCTGTTCACGCGACTCCCGATCAATAGACTGAATTTGTTGCATGATTCGAAGCAGGGTCATGCGCCGGGCGGTGGGGTCCGGTTGGGTCTTTGCGTTGGAAAGTCCTGACCGTCCGAGTTCTAGACAAGATTGTTCGTCGTGTGTGCCCCGCGGAGCGTGTGGCGCTCCCCTGAACACAGGAAGCATTCATGGAACTCCTCGAACTCGAATTCTCCCGCGAAATCCACCCGGTGGACGTCATCGAGCAGGTGGCCCACAACAATGACTGGTCCTTCGAGCGCGCCGGCGACGACGAGATTTCGATTTCGGTGGCCGGCAGCTGGACCGACTATCACGTCTCCTTTTCCTGGATGGAGGATTTCGAGGCGCTGCATCTGGCCTGTGCTTTCGACATCAAGGTGCCGGAGACGCGGGCGCTGGAAGTGATGCGGCTGTTGTCGCTGATCAACGAGCAGATGCTGTTCGGGCATTTCGATCTGTGGGAGCAGGAAGGCGCGATCATGTTCCGGCAGTCGCTGCTGCTTGCCGGCGGGGTCGAGCCATCGAGCCAGCAGGTCGAGGTGCTTCTGTCCTCGGCGCTAGAGGCCTGCGAATGCTATTTCCAGGCCTTCCAGTTCGTCGTCTGGTCGGGTACATCGGCCAAGGACGCGCTGTCCAGCGTGCTCTTCGAGACCCACGGAAACGCCTGAACCAAGCCAATATTGCCGATGAGTTCCAGCAGCGAGCGCAAGCCCGAGATCAGCTTTGCCGATTTCGATCGTGTCGACATCCGTGCCGGCACGATCGTCGAGGCCGAGCCGTTTCCGGAAGCGCGCAAGCCGGCGATCAAGCTGAAGATCGATTTCGGCCCGGCCATCGGAATTAAAAAGTCGTCGGCGCAAATCACCAAATATTACGCGCCGGAGACGCTGGTCGGCCGCCAGGTCTTCGCGGTGGTCAATTTCCCGCCGCGTCAGATCGGTCCGTTCATGTCCGAGGTGCTGACGCTTGGCTTTCCGGATGACGAGGGCGCCGTGGTGCTCGGCGCCATAGAGCGGAGGGTGCCGGACGGCGGGCGCCTATTCTAGGATGCGTCGATATTCAGGTGAGGCCGGCTTGCGAATGGCGGTCTCCTGCGCTTCCGGTGCTCACGTACTTCAAGTACGCTCCGCGCCGGTTCTCGGAGCCCACCATTCTCAGCTCGGCCTGACCTGAATATCGACGCATCCTAACCGCCACGTTGTATCAAGCTGCCAGTTTACGGGTACTGCCCAGCGCTTCGTCGACCACGTCGAGGAACATTTCGGCGCAGGCCTTCCAGCTGTAGCGCATGGCGCGCTGACGCGCTTCGGCGCGATCGACGTGAAGCGCCTTCATCGCCGCCTCGCCCAAATTGTTCGATACGGCTCCGCCGACACCGTCGCCGACAATGTCGACCGGTCCGGTCACCGGAAAGGCGGCGACTGGAGTCCCGCTTGCCAGGGCCTCGATTATGACGTTGCCGAAAGTGTCGGTACGGCTCGGGAAGACGAAGACGTCGGCCGACGCGTAGATCTCGGCCAGCTCGTCGTTCGGGCGGTGGCCGAGGAAATGCGCGTCGGGATAGCGCGCCTTGAGCTTCGCCAGTTCCGGCCCTTCGCCGACGATCACCTTGCTGCCGGGCAGGTCGAGGTCGAGGAAGGCGGTCAGGTTCTTCTCGATCGCGACGCGGCCGACACACAGGAAGACCGGGCGGGGAAATCCGGTTTCCTTGCGCTTGTCGGGTCGGAAGTGGTCGGTGTCGACGCCGCGCGTCCAGGGCCTCAGCTTGTTGAAGCCGCGCGCCGCGAGATCGTCCGCCAGCGATTGCGTGGCGACAAGCGTGCCCTGTCCGGAATTATGGAAGTCGCGCAGCCAGTTATAGGCCCAGCGCTCCGGCACCGGCAGGCGGGCGCTGAGATATTCGGGAAAGCGCGTGTGGTAGCTGGTGGTGAAGGGGCGACTGGCCTTGCGGCAATAGCGGCGCGCCATGATGCCCAGCGGACCCTCGGTGACGATGTGGATGTGGTCGGCCTTGCGCGTTTCGATGAGGCTCGCCACACGACCTGGCGTGGTCAGCGCCAGCCGGATGTCGGGATAGGTCGGCATCGGCAAGGTGCGAAAGAGGTTCGGCGTCAGGAAGTCGAGCTCGACGTCGAAGGACTTCAGCGCCTCGGTGAGGCGTTCCAGCGTGTGCACCACGCCGTTGACCTGCGGCCGCCATGCGTCGGTGACCATCACGATGCGCATGGCGATCCCGATAGGCATGGCGATCCTTTGCGATAGGTGCTGAGCGCGCTGGCTCGGTGCCGGAACGGCAGCCAGGCGGCAGCTCGCGCCTCGCTCCAGCGCACCCGGGCAGGGGCGGGATCGAAGCGGGGCGGCAGGGCCGAATCAACAAGGGTCGCGCGCTTCATGCGCGCTCTTCACCATGATTTCATGACGGGCGGATGAAGCCTGTCTTGGCTCTGCTCACGCAGGTACCGTGATCACGGCGCGCAGGCCGCCGAGGGGGCTGTCCTCGAGGCTGATGTCGCCGCCATGGCTGCGGGCGATGTCGCGGGCAATCGACAGGCCAAGTCCGGTGCCGCTGGCGTCCAGGTTGCGCGCCTCGTCGAGCCGCAGGAAAGGCTTGAACACCTCTTCGCGCTTGTCGGGCGCGATGCCGGGTCCGTTGTCGTCGATGGTGACGGTGAGCGAGCCGCGACCGTGATTGGCATGGACCTCTACGGTCTTGGCATAGCGGAAGGCATTGCCGATGACGTTCGAAAGCAAACGGGCAAAGGCGTTCGGGCGCACATGCACGGCCGGATCGCCGGTCAGTGTCGTCGTGAGCTTGCAACCGCGCAATTGCGCTTCCTCGCCAAGCTTCTGGAAATAGGCCTTGAGGTCGAAACGGCCAGTGTCTTCTGCGGCCTCGCCACGGGCAAAGGAGAGATAGCCTTCCAGCATCGACTGCATGTCGTCGATGTCCTGGTTCAGCGCGGCCTTGGTTTCCGACTTGCCGCCGGCCAGCGCCAGCTGCAGCTTGAAGCGGGTGAGGATGGTCCTGAGGTCGTGGCTGACGCCGGTCAGCATGGCGGTGCGCTGCTCGATCTGCCGCTCGATACGCTCACGCATCTGGATGAAGGCGAAGCCCGCGCGGCGAACCTCATCGGCGCCGCGCGGGCGGAAATCGCGCGGCATCGGCCGGCCCTTGCCGAAACTCTCGGCAGCCTCGGCGAGCGTCAGGATCGGCCTGATCTGATTGCGCAGGAAGGGAATGGCGATCATCAGCAGAACCAGCGAGGTGCCGACCATCCAGATCAGGAAGATGTGGGTGTTCGAGGCATAAGCCTGGCTGCGCCGCACGAAGACACGCAGCACCTTGCCTTCGAGTTGGACGCGGACCTCGACGACGTTCGAGTTGCCGACCGTGTCGATCCAGAACGGACGGTTGATCTGTCTCGTGATCTCCGACGACAGCGCCTCGTCGAGGATCGAGAAGAACGGCTTCGGGCCGGGCGGCGGCAACGGATCTGGCGGCAGCAGATCCACTTTCAACTGCATGCGGTCCTGGGCGATACGAATGATGTTGGCGTAGTCGGCGTCGTGCGGATAGGTCTCCATCATGTCGATGACGGCCGCAATGTCCGAGATCGTCGCCTGCGACAGGCGCTGGGTGACCGTCTGCCAGTGGCGTTCCATGAAAACGAAGGCGATCACCGACTGCAGCAGGATCATCGGCGCGATGACGATGATCAGCGAGCGGGCGTAGAGCCGCTTCGGCATGTAGAGCGCGATCAGGCGCCAGAACCGGTTCCAGGCGCGCGGCATCGCCCTCAGCGTCCGCAGCGCGAGATCGCGCAGGCCGCTCCCTTTCGGCTGTTCCAGTTGCGTGGTCGCCATTCGCCCTTCCGCTCGTCGATGGCCTGTTCAGCAAAGGGCCTTCGACGGTAATTTATTCGACGCTGAGCCGATACCCAATACCGCGCACCGTCTGCAGCCACACCGGATTGGACGGATCGCGCTCGATCTTGCGGCGCAGCCGGTTGATCTGCACGTCGATGGTGCGCTCGCCGACATCCGATTCATCGCCCACCAATTCATGGCGCGGTATGGTCTCGCCCGCTCGCGCGGCGAAGATCGCGAGGATCTCCTGCTCGCGGTCGGTCAGCTTAAGCGCCTCGCCGCCGCGCTTCAATTCGCGCTTGGCGATCTGGAACGTATAAGGTCCGAACACCAGCTGTTCCACCTTCGGCGTCGCGGCCGGGCCGCCACGGCGCAGGATGTTGTTGATGCGCAGGATCAGCTCGCGCGGATCGAACGGCTTCGGCAGGTAATCATCGGCGCCGGCTTCCAGCCCGGTAATGCGGCTGTCGGTCTCGGACAGCGCCGTCAGCATCAGGATCGGCACGTTCTTCTCGGCCCGCAGCGCCTTGGTGAGGTCGACGCCGGTTTCCCCCGGCATCATGACGTCGAGCACCAAAAGGTCGAAGTCGAGGCCGGCGAGCTTGCGCCTGGCTTCGCCGGAATTGCCGGCGACGGTGACGCGAAAGCCGTTCTCGGACAGATACTGCTTGAGCAGGTTGCGGATACGCGTGTCGTCATCGACAACCAGAAGATGCGGCGCGTCATCGTCGGGCGCGGCCGGATGATCAACCTTCTCAATGGTCTCCATGGTTCTTCCCCGATGTTTGCGCAGGCACAATGTCGATCTGCGCTCTTAGTTCCGGATTGACCATCGCTTCCAGGAAACGTTCGATAGTGGCGCGCTCGGCGGCTCCGGAATCCTCCAATGCCGCACGGATGCGGCGCGACTGTGGCCGCGCCAGCGCCAAGGCCAGCGCGCGGCCCTTGGCGGTCGGGTAGAGCTCGCGCTGCCGGCGGTCGCGCGGACCCTGCACCTGGACGATATGATCGGTGTCGATGAGCTGCTTCAAGACCCGCGCAAGGCTCTGCTTGGTGATCTTCAGCACATCGAGCAGTTCGGCGACGGTGAGGCCCGGCCTGCGGTTGACGAAGTGCAGCACACGGTGATGGGCGCGGCCGAAGCCATAATCGGCAAGGATCTGATCCGGGTCGGAGGTGAAATCGCGATAGGCGAAGAAGAACAGTTCGATGATGGCGAAGTCGATGCCGTCCTCATCGGCGATCGCCGTCCTGATCGGTTTTCCGGCTGCGGGGCTCGTCATCATTTCTCCATGCGAGGCGGGAATTATGTCAGTACTATTGACGTAATTTCCGAGCAATGATAATTTTTGACAAGCTTTTCGGCGGATTGCGAACGAAAAGGCAAGAGGAAGCCGTTTTTCCGGAACTTCCTGAGTTTGCCACGAATTGAATATCCGCCTACGCTTTCAAGCACCGGCCAGCGTTTCGGATCCTGTGACGGGGCCGGCATGAAGGCTATAAAACACAACGATTTGCGGGCGCCCGCCCGCGGGAGGTTTCCATGGCATCCGTTCCCTTCGATCAACTGGAAGGCTTCATCTGGATGAACGGCGAGTTCGTCAAATGGGCCGACGCCAAGGTCCATGTGCTGACCCATGGCTTGCACTATGCCAGCGCAGTCTTCGAGGGCGAGCGCGCCTATGGCGGCCAGATCTTCAAGCTGACCGAGCACAATGAGCGCCTGCATGAATCGGCGCGCCTGCTCGGTTTCAAGATTCCCTATACGGTCGCCGAGATCGACGAGGCCTGCCGCACGCTTTTGAAGAAGCAGGGTTTCCAGGATGCCTATGTGCGCCCGATCGCCTGGCGCGGCAGCGAGCAGATGGGTGTCTCGGCGCAGAACAACCGCATCAATTGCGCCATCGCCATCTGGCAATGGCCGAGCTATTTCGACCCCGCGCAGAAGCTCAAGGGCATCCGCCTCGATGTCGCCGAATGGCGCCGGCCGGATCCGCGCACCGCGCCTTCCAAGTCCAAGGCCGCCGGCCTCTACATGATCTGCACGCTGTCCAAGCATGCGGCCGAGGCCAAGGGCTATGCCGACGCCATGATGCTCGACTGGCGCGGCCAGGTGGCGGAAGCCACCGGCGCCAACATCTTCTTCGTCAAGGACGGCAAGATCCATACGCCGACGCCCGACTGCTTCCTCGACGGCATCACCCGCCGCACGGTGATCGGCCTGGCGAAGGACCGTGGTTTCGAAGTGATCGAGCGCGCCATCATGCCGGAAGAGCTCGAAGGTTTCGAGCAATGCTTCCTGACCGGTACCGCGGCCGAGGTGACACCGGTTTCGGAGATCGGTCCATACCGATTCGAGGTCGGCGAGATCGCCAAGACTTTGATGAACGACTATTCTGCTGCAGTGCAACCAAAGCACGCGATCGCCGCAGAATAGCGATAGTCACAGCTTTTTTGTGCAAGAGGGGCGGTTTTCGGGCCGCCCTTTTTATTTAAGCTTTCATGCATTTGACTTTCGAACGGTTCGGCGTCTCATGATGGTGTCGGCCCTTGGAGGCAGGCGGCTATGGAGGGACTAGTTACATGGACAGCAACACGATTATTCAGATCGTTGTACAGGTAATTGCCGGCGTTATCGGCGGCCAGGCGGTTGGCGCGGCGCTGAAGCAGGCGGCGATGGGCCAGCTTACCAAAATCCTCAGCGGCGCGATCGGCGGCGTCGGCGGTGCGGCCATCCTTGGTAGCCTGTTGGGCGGCGGTGGTGTCGACGCGGCGGCCGCGGCGGGCGGGATCGGCAGCGCCCTCGACCTGAAGAACCTTCTCGGCGGCGTCGGCGGCGGCGCCATCCTGACCGGCATCATCGGCGCGGTCATGAACGCGATGAAGAAATAAGGCCTCCTTCAAGTTTTCAAATGGGCGGCTTCGGCCGCCCATTTTCGTTTCCAGGATATTTGCGCTGGCCGGCAGTGGACGGCGTATGCCCGCCTGTCTACATCAGGGCCACAACAGGAGCGGTTCAGACTTTTCCTGGAATTGCTCGAGAAAGGAAAGCCATGGGTCAGCTCAATGCCGGCATCGTGCCGGTCACGCCGTTCCAGCAGAACTGCACCGTATTGTTCGACATGGACGACAAGAACGGCGTTGTCGTCGATCCCGGCGGCGATATTGACCAGGTGCTCAAGGCGCTGAAGGACAATGCCATCAAGGCCGGCGCGATCTGGATCACGCATGGCCATATCGACCATGCCGGCGGCGCGATGGAACTGAAGGAGGCGCTCGGCATCGACATTATCGGCCCGCACGAAGCCGACAAGCCACTGCTTGCCAACCTCGAGAACCAGGCCAAGCGTTTCGGCCTGACCGATCCGGTGCGCAATTGCGTGCCGGACCGCTTCCTCACCGAAGGCGAGACGGTGTCCTTCGGCAATCACGTGTTCGAAGTGCTGCATTGCCCAGGGCACGCGCCGGGCCATGTCGTCTACTACAACCGCGCGGCCAAATTCGCGCATGTCGGCGACGTGCTGTTCCGCGGCTCGATCGGACGCACCGATCTGCCCGGCGGCGACCACGCCGCGCTGATCGCCTCGATCAAGGACAAGCTTCTGCCGCTTGGCGACGATATCGGTTTCATCTGCGGCCACGGGCCGGGCAGCCGCTTTGGCGACGAGCGGCGGAGCAATCCGTTCTTGACCTAGGTTATGCTGATATTCAGGTGATGCCGGCCTGCGAGCGGCAGTTTCCTGCGCTTCCGGTACCCAAAAGTACGCTCCGCTCCGGTTCTCGGAACCTACCGCTCTCGACTCGGCCTGACCTGAATCTCAGCACAACCTGCCCAGTGGCGAGTGGCCGGGCCAGAAACAAAAAGCGCCGCTCGAGGCGGCGCTTTGCTTAGGGCAGGGAACCCTAAATATTAATTGGCGACGCAGAAATGCTGGTCGCCGTCGCTGCCCGTGAAGGTGCCGGTCCGCGAATTGAAGGTGCGATAGCGGTCCGAGCAATATTCGTACCAGGCCCTGGTCCACGGCTCGGCATAGCGGTCGGCATAGACGACGCGCGGCTGCACGTAGTAGCGGCGCACCGGCCGGGCGACATAATAGTCGTCACCATAGGCCGGTTCGTAATAGCGCGGCCCGGGGTTGCTGAGCGCGCTGCCGATCAGGGCGCCGGCCGCGAGGCCGACAACGCCGGCAGCGAGGGCGTCGCCGCCATGATTGCGATGATGGTGCCAGCGCCAGTCATCGGCATTAGCCGCCGAGAAGGTGGCCAAGGTGGTCGCGGCAATGCCAACGCTCAGGATGGCGGTCTTGAGAAAACGGTTCATCTTCGGTCTCCTTCGCGCCGGCCCGCGCATTTTTCAGGGGATGCGAACCGGCTTTAGCAAAGGTTAATAGAAGACCGTGGCTGAACGGAGGCTGAACGGAAATCGGCGTAATCGATTTTTTCGAGGCCGGTTATTTTTCGAAAGTCCGGGCACAACCCGTTTCCGGGCGGGAGCGGTCCCGCCTGAAAAGCCTCCGTCGGATCCGTCGTGAGCCGGCTTAGCCGATCGACAGATTGACGGCCTTCGGACCCTTGCCGCGCTTGTCCGGCTCGGTGTCGAATGTCACTTTCTGCCCATCCTCAAGACCGGGAAGGCCCGACGCCTGCACAGCCGAAATGTGGACGAAGACATCCTTCGCGCCATCGTCGGGCGTGATGAAGCCGAAGCCCTTGGCATGGTTGAAGAATTTGACGGTGCCGGTCTGCGGCATGGGAAACTCCTTTGATCCCATCAAGTCAAGTCTCGGGCCGGCAAATTGCCCGAGAGGAAATTTGTCCTTTATTTTAGCGCTATCGGCAAGAGAAAGTTTTCGCCTGCCGATCCAAGGATTTGCGCGCAAAAAAGGCGCGACCGTTCGGTCGCGCCTTCGCAATTTCGAGCCTGTCCAAAAGCCCGTTTATGATCCTGCCGCATCATTGCATCCGCAAGGACAGGCGGTTGCGCGCCGATCAGGCGGCGCGCAGGTTGACCGCCTTCGGGCCTTTGCCCATGCGGTCCGGCTCGACGTCGAAGGTGACCTTCTGGCCGTCGACCAGCGTGCGCAGGCCAGATGCCTCGATCGCGGAAATATGGACGAACACGTCCTTGGCGCCGCCATCCGGCGTGATGAAGCCGAAGCCTTTGGTGGCGTTGAAGAACTTTACGGTACCGGTCTGGGCCATTGGGGAAACTCCTTCACCCGTGTCAGTCTTGTGGTTTGCCCGCTGCCTCGCGCCTTGGGCAAATCCCGGTGGTTGCTTCGGCGGTCATGCATTCGCGCATGGTCAAACCCCCCGCCGAAAAACGGGGCTGTCAGAGATTCACACTTATCGGGGAAAGGTCGTCCAAAACGTTCCGCTCTCCGGGTCGCAAATGCCCGAACGGGGAAATTTATTACACGGAAACGTGATGGTTGCAAGACGACGGTCGTGGGCGGCCCGCGGCGCGTCCAACGCTGGGTCTCGATAGACCCCGTGCCGGCACGGGTCATCGGCCAGAGACGAGCCAAGCATGGGCCAGGGTGAGGCTGTCGGCCGAGGGCCTGACGGCACCACAAACGGTGGTTGCGTTCGCCGCGGGGAGTGCGAGGATATCGCGAGGTGGCGTGGGGCGCCGGACGGAGGAGGACACATGCGCTTGCTGGGAATCTCTTGGCAGGGCCCGGTCATTTTCATTCTCGCGGCGCTGCTCGCGGCCTGTACCGTGGTGGTCGACGATGGGCCGCGCCCGCGCCCGCCCAGGCCGCATCCGCAGCTCTGCACCATGCAGTATCAGCCGGTCTGCGCCCGGCGCGGCGGCGATCGCCAGACCTTCGCCAATGCTTGCCTGGCTGAAAGGGAAGGCTACCGCATCGTGCGTGACGGTCCCTGCCGCGACGGCGGTGGTGGAGGTGGCGAGCAGACATTCTGCACACGCGAATACGCTCCGGTCTGCGCCAGGCGCAATGGGCAAGAGCGCACCTTTCCGAATGCATGCGAGGCCCGCGCGGCGGACTACCGCGTCGTCGGCGACGGGCCGTGCTGAGAAGCAACGCGGTGTCCGCCTCAACAGGCGGGTATAGACACCGCAACGCGCGTGGTGTTGCTTAGCCTTGAATCTCTCGCCCGCATGGCTTAGGTCCGGCGGACCAACGAACACAGCAGGTTTCCCATTAACAGAGATCAAAGAAGAGCGGCGAATGCGGGCGGCAAGCCGGGAACGGCCAGCCCGCTCGATCCCTATGTGCAGCGGGCGCTGCAGCTGCACCAGGCCGGGCGCCGTCAGGAAGCCGAGGCGCTCTATCGGCAGGTCCTGGGGCAGCAGCCGAACCATGCCGCCGCCTTGCACTTCCTCGGACTGCTGCTGCACCAGACCGGCCGCAGCGAGGAGGGGCTCGATCTCATCGAACAGTCGGTGACGCTGCAGCCCGGGAACGCCGACTTCCTCAACAATATGGGCACGGTCATGCGCGACCTCGGTCGGGTCGCCGCCGCAGTCGATTTCTTTCGCGGCGCGGTGGATATCAAGCCGGACCAGCTGGCGGCGCGCGACAATCTCGGTTCGTCGCTGAAGCAGCTCGGCCAGTTCGACGCCGCCGAGGAGATCTATCGCGGCACGATCGGCCGCAACCCGTTCCATGTCCGTGCCCGCATCGGGCTTGCGGAAACGCTGCAGGAGGCCGGGCGGCTGGATGAGGCGATCGCCCTGTTTCGCGAGTCCTTGTCGATCCGTCCGAAGGACGCCGAGCTGCTTTACGGGCTCAGCGTGGCCATGATGGAGAAGGGCAAGCTCGGCGAAGCCGCCGATCTTGCCCGACAGGCGGTGGCGGTTGTTCCCGGTATGGCCAAAGCCTGGCTGCTTTTGACCCAGGTCAAGCGTCAGACCGAACGCGACAAGGAGCTTTCCGGCATGGAAGCCGAGCATGCCAAGGCACCGCAGGGCAGCCTGGCGCGCATGCAGCTTTCCTTCGGTCTCGGCAAGGTCCATGACGACCTCAAGGACTATGGCCGCGCTTTCGACTATTTCGCCGAGGGCAATGCCATCCGCCGCCAGGGTATCGACTACGATCCGGTCCGCACGCGCGACGAGTTCGAGGCAATGAAGGCCGCCTTCGACAAGGCCTTCTTCGAGAAGCACCGGACGAGCGATGTTTCCGACGATACGCCGATCTTCGTTGTCGGCATGCCGCGCTCCGGCACCACGCTGGTCGAGCAGATCATCGCCAGTCATCCGCAAGTCTATGGCGCCGGCGAGTTGAGCATCCTGAAGACGGCCGTTGGCAAGCAGTTTCCGATGAGCATGCCGGGCGGCTTTCCCGCCGGGATCGCCGATATGCCCGACAAGGCCTTCGCCGAAGCCGGTCAAGCCTATCTCGACATGCTGCATACCCGCTATCCGGGCTACCGCCATGTCACCGACAAGATGCCGGGCAACTTCATGCTGGTCGGCTTCCTGCACATGATGCTGCCGAAGGCCAAGATCGTCCATTGCGCCCGCGACGCGGCCGCCACCTGCCTGTCGATCTTCAAGGTGCATTTCCGCGGCGACAGCCACCGCTATGGCTACGATCTCGGCGAGCTCGCCGATTTTCATAACCTCTACACCGACATCATGGCGCATTGGCACAAGGTGCTGCCGGGCGTCGTGCACGACGTGCGCTACGAGGATTTCGTCGCCGACCAGGAAGGGCAAACGCGGGCGCTGATGGCGTATCTCGGCCTGCCCTGGGACGACAAGGTTCTGTCGTTCCACGAGACGGACCGGCCGGTGCGTACCGCTTCCGCCGCGCAGGTGCGCCAGCCGATGTATCAGGGCTCGGTCGATCTGTGGAAGCGCTATGGAGACCGGCTGAAGCCGCTGCTGGACAAGCTGGGCTGATATTGAGGTGAGGCCGGCCTGCGAACGGCGGTTCCCTGCGCTTCACCGTTTGATCGCGCTTCTCGCCTTCGTCATCCACGGGCGGAGCGGGAGCGAAGCGGGCGCGTAGACCCGAGGATCCATGCCGTGACCTCGAGCGAGGGGTAAGGCGGTGCAGAACAGAGATCGTTCTGCACCGCGGTGACACTCATAGGTAACGGAATGGATCCTCGGGTCTGCGCCGCGTCGCTTCGCTCCTTGCTTCGCCCGTGGATGACGACCTGACGGGCGTCTCGGCCAAGCGCAAAGGGCTTGCGACCAACCAGACTGGCGCTCCGTCAGTTCCTCAAAGCTCGATAAATGGCTGGAAGCCGCCGAAGATCATGCGCTTGCCGTCGAACGGCATGGCGGACCAGTCCATCTTGAGGCGCTCATCGGCCATCACCTTGGCCATGACCGCGTCGCGGCTTTGTCTGGATTCGTAGACCACCCAGGCGAAGATGACGATCTCGTCGTCCTTGGCCTGAACGGCGCGCGGGAACGAGGTCAGCTCGCCATAGGGCACGTCGTCGCCGATGCATTCGACATAGGAGAGCGCGCCGTGCTCCATCCATATCGGGCCCGCGGTGTTGGCCAGCTTCTTGTAGTCCTCGAGATTTGCCTTTGGCACGGCAATCACGAAACCATCGACATAGGACATGACGAAACTCCTTGGTTGGGCGTGACCTTCTTTTCTCCCGTTGCGGGAGAAGGTGGATCGGCGCGCAGCGCCGAGACCGATGAGGGGTGCTCCAGCCTGGCGCCAAGCTACCCCACACCCGGATTGCCAGCCGATTTGCGAAGGGCAAATCGGGGCAATCCGACCTCTCTCACAGAGGGAGAGGCAGACGGTTCACTTCACCGGCGCGTTCATCGCCCAGGCGACGCCGAAGGGGTCCTTCACCTGGCCCCAGCGGTCGCCCCAGAACATCACCTGCAGCGGGGTGACGACTTCGCAACCGGCATCGACCGCGCGCTTCCACCAGGCATCGATGTCGTCGCTGCCGAGATGGAGCTGCAGCGTATAGCCTTGCGCCGCCTGGTGCGGATGGCCGTGTTCCGGATAGGCATCGCCCAGCATCAGCGTCGAGCCGTTGACGTAGAGATGGATGTGCATGGTGCGGCCCTTGTCGTCCGGCGGATAGGCGAACACTTCCTCCGCGCCAAAAGCCTTCTTGTAGAATTCGGCGGCCTTGATGGCGCCGTCGACCTGCAGGTAGGGGGTCAATCCGCCAAGAACCTTGGCGCGGGGCGGGGTCTGATCGTTCATATTCGTGTTCCTCTTCACGGAGTTTGACCTGGCTTGCGGCCCAAGGACGGACGAAGCGGCGGCGATCCTACATGCCTCCAGAAATTCTTTTTAAGCGCCTTGCGTTGCAGCCGCGCGGCCGCAAGACAATCGCATTGAAAGCATCATTTTATATGACCTTCGCGGAGAAGGTGGTGGCGCGGCGGCTTTCGCGCGTTTCGAAAATCTCCGGAAAGCCGATGTCCTTGCGCAGCTCTGCGGGCAGCGAAAGCAGGATGCGCTCGCTGCGGTGACGGGCACGCGCCTGGGCATACCGGTTGGCGAGGCGGCCGATGGACGACAGTACCGACATGATGGTTCTCCCTGGTTGATGCCGGCATCATCGTGTCGGCATCCCAAGGACGAGGCGGCAACAGGCGATCCGACAGATCGCCCAAAACTTTTTCAGAACACCGACGCCGCCAGCGCGGTGTCGTAATATTCCACCATCTCGATGATCTCGCCGTCGCGGACGGTCCAGAAATTGGCGGTGCGCATGATGAGCTCCTCGCCGGTGGTGCGACGCGTCATGTGGATTTCGACCTGTGCTGCGACCTTGTCGCCGCCGTCGATGATCTCGACCGGGACGAAGTGGCGGTATTCGAAGTCATCGTCGAGCGCCAGCAGCCTGGAGAGGAATTCCTGCTTGCCATGCGCGGTGCCGGCATGACGCGATTGCCGGGGATCGGCAATCCAGCGGAACACGACGTCCTCGGCGCACTGCGACAAGGCGCCCTCGATGTCGCGGTCCGCATAGGCTTTGTAGAGATTGCTGACGATTTCCACTGCACGCATGGCCCGTTCCCTCCATGGCTGAGCAATCCAAGATGCTCCTTTTTTAGCTGATGGAAAAGTATTGCCGGGCCGGCGGTGACGGCCCGGCGGGTGTATCGTCTCTCAGTTCGGCGTTTCGGCGACGGAGCGGAAGAACGCCTCCGGGTCATCGACTTCAGTCAGCCGCCGCTTCTCGATCAGCCAGAAGCGGTTGCCGATCGTGCGGATGAAGGAGCGGTCGTGCGAGGCGAGCAGGCAGCTAGCCTGATGCTTCAGCAGTTCCTCCTCCAGCGCTTCCTGGCCGTCGATGTCGAGATGGTTGGTCGGCTCGTCGAGCAGATAGAAATTGGGATGGATGAGCCTCAGCACCAGCATCATCAGCCTCGACTTCTGTCCGCCGGACAGAGTGCCGATCTTCCGCTCCTGCATTTCGATGGCAACGCCGGCGCCGGCGAGCAGCGAACGCGCCCGCTGCTCGCCGACCTCGAACCGCCGCGAGATCATCGCCAGCGGCGTGTCGCTGCCATCGATGCCCGACAGCGCCTGATCGCTGTAGCCGAGCACGGTCGACGGCGTCACCTTGATGTTCGCGATCGAGCCCGGTTCGGCGATGGCGTTGCGGATCATGGCGATGAAGCGCGTCTTGCCGACGCCGTTGCGGCCGAGCAGCACGATGCGATCGTCCTGGCAGATATGGCGCTTGCCGGTCTTGAACAGCAGCGCGCCGTCGGGCGTTTCGACCGCCGCGTCCTCCAGCGTGATCAGCACCTTGGCGTGGGTGCCGCGGTTCGCCAGCCTGATTGCGCCGGCCGAACGCTCGCGATGCGCGGCCACCGCTGCGTCCTCGAGTTTCTCGGCCCGCTCCTTCAACTGCCTGGTTTTCACCGTCAAAAGGTCGCTGCCTGAATTGATGCCGATGTTGTTCAGCTTGGCGGCCTGCTTGCGCAGCTGCTGAGCAATCTTCATGTCGCGCTCGAACTTGCGCGCCGTTGCGGCGTCGAGCTCGTCGAGCGCCTGCCTGGCACGCGAATAGGACAGAGCGAACACCGGTGAGTCCTCCGGACGCAGGAACAGCGTGCGGTTGGTGGTGGCGTCAAGGAAAGCGCGGTCGTGGCTGGCGACGATCACAGGCACGTCGCGCGGCAGCGCGTTGAGCCAGTCCTCCAACTGGCTGATCCTGGCGAGGTCGAGATGATTGGTCGGCTCGTCGAGCAGAAGCACGTCCGGATCGGTGACCCAGACGCGGGCAATCAACGCCAGCCGCTGCCAGCCGCCGCTCAGCGCGCGCATCGGCCGGCCGCGCATGTCTTCCCGCACGTCGAGCGAATCCAGCACCACGTCGACCCGCCAAAGCTCGCTGTCGCGCTGCTCGGCCGGCAAGGCATCGGCGACGACGTCATGAAAGCTGCGATCGAGCAGCGCCTCGGGAACGGATTGCTCGACATGGCCGACGCGCAGGCCGCGCGAGCGGGTGATGTCGCCGGCTGTGGGTTCGAATTCGCCGGCCAGGCATTTGAGCAATGTGGACTTGCCACGGCCATTGGCCGCGACGATGCCGAGCCGGTCGCTCGCGCCGATGGTGAGATCGAGATTGGAGAAGAGCGGCGCACCCATGGTGACGCCGAGGGATTTGAGGCTGATCAAGGCCATGTCGATTTCTCTGGTCTTGCCGGAAAGTCCGGCTGATGCACTTTGACGGTGCGCTGGCCGATCAACCGATCAGCTTAACGGCACCACGAAGGGCAGACCAAAAATCGAAACGGGAAAACCCGGACCGTCCGGTCAGCCCTGCAAGCAAGCTCGCAGGGCGCAAATCGGGCCACGCTGACGATGGTGATCGATAAACACGCAGCCCTCCTTTCCAGATGTTCGAGTTGGGAGATTGGGTACACCGGGGGAAGGGCGGATTGCAAGAGGGCGGTGAAGTGCTTCCCTTCTCCCCTTGCGGGAGAAGGTGTCGCCGAAGGCGACGGATGAGGGGTGCTCCAGCTTGGCGTCGCCGGAGGAGACGGCAAGTTTGCTAGCCTCTCACTCCGCTGGAACACCCCTTGTGTGTTTGGAATCGTGCATGTTGAGGGTGCCACGGACCAGGTGTTTGCCTGATCCGTGGCGGCGATCGAGAGCCCGTCACCCCTCAGGTAGCCTAAACCGTGGATGAGCTGGGGCCCG